>DATEOF010000236.1:0-10189 GCA_035274465.1 Polyangiales bacterium
TGCAGCTGGCAGAGGCGGCGCTGGGCGAGGCTCGGGGGATCCCGAGGCTCGAGGCGGAGGCCCTGTCGCGCCGCGGTCAGGCGCGACTGCACACCGGTGCAGCGGTGCAGGCGTGTAGCGACTTGCAACAGTCC
Source organism: Polyangiales bacterium (assembly GCA_035274465.1). Taxonomy (GTDB): domain Bacteria; phylum Myxococcota_A; class Polyangia; order Polyangiales; family JAFGIB01; genus JADGRF01. Next base: position 135 of record DATEOF010000236.1, read on the forward strand.
GTCGCGCTGCGTGCGGCCAACGAAGACGCGAGCAGCCCGTGGTTGGCCGACGCGAGGGCTGCCGCGGCCGCTTGCGGTTCGCCTCTCTAGCGCCCCTCGGCTGCAATCTGCGCGAACGCGCTCTGTTGCGTGCGCATGCCTTGCAGCAGCTTGTAGCGCTCGACCAGGCCGTGGTCGTTCTGGGCGAGTGCGTTCCAGGTCTCGGCCTGACAGGGCTCGGCCTGCTGCTTGAGCTTCTCCATCGCGTGGTTCGAGCGCACCGTCGTGTACGCGAAGATGCCCACCACGGCGAGGATCGGCACGGCCATGCCTATCGTCTTGGACCAGGCTGGACCGCCGACGCGCCGAACCATGGAAGGCGTGAAGAACACGAGCAACAAGATCGCGCCGCCGCACACCACCAACGGGCCATGTTCTTGCCAAGCAATCTGCAACAAGTCGCGGTCGGCCGCCGCCCTCAGCTGCTGGCAGGCGGGCTGCTCCGCCAGGCGCGAGAACTCTTCGTTCAGGCGTCGGTCCAGGTCCCTGCCGACGTCTGTGTTCAGCGAGACGCGGGACAGGTCCACCTCGGCTCCTGCGCGCTGCGCCGCCGGGACCGAGTCGCGAAGGTTGGTGTACTTGGTGCGGCCGTCCAACGTCCGATATCGGTAGAGGACCACAGGCTTGCCCGGTTGCGGACCCTTGCCCCACAGATCGAGCAGCGACGGTTCCTGGTCGAGCCTGCGGGCGTGGTCGCGCAGCCGCAGCGGGACGTCCTCGAGGCGCTGGACGTGAACGATGCGACCGTGATCGTCAGTGTAGCCGTAGATGGCATCCGGCTCCGGAAGGCTCGCGCCTGATGGGCGCGACCCTTCCGCTGACCATCGGTCGCCGGCGCTGCGCGGCGGCTCCGCATGGGCCACCGTGGAGGCCGCCGCCATCAGCAGCAGGGCGGCGAGCCCGCTGCGTCGCGCTGGGCTGGTTCCCGCGCCGCGCACTGGGGTTTCCCCGCAGCCTCGTCCCCGCATTCGGGTAGGCTACCATGCGCTCATGTTCGATTGGCAGGCACTGGAACGCGAGGCGCTGCGCCTGCACGCGCGCTACACGATCGAAGTGGTCGAAGCGCTCGGGCTGTGTCCGTGGGCGGCAGACGCGCGCCGCGCGGGCCGTGTGCACACACACGTCAGTCGTTGTGACTCAGCAGAGCGAGCGCTCGCGACCAGCCTCGAGGCGCTGCAGGCGCTTGCCCAGAACAGCGACATCGACGTCGCGTTCATCGTCTATCCGCTGCTGGATCTGGATCGACTCGCGTTCGCGCACTTCGTCGCCGAGCTGCGCGCCGCCGATGCGCAGCGCTACGCGGTCGGAGAGACCGTGCTCGCGCTGGCTGATTTTCATCCAAACGCGGCCCCCGACCCCGCATCCGCCGAGCGGCTCGTTCCCTTTCTTAGGAGGACTCCCGATCTGACGCTACAGATCGTGCGGCGAAGCGCATTGAATGCAGTGCGCATGTCGGAGGACCAAGGCACCAGTTTCGTCGATCTGTCCCAGTTCCCGCTCGACAAGCTGACCACTACCCCGCCACCACCGCCGCCCCTCGCGGCGCGCGTCGCCAACAACAACCTGCGTACTGTCACGCGCATGGGTACGAGTGGACTCAGCGAGTGCTTGGAAAGCATCCTTGCGGACCGGCATGCGAGCTATTTCGAGCTGGGTCTGCCACTACCTCTGTGGAAAGCGCACACATGAAACGTGCAGTACACTGGGTATTCACGAGAGCGTTGGAAAAACGAGACTGTCGCGTATCGGGGGAACCGAGCGCCTGGCGCTCACGATGTAGGGGGTGTCACACACGCGTTTCATCGTCTGCCACCACGGAGCTTGCGCTCTCGCGGGAGAGGAGTAAGAGGGGCCGGTGCTTTACTTCTCAGGCTGCTTGGTTAGGTCGCGCGTGGGGTGCGCGGCGGGACCGCTAGCCTCTTCACCACACTTTTTTCATGGCCGAGGAAAGACATAGTCAGCTCGAGGAAGAAGTCGTCACCGTCGTGAAGCTGCCCGAGGCGCCTTCAGGCAAGCGCAATGCAGCGACCGGCGGCAGAGCTTCTACGGCGTTCTCGTCACGCGCGGCAGGAGACGAGTCGGCGCTCGTCGAGGCCAGCGGGCTCGCGCCCGACACGGTGCACGAGGGCTCGCGCTACACCGAGAAGGAAGTGCTCGGTGAAGGAGGCATGGGCAAGATTTTCCTGTGCCACGACGAGCGGGTCGGCCGCAACGTGGCGATGAAGGTCCTGCGCACGCGCTACGCCAAGCAGCCCGACACGCTCGCGCGCTTCGTGCGCGAGGCGCGCATCCAGGGCCAGCTCGAGCATCCCTCGATCGTCCCGGTCTACGACCTGATGCGCCGGCCCGATGGCGACGTGTGCTTCACCATGAAGCGCGTCCGCGGCAAGACGGTCGAGCAAATCGTCGAAGGCTTCTCGCGCAAGGACAAGGCTGTCATCGAGCAGTATCCGCGCCGCAAGCTGCTGCGCAACTTCGCCGCCGCCTGCCTGGCGGTCGACTTCGCGCACACGCGCGGGGTGCTGCACCGCGACCTCAAGCCCAGCAACATCATGCTCGGCGACTACGGCGAGATCTACGTGCTCGACTGGGGCCTGTCCAAGGTCGCCGGCCTGCCCGACATTCCGCCGCGCCGCGAAGAAGAGCTGGTCGAGCTTCCCGAAGACACCGGCACGCGCACCATGGACGGCGCCGTGCTCGGTACCCCGGGCTATATGTCGCCCGAGCAGGCGCGCGGCGAGACCGCGAACCTCGACGCTCGCTCCGACGTGTACTCGCTCGGCGCCATCCTGTACGAGATGCTCGCGCTCGAGCCGCTGCACTCGCGCGGCAGCGTGTCCGGCATGATGATCTCGACCGTGCGCGGCGCAGACGGCCGGCCGTCGTTCCGCGTGCCGCAGCGCAGCATTCCTTCCGAGCTCGACGCCATCTGCGTGAAGGCGACCCAGCTCGACCGCGAGCACCGCTTCAGCTCCGCGCGCGAGCTGCACGACGCCATCGAGCGCTATCTCGACGGCGAGCAGGACATGAAGCTGATGCGCGAGATGGCGCAAGCGCATGCGCGCGCGGCCGAGGTCGCCGCGGAGTACGCGCTGGCCGGCGGGCCCAACGCCAAGGAAGAGCGCGTGCGAGCGCTGCGCGAAGTGGGCCGAGCCCTGGCGCTCGACCCCTCGCACTCCGAGGCGCAGCGCGTGCTGCTCAAGCTACTGGCCGAACCGCCCGACGAGCTGCCGGAATCGGAGCGGCTCGAGGTGTTCGAGACCAACCAGGACTCCGACCGCATCACGATGAACATGAGTGGGTACATCCACCTGTCGTTCGTGATCACGACGGCGCTCGTGCTCTGGATGGGCGTGAAGAGCTGGGTGGCAGTCTCGCTCTACGCGGTGGTCGCGGCCGCCACGGCCAGTATCGCGTTCCTGACCGCGCGCGGCTACCTCTCGCCCAACTACCGGCTGTTCGCCAACGTGATCTCGGGCACGCTCTCGGTCGGCCTGATGAGCATGATGTTCGGGCCGCTGTTCCTGATCCCGGGCCTCGCGGCCATGAGTACGATGGCGGCGTCTTTCAACACACCCACGCGCGGCGCGCGCGCGCTGGTGATCTCGATCGGCGTGCTGGCGGTGCTCGTGCCGATGATGCTGGAAGGGCTCGGGCTCTTGCCGCCGTCCTATGAATTCCGCGACGGCGTGCTGGTGATCCTGCCGCGCATGCACGAATTCCCGAAGACTGCGACCATCGTCTTCCTGTCGTACATCGGCCTCGGCCACATCATCAGCATCTCGATGATCATGGGCCGTATGCACGAGGCCCGGGTCGCGGCGCAGCACCGGCTGCACATGCACACCTGGCAGCTGAAACAGCTGGTCTCGGACGACCGGCAAAACTGAACGGATTCCGGTTCCCTCCAGCCCCCGGGGGGTTTACCGTCTTCCGGTCCCCAGCGCCGGCCTTCCCAGCCCGGCAGGCTTGGCTTTTTCCCGGCATTTCCGCAGCATTGCGCTGTTACTTCGGGTCTCAGACCGTCCGTGAACGGTTTCACAGGGCCCGGGCCTCTGCTACATACCTGGGCGGCGAGAGTAGACACGACTGTATACCTCGCACAGAAAACGGAGAATTCACCAATGGCAGACGCAGTCATCTTGTCCACGGCTCGCACCGGCATCGGCAAAGCCTTCCGCGGCTCACTCAACCTCGCCCACGGCACGGCGCTCGGCGCCCACGCCATCAAGCACGCGGTGGAGCGCGCGAAGATCGATCCGAAGGAAGTCGAGGACGCGATCCTGGGTTGCGGCTTGCCCGAAGGTGCCACCGGTCACAACGTCGCGCGCAACGCGGCGGTGCGCGCCGGTCTGCCCGTCACCGTGGCAGGCACGACCGTCAACCGCTTCTGTTCGTCGGGCCTGCAGGCCATCAGCATGGCTGCGCAGCGCGTGCTCGTGGACCGCGTGCCGTTCATGATCGGCGGCGGCCTCGAGTCGATCAGCCTGGTGCAGGGCGCGCTCAACCTCAACCACTTCGTCGGCACCACCGTGCCGGACCCCGCGAACCCGATGGGCAAGCCGGAGTACCAGGACGACTGGCTGATCAAGAACAAGCCCGAGCTGTTCATGCCGATGATCGCGACCGCGGACATCGTGGCCAAGCGCTACAACGTCAGCCGCGAGGCGCAGGACGAGTACGCGCTGCAAAGCCAGCAGCGGACGGCGGCGGCGCAGCAGGCCGGCAAGTTCAACGACGAGATCGTGCCGTTCACCACGACCATGCAGCTCGTCGACAAGGCCAGCGGCGCGCGCTCGTACAAGGAAGTGACGCTCGGTGCGGACGAGGGCAATCGTCCCGACACCACGCTCGCGGGCCTGCAGGGCCTCAAGCCGGTGAACAACACCGCGACCATCACCGCGGGTAACGCCAGCCAGTTGTCGGACGGCGCGAGTGCGGTGGTCATCGCCGACAGCAAGATCGCGCAGCAGCGCAACCTGCCGGTGCTCGGCATCTACCGCGGCCTCGCCATCGCGGGCCTCGAGCCGGACGAGATGGGCATCGGCCCGGTGTACGCGATCCCGCGCTTGCTCGAGCGCACGGGCGTGAAGATGCAGGACGTCGGCCTGTGGGAGCTGAACGAGGCGTTCGCGGTGCAGGTGCTCTACTGCCGCGACAAGCTCGGCATTCCGAACGAGCTGCTCAACGTCAACGGCGGCGCGATCTCGGTCGGGCACCCGTACGGCATGAGCGGCGCGCGCATGGTCGGCCACGCGCTGATCGAGGGCAAGCGCCGCAAGGCCAAGTACGTGGTCGTGACCATGTGCGTCGGCGGCGGCATGGGTGCGGCCGGTTTGTTCGAAGTGGCGTGAGTTAGACACGGTGTGGCGATCCGCGCGCTGCAGCAAGCACTGCGCGCGGATCGCAGCCGAACCAAAACGCCTCTTTACATCGCGCCCGAGCGTCTACAGATCCTGAGGTCCCAGCACTCAATCGAATGTCTACGTTTACGCTTGCGTCGTGGCTCGCCTACCTCACCGTCGTCCTGGTGGCGGGGCGCTATCGCGGACGCGGCGCGGCCATCTTCACCGGCATCGCGCTGGGCATCTTCACGCTGGTCTCCACGACCGCACCCCGCAGCGGCAACTGGGTAGGTTACGTGCGCGACTACCTGCAAGTCGCCGTGTACGTGCACTTCCTGGTGTTCCTGTGGCCGCGCCTGCGCCCGTTGGCCTGGAGGCTTCTGGTGTCGATCCCGGCGTCGTACTACGCGGCGGGCACCGTGCTCGCGTGGCCGGTGGCGATCGCGGTCTCGTTCGGAGCCTCGACCGATTGGTTCTACTTGCCGTACGGCTTCGCGCTGCTCGGGCTGGCGGAGTCGTTGTGGACGCCCGAGACGGTGCGCGACCTGGTGCTCGACGACCTGGACGCGGGCGCGATGCGCCGCTACCCGCTCGGAAAATCGAACGGGCACGGCGCGCCGCAGGTGCTGCAGCTGGTGCAGATCACCGACCCGCACCTCGGGCCCTTCATGTCCGTGCGGCGGCTGCGGAAGGTGTGCGAGCGGGCGGTGGAACGTTCGCCGGACCTGATCTGTTTGACCGGCGACTTCTTGACCGTCGAGTCGAACCACTCGCCGGCGGCGCTCGAGGCAGCGTTCGAGCCGCTGTCGCGAGCGCAGGGCAAGGTGTTTGCGTGTTTGGGCAACCACGACCACGAGGCTCCGCACGTGGTACGGCGCGCGCTATCCAAGGCCGGGGTGCGCTTGCTGGTCGACGAGGCGACGGAGATCGACACGCCGATCGGCCGCGTGCAGCTGCTCGGCTTCGACTTTCACTTCCGCGATCGCGAGCAGCGCATGGCGGCGGTTTGCGAGCGCTTCCCGAAGCCGAATGGTGCGCTGCGGATCGTGCTGCTGCACGACCCGGGCGCGTTTCGCAAGCTGCCGCCCGGTGAAGGTGATCTCGTGCTCTCGGGACACACGCACGGCGGGCAAGTGGGGTTGGTCTCGTTCGGCTTGCCGTGGACGCTGGTGTCACTCGTGGCGAAGATGCCGGACCACGGGCTGTGGGCGCGAGGCAAGGATCGTTTGTACGTGCACCGTGGCACCGGGCACTACGGCTTTCCGCTGCGCGTGGGGGTTCCGGCGGAGCAGAGCTTGTTGCGAGTCCAGCGCGGCATCGACGCGACGATTTCTCGCAACGCGTGAAGCGCAGACTGCTCTAGCACGCTGACGGCGTGCGCGGGGCACGCCGATAGCAAGTCTGACTTCAAGCGTCGGAGGATCATCGTGCGTTCATCTACAACTGTATTCCGGGCCATTCGCAACACGCTCGCCGCTGCGGCGCTCGCCGCGCTGGGCTTCGCGCTGTTGACACCCACGGTCACGAAGGCCGTGCCAGGCGCCCCCAACATGTATGCGGGCGAGGGGTGCCACCCTGTTGATCGAAACCGCTGGAGCCGGGTGAAGTGCGTCCAGGGAGTCTTGATGGACTACGCCGGACACCCATTAACGGATGGTGCCGACGGCTGCTACGGCGCGCAGACGGAAGCGGGGGTGAAGGATCTTCAACGCTACTTCGGGCTGGTTGATGATGGGATCGTGGGGCCGGAGACCGGCGATGTGATCGATACCATCATCCAGCTGCGCGCACCGGCGGCGGATCGCAAGGCCTGGAACAGCGGTTGCTACTTCGAACTTCCGACGAAGGACTGACGATGAGACATCGGCAGATGTGGCTGATCGGGTCCGTCGCGGCGCTGTCAGGCGCCGCGATCGGCCACCTCTTCTCGCAGTTGCCGCCCGAGCGAGCGGCCGAGCAGGCATGCATCGAGCAGCTCGCCGGGCAGCGGCCGCGAGTCGAGCCTGCGGCGGAGAGTGCCACGACGCGGCAGCGCGAGCCCCCGCAGCCAGAACGAGCGGACCCAAGTCCATTCGCCAGGCTCGTGGGACACAACTCGATGTCCCTGTTGACCCTCGAGCAACACAAGCTCAGGCTCCGGCACAGTTACGGCGCCTTGTTCGAGGAACTCGGGCTGTCTGCGGACGAAGTGGCTCGACTGCTCGCGGTCTTGAGCAGCCAGGAGCAACGCAACTTCAGCCGTGGACGATCGAGCTCGTCTGACACTGCAACCCAAGATCGAGCGGAGCTCGAAGACGCCATCGGCGGCACCAAGGCCGCCGCGTTCGAACAGCTGCGAGCCACCCTTCCCGCGCGGCTCGATCTGCGAAGAATTCGCGACCAGCTCGAGGAGGCAGGGCAGCCGATGACGAGCGAGCAACAGCGCATGCTCCTCGACATCCTGCGTGCCTCGGGCCCCGACACGCCGCCTCGCGAGGACCTCCAGCGCTACCAGGCCTGGATCGGCGAGCGCGATCGCGGCATCCGTCAAAACGCGGCGGCGGTCCTCAGCCCCGCGCAGCTGCAGACGCTGGATGAAGCGCGAGCGCTGCGCGATGCCATGCAAACGCAGCTTGGTGCCCTTCGAGCCCAAGCGGGAGCCGGCGGTTAGCTATTGCGCGCAGATCGGATCGTTCATGTTGATCGGGCCGTAGTCGTTGAACGTCCCGCCCGGTTACACGAGCAGCTCGAGCGGCCGGTGCGATGCGTTCCTGGTCGAACCGCACGTGATGGGCTGGGCGTCCGGCGACACTCGAGCATCCTCGTCCAGCACGACGACCGCCGGCGCTCCGCTGCTCCCGGCTGCCAAGCTCGACATCCCCGCGTTGCCGGCAGCCGTCAGCGGAGGCTCGGCGGACATCGGAGCGGGTCGCTCGGCACACCCGATCACAAGAGGCAGTACCAGGACGAGGGCAGAAGCGAGTGAAGCTGTCGGCGGCACGGTCGATCTCGCCATGTCAGCCGGCCGGTGGCTTGTCAAACTTTAGCGTGGCAGCTCGACGCGTTCGACCTTGATCTCCCGGCCCAGCAGACGCGAGCCGAACTGCTCGAACAGCGCTTCGTCGGCGGTCACGGCGATGCGCCGGCCGCGGCGATGATCCAGGCGCTCCTCCATCTCGGGGTGACGGCGCAGCCAGTCGTCCAGACGCACGGCCACGCTGTCTGCCTGACCGATGATCTCGACGCCGCGAGGCACGATGCGCCGGATGCCGGCCTGCAAGAACGCGTAGTGCGTGCACCCGAGGAGAATGCGACCCGGAGCCTCGCCGGGATCGACGAACAGTGGATCCAGGTACTTGTGAAGGAAGTACTCTGCACCCGCGCCTGCAGTCTCGCCTTCCTCCACGAGCGGCACCCAGAGCGGGCACGCCTTCTGGATCAAGCGAATCGAGGGCGCAAGCTTGGCCAGCTCGAGGCCGTACGAGTTGGAGCTGACCGTCGCGATGGTTGCGAGCACCGCAACCGTTCCGGATGCCCGAGTCGGCTCGCTGGAAGGTGGCCCGGGCTCGATCCCAGCCAGGGCCTCCACCGAGGGCCGAATCACGCCGAGGATACGGTGATCCGGGAACCGAGTCGGCAGCCACTTTTGCTGCAGGTTTCGCAGCGCCCAGGCCGACGCGGTGTTGCACGCGAGAACCACCAACGGACAGCCGGCCGCGAACAGGAATTCGACCGCTTCGCGCGTGTATTCGTTGATCACCGCTGGACTGAGGCCGCCGTACGGACCGCGCGCGCGATCCGCCAGGTACAGGTAGCTGTAGTTCGGCAGCCGCTCGATGGTCTGCTCGAGCACCGTCAAGCCGCCGAAGCCGGAGTCGAAGAAACCGATCTGTCCTGTTCTGAGCTCGTTCGTCATCGCGCAGCAGGACTCAGCCTACCACGCGATTGCCACCCGAGTGCCGCTCAGATCGAACGCGTTCGCAGGCCGAGCCCCGGCACGAAGCGGCCCACGCGGGCGACGTATGCGCGATAGGCGTCGCCGTGCACGCGCGCCAGGTACGGTTCTTCGACCGCGCGCACCTGGATCTCGAGCGCGACCAGCTGCACCGCACACGCCACCCACGCGAGCAGCGTGCTGCACAACATCGCCAGGCCGATCGCCGTCAGGAACAACGCGCTGAAGATGGGGTTGCGCACCACGCTGAACGCGCCGCGCACCACCAGCTCCGTCCGCTCGTTCACGTCGACGCCGACGCGCCACGAGCGCCCGAGCGTCAGTTGAGCGGCGAACGCCAGCGACACACCCGAGAGGTACACGATGCCGCCGATCAGCGGCAACGAGGCCGACGTGTTCCATGCGGCCCATGGCTGCAGCGGAAGCAGCGCAGCCAAGATCGGGCTCGCGACGCCGAGCGCCACCGATGAAAGGAAGAGCACGCTCGCGAACAACTGCAGTGGACTACTGCCCGGACGCGACAAGACGAAGCCGGTTCGGCCCGTCATGCGCAGCTGGATCAAGATCCGCACGCCGAGTGAGATCGCGAGGAACACGAACCACAGCACGATCGTGAGCTTGGGCATTCATCACCTCCCCACAGGGAAGTGTGAGCTCACATATTTGCGCAGCTACTCGCGTTAGGCCTAACGGACCAACTTGGCTAGCACTTTGTAGGTGGACTAACCAGGTCAGAT
>DATEOF010000237.1:0-3803 GCA_035274465.1 Polyangiales bacterium
GTCCCGCTGCGGGTGGGCTGGCTGCGGCGCGATCGGTCGACCAGGAGCCAGGCGGGCCTGCCGCGCGACGCGCGTCCCTCGAACGTGCGCGGAGCGTTCAGCGCGCCCGCCCTACCCGCCCGCAAGCTGCTGCTGATAGACGACGTACGCACCACCGGTGCGACCTTGGCCGAGGCCGCCGCGACGCTGGGCGCGCGCGGGCACGAGGTGCGGACGCTGGCACTGGCTTGGTCGCCCGGCTGAGCAGGCGGTCGGAATAGCTGGTACACAAGCCGCCGCCGATGTCCAAGAAGAACAAGACAGACACGGGCGAGCTCCTGGTCTGCAGAAACCCGAAGGCCGAGCGCAATTTCGACGTCGAGGAGCGACTCGAAGCCGGCCTGGTGCTGACCGGCTCCGAGGTGAAGAGCCTGCGAGCCAAGCACGCCGACCTGGAGGGCGCGTACGCCACGATCGAGCACGGCGAGCTGTGGCTGGTGCACATGCACATCGGCCCGTACAAGCAGGCCGGGCGCTTCGGTCACGAAGAGAAGCGCAAGCGCAAGCTGCTCGCCCACAAGCGCGAGATCGAGCGGCTGGCGGGCCGCATCTCGACCCGCGGCTACGCACTGGTCCCCGCGAAGGTGTACTTCAAGAACGGGCGAGCCAAGGCCGAGCTGGTGCTGGGCAAGGGTCGCAAGACCCACGACGAGCGCGAGTCGATCAAGCGCGAGCTGGACCTCAAGGAGGCGCGGGCAGCCATGTCGCGCGGGCGCCGCTGATGGCTGCAGTACCCGTTCGCATCGCGGGCGCGCACGACGGCGCGGTGCTCGAGCTCACGGGCCTCGTGCTGCGGCTGCGCTCCCCCAAGGCGTTTCCACCCGGCAAGCCGCTGGGCCTCGAGCTCGAAAACGACGTGAAGCTCGAGGCGCGCACCATCGGCAGCAAGCGCATCGACGAGGAGAGCTTCGAGCTGCGCGTGCGCCTGATCAACCTGCGCAAGGACGCACGCGAAGCTCTGGAGCGTGCTCTAACCTCAGTCGAAGGTGGATAGCACCGTCTTCTTCACGGCCTCGTACTCGTTCGGCAGCAGGATCGGCCTGTTGGGATGCGCGCTCTCCACGCCTTCGATCTTGCTCTCGTGGTAGCGGATCTTGAAGTCGGTGAACTTCAAGCCGCTGGCGGTCGAGATCACCACCACGCGGTCGGTCTTCTTGATCTCCTCGCGCTGCACGAGCTTGACCAGCGCGGCCAGCGCCACACCGGTGTGCGGGCAGGCGAACGTGCCGGTGCGATCGGCAGCCGCCGCGGCCTCGGCGAGCTCGCTCTCGCTCGCCTGCTCGACCACGCCCTGATAGCGCTCGAGCGTGCGGATCGCGCGCCGGATCGAGATCGGGTTGCCGATGCGGATCGCGCTGGCCTCGGTCTGGGTCGCGGTCATGGGTTCGAACTTGTCGAAACCCTTCTTGTACGCCATGTAGAGCGGGTTCGCGGCCTGCGCCTGCGCGACGCAGACGCGCGGGCGCTTGTTGATCAAGCCCAGCGTGAACATCAGATCCAGGCCGGAACCGAGCGCGGATACGTTGCCGAGGTTGCCGCCCGGGATGATGATCCAGTCCGGCACTTCCCAGTCGAACTGCTGGACGATCTCGATGCCCACGGTCTTCTGGCCCTCGAGCCGCAGCGAGTTCATCGAGTTGGCGAGGTAGACGCCGGGCTCCTGCGCGAGGCGCTGGACGATGCTCATGCAGCCGTCGAAGTCGGTGTCGAGCGCCAGCACCTGTGCGCCGTTGGCCAGCGGCTGCACGAGCTGCGCGGTGGTGACCTTGCCGCGCGGCAAGAGCACGGTCGAGCGAATGCCGGCGGCCGCACAATATGCGGCGAGCGCGGCCGACGTGTCGCCGGTGGAGGCGCAGACGATCGAGCGGATCGGCTTGCCCTGCTTGATCATCTGGCGCACCACGCTGACCAGCACGGTCATGCCCAGGTCCTTGAACGAACCGGTGTGGCTGTTGCCGCAAAGCTTGATCCACAGCTCGTTCAGGCCGAGGGTCTTGCCGTAGCGCTCGGCCCAGAACAGGTTCGTGCCGCCTTCGTTGAGTGACACCACGCAGTCGTCGTCGAGCTGCGGCATCACCCATTCTTTCTTGCCCCAGATGCCGCTCGCGTACGGCCACTTGTTGGTGCGTTGGCGCTCGTCGAACAGACGGATCCAGCCCGCGGGAGTGCTCTTCTTCAGCGCATTCAGGTCGTGCTGGACCTCCAACAACTCGCCGCACTTGGGGCAGTGGTAGATGACCTGCTCGACCGGGTAACTGCCTTCACAACCGGCCTGGCATCGGAACGCACACGAGTAATCCATGGCGCCGAGTATAGAAGACCCGTCAAGCCGTGCCAGCATGCCCTTAGTCGTTGCATTCCCCCAGGTTGTCCTGCGTGATCTGGCCGGCCAGCCCCAGGTCGTGCTCCAGCCAACGCGCCTGGACGGCCTCGGGGACGCCGTGGGCGGCGAGTACTTGTCGCAGGACCTGCATGCGTCGGGCGAAGTGTCCGCCCCGGATGGGGTGCGGCGCGTGGGCCTGGCGCAGGGGGCGGCCGGAATAGGCGTGGGGGCCACCGAGCAGCGCGCTGGCGTGCTCGAACTCGAAGCGCTTGATGCGCTCCTTGTCGGCGCTGGCGAAGAAGAAGCCGATCATGATGTCCGCGAACACGCGCTCGACGAAGTCGTCGATCACCGCGCGCAACTTGGCCTCGCCGCCCAGCGCTTCGTAGAGGGTCTCGGTCACAGCGGGCTATAGAGTGACCGACACCACGGCATCCGTCGACAGCTCCGCCAGCCGCGCCATGATCATGGGGTGCTGCATGACGAGCTGGGTGAAGGTCGCGCTCGGCAGGCGCAGCACGACCAGGTTGACGCGCGCGGTGATGCTGGCCGGCGCCGGTTCCTGCGAGAGCAAGGTGTGCTGCCCGAACATGCTACCCGGCGACGCGATTGCCGCCTCGGCTCCGGGGGCTTCCACGAGCAGCGTGCCGGTCAGCGAGATATACAGGCCGTCCATGCGCTTGCCGGCGATCGCCAGGCGCGTCCCGGCCGCGGCGCGTCGCACCTCGAACATACGCGAGAGCGCGCGGCGGCCCTCTGAGTCGAACTCCTGAAACAGCGGCGAGCTCTGCAGCAAGTTGCCGAGCAGGCGCCGCGTCAACAGCTCGAGCAGCAGCTCGGCCAGCGGCGGGTGTCCGCGCAACATCTGCAGCAGCGTGTCGCGCGGGATGCGCAGCGCGGTCAAGCGGCCCTTCACGCGCACGTCGGCGTGGCGCGGCTCGTCTTGTAGCAGGCACGACTCGCCGAACACGTCGCCTTCGGCGAGCGCGTGCTCGATCGGCTGGCCGGGCACCTCGATCACCACGCTGCCGTCGACGATGCCGTACAACGCATCGCCCGCATCGCCTTTGCGCATGACGTACTCGCCGTCGCCGAGCTCGATCAGCTCGGTGCCGGTGATCATCTCGGACAACACCTCGGGCGGCACCTCGGCGAACAGCGGGAACAACGGCAAGCTGCTGAGCACATCGGCGGTCGGCTGCTGCGCGTCCTGAGCCGGATCGGATGTCGCGGCGGGTCGCAGCGAGACCTCCGCCGCAGACAGCGCGAGCGACGCGCTCGGCGGCGCGTTCGAGAAGCGCGTCTCGTTGGGCGCGGCGGCAGGATCGATCGAGAGCTCGATCGCCGCCTCGAGCGCGCGACTGAAGAGCTCGGCCTCCTCCTGCGGGGGCTCGTAGCGAGGACGCAGCGGACCGCTGGGGGCACGCCCGGGGGGCGCGGG
>DATEOF010000238.1:0-11850 GCA_035274465.1 Polyangiales bacterium
CGCCTCAAGGACGAGGAGATGACCGATGACGCGCTCTCCGACCTGGTGTTCAAGCTCGCTGACCGCGTCCTCGAGCAACCGCGCTTCGCCGATCTCGACCTCGATCTGACACGCGCGCTGTTATTCTTACAGTCAGGTGACGCGCGCTACTACACACGGGTCGTCAAGTACCTGCGCGGCCAGGCGCTCGGCCGCAAAGACGCCGAGCTGCTGGGTGGCGTGGCGGCGCGGGCCGACGGCGCGTTCGGGATCTTGAGCGCGATCGCGAAGGTGATCGGTCGCGTGGACGGCGGCGCGCTGGTGCTGCTGTTGGATCAACTCGAGGACGTGGCCAACCACGACACGAACAAGTCCCAAGCTGCGCGGCTGATGGACCTGGTCCGACACATCTCGGACAACGTCCCGAACGCCGTCGTGGTCATCACGTGCCTGCGCGACTTCTACCTGGACGCTCGCATGCACCTGACCAAGTCCGTCATCGATCGACTCGAACGCGATTCGAAGCCGCTCGAGCTGAAGGAGCAGCGCAGCGAAGAGGACACGCGCGAGATGGTCGGCCTGCGCATGGAGAACCTGTTCAACGAACTGGAAGTGCGCTACCGCCATGACCAGCCGTGCTTCCCAATCCCGCAGGAGATCATCGATGACCAGCGCGGCCTGCGCGCGCGCGACCTGATCGGACACCTGCACCGCTATCAGCAGGCGTGCGTCGCCAGCGGGCGGCTGCTCTCGTACACCGAGTACTCACGCGAAGAGCCGACGGCCAAGCCGACACCACCCGGACCGACCCCGAAGTTTGCGCGCGAATGGGCGCAATGCTTGCTGGAGATCGACAAGGTGGAGGTGCCCAGCGAGGACGACGCGTTGCTCGACGTGCTCGGCTGGACGCTCAAGGTCAAGCCCGAAGGCGAGTCGGTGCGCGCGGGTTCGCTCCTGCTGCGTATGACCAACCTGACGCCGCGCGGCGGGAAGCTAGCCAAGCAGCTCGAAGCGCTGCGGAAGGAAGCCAAGAAGGATCGACGCCACGCGGTCGCGGTGCGCTGCTCCGAGTTCGGCGGCACGCCCGGCACGGCGCTCGCGAAGGAGCTCGGGAGACTGGCGCAGGAAGGCGGCCGCCCGTGGGTGGTCGATCAGGCGACCTGGCGCCAGCTCGTCGCGTTCAAAGAATTCAGCGAGCAGCACGGCGCCGAGCCTGGTTTCTCCGCGTGGGTGAAGGAGTACCAGCCGTGGCTGCAGCTCGAGGACCTGCGCAAGTCGATCGGCCTGAAGCCAAGCGTCCCTGCGCCCAAGCCGAGCCTGCGCGCGCCTGAGCCCGGACCGTCGCACAGCGAGCCCTCCCCGCGCCCGTCGGATCACAAGCTCAGCCTCGGCACCGTAGTCTCTGTGCGCAAGCAAACGGCGGAGATCGAGCTGCAGGGCCTCAAGCAGCACGCCGCGTTCCTCGGCGCCTCCGGGAGCGGCAAGACCTCGCTCGCGCTTCACGTGATCGAACAAGCCGCCGAGCGCGGCATCGGCGTGGTCATGCTCGATCGCAAGGGCGACCTGGCGATCTACGCCGACCCACGCAGCTGGGACCGCAGCGATCCCGATCCGCAACGCGTGCAGCGCCTCCAGGCGTTGCGCTCGCGGCTCGACATGCGCATGTACACCCCCGGCAACCCACTCGGCCGCTCGCTGCGCATCCGCGCGGTGCCGCCTGGCCTTGCACGCTTGCCGGCGCACGAGCGCGCGCAGCTCGCGGGCTATGCCGCCCAGGCGCTGCTGTCGATGGCAGGGCCCAAGACCGATTCCACGCAGCTCGCCATCCTGGCCAAGGCGATCGAAGTCATCGCGCAGCTCAGCGCCGACGAGCCGAGCCTGCCGGACGTGATCAGCCTCATGCACGATCAGGACGAGAGCCTGCTCGCAGAGATCGGTCACCTCGACCCCAAGCACATGAAGAAGCTCGTCGACAAGCTCGAAGCGCTGCGCATCAACCACAGCGTGTTGCTCGCAGGCGACGATCCACCGCTGACCGCCGAGGGGTTGCTCGGCCTGGACGGCTCGGTGCCGGCGGGCAAGGTGCCGATGACGATCATCAGCACCAAGTTCCTGGGCGGGCCGGCGTGCGCCGACTTCTGGGTGTCGCAGCTGCTGATCGAGCTCTCGCGCTGGTGCAGCAGGAGCCCCTCGAGCCAGCTGCAAACGCTGCTGTTGCTCGACGAGGCCGATGCCTACCTACCCGCCTCGACCAAGCCCGCGACCAAGGAGCCGTTGCAAGGCCTGCTCAAGCGCGCGCGCTCGGCGGGGCTCGGCGTGATGCTGGCGACGCAGAGCCCGGGCGACCTCGACTACAAGGCGCGCGACAACATCGGAACCTGGTGGGTCGGCCGCATCGCCTCTGGCGCGGCGATCGACAAGATGAAGCCGCTCTTGTCCGAGTGCCGCATCGACATCAGCGGCGCGCTCGCGACGCAGAGCACCGGCGAGTTCTTCCAGATCTCCGGCGGGAACTCCGTGCGCATCCGCAGCGAACGCTCGCTGATGAACACCACCCAGCTCACCGAAGACCGCATCGTGGAGCTGGCGCGCGCGACCGCACCGGTGGCGCACGCGGCTCAGGCAGGTCGATCGGCAAAGTAGCCGACATTCCGGGTAGGCTCTCGTTCGAGCCATGCCCCCGATCACTCGCCAGTTGGCGCAGCACCTTGCGCGTGTGACCTACGCCGACTTGCCTGCGGCTACCGTGCGCGCGGCCAAGCGTTCGCTGCTGGATGCGATCGGCGTCTCACTGGGCGCGAGCGGCCTCGAAGCAGCATGTGCGCCCTTCTCGGAGCTGGCGGCGCAGGCACCGGGGCCGTGCCAGGTCCTGGGATACGGCGCGCGAGCCATGCCGCTGATGGCTGCATGTGCCAACGGCGCGCTGGCGCACGCTCTCGACTACGAGGATGCCTACGACGGCACGCCGGCGCACCCCAACGCTGCATGCGTCCCGGTCGTGCTGGCCCTCGCGGAGCGCGACGCTTCGATCGACGGGCAGAGCGTGCTGCTCGCGCTCGCCGCGGGTTGCGACGTGGTGTGCCGGCTCGCGCTCGCGCTCGAGCAAAATCCCGACCGCCACGGCTTCTACCCGCCGCCGATCCTCGGTGCGTTCGGCGCCGCCGCGAGCGCGGCCAAGCTCCTTGCGCTGGACGAGGAGCGCATCGTCGCTGCGTTCGGCCTCACGCTGTCTCAGGCGATGTGCAGCTCGCAATTCAAGCACGACGCGGACTCGTCGTTGCGCGCGGTGCGAGATGCGTTCGCGGCGCACGCGGGCCTGCTCGCGGCCGAGCTCGCGGCGCGGAACGTGCGCGCGTTCGAGGCGGCCTTCGAGGGAGAGTTCGGCATGTACGCGCTGTTCGCCAGGGGGGCGTACGAGCCCGAGCGGCTGCTGGCCGGGCTGGGGACGCAGTTCCTGGGTGAACGCGTCAGCTACAAGCCGTGGCCCAGCTGCCGCGGCACGCACGCCTTCGTCGAGGCCGCGCTGCGCATGCACGAGCAGCATGGCGTGTCGCCCGACGACATCGCGATGGTCGTCGCGCGTGGCAGCGCGCTGCAGCGCATGCTGGCCGAGCCACTGGCGCGCAAGCAGGCACCGCGCACGGCGATCGACGCGAAGTTCAGCGTGCCTTACTGCGTCGCCCTGGCGCTCTCGCGCGGCGCAGTCACGCTCGACGGCTTCAGCCCCGAGGCGCTGGGCGACCCGCGCGTGATCGAGCTCGCGCGGCGCGTGTCGTTCGTGGCCGATTCCGACAGTGACCTGCGCGACGGCGTGAGCGGCTCGCTCGAGCTCCACGTGCACACGGGCCAGATCCACCGACTGCGAATCGACCCACCGCTCGGCCACCCGGACCAGCCGCTCGATGATGCGCAGCTGGTCGCGAAGTTCGTGGACTGTGCACAGCGTGCGGCGTGCCCGCTCGGCGCCGACGCAGCGAGAGCCGCCGCCACGGAGCTCTTCCGGCTCGAGCACGTAGCCAGCGCACGGGACTCGTTCGCACTGCTTGGCTAGCGGCTTGTTGGAGATCGACGCACAAGCTCTGAACGTCACAGCCTTTGCGTTGCCAGCCAGGTAATTGTACGCGCTTCCGGTTACTCGGTGCACGACCAGAATCTTCAGTAGTTTCATGCGGGTTTTGCGTGTGCGAAGCCTCCTCCAAACGCCTGCATCGCAGATTGGGACTGGTCAGACGATAATTGGCTGGTCGCGCGCAGGGGACCCGTGACCATGACTCGAACCGCCATCCATCCCGAGCCTCTACCAGAGGGCGCGATGATCGCCGATCGCTACGAGGTCCTGGCCCTGCTCGGCCGCGGCGGCATGTCATTCGTGTACCGCGTGCGGGACGTGGTCGCGGGACGCGAGGTCGCGCTCAAGCTGCTGATGCTCGCCGCCGACAGCAGCAAGTCGACCGTCGCGGCGCTCTTCGAGCGCGAGTTCCACACGCTGGCGCAGCTGCGCCATCCACACGTGATCGCGGTCCACGACTACGGCCTGGTCGAGCATGCGCCGTACTACAGCATGGAGCTGCTCGACGGCGGTGACTTGCGCGAGCGCAGCCCGCTGCCTTGGCGCGACGCGTGTCGCGTGTTCTTCGAGGTGTGCTCGTCGATCGCGCTCTTGCACTCGCGCCGCCTGGTGCATCGCGACATCAGCCCGCGCAACATCCGCTGCACGCAGGACGGCCGCGCCAAGCTGATCGACTTCGGCGCGATGGTACCGATGAACGCCGGCGCGGCCGAGGTGGTCGGCACACCACCGTTCGTCGCACCGGAGACCGTGCATCGCCTGGCCCTCGACGCGCGCACCGACCTGTTCTCGCTCGGCGCGACGCTCTACTTCGCACTGACGGGCCGCATGGCATATCCGGCGCGCACGTTCGCGGACGCGATGGCGGCTTGGCGGAGCAAGGTCGCGCCGCCTTCGATGATCGTGCCGGAGATCCCCGCAGGTCTGGACGATCTCGTGCTCGCGTTGATCAACCCGGAGCCGATGCGGCGCCCGCAGAACGCCTTCGAGGTGATGCAGCGCCTGGCTGCACTCTCGGGTCACGCGGCCGACGAGTCAGCTGCGGTCTCTGCGGCGTACCTCGCGACGCCGACGCTGGTAGGCCGCGACGCTCGGCTGCGCGAGCTGCGCCAGCTGCTGGCAGCGGCGCGCCTGGGCCGCCCGGGCGCTCTGCTGATCCACGGGCAATCCGGCGTCGGCCGCTCGCGCATGCTCGACGCCTTCGCGCTCGAGGCCAAGACGCTCGGCTTCACGGTGCTGCGCGCGGCCGGCAGCGCGAGCGCCGGGCGTTTCGCGGTACCGCACGCATTGACCCGCCACTTGCTCGAGACGCTGCCCAGCGCGGCGCTGGAGAAGCTCGCGCCGGGGTTGCTCGAACCGGAGCCGCTCGAGCGCGCAGCGGCCGCGGAGGGCAGGCTCGCTCTCAAGCCGTTCGGCGATCCGAGCCTCGATCCGCAACCGCTGCAGGACGCGTTCTGCGAGCTGTGGTCGAGCATCAGCCAGCGCTGGCCGCTGCTGATCGCGGTCGATGACCTGCAGCGCATCGACCCCTCCTCGGCGGCGGTGCTCGCGGCGTTCCTGGACCGCTCGCGACGAGCGCCCGTGTTCGTCGCGTTCAGCAGCGACAGCGACGGGCTGGCGGGCGACATCGTTCGCGCGCTGGCCCGCCGCTGCAGCGTGCAGGAGCTCGAGCCGCTGACGGCTGCGGAGACACACGCACTGCTCGGATCGCTGTTCGGCGACGTCGCGAACCTCGAGCTGCTCAGCCGTGAGCTGCAGCAGATCGCGCGTGGCAACCCGCGCCAGACCATCGACCTCGCGCAATACCTCGTGGATCGAGACGCGATCCGCTACGTGGCCGGCACCTGGACCCTGCCCGCCCGGCTGGAGGCGGACGACCTGCCACGAGGCTTCAGCGACGCCCTGCGCTCGCGGGCCCAGCAGCTGTCGGCCGACGCGCGCTTCCTCGCGGAGGCGCACGCGCTGGCATTCTACCCGGCGCTGCGCGATGCCCAGTACCGAGCGCTCTTGCCGGACGCGAGCCTGTCGCGGGTCGAGCAGGCGCTGAGTGAACTGGTGTCGATCCAGGCGATCGCGGGCGACGGCGTCAGCTACACGCTGTCCAACCAGCTGTGGGGTGTGGCCTTCCGCGACGGCCTCGAGGCGGACGCGATCGTCCAGCGGCAGCGCGCGCTGGCGGAGATGTATCGACCGATCTCGCCGATCGCGTTCATCTACCACGCGTTCGCCGGCGGGCTCGATGAGGAAGCCCTGCAGGCGCTGCAGGCGCTCAACGCGAGGTACGCCGTCTCGATCGATCGCGCGGAGGTCTTCGAGCAGAACATCGCCAAGATGATGAGCTGCTACCCGCGCGCGTTCGAGGTCGCGCGCCAGCTCGGCGCGAGCCCGCGCGCGGTGCACGATCTGCGGCGCTGGCAGCTGGTCGGCGCCACCACCCTCGAAGACTGCGACTACCCCGACTCGGCCCGCGAGTATCTGACCCAGCTGGAGCACGACTCCGGTCTCGACCTGTACCGCGCCGACACCGAGCCGGACCCGGGGCAGCGCTTGATGCGCGCGCTGACCGCGGCGCAGCAGCGCTACCTCGCCACGCCGGAGGCCGAGCGCGTCTACTCGATCGAAGAAGCGCTGCGCTTGCTCGCCGAGTACGTGGTCGTGTGCATCATGATCGGCGGCCGCACCTACGCTCCGGCGCTATTGGATGGCTTGCCGCAGTTGCTCGAGCCGTTCGTCGCGCTATCGCCGATGCTCGACGCGGTCTGGAACAACGCGGTCGCGACCCGGACGATGGTGAACGAAGGCAACCTCGAGAGCGCGCGAGAGCGATGGATGGCCGTGCTCGCGAAGATCGACAACATGAATACTGCGTCCGAGCTCCACGCGCGAGAGATCGGCAACGCGGTCGCGTACGCGATCGGCGTGGTGGAAGCCCAGAGCGGCATGCCGTCGGCAATCAGCTGGGCGGACCGGCTGGAGCGTGACCCCGTGCAACGCATGGGCGCGCTGCAGCTGCGACGGATCGTCCGGCTCGAGCACGGCGACTCGAAGGGCGCCGAGCGCCTGCGACGCCAGGCCGAGGTGCTCTCGCTGCAGTCGCGCGCGCCGCAGATGTTCAAGACGCTGCTCGCGGTCGAGCTGAGTGCGTGCTTCAACGCGGGAGACTTGGTCGGCGTCCAGGACGTGATCGAGCGCATGCGTCCGCTCGCGGAACGCTTCCTCGGCTGGCAGGCCCACCTGCACCACGCCGAGGGCTGCTTTCACCTCGTACGCGGCGACTACGAGGCCGCGCGGCTCGCGTGCGAGCAGTGCCTCGAGCTCAGCTGGTCGGAGGACAGTCCGGTGCACGCCTCACCGTTGTGGTTCACGGGCGTGGTCGGACTCGGCGAGGCCCTGCTCGGTCTGAACAAGCCAACCGAAGCGCGCGCGCTCCTGCAACGCGCGCTCGATCGCCAAGCCGAATACGGTCGCAGCCAGCTCGCGGCGGTGGAGATCGTTCGCGGGCTCGCGCTGGCCGAGGCCAGGCTGGGCGATCCGCTCGCGGCGCTGCGGCTCGAAGCATCGATCGCCGAGCAACAGCGCATCGGAGCGACCGGTGTGCGGCTCGGGCTGTCCTACGAAGCGCGTGCCCAGATCGCGATCTGGCAAGGGGATGGTGCCGCATTTCAGCGCTACGCAGAGCTGACCTCGCGCGAGTACCGCTACGGCGCCGGCTCGGCACTCGGCGCGCGCTACGACCGCCTGGTCAACGAAGCTCGCCGGCGCGGCCTGCAGCCATCGGCGGCAATCAGCCAGTTGGCGGTACCGACCACCTTGACCGGTGGCAGCTCGGTGATGGACGGCGACGTCAACACCATGGTGTTGCGTACGCTGTCCGAGGAATCGAACGCACTGGGACGCGCCCGCGCGGCGCTCGCGTTGATCTGCGCCGCACACGCTGCCGAGCGCGGCCACCTCTACGTGCACTCGGCCCGCGGCCTGGCCCGCGTGGCGTCCCTCGGCGCCGACGCGCAGATCCCCGAGCCGGAGCTGGTGCGCCAGTTCATGACGCGCGCGACCGAACACGCGGCAGAGCTCGACGACATGGCCACGGACGAGCTCACCGCCGAGGCGCCGATCGAGACGATCGAGCTCGGGGCCACGCGCTACGAGCCACTCTTGCTGTCGTGCGTGATCGGGGAGGAGACGCGAGTCGCGGGCGTCGCGCTGGTCGAGACGGGCGCGGCCACGGTCAATCGACTGCACTCCGGTCAGTTGCTCCACGCGGTAGCGAGGCACCTGCTCGAGAACGAAGACGACTTCACACCGTGACGTGCGCCGCGTCGCAGCCCAGGAAGCCTCGCATTGCGGCGATGGTCTGCGCTGGAACGCTGATCTGTGGGCAGTGTCCGCGCGACTCCAACAGGACGAGCTCGCTCTGACACAGACTGCGTTGCATGTATTCGCCCACGGTGACGGGGGCGATCAAGTCGTCGGTCACCTGCAGGATCAGCGACCTGGTGTGGACGTGCGCGAGGTCCGGGCGATTGTCGGACAGGAAGGCAACCCTGGCGAACGCGCGAGCGATGTCCGCGCGCGTGCGGCCGACGCCGGTCTCGGGCTCCGCCTGTTCGGACGTGTCTGCCCAGCCGAGGTAATTGCTGTCGAGCGCGTCGAGCAATCCATCGATGTCTTCGCGCGAGAAGCCACCCCGGTAGTCTCCGGCGTCGATGTAGCACGGAGATGGACCGACCAGGATCAGCCGAGCAAAGTGCTCCGGCCGTTCGATAGCCGCCAGGATGCCGATGATCGCGCTCACCGAGTGGCCGACGAAGATCACGTCGTGCAGATCGAGCTCCGTCACGAGCTCGAGCACGTCGCGTGCATAGCCACGCAGCGTCGCATGGCGCATGCGATCGTAAGCCGAGGGATCCGCCTGTCCCGAACCTGCGAGATCGAACAGCACCACGCGATAGTCTCGCTCGAACGCCGGGGCCACCCAGCGCCACATCGATTGATCGCAGCCGTAGCCGTGGGCGAACACCATCGGTTGCGTGCCCTGCCCGCTTAAGTTGACATTAAAGCGCTGCTTAACATCCATGCTACCCCCTGCCGGCGTATGTGCCTCGAAGCGACGTTTCCCGCAATCGCCAAACCCCAGTCACGCGTGCGTTTCGCTGTCTGATCAATCCGGGCTGCTAACAACGGCTAGCCGTCGTCGCGCGACGGAGGCGGTTTTTGCGAGCAGCCCCACGCATCTGGACGGACCGGAACGACTGGGATATGCAAACTGGCAGAACGAGAGCGTCCATGAATTCGAGACACTGGATCGGGGGGTTGGGGTTCGCCGAAGGGCCGCGATGGCACCGGGGCAAGCTGTGGTTTTCGGACTTCGGCGACGGTCTGGTGCGGGCGGTCGATGCGCAAGGACAGGTGAGCGAAGTCGTGCGCGTGAGCGCGCGGCCTTCGGGGCTCGGCTGGCTGCCGGACGACACACTGCTCGTGGTGTCCATGGGTGATCGGCGCCTGCTGCGCGCGCGGGACGGCGGCACGACGTTGCACGCCGATCTGTCGCGCTTCGCCGACTTCTCCTGCAACGACATGGTCGTCGACACGCGCGGCAATGCCTACGTGGGTCACATGGGCTTCGATCTGTTCGTGCAACCGCTGCAGCCAAGAGCGGCATCGCTGATCCTGGTTCGGCCGGACGGCTCGGCCAGTGTCGCCGCACCGGATCTGGTCTTCCCGAACGGCACCGTGCTCAGCCAAGACGAGCGCACGCTGATCGTCGCCGAGACGTTCGGGCGGCGGCTGACCGCGTTCGACGTCGCACCGGATGGCAGCCTGGGCGGTCGCCGCGTGTTCGCGGAGCTGCCGGGACGCGCCCCCGACGGCATCTGCATCGATCGCGAGGGCGCGGTCTGGGTCGCGGACGCGGCGGGCAAGACCTGTGTGCGTGTCCGCGAAGGCGGCGAGATCATCGACGCAGTCACGACCGAGCAAAACTGTTACGCCTGCGCGCTCGGTGGCGCGGACGGGCGCACGCTCTTCCTGTGCACGGCCGAGGGCTACGGCGCGGCCGCGATGGCCAAACACACCGGGGCCATCGAGATTGTGCAGGTCGGCGTGCCCGGCGTGGTGTGACTGCCGTTCAATCCGGCAACACGAACACCACGAGCGCCTGGATGATCAGCGCACCCGCGAGGCCCGCGACCACCATGCCGACACTGGGGCTGGCCTTGTCGGCCAGCGCGACGCGCATCGCGTCGTCCCCGAGCGATTGCTTCTTCAGTTTGAAGTAGAGCCCATTGGCCTGCGCCAGCAGCAGCCCCTGCGCCATCATGCCGAGCGCGATCAACCCGCCGCCGAACGCTCCCGCCGGGAGCTCGACCTTGGCCACGGCGGCGATGATCGTGATCAGCGCGATCATGCCGACCAACGTGCCCCACAACGTCCATTGCCGCCGATACCCGAGCCAGGCCGGCAGCACGAAGAACGCCAGCCAATCGAACGCGAACAGCATCGGCTTCCGCTTGGCCTTCGCCTTGTCGTAGTACTGCAGCAGCTTCTCGGAGTTGGCGCCGCAATATGCCGCGAACAACTCGCGCGGAATCCACTGTTCCGGGTCACGCAGATCGGGCTGAGCCATGGCCGCGCCATGATCTGCAAAGCTCGCCGGCATTACAAGCCGATCACTGGCAGCCCACGCGCGTATTCCCTGCCACCACGTCGTCGACGTACACCTCGACGGGCCCTTGCTCGGGAGCCGTGTAGTGGATGCCGACGTCGGCCGAGGTGTATCCGCGGTCGGGCACCGTATCCAGCTGCGGTGTGCGCGCGGCGAGCTCGCCGTCGAAGTAGGCCTCGGCGAGGCCCGCACCGGCGTCGATGTGCACGTGTAGCTCCACGCAGGTCCAGCGGTCGCGCGGAAACGGCAGCGTTCCCTGGTAGAAGTCCTCGAAGTGGGCGATGGCGACTCGCGTGGGGAACACCGCCAGCGAGAATCCAAAGTACGGCGGCTCGATCTCGGCCACGACGCAGGTAGAGAACATCGGGTTCGCCACGGTCGAGCTGGGCATGTAGTAGTACGAGCGTAGCCAGATATCGCCCGACTTTTGCTGATCGAAGGCGCGGACTCCCCAGCGCGCGGCAGTACCTGCCATCGCGGGACCGGTCGTCGCGTGCAGCGAATGGTCGCCGGATATGCGGCGGTCGGTCGATGGCTCGGCCTTGCCATTCGAGATCACGGGGTACGACCAGCTCGAGAACTCGGGATCCTCGAAGCTATCGCAGAACACCGCGTCGTCGCGCCCCGGGCAGAGATCGGGCGTCGTGGCATCGGTGCCGCCAGCATCATCTTCCGCTCCGCTGTCGCGCGGAGCACCGGCATCGTCGTGTGGCGCTGCATCGCGCGATCCACTGTCGATGGGGACCGCGGCGCCATCCGACACTTCGGCGTCCGTCCCCGCGTCGATGTCCGGGGTCCCCCCTGCGTCGGGATGGCCCGCGTCAGGCGCAGAGACCGAAGCGTCGTGGACAGGGTTGTAGCCGAAGCGAGCACACCCGAACGAGAGAGTCAGCGCGACTGTCCCCACGAGTGTGAGCCTCACGGCCGAATGTTATCAAAAACCTTCCCAGACTTGGGGATCTATGCGCGGCGGGACAAACACACGTACGCTTACCGCCTACGGAAGGTAAACCCATGAAGTGGTGTTGGCTGCTGCTCGGAGCTGCGCTGTCGCTCGCAGGTTGTTCATCGGATTCCAATCAAACGCCCGGCGCTGCGGCTTCGCCCGTCGCCGGCAGCTCGGGCTCCACACCTGCGA
>DATEOF010000239.1:0-39554 GCA_035274465.1 Polyangiales bacterium
CCGCCCGCTGCCGGTGCAAATGCGCCTCCTGCGCCGAATCCAGACGCGCCACCGCCTGCGATGAGCGCGGGTTGCGGCAAGACGATGTTTCCTGCGAGCGCACGCATGACGATGGACGTCATGGGGCTGTCGCGCGAGTACATCGTGAAGTTACCGACGGGCTACGACCCCAACAAACCTTACAAACTGATCTTCGCCTGGCACTACCTCGGCGGCAGCGCACAGGGCATCTCTCGCGGCTACTACGGCCTCGAGAGCATGTCCGGCGGTTCGACGATCTTCGTCGCGCCCGAGGGCATCGATGCGGCGTGGCCCAACACGGGTGGTCGTGACGTCAACTTTGCGAAGCAGATGGTCGAGTTCATGCGGACCAACTACTGCATCGACAACAAGCGCATCTTCTCGGTGGGCTTCAGCTACGGCGCGATCATGTCGAATACAGTCGGTTGTCAGATGGGCGACGTGTTTCGCGCCATCGCACCGATGTCCGGATCAGGTCCGCTGTCCGCCGGTCAATGCAAGGGCCCGGTGGCTGCCTGGATCGCGCACGGCACCGCGGACATGACCGTGGCGTTCAGCGGAGGACAGCGCAGTCGCGACACGTGGGTGATGAAGAACGGCTGCACGACGATGACGATGCCCACCACGCCGTCCCCGTGTGTCAGCTATCAAGGCTGCATGGACGGTTATCCCGTCACGTGGTGCGAGAATCCGGGCGCGGGCCACACGCAGCCGTCGTACGGGCCGTCGGCGATCTGGAAGTTCTTCTCGCAATTCTGAGCACCTGGCGCATTAGACTGGCGGCATGAAGCTCCAAGCCGCTGGATTCGCTGCCGTGGGTGTGGTGCTGGGGTTCGCCCTGGGCGGCGTTCCGCCGCGGCGCGAGCTCCGGGCGATGCGTGCCGAGCGCGATGCACTCCGGACCCAGCTGGAAGCGCTCGAGCGTCCGGACCTGTTGCGTACGCTGTTGCCGGTGCTCGGCAGCAAGGACGCGCCCGCGCCCGCCGCCGAGCCTGCCAGAGCATCTGCAGCCACGAAGGGCATCGAGCCGGCGGCCCGCGCGACTGCGCAGCCAGCAGGGGAGCGTCCCGCGCCGCAAGGCGACGTGGCGGTGATCGGTGCGCGCGAGGGCTCGTCGTCCGACGGCACCGGGCAGGAGACGCGCGCGCGTTCGGCGGCTCCAGGGTCGGCTGCACCCGCCCAGCGTGAAGGTAGCGCTCCAGCCGGCGGCGAAGGGCGGCAGCGTAGTCGCGCCGAGCAGATGAGCCGCTTCGACGACTTCGTCACGGTGCAACGTGCGCGCGCTGCAGCTTCCCGCGCCGCGCTGGTCGAGCAAGCCGGCATGAGCCAGGTCCAGCTCGCCCAGGTCGACGCTGCCGTGGCCGACATGAATAGCAAGCTCGCGCGCCAGGGTGAGAAGGTGGTGACGAAGGTCGCGACTCAAAAGGAGCCGGAGCCAGCCACGCTGCTCGAGCTCAGTCACGAGGTGAGTGGCATCTTGCACGAGGCGCAGACCAAGCTCGACGGCACGCTGGGCGACGCGGCCGAGTCCGTCGATACGAGTGCGCGGCGCATCTGGAACTACGTGGACGTCGAGCCGTGGCGTCCGTTCGTGGAGCAGGAGCTCGCGCGACGCGAGCAAAACGCTGCGGGTCCGTCGGGTGCCGCGGGTTCGGGTACACCGTGACTGCTGCGAAGTCGACGTTGCGCGACATCGCTATCGTCGCCGGGCACGAGCTCACCGAGGCACTCGGCTCGCGGCGCGTGCTGATCTTCGCACTGCTCTTCGTCGGCGGCGCCGTGGCTGGGACACTCGCGTTCGTGAACGCACTCGAGGTCGTCGAAGCCGGGCTGGCCAAGACGCTCGCGGTCAGCCAGGCGAGCAAGCCCGGCGCGATGACTCAGGAGCTCATGCGCTCGCCCGAGTTCTTGCGCATGCTGCGCCGGTTGGTCCGAGACGCAGCGCTCGCACGCGAGCTCGCGAGCATGCCACCGCTCTCGTTGTTCTACGGCTGGCTCGGGCTGACGTTCATGCCGGTGCTGGTGATGCTCACGGCGGCCGAGTCCGTGAGCTCCGAGCTCGCGCGCGGCTCGCTGCGATTTTCGCTCGTGCGCACCGAGCGCTACGCGTTCAGCGCGGGCAAGCTCGCCGGCCAGGCGCTGTTGATGCTGGCGGGCGTGACGTCGGGCGCTGCTGCGGTATGGGTCACGGGGTACTTCACGCTCTCGAGCTTCGAGGCAGGGCGCACGGCGTATTGGCTCGTGCTGCTCTCACTGCGCGTGAGCATCTATGCCTTTGCGTACGTCGGCGTGGCGGTCGGTTTGTCGCACCTCACCGGCTCCGTGCCGCTGTCTCGCGCGCTCGGGCTCGGCTCGCTCATGTTGTTCGGGATCGCGTACGGCGTGCTGCGCTGGAGCCCGTTCGTGCAGAAAAACGCGGCCACCCTGGCCGAGACGGTGCTAGTCGTAGTGCCGCAGAGCCACGCGCTCTCGCTCTGGCAACCTGACCTGGCTGAACGTGTGCCCGCGCTGGTCGTGCTTGCCGCGCTGGGAGTCGGCTACTTTTCACTCGGCTACGCGTACCGCGCGCGGAGGGACGTATGAGCGCGGCACTGGTCGTGGACGCGGTGTGCAAGCGTTACGGCGCGCGCGTCGCGCTGGATCGGTTGAGCTTCGAGGTGCCAGCAGGCGGCATCACCGGCCTCGTGGGCGCGAACGGTGCAGGAAAGACCACTTGCTTCGGCATCGTGTCGGGCCTGCTCAAGCCGGATGCCGGTCGCGTCGACGTGCTTGGACGCGGCGCGTTCCAGGCGCAACGCCACGCGGGACTGCTCGGACTCTTGCCGCAGGACGCCGAGCTTGCGCCGCACGCGCGCGTGGTGGATCTGCTGGTGTACTTCGCCCGATTGCAGGGCATCTCGCGCGCGCTCGCGGTGCGTGAAGCTGCCCGTGTGCTCGAGCTGTTGGCGCTGGCTGATCGCGCCCGTTCGCGCGTGCGCGAGCTGTCTCACGGCATGCGCCGGCGCGTGGCCGTAGCGCAGGCGCTCCTCGGCAAGCCTCAGCTCGTCCTGCTCGACGAGCCGACCAGCGGCCTGGATCCGCACCTCGTGGTCCTGGTTCGCGACGTGTTGCGCGCCGAGCGCGCGCGCGGCTGCAGCATGCTCGTGAGCTCGCACGTGCTCTCGGATCTGGAAGCCGTCTGCGACCACGTGGTTTTCATCGAGGCGGGCCGCGTGATCGATCAGGGCCCGTTGGCCGCAGTCACCGGCCGAACGCAGCGCGTGTACTTCGAGCTCGACGCCGAACCCGACGCCGCGGCGCTCTCGCAGCGCTTGCCCGAGCTGCGCATTCGGCTCGACGGAACCGTGCTGGAAGTCGACGCGAGCAGCACGAACGAGCTCGCGACCCTGAACCGAAGCGTGCTCCAAGCGCTGTTCGAGCTCGGCCTCGGCGTACTCGAGGTGCGCCTCGGCCACAGCCTCGAACAGGCCTACATGGAGCAACGCGCGCGTGCCGGGAGAGTTTAGTCGCGCCGCTAGCCGGGCCGGTGGTGTGCGACAAGGTCTCCGCTAGTTCACGCATCGCAGTGATCAAGCTTCGGCCGGGCGACACTACCAAGGGGCAGCGACTCGGCTCGTTGCGTGCAAGGGCGAACGCCGCCGCACCACAGAACATACGGGGGGGTCTCGAACGACTTCCTGGTCGGCGCGGGACCGTTCATGGGTTCGCCAGCGATGTACGTCGGCTCGGGTCGCAATAACGGCCTCGTGCTGGCCATGGACGATCGCGCCGCGGTCATGACGCGCTACTCCGTTTGGAAGGCGCTCAGCGGTTTCGCGACGGACATCGCGGTCGGTGGCTCGCAGCCGACGTCGCCGGTGATCTGGGTGACGTCCGGCAACAACACGGTCTGGAGCCTGGTCAACAACACGCCTGTGCAGGATCCCAACGGCAACGGCAGCGCGATCGCCGTGACAAAAGCCGGCGTTCCCTGGGCGGTCACCTCGAGCAACACTGTCAAGCGGCGTGCGAACGCGACCTGCAACACGGGCACGAACGCCTGCAACGGAACGTGGACTCAAGTCGGCAGCGGCGCGCGCGACATCGCGATCGGCTCGAGCTCGGTCTGGATCATCAGCAACACCGCGACCAGCGGAGGCAACTTCGCAGTCCAGACCTGGAATGGCACGCTGACCGGCGACGGTACCTTCGTCGCGCCGGCGGCGCCGATGGACGGCGTGCGCATCACGGTGATGGGCAACACGCCGTGCGTCGTGAAGCGTGGAACCAACGCGGTGGGCGGATCGGTGTTCTGCAAGTCGAGCAACTCCACCTGGAGCGAGCTCAAGACGGGCACCTGCGCCGCCGATATCGGCGCGGGCTTCTTCAACGGAGGGATCTACGCGGTGGACTGCAACAATGGCTCAGGCGGCAACCATGGCGTGTGGATCTGGAACAGCAACCAGGCGACCAACCCCAACACTCAGTTCGGCAACATCGACTTCGGTCCGACGACCGCCGCATCCCAGTGGGTAAACTTCGACGGGCTCGCTGCGAGGATCGCCGTGGGTCCGGACGGCCGACCGTACGCGGTTCAGGCAACTTCGGGCGGCATCTTCCGCCGCGACCCGCGCTGACAGGCGGATTTTCACGATCGATAGATGGTCCGCGTCACCGGTCGCGCGCTGCCGCCGCGCGCGATCGGTGATAGCTCTTTCGGTGCTTCCGATGCCACACTTCGACACGACTCGCTCCCGGGCTTACTTGCTGGCTGCCATGAGCGCGTGCCTTTCGTGCGCCGCACCGGGTGGTTTGGAGGTTGGCGGCCTGAGCCAGCCGGTGCTCTACGGCGCCGACGGGCGCGTCGAAGTCGAAGACTTGCCGGACGCTGCGCTGCGTGCGATCGCGGACTCTGCTGTGGTTGCGATCCTCCCTCGGTCGCTGCTGCAGAAGGAGGGCAAGGTGGTGAAGCTCGCGGCGCCGAGTCTGGGCGACGACCAGAACCTGTGCCCGAATGAGCGCTTCGCCGATCAACCGGCGGCTGCTGCGTGCAGCGGGGTCTTGCTCGGTCCGCAGCTGGTGCTCACCGCGGGCCACTGCGCGCGTCGGCTGCCGTGCGACGAGATCGCGTTCGTGTTCGGCTACCAGCTCGAACACGGTGCCGTGCGGACCCGCTTCGACGCCGAGGACGTGTACGGCTGTGACGAGGTCGTCGAGCGCCAGCTCTCGCTGCCGGGGGAAGCCGACCGCACCGACTTTGCCTGGGTACGGCTCGATCGCGACGCCGGATCGCACGCGCACCCGATCGCGCTGCGCGACGCATCATCGCCGCTTGCCGACGGAGAAGCGATCACCGTGATCGGACACGGCAGTGGCCTACCGAGGAAGGCGGTGCTCGGCGGTCACGTGGCCGACCCGCGCGCTGCAACGAGCGACTACTTCATCAGCACCTCGGACACGTTTCACGGTGACTCGGGCGCGCCGGTCTTCGATGAACAGCGGCGCCTGATCGGGATCCAGGTCCGCGGCAACGAGGACTACGTGCCGACGGCCAATGGCTGCAATGCACTCGCGCGCCTGCCCGACGACGACGCGCACGCCGGCGAGCAGAACACGCACATCTCGCGCGCGCTAGAGGGTCTGTGCGCGGACCATCCCGACGAAGCGCCGTGTTGCGAGGGCGACGAGTGCGAGGCCGCGCCATCGCAGCACGCCGGCACGTGTAGCTTCTCGCCGGCACCGGGCGCGCACCCGTCGTGGTGCGTACTGCTGTGGTTCGCGGCCGTCGCCCTCGCGCGCACACTGAGAGCTACGGGCAGCTGTCGCCGTTCTGGCAGTGCCAGGTCATCGTCCAGTACGAGTCGCCGCCGCCGCCCACCAGGTTGCGTACCCCATCGATCTTCGACTTGAGGCGTCGTGTACCCAAGTCTCTGACCAGGAACGGCGTCTTGCCGTACTCGATCGCCATGCCGACCGGATAACGGACTGGGTCGATCGTGTCGATCTTCCACTTGACCCGGTCCGGGAACGGGGCCGGTGGATTGACGAGGAACTGCACGTTGTCGCCGCTGCGCGAGAGGAACGTGAGACCGCCGTTGCTCATGCTGCGGAAGTACACCTCATCGCCGATCCGGATCGGCTCATTCGGCTGCGTGGCGGCGGTGTTCTGCACCCACCAAGACGTCGTGTTGTTGATCTGGTTTCCCACGGTGATCGTCCCAACCGTCAGCAGCTTGCCCTGGTAGTCGCGCAGCTGCGCCAGGAGTGGGGCCTGGGAGTAGGTGTTGTTCGGCACGTTCAGGTCTGCCGCCGCGAGCACGACCTGATATGGCATCCAGGTCGACACCAGGAAGTAGAGGGTGACGGGTCTGAGCAACGTGGAAAAGTTCGCCGGGCCTGCGTTGGTCCAGCTGGGGATCAGCTCGGCCGCGTACAAGAGGCCGCGTTGGTTCCAGTTCGGGATAATCGAGCTCGGCGGCGCGTACCAGCACGAGCTTCCCAGTGGGTCCGACACGGTGTTCGGCTGGATCGGCTGGGTCAACGTCTTGGTGCAGCCCTGGATGGCGCCCGATTGACCATGCTTCCACGTGCCGACATCGTACGTGCTCGGATCGCAGCCGCACCATCCGGGGTCTCCCCACACGCAGGACCCCACGGCGGGTTTGGGCGCGTCGCAGTCGAAGTAGCCGCGCATCTGCTCGCGCCACAAGAGCGGCGTCGGAGGCGACCAAGGTCCCCACGGGAACTCCGCCATGCGCAGATGAATCGCGCCGTGCCGCGGCTGATCGTTGGGCGGCGGCGGGGTCGAGAAGTGCAGGTCGCCGCCATAGAGCATGATCCACTTTCTGAGCTCCGGGACCCATTTGATGTCGATCTCGTTGACGGCCTTGAAGTCGCCGGCCGTCGTACCGGGCACGGTCAGCATCGGCACCGCTTCGCTCACAATGCTGGTCCACAACGGCTTGTCGGTCGTGGCATCGATGCCCTTGAAGTACTGCGGGCTCCAGGTCGGAGTGCCGCTGGTGCTGATCCGCGCGTCTTGCCGCACCAGGTACATGCCGTTGGCGTCGGCGTCCTGGCTGCTGGTCGACCAGAACTTCGGCCGGGTGAATATCAGCAACACCCCCGCATCGGCCCCGCTCGGGAGCGCGAAGTTCGACAGCTTCGGGTCCGTGGCGTTGTACGAAGTGATGCGCGTGGCCGACGGGTTGATGAAGAAGTTGCTGCCGTTGTTGCCCAGGTCCACGCGCACGCGGTACTTCGTGCGCGTGCCCTCGCGAAACGCGATGTAGGAGTGGCCGGGCTCGGCGCGCTCGGGCGGTCCATTGGCCTTGAACATCGCCCACATGTTCGTGCCGTCGCTGAAGGCCGCTGTCGGCGTCGAGCCGGGGTACAGTGGCAGCTCCTCACCGTTCGGCATGAACAGCGTAATCGCCGTGTAGTTGGACGGCGTGCCGCTCGTATCCAACGTCAGGATGCTCGAATTGCAGTTGCTGATGCCGCTCGCGGGGATGGAGGCGGCGCGCAGCGGCACCAGTGACGAGGCCGGCCGCGTGACCGGCAGCGTGCCTTGTGAGTCGTCGCTCACGCTGTACAGCCCGCGCGTGGTGCACGAGGTGCGGTCGCTGGGGATGTCCTCCAGCCACTCCCAGCTGTCACCGAACAGCACCTCGAGCTTGCCGCTGTGCTGGACCACGAACCCCAGGTCGGTGCCGCAGAACTTCGAGGAGTGCTGGTTGGAGGTCAACGAACAAGCCGGGGCGACCACCGACGCGGAGCAATACAGGTTCCGATCCGCGCAGCAATTGCCGCGACTGTTGCAGCCGTCGTCGCAGGCGCAGCTCGGCGTTCCTGTTCCGCTGCGCGCCCCGCAGTCGGAGTAACAGCTGAGCGGATCGGTCGGACTGCCCCCGAGCTGAGCGAGCGCCGGCGAGCCTACCGCGCATGCCAACGCGAATCCGATGGCGCATGCGCCGTTCCACGTGAACGAGTTCATCCCATGACCCCTGTTGAGCCGCCGCAGCGTACGATCGGTCGGCGATGCTGGTAGTGTCGGCCGCGGCGCGTTTGATCACGGCGCGCCGAAAAAAAGACCAACGCAACGGGCGGGCGAAGGACTAGGAACCGAGCGCGCTTCCTCGAACCGCGCGTGCCCACTCTCGTAGGTCTTCGCCTGGATCGCTCAGGGCTGGTTCGCTCATCCCATCGGCTTGCAGTTCCTTGCGCAAGCGCTCCGCAGCCAACCGGAGCCGACTGCGCAGCGTGGGTTCAGGCAGATCGAGCACATGCGCGATCTCGGCGCACGTTAGGTCCTCCCACATGCGTAGTTCGAGCACGATCTGATACTGCAGTGGAATGCGTCGCAGCGCGTTCAACAAGCGCCGCTGATCCTGCTTGCGCGCCACCGCGCCCGTCGGTGAGGTGCCCAGATCGACGACACTCGCGAGCTCGAAATCGAGATCCAAGTTGCGATGCCGGCTGCGATAGTGACTGTAGAGTTGAAAGCGGGCAATCTGAAAGAGATAGGTACGGAAGCTTGCGTCGCCTCGGAAGCGCACCCGCCCCTCGCAACACGCCAGCCACGTCTGCTGTACCAAGTCTTGAACGCCGTGCTGAACCTTGTTTTGAAAGAAGCGCAACAGCGGATCGAAGTAGCGCTCAAAAAGCTCCTCGGCCGCGGCGCGCTCGCCGTTGGTCCAGCGCTCTAACAACGCGAAGTCGGTCCCACCCTTGTCCATGCGCACAGACTAGCGAAATTCGTCAGCGACCGGCTACGCCGAACGAAGGTCCTTGTGGAACCCGGGAGCGTAGACTTCGACCCAGCGTTCGGGCCGCAAGATGCCCTGGGCCCTCAGCTCTGCCTCCGCGCTATTCACTCCGCCAGCTGGAGCGAGGCGCTCGAGGTGCCAGCGAAAACTAACAGCGTACGCGAGGATGCCCGCGTCCTGGGACGCACGCACGGCCTCGAGCAAGCGCGCGCGGGCCAGCTCGAGGCGACCGCGCTGCAGCGCCACTGCGGCCAGCGTCGCGGATGACAGCCCTCGCGACTCCGGTCGGTCCAGGCGACGGACGATCTCGGCTTCGCGTTCGGCGATACGGATGAAGCTCTCCTCGCCGCTCTCCGCGGCCATGGCCAACGCGCAGCGCGCGCGCTGGTGATGCATCATGATGCTGATGAGACCGACACGCGAGTACACGCTGCGCGTGAAGGCACGCCAACCCTCCTCCCAGAGCTGCCAAGCTTTGGCGTTCTCGCCGCGGTAACGAAGACAGTCCATCAAGCGGTTCCGGAGAAGGAAGCGTGGCAACTGGACGTCGGCGGGCGCGGACGCGTGATGCTGCTCCACGAAATCTTGGGCGGTGGCGGGCTCGTCGTGCGCGAGCAAGCCGAGCGTCATCGCCATACTGACATAGGGATCCAGGAAGCGATCTCCACGTTCTCGCGCTCGACGCCATAAGACCGGGACATGTGCCTGCAACCTGTCGATCGGGCCGGTGATCTCGATCGCCGTACAACGCAAGCTGCAGCAGACGGACTCTTCCCAAAACGCGCCCACGCACTGCTCTCCGAATAGCTGCTGCGCGGTAGTCGCCGGCGTTTCCACCTCCAGGTACCTGCCCTCGAACAACGCAGTGGCGGCGCGAACCAACGCGAGCGTCGCGCGCGCATACGAGGACCCGAGTCGCTCCGCAAGCAGCTCGAGCTCCGCGAGACGGCGCGCATTCCAGCGGGCGTTCCGCGGACCCGCGGCCAACGCGCGATTGTACGTGTCCCAGGCGCGTCCGACGAACACCGCGTCCGGATCGCCGACCCGGAGGGCCTGAGCATGAAACATCTGCTGATACAGGAAGCCCCGCATGGGATCGGCTACCGAGGATTCCCGGAACACCGCCCGCAACACCTCGAGTCGGCGCCTGCCTCGCGGATCGGCGCTGGGCGCGTCACCGACGCGGCGCATGCCGACCGCCGCGCTCTGCATGCGCGCCCACACGACGCGAGCGATGAGCTCGGGCGTGGTTCGCGGAACGCGGATCCCCGCTTCGGCGAGCACCTGTTTGACCAGATCTCTCCCGGCGTGGACGTCGCCGCGCAGCGCCTGCTGCGTGGCACGGCAGCGCAGCGACCACGCCGCTGGCTCGGTTGAGCGCTCGGCGGCGGCCAAGAATGCGCCGGCAGCATCCTGACTGCGGCCGGCATTGCTCAGCGCTTCCCCGAGCCGCACGTGGAGGTTCGGTGCGCGCGGGTCGGTGGCATCGATAATTTCGAGCGCCGTGGCGTACAGCGCGCTGGCGCGATGGAACGCGAGCTTCGTGCCCGCTGCATCAGCGGCTGCGATGGCACACTCGAGCGCGCGCGCCGAGTCGCCTGCGCCGCGCCAGTGCGCGATCGGCAACTCGGGGTCGGTATGTTCGGCGTGCTCGTACGCGCCTGCGAGTGCGCGATGCAGCGCAGCGCGTTGCGGCGCGGACAGAAAGTCGACGCACAGCTCGCGGAACCGGTCGTGGTAGATCAGGAACGCTCCCTTGCCGTCGCCGCGGATCAGACCTCGGACCTGCAGTGCCCGCAGCGTCGACGACCAGTCAGTGTGCGGTGCCGCGGCGTGCGCGAGCACCGTCGCGGGAACCGGCCGCGCCGCCAAGGCGAGTAGCGCGATCAACTGCCGAGACTGCTCCGACAGCGATGCGAAGCGCGAAGACAGCAGTTGCGCGAGAGACAGCGAGGCCAGCTCGTCCGCAGGGTGGCTCGCAAAGTGATGGACCAACTCGCGCGCGAAGATCGGCACGCCCGCGGCTTCGCGCGCGATGTGAGCCGCGACGGCTTCAGCGTAGGCGACTTGATCCCGGAGCAGCTGGATGGCCAGCGACGTGCAAGATGCGGTGTCGAGCGGTGCGAGGGTCAAGCGACGCAGCTCCCATGGCCCGTGACCCGGCAGCGGCGAAGCCAGTACCTCGCGCAGGAAGTCGCAGCGCGGTTCGTCTTCGCTGCGGACCGATCCGACATACAACATGCGCGGAGCCGCGGGTGGCCCGACCAGTTCGAGCAGAAGCTGTGCACTGTCGAGGTCGGCCCATTGCAGGTCGTCGACCACCAGGATTACGGGTCGCCGTCCCGAGAGCGCGCTCAACAAGTGCTTGAGCGCCGCGAATGCCTGGTGTCGCAACTCCTGACTGTCCACGGCGAGCGGCACGGGCGCGCGTGTCGCGATTTCTGGCACGCGCTTCAGCGCAGGGAAAACCTGCACCAGGGCACCCAGGTGGTCGGGCAGGAGGGCCGCGAGCTCATCGCCTGCCAGAGTTTGCAGCCTCTCCGCCAACGCGTCGATCACGCCGTCGAAGGCTTTGTACGGCAGCGCTTCTCGCTCGTAGCAGCGACCCGCGAGCACGAGCGCAACGTCGCAAGCCTGCTGCGCAAACTCGTCGAGCAGCGCCGACTTACCTATACCACTCGCGGCCGAGACCAGGACTGCGATCGGATGCTCCTGCGCCGTGGCGTGCAGCGCGGCGTGGAGCTGCGAGAGCTCCGGCCCCCGGCCTACGAGCGTAGTCGCGGCAGTCTGCGCCGTCGGCTGGTGCCGACCGCGCGTAGACGCGCCCAGCCGTCGCCAGATCTCGTCGAGGGTAGGGCGCAGCGCTGCCTCGCGTTCGAGCATGCAAGCGCATAGTTCATCGAGATCCGCGGGCACGCCGTCCGCGACGCTCCGTGCACGCGGTGCCGCGCGCGCTTGCAGCGTGTCCACGCGCGGCTCGGTGTAACGCGTGAAGGGGAGTCTTCCCGTGAGGGCGACGAACAGCATCACGCCGAGCGCGTACACGTCGCTCGCGGTTGTCGGCAAACCGCCCAGCGCGAGCTCCGGCGACAAATACTCAGGCGTCCCCCTTGGTGACGGCCGAGTCGTGTGCTTCCGTTCCGCCTCCAGGAGATTGTTCGAGAAAACCAGGCCGTAGTCGAGGATCACGACACGTCCCGTGCGGCTCACGCGAACATTCGAAGGTTTGAGGTCGCAGTGAAGCTTGCCCGCGCGATGGATTGCTTTCACGCCATCGACGAGCGACGCGAACGCTTCGCGCAGCGGTGAATACGCTTGGCTGGGCGACGAAATCCTGTCGCTCCATGCAGTGGCATCGAAGTCCAGACCATCGACGAACTCCATCGTGAAGAACGACTCGTCCTTCGCGACGAACAGCTCGTGCAGCTGCACGAGGTTCTCGTGAACGATGCCTGCCAGCGCGCGAAACTCGGCCTTGAACGAGTAGACGCTCGCGGCGTCGGCGGCATGCAGGATCTTCAGCGCGAGCTGTTCGCCTGACGCGAGATCGCGCGCTTCGTACACGGCGCCGTGCGTTCCGCGTCCAAGCAGACGGATCAGCCGAAAGCGTCCGACGCTCGGCGCCAGTGAAGGCTCTCCCAGCAGAAACGACTTGGCACAAGCGCGAAGTCGTTCTCGCTCGCTGCGCCCCCAGGTGTGCGGATCTCCGAGATCGAGCACCCGGGCACACTACCCCAAGCGAGAACACGATAGCAAAAGGGGTCGGTCTCACTGCCCCGGAATCAGGGCGCGAGATGGCCGGGCTGAGCCCCGTGGCGCACGGGTGCGTGTCCCCCCGCGCGCACACCGACCTGCCACGGGGCTGCCAGACCGGCGCTCCTTGGTAGTGTCAGAACGGCCGCATTTGATCACCGCCTCGCAGCCATTCTCGCAAGTTCCTTGAAGTGGTGGGGTGGTGTGCGCGCCGGCGCAGGGCTGGTGCGGCCGATCTCGCGCTAGACTCAGGGGACGCCGAATGGCAGGCGCTGCGAGAAAGGTCGTGCCGCCGAACGCGGCGAGCCCGCGCTACGAGTTGGGGCCACTGCTCGGCGTCGGCGGCATGGGCACGATCCATCGTGCGTATGATCGC
Organism: Polyangiales bacterium; assembly: GCA_035274465.1. Classification (GTDB taxonomy): domain Bacteria; phylum Myxococcota_A; class Polyangia; order Polyangiales; family JAFGIB01; genus JADGRF01. Next base: position 12,898 of record DATEOF010000239.1, read on the forward strand.
GTGACGCGTCAGACGGTCGCGTACAAGCGCCTGAAGCTGCAGAACGAGTCGATGCGCGCGCGCGTCACTGCGCTGTTCCAGCGCGAGTACGACACGTTGGCCCGCCTCAAACATCCGAATGTCATCTCGGCGTACGACTATGGCTTCGACGCCGAGGGACCTTTCTACACGATGGAGTTGCTCTCGGGCGTCGATCTGAAACGAGCCGGCAGGCTCTCGGTGCGCGAGACTTGTAGGATCATGCGCGCCGTCGCATCCGCGCTGGCACTGCTGCACGCCCGGCGACTCGTGCACCGCGACATCAGTCCCAACAACGTTCGCGTGCTGGACGGCGGCCTCGCCAAGCTGCTGGACTTCGGCAGCTTGACGCCCTTCGGTGTGGCGAGCGAGATCGTCGGCACGGTCGCGTTCATCGCACCCGAATCCTTGCGCAAGCAGCCGCTCGACCAGCGCACGGATCTGTATAGCCTCGGCGCGTTGATGTACTGGGCGCTGACCGGGCAGGTTCCAGTGCCCGCGCAGCGGCTCGATGAGCTGCACGAGGCGTGGACGCACCCGCTCGTGCGTCCGTCGACCCACGTGCCCGACTTGCCGCCCGAGCTCGATACGTTGATCGTCTCGCTCCTCGCGCAAGATGCGGTGTTGCGGCCCGCGAGTGCGGGCGCCGTCATGGAGCGCCTCACCAACATCGCGGAGCTCGAGCCCGAAGCCAGTGAGCTCACGGTCGCGTACGGCTATCTCGAGCAGCCTCCACTGATCGGTCGCGATGCGGGGCTGGCCGAATTGCGGCGCGCGCTCGACAGTGCGCTCGCGGGCAACGGTCGTGTGGCGGTGATCGAAGCCGCGCCCGGCATGGGACGCACGGCCGTGCTGGATCAGCTGGCGATTGCGGCACAATTGAGCGGAGCAACCGTGCTGCGAGCCGACGACGTGGTGAGCGCACCGCTCGCGACTGCCCGGCATCTGCTGGAACGTGGCGTCGCGATCTTTCCCGACCAGATCGGCGCGCTCGAGGAGATCGCGCAGCAGCCGCACTCGCCGGTCCGTTCTGCCAACGAGGCGACCGAACGCTACGACAAGCTGGCACATCAGCTGTCGAGCGGCCTGATCAAGCTCAGCGAGCGCTCGGCGCTCGTGCTGTTGATCGACGACGTGCAGCGCGTCGACGCCGCTTCGCTCGCTCTGTTCGCGTCGCTCCGGCAAAGCCTGTCGCAACATCCGATCTTGCTACTCGTGAGCCGTGAAGCCGGCGCGCGCTCGATCGATGACAGCTCACTCGACAAGCTCGTCGCACAGGCGACCTGCGTGACGCTCTCCCACCTGAGCGAAGCCGAGACCCACGAGCTGCTCTCTGCCGTGTTCGGGCCGGTACCGCATCGCCAGATCGTGTCGCGCTGGCTGCACGCGGAGAGCGGCGGCAATCCGGCCCAGCTGATGGACCTCGCGCGTTTGTTGCTACAGCGCGGCCTCGTGCAGTACTCGCGAGGGAGTTTCGTGCTGCCACACGAGATCGCCGGGTTCGAGCGTGAAAGCGGCGCCGAGTTGATGGCTCGCCTCGACGGCATCGCGCCCCTGGCGCTGCGCATCGTACAGCTGCTCAGCGTGCACGACGGCGCGCTGCAGGCCGGTGATCTCGTTCGCGCGGGCGCGCCCGATCCGGCCGCACTGGTGCAAGCGGTCGAGCAGCTCGGCGCACGTGGGGTGCTGCGCAGCACGAGCGCTGGATACGAGCTCGCCAGCGCTTCGCTGCGTGCCGCGCTCCAACGCTCGCTGGGCAGCGATCGACTCGCCGAGCTGCATCTGGCGCTTGCACGCACGCTGGCGCAACGCCAGGCCGAGGCCGGGCCCGCGCATCAGGCCACGCTCGAGGCTCGGCTCGAGCTGGCACGACACCTGCTGTACGCCGGTCCGCAGGGCGAGCTGGAAGGTGCAGACATCATCGCGCGCATCACCAGCGAAGCCGCGTACGAGGTCGCGATGACGGCCGGTTCAGTACCGCTCGTCACGCGGGCTCTCTCGATCTACCAGCGCGAGGGTTACGACGATCGCGACTGTGCCGGCTTATTGGTGACGCTCGGCATCTCCGGATTTTACGGCGACCTCGAGACGCAGCGCCGGTACCTCGATCGCGCGCTGGACGCGCTCTCAGGCTTGATCGGGCTCTCGACTGCGGCGCGCACGCAGCGCTGGCTCGGTAGTCGCGCCGGGCTGCTGGTGGGCGTGAGCGGCGCCTTCTGGAGCAATCTATTGGCCCCGCGCCCTCTGTATCGCGCGTCCACCAAGCGCATGATCGAGGTGTTCTTGAACCTGGTCGGGGCAGCATCCGCCGCGGCTGCGAGCTCGCTCAATCCAGAGGAAGCGTTTCGCATCGCCAGCTTTCTGGAGCCGTTCACCGCCCTGCCGCCGAACAGCGGTCCGTACATCGTGCGCGACTTCGGCATCGCCACGGCCGAGAGCGGCTCGGGCCGTGCGCGCGCTGCGGCGCGTCGCTACGCCACGGTGATCGAGCGTCTGCAGAAGCCCGTGTCTGGTTTGAACGAGTACTCGCACTGGCAGCTCCTGAGTGGAGCCATCTATGGTCGCGCTCAAGCCGAGGTCACCAGCTGCTCGAAAGAGTCGCTCGTGCTGGCCGATGAGCTCGAGGCCAAGAGCCCGTTCCATCGCCCGCACGCGTACTGCGTGCGCATGATCTATCACTTGTTTCGCGGCGAACAGTCGGCGGCCGACGCGTGTCGCGCGCGCGCCGAAGAGATCACCTCTCGGGCGGGCACCTCCTGGTCGGCCGCGATCGTGCTCTCCGTACGCGGCCTGCAGTCGTCGATCCTCACGGGCGACCTGATCAACCTCGTGCGCGCGATCTCCGAGCTGTCGCGCATGATCAAGCTCGCACCGAACATCGCCGCGTACTACGAGCTGGCCACGGCACACCTCGAGCTGCTGCGCCGTCACCCCGACCGCGCGCTGCCGACCTACGAGCGTGTGCTGTCGAGCGAGCTCGGTCAGAAGCTGCCATCGTACGCATTCGACGCCACGCTGATGGCGCGCGCTCTGTCCGAGCTGGGAGAACATGCGCGAGCCAAGGCTCTGTGCGAGCAAGTGATCGCCGGCGAACGCCTCGGCCGCTGGGACTCCGAGTTGCTGGCCCGCGTGCCTCGCCAACAGCTCGCGCTGGCCGAAGCCGCGCTCGGCAACCTGGAGACTGCGCGCACCATCCTCGACGAGCAAGTCGCGCTGGCGCGGCCCCTCGACAACCCGCTCACGCTCGGAAGCCTCGCGCGCGACCGCGCACGCGTGGCGCTCCTGGCGCGAGATCGTGCGGAGTTTGAACGCGCTTTCGAGAGCATGTCGGAGTACTACCGCACGACCGAGAATCCATGGCTCGTGCAGCAATGCGAGGCGCTCCACGGCGCCGCCACCCAAGCTGGACTGCGACCACGCGAAGCCCTCGCCGCGAAACGCTGGGCCGCGCTGCTGAGCCGCCCGGACTTGGTCGCGGCGGAGACCATGGCTCAGAGCGTGCTGGACGAAGCCACACGCGTGCTCGAGGGCACGCAGGTCTCCGGCGTCCGTGTTTCGCGCGGGTAGCGGCCGTGTGCCGGCGTGTGCCAGCGAGCGTGGGCTGGGCCCGCGACTTTGTTGAGCTTTCGTCGGCACGGGTGTTGCTGCTGTGCGGACCATGCGCGTTGCCGCCGCACTGACTCTCGTCGTTCTGGCCGTCGCGTGCCTGCAGGCGTCGCGGGCGCTCGCGTGTAGTGCGACCCCGTCCCCCTATCTCACGATCGAAGCGATCGAGCCGGCTGACGGTTCGACTGGTTTTCCTCGGAACGGTGCTGTCGGCGTGGCGCTGAAGTTCTGGCCGGTCACAGACGATCGAGATTCGGGGCAACTCCAGGTGCGGGTCTCGGTCGCGGATAGTGGCGAGTCGGTCGAGGGTATCGTCAACAAGTTTTCCCAGGCGTCGGCACTCGCCACGTGGACCCCGAACGCGCCGCTGCGTGCCAACACACGCTATCGCGTGGAAGTCACCACGATCGCGACGCGGCGGCCCAGTGGCGCCACCGGCCAGACCACCGCGACATCGACATTCACGACGTCCGATGCGCTAGCCCCTCAGCTCGAGCTCGTCGGTACATTGCGCGCGACGCTGCGGCAAGGTGTCGCGGATCTGCTGAAGTGCGGTCCGTGTGGGCAGTGCATGAAGATCGGAGAGCGGCCTGCGCTGCTCGCCGACATCGAGCTGCCCGTCATCCAAGCTGGATTCGACAAGTACGGCTACCAAGCCTGGTTCACGTTGAACGACAAGTCCGCGCACGTCCGCAGGTATCGTCGTGCTCTTCGCGATGCTCCAGCGAATGCGCCGTAGAATCCGACGTCGTGATGCCAGATGACGCTGGAGCGATCACAGCGCGGGTGTGGCGCTGGCCGGGTGGGCCGGGGCGCCCACGGAGGCGATCGGTCGCGTAGGCGCGCCGCTCGACGCTGGTGCAAAGCGGTCGTGCTCGAATGCCCAGTCCGTGACGAGCGATGCGTCTCGCGCGCGCTCCAGCGTTTGTGAGAACCCGGGCCAAGCTTGCGTCGAGAGCTCGGTGCGCTGCAGGCGATCGTCGGCAGCGTAGATCTTGCTCTGGCCGTGGGCCGGTACGTATGCGGAGAAGTCACTCGCCTCGACGGCGAGGTTGCCGTTGCGCACGGTGATCGCGAGCTGTCGATCGGTCGCAGGTTCGAGCAACGAGTGGCCTTGAAACGCGTAGGAACCGGTGCTGCCTGCGAGCTGGGCGATCGTGGGCGCGAGATCGATGTGACTCGCGACGCGGGTCTGAACTCCGCGCGCCAAGCGCGCATCGTGGCCGTGGATGATCAGCGGCACCCAGTTCGACTCGTGGCGCAGGTTGTCGTGCCCGATGACGTGGCCGCGATCACCGAGATCAAACGCGTGATCGCCGGTCACGATCAGCACCGTGTCTTCGAACCACGGCTCACCGCGCAGGCGCTGCACGAACCGGCGTACGATCTCGTCCGTGTAGTGCATCGTGTTGCGGATGCGATCGCGAGGGGACTTTCCGCTGCTGACGTCGAACGCGTGGTCAGGCGAGTGAAACGGCGTGTGGTTGTCGATTGACGCGATCGTCGCGAGAAACGGCTGGCCGCTGCGCGCGACTTGAATGATGCGTTCAGCGGCACCGAGAAACGTCATGCGATCGTGTTCTACGAACTTCTCGTCGTAGTGGATCTCGTCGTACCAGCGCCGGAGCCAGAGCCGTTCATTGTCCCAGTCAGGATCCGACGCTGTGAAGAACATGGTCCGGTAGCCGCCCTCGCGCAGCACCTTCGGAAACGCATCCAGCGAATCGCGTGCGAAGCTGTTGGCGACGATGCGCTGCGAATGCGGCAGCGTGCCGGTTTGCATGCTCATGAACGCGAAGATAGTGGGCAACCCGTTCGTGACGTAATGTGTGTAGTACGCGCTGTCGGTGTCGCGAGCCAGGCTGTCCAGGAACGGCGTCGGCGTCTGCGCGAGCTCGAGATTGAAGGCGCCCATGTCGCGCGCACGAAACGTCTCGAGCGACAACAGGATGATGTTTGGCTGCTGTTTGGCCGCCGCGTCGGGTTGGCGTGGAAAGGGCGCAATGCGGCGGTGACGCAAGGGATAGCGCGGGTCATCGAAGCGGTACTGACCACTGCCGTCCTGTGCGAGCCAATCTTGCTGCCAGCGCGCGATCGCTCCTTGCACGTCGGCGTAGCGTCGCTCGTCCGGTGCAGCTTCGCGGACCGAGTCCCACAACAATATCACCGGCGGCCGCAGCCTCAGTCTGCGATTCAGACTGTAGTGGCGAATGCCCGTCGTTGGCTGCACCGCACCAATGAATACGAAGGCGCCGGCAGGCAGCAGTTGGATCAGGATCGGCAGCCTGCGCCGCGGCAGCCGGGAGCAGGCATAGGCGACGCCCGCGAACGCGACGGCAACGAGCTGGATCCATAGCGCCGAGTACGCTCCGCCGGCGTCATCGCGCAGCGCCTGCCAAATCACCGCCGGCATGCGAAACACGTTGTAGTACGTGATGAGCGTATCCCAGTCGAGCGGCGTGCCCAGGAAGCGCTGGAGCTCGTGGCTCAGTTGCGACAGCACGAGGGAGAGCGTCACGAGTGCAATCTGCAGCCTGCTCGCGAGCTTCCAGGTGTGCTCGTACCAAGGTAGGACCGCAAGCAACAAGCTCGGCAGGCTCAACAGGAACAGGCCGTACGCCTCGAAGCTGATCGCGTACGGGATATATTCGTTCGGTCGGAGTGCATAGGCTCCACCGAGGGGCATCGGGCGCATGTACTGCAGCGCAATCAGGACGCTCGCTGCGCCAAGGCCGAGTGCCCAAATGGCAATAACGAGGTGCCATGGACGCGCTCGTGCATGAACAGCTGTCGACAAGATTGGTTAGTTAAACCACGGCGCGGCATCCGTGAGAAGAACTTGTGACAAGTTAGCCTCACGAAGCCTTGCAACTGTGAAGCTCGTGTTGCCTAATGCAACTAACAAAGCCTCGCGGACTCATCCGCTGCTCGCAGCGCTGAGTAGTCCGCGCTTTCCCTGCAGCTCCTGGCGGCGGCGAGGCTCCGCGGCAGCTGCGCCGGATCGCTGGTGCAGTCAGTCTCCTTCGACATGACGCAGCAGCGGACCCGGTGCATCACTGCGCGGCACACCTGCCGAGCTGTGATGTAGATCTCACGACGCTGGTGCATTTCGCCGCCATACGCGGCCACGTCTGCCCGGGCTGGCTAGCCTTCTGGGAAGGCGATGTGGTGATTGTGCTTTCACCCCGGAGCTGCTCTATCGGCGCGTGGCGGAAGGCGTAACATGCCGGGCAGTTGTTGCCAGGGCGCGTTGAAGCCGCATCCACGGGGAGGAAGGAGCCATGAGCGAGCAGTCGCAGTTGATGGAGCAATACTTCGCCCTGAACTTGGGCTTGTTGTGCACTGCCCGGCGAGACAGCAACACGTTCGACAACCTGAACCCGGCGTGGGAACGAACGCTGGGTTGGACGATCGAGGAGCTGACTAGCAGGTCCTTCATGGAGTTCGTCCATCCCGAAGATCTCGAGCGGACGATCGAGCTGATCTCGAGCATGGACGAAGGCCACGCCGCGATCAACTTCGAGAACCGATACCTGCACAAGAATGGTTCGTGGGTTTGGCTGTCGTGGGTCGGCGTGCTCCGAGACGGTACGTTCTACTCCTCCGCCATCGACATCACGGCATACAAGGAGGCCGTGGAGCGGAACCGTATCCTCACGGAGGAGAAGATCGCGACCGAGCGACTCGCAGTGATGGGCCAACTCGCCGGTGGTATGGCGCACGAGCTTCGCCATCCCCTGGGCACGATCCGGAACGCGGCTTACTACTTGAACATGGTCCTCGAGCAGCCCGGGCCGAAGGTGCAGGAGATGCTCCAACTCCTCACGCGCGAGGTGGACGCCGCCGAGCGAGTCATTCAGAGCTTGCTCGACTTCGGCAGCCCGAAGCCGCCGAATCGCGAGAAGGTGCGCCTGCCGGAGTTGCTCAAGGCTCTGGTCTCGACGCTGCAGCATCCACCTGGTGTCGAGGCAGTCGTGAACGTCGCGAACGCTTTGCCTGTCGTCCTGGCAGACCCACGACATCTCGAGCAGGCGTTTCGGAACATTCTCATCAATGCGGTTCAAGCACTCGGGGAGCGTGGGCAGCTCAGCGTCCGTATCGCGCAGCCGAACCAGACGCACGTGGAGGTCGCGATCACCGATACGGGGCGCGGCATGACCCCGCAAGATCGCGCGCGCATGTTCGAGCCGCTGTTCACGACGAAGGCCAAGGGCATTGGTCTCGGACTGGCGCTAGCCAAGCTGTTGATCGAGGGACACGACGGCACGATCTCGGCGCAGAGCGAGCTGGGTAAAGGCACGACGATGGTCGTGACGTTGCCGGCTCCACGACTTGCGACGGAGGGCTGACATGGAGCCTCGCGGAAGCATTCTGATCGTCGACGATGATCCTGGCTTGCTCCGCACCACGAGCCTGATCCTCGATCACCGGGGCTACAGTGTGACCACGGCGAGCAGTGGTGCGGAGGCCATCGCGCTCAGCCGCGACGTCGCGTTCGACCTGACCTTCCTCGATCTCAAGATGCCCGAGATGGATGGAGTCGAAACGCTACACGAATTGAAGCGCCTGCGGCCCCAGGCGACGGTCGTGATGATGACGGCGTACGCCAGGGAGCAGCGCATTTGCGATGCACTTCGCGAGGGCGCACACGCCGTGCTGCGCAAGCCGGTTGCGGTCGAGGGCCTCCTCGCCATGATCGAACAGGTGCTGGCCCGCACCGGCGACATGCTCATCCTGCTGGTCGATGACGACGACGGAACGCGCATGACCCTCCACGAGATCCTGACGCACAAGGGCTACCTGGTGGGTAGCGCGCTGACCGGCGAACAGGCCATCGAGCTGGTCCGCGTGAACCGATACGATGCGATCTTTCTCGACCTTCGCTTGCCGGACAGGAATGGGTTGGAGGTCTATCTCAAGATTCGCGAGTTGGACGCGAGGGTAGTGGTGTTTCTCATCACGGCCTATCGCGGATCCTCCGAGGAGCTGATCGAAGAGGCGCTGGCCAAGACCGTGCGCCGCTGCCTGGACAAGCCCTTCGAGCCTGCCGAGGTGCTCCGGACTTTGCAGGAACTTCGAAGCGGAGCGCCCAGGTGATCGCTGAGTCGGCCCCGATCCAGCCCGGGCAACCTCGTGCCCCGTTGGCTCGCGGGCCATCCAGCGCGCGGCTGTTGGTCGTCGACGACGACGACGGTTCGAGACGGACGTTGACGTTGGTCCTGGAGAACAAAGGGTTCGATGTGCGGGCCGCCGATTCCGCGACCCAGGCCCTTCGCCTGATGGATGCAGGTTGCGCCGACCTCGCGCTCGTCGACGTGCGCTTGCCCGATGGGTTGGGCACGGAGGTCATCCCTCTGTTGCAGAGGTTCGCGCCCGACCTCGTCGTGATCATGATGACCGCCTACGCGAACGTGGACGACGCCATCACGGCGATGAACAACGGCGCATCCGGCTACCTCACCAAACCGCTCAACCTCGACGAGGTCATCGCGGTGGTTCGCGAGTCGCTGTCGAAGCAGCGGTTGGCGCGGGAGAACACACGACTCCTGGCGGCGTTGCAGCAGGAGCTCGCGGATCGGATGACCGCGGAGTTGGAGCTGCAGCGCCTGCGCGCCGTCATCGAATCGACCACGACCGACTTCGTGGGCATGACCACGCCGGAAGGCGACGTCCTCTACATCAACCATCATGGTCGTGAGATGTTGGGGCTCGGGGAAGGCTCCGACCTCACCGGGCTCAACGCGAAGGACCTGCATCCGGCGGGGAGCTTCTCGGTGTTGCAGAACGTCGCGATGCCGGCTGCAGCCAAACACGGTGCATGGACGGGCGAGATCACGTTCAAGGGCCCCGCGGGACGCGACATCCTCACGTCGATGACCCTGCTCTCGCACCGAGGCGCCGGCGGTGAAGTCGAGCGGTTCTCCACGATCTCACGCGACATCACCGAGCAGCGCAAGCTCGAGCGGCAGCTACGAGCGGCGCAGCGCATGGAGGCGTTGGGTCGGGTCGCGGGAGGCGTCGCGCACGACTTCAACAACTGCCTGCAGATTATCCTCGGTCAAGCTGCGGTGATGCGCGAGCAGCTGCGACCGATGGATCCGCTGCAAGATAGCGTCGGCGCAGTCCTCGATGCCGGCGAGAGAGCGGCCGAGCGTACAGCTCAGTTGCTTGCGTTTAGTCGACGTCAGACTCAACAACTGGTTCCGGTCGACATCAACCGTGTGGTGTTTGGCATGGAACCGATGCTGCTGCGTTTGATCGGGCCAGACATCACGCTTTGCGTGCGGCAGGGCGAATCGCTCGGCCTCGTAATGGCAGACGAGGCGCAGATCGAACAGGTTGTGACCAACCTGATTGCCAATGCCAAGGATGCCATGCCCAACGGCGGTCAGTTGACGCTGGAGACGTGCAATGTGGTTCAGGATGGATCCCCTCAGGAGGGGTCGGTCGTTCCGGAGCCCGGACACTATGTTTTGCTCACGGTCGCGGATACGGGCACTGGCATGGACGAAGAGACCCAGTCGCACATGTTCGAGCCCTTCTACTCTACCAAGCCGGTCGACTGCGGCAGCGGCCTCGGACTGTCGACGGTCTACGGCATCGTGACCCAGAGCGGAGGCTTCATCGGTGTGGACAGTCAGTTCGGCGTAGGCACGTCGTTCCGACTCTATTTTCCACGATGTGTAGCGCAGCAGGAGTCCCGCCCGTCAGCGTTCCTCAAAGTCGCGGCCCCTAGAACCGAAACGATCCTGGTCGTGGAAGACGAACCGTTGGTGCGCGCACTCATTCGCGCGGTTTTGAAGCGACACGGCTTCCAGATCCTGGAGGCTGCGAACGGAGAAGAGGCGCTGCACGTCTCGACAAAGTTTGCCGGGTCGATCGCGTTGCTGCTGACCGATGTCATGATGCCGAAGCTCGGCGGTCGGGAGGTCGCGGAGCAGCTGCAGAAGGCTCGACCCGGGATCCGGGTCCTCTACATGTCCGGCTACGCCGACGACGCGATCGTGCAGCAAGGTGCGATGCACCATGCAGTTGCCTTCATAGCCAAGCCGTTCAGTCCCCAAAGCCTGATCGCCGCGGTCTGCGCCGTGCTCGATGAGCAACGAGCGAGCACACAGGTCTAGCTCGCACCGCCGTCTCTGACGCAGGCACTTGCGTTCCGAGAATGCGCGTTGAATACGCGCGACCCACGCCGTAGCAAGTGAGTCATGCGTACGCTCGTAGGGCTACTCAAAACGGAATGTCTTCATCCGACGGCGGAGGGACCTCGTCATCGAAGTCGCCGCGCCCACTGCTGCTGCCGAACCCCCCGCCGGAGTTCTCGACGCCCTGCGCGCGCGCGAGCTCGGCCTCCAAGGCTGCCAGCAGCACGCGCTCCTTCTCGTGCCACCGCGACTTCGCAGGGTCATCCAGCGTGCGGCGGCAGCCATTGATGTAGAACTCGAGGTCCTGGATCGACGCCCCGGCGATCGGTGCACCCTTGCTCCGACCGTACGGCGGAAACACCATGCCGCTGCTATCGCCCGATCTCGAAGCAGCGCGGCGCGCCGGAGCTGCCGCGCCCGGGGAATCGGGCGTCGCACCGATCGAGAGCTCGCCCAGGCTCAGGCGAAATCCATCTTTCGTGCGCACAGCGCTGCCGACGCGCACATCTTCCAATGAGCCATTGGAGCGCTGCACGCGAACCATCACGGGAAAGGTTTCGTCCTTCACACGCGACTCGTGCCATCAGATAGCCGGTCGCGTCAACCCTCCGGGCCGCGTCGGCCCGCGCTGGAGCTTCGCTCAGGCGATGTCAGACCAGCGTACGAGCTCGGCGAGGCACGCCCTGCCGTCGTGGTGCCACATCATGGAGGGTGTCGCCATGCGACCTGGGCGGTTGACGCGCGAGACGCCGAGGCCGGCGAGTGCGGCGCTCAGGCGATCGTGGGCGGGGGCGGCCAGGGCGAGCGCTGCGTTTTGCAGGTAGCGCGCGTACGGGCGCACGTGCTCGATGACTTCGTCGATCGAGTCGATGCAATGCAGGTGGAACAGGCGATCGCCCAGCGCCTGGGGCGTGTACTTGCCGCGCGTGATGAGGCCGGCCCAGGGTAGGCCGGATTGTTCCGAGTGCACGACGCGCGACGGCGCGTCTCCGAACAGTTGTTCGATCTCCCAGCGCTGTACGGTGTGCTGGCGCGCGGCGCGATCTTCCGGTCGGACGGTGCGCGGGCGCAGCCACTCGGCGTGCCGGTCGAGGCCGCGGCCGATGGCTTCTGCCAGGGTCACGGCGGTCTGCTCGTCGGCTTCGACGAAGTACACCACCGGCGCGAGGCAGGCTTGGCCGTCGAACACCGCGAAGTCGTACGCCATTTGACTCGCGAGCTGCGGGTCGCGCAACGCCTTGCGATCGAGCGCGCCGATGCCCATGCGGTGGCCGTGCAGTAGCCGGCGGCTCTCCGGCGGAATGGAGCGCGCCAGGCCCGCGAGCGCGCTGTCGCTGCCGTAGGCGATCACGAAGTCGGACTGTGCGAGCATCGCCGCTTCCAGAGCTTCGGTGCCGCCCGGATACCAGACCGCGGCGATGGCCGGCTCCAGCTCCTCGCACAGCTCGAGCAGCGTGTCGACGTAGAGCGCAGCGAAGATCGGCTCGTTGCTCGCGACCTTGCCGATGACAGGCGACTTGACCGCCAGGCCGCGCATGTACGTGAGGTGCGGCAACGCCGGGATGTTGCTCGAGAACACCGCGCCGACGAGGCCCGGGCCGAACGCACGCGCGGGCGCTTCTCCCGACGGTACCCAGCTGCGATCGTCCAGCACCTTGGGGTTACCCAGCTCGGTCCACAGCGTGCGCCACAAGTCGAGCTTGCGCGACGAGCGCATCTCGAGGTCGATCGAGTGAATGACCATCTCGCGCGAGAAGCCGGTCCAGCGGTGGATCGCCTCGATCGCGAGCGCGCGCTTCGGGTACTCGGGATCGAGCCACAGGCGCGAGGCGCGATCGAGGATGTCCAGGATGCGGCGGATGGGGATCTTGCGCAGCGCCTGCACGCCGCGCTCACGCATGCGTGTGGTCATCTCGGTCAACAGCTCGGGCGTGCACGGAACGGCGTTGCACTCGACCCCGCCCAGCAGCGCGGTGGCCCGGATCGCCACCGGAGCCGCCGCGCCGCTGCCGTTCGGCAAGCGGCTGACGCAGGTGCTGATCGGGTGGCCGCGGTAGCGCGCCTTGACCGCGTCGGCCTCGGCGCGCACGCGCTTTTGCTCGCGCTCCTCGAAACCATCGCGCGTGATGCGCTCGATCAAGCGGGTCAGTGGCGCCGCGGACTCGGGGATGCCGTGGCCCACGCGCACGCGGTGCAGGGCCAGGTCGACATTGCGAGTCAGCGACTCGCTGCGGAAGATGGATTGGACGGTCACGCTTGCCTCCAGAGCTCGTCGATCGATACGGAGCAGCCACGCGGTTCGCTGCTCTTGATGCGGGAAAGGATGCGAAAGCCGCCTGGCACGGAGCGCCCGAGGTCGTCGCTCAACAGCGCGAGCGGTCGCGAGAAGTTGGCCAGGTCGTAGTGCGCGAGGATGCCGAGCTCACCTTCGGCAGCGTCGCGTTGCGGATCATCGATCGACGTGACGTGCGTGCGCAGCCAGTGCGGTGTGAACTTCCTCCGCTGTTCGATCGCTCGCCCCGCAATGGCCAGCGCGAAGGCGTCGTCGTAGATCTGGCTCGAGAGCTCGGTCATGCCGAGCAGGTTGATGATGTGGTCGTCCGGCAGGCCGAAGCTGCGCGTCATCAGCGCCCGGAAGTCCTCGGGCTGCAGCTCGCGAGAGCGGCCCTTGTAGCCGCCGGCGTCCATCAGCCTCGAGCGCGCCGGCAGCAGCAGCGGCAAACGCTCACGCGACTGCAGCGTATCCACCAGGTGCACGAAGCCGAACGACGCGCCGATCAGGCACACGGGCGTCTTGTCTTCACAGGCGCGCTCGATCGCAGCCAACAGCCGCGGCAAGTCGATGCCGTCCTTGCCTGCAAAGAAGCCGCTGCCATCGGCGCCGAAGCTGTTCATCAGGTGGCGCATGCCGTGCGCCATGATCATGTGCGGCGCAGCGTCCGGGTGCGGTGCCAGCACGAACACGCGGCAGCGCACGCCATCGGGGAACAAGTTATTCCCGGCGTTGCGCGCGATCGCCAGGTCCATCACGTCGAGCGCGTCGCCGTCGAACGCCGAGACGCCGCGGCGGCCCGTGGGCCCGCGCTGGGTCGTGCCGCTGGTGCTGAAGCGCCGCGTGATGCCGGCCTCGGGCACCGCGCTGAGATCGCCGTACTTGAACGCCTCGACCGGCAGCGGTGGGATCGCGCGATAGTCGCGGACCGCAAGCGGATCGCCGACGCGCCGCGCGCAAAATGCGCGGTAGCGAGGCATCGTCTTCACATGCCAGCGATACAGCTCGAGCGCCAGCGCGTTGAAGCGCTCTGCGTCGGGTTCACCTGCGATGAAGCTGCTGACTTCGCGCTTCAGGCGTTCGGCCTCGGTCGTCATGTCACCACCTCGCTCAACGTGATCAGCTTCATTTCCAGCAGTCTGCGGACTGCGAAAGCCACCTGGTTCTCGGTCAACTCGGCCGCGCCCGCGATCTGCGGCAGGTTGCGGCCGAAGCCGCCCGCGTCGGCCACGACCTGGATCGTGCGCGTGATCGTCTCGCGCTCGTCCGCCGAGCTGCGCTCGATCGCGCGGCTCAGCACGTGCTCACTCGAGCCCAGCAGGCGCGGGCCCAGCGTGTCGGGCACGCTCGGCAGCTCGTCGAAGTTCTCCTCGAGCAGTGCGTCGCGGCCATAGTACGCGAACAGCGGCGGCTCGGCCGCGAACTTCTCGCGGTAGACGTAACGATAGGCCTCGAAGCCCGCGACGATGCCTTCACCGACTGCAGTGCCCGCGCAGGCCGGCATGCCGGTCACGTCGCCCGCCGCGAACAGGCCCGGCACGTCGGTGTGCTGCTTGCGGTCGACCACGATGAAGCCTGCCTCATCGATGGCTGCGCCGGCGCAGGCGAAGTTGCGCGCCGGCCGGACTTCGTAGGAGAGGAAGTCGACGACCAGCAGATCGATGTCCTCGATCACCGTCGTCTGCCCGGTCTCCGCGTGCTGCACGGTGATCGATCGCAGCCCATCCTGCCCGGTCATCTCCACGACCGTCCCGAACAGCGTGTCGCTCTCTGCAGCCGGCGGCTGCGCGGGTGCACCGACGATCGGCTCGAGCACGAAGCGCAGGTCGACGTGGGCGGCGCGGCACTTGCGCGCCAGCGGGATGAGGTTGCTCAGCTTGTCGCTGCCGACGAACACCACGCGCCGGTGCTTGGCATCCTGCACCCAGTTGCGCACCTTGCCGGCGGCCCACTCGATGCCCATGCTCGTGGCAGTCACGCCCTTGTTCCACAGCTCGGGCTCGCGCACGAGCATCTTCATGCCGCAGCACACGATCACGCAGCGCGCGCTCGGCACCGTGCCGTCGCTGCAGTGCACGCGAAACACGTCTCCCTGGCGCTCGATGGAGGTCACGCGCGTGCGCAAGTGCGGCACGTCGAAGCGCGACAGATCATCGATCAGGTAGGGTTTGATGGTCTCGTCGGTGTAGATCCAGCTCGGGCTCGTCATGATGCACGTGCCCATCTGCGTCAGCCCGCCTGGGGTGCACGGGTCGATGATCGCGACGTGACACGGCACCACGCTGTAGCGCTTGACCCAGCGCACGCGCATGGCTGCGGCGATGCCACCGGGCCCCGCGCCGATCACCAGCACGTCGTAGTCGGGTGCTGCGCTCACGACAGGAGCCCCAACAGACCACCGGCGGACCAGATCTTCCGTACGAAGGCCCCGACGGGCTGCAGCGCGACGGATTCACCGTTCGGCAGCAGCACGCGGTCCTCCTCGAGCAAGAGGAGTGCGCGAGCTCCGTGTTGAAACCGCGCGTGGTCCTCGGCGCGAGCCAGGCACAGGCACGGGAGCCCGTTGTTGGTCGCGTTGCGAAAGAAGATGCGAGCGAAGTCGACGGCGATCACGGCCGCGATGCCGTTCAGCTTCAGGCTGCGAATGCTCGTCTCGCGGCTCGAGCCACAGCCGAAGTTGTGGCCGCCGATGATCAGGTCGCCGGGCTGCACGCGCGCTTGAAGCTCGGCGTCGATGCCCTTGAACAGGCCGCTCTTCACCACCTCGGGTTCGAGGCTGAAGTAGCTCGGGGGGTGCAGCACGTCGGTGTTCAGGTTGTCCCCGAACACCCAGGTTTGAGCTTCAGACATAGTCGACCAGTGCTCCGGACAGGGCAGCGTGCGCCACGGTGCGTGCGCTCGCGAGGTAGGTTTGGCTGCGGACATCGCCCATGCGGCCGCGGAAGTTCCGGCTGGAGGTCGAGACGCAGACATCGGTGGCGCCGAGCAGGCCCTTGTCGATGCCGCCGCACGGCCCGCAGCTGGTTTGGTTGAACGACGCACCCGCCTCCGTGAGCGTCTCGACGTATCCCGCGCGGAGCGCAGCCTTGAAGACCTGCACCGAGGCGGGGATCACGACGAAGCGCACGTCCGGGTGTACTTGCTTGCCGCGCATGACCTCGGCCGCGACCTTGATGTCTTCGAGCCGGCCGCTCGAGCACGAGCCGAGGAACGCGTACGAGATCTTCGTGCCTCGCACCTCGTGTACGTCCGCGATGTTGGCCGGCGACCAGGGCTTGGCGACCAGCGGACGCAGCTCGGACAGGTCGATCTCCACGACCTGTTCGTAGACGGCATCCGCCGCGGGAACGACCGGGTGCTCCGGTGCGACGCCGTCGCGCTGCTCGCAGTAGCGGTGCATGACCTCGTCGGGCACGAACACGCCGAACTTCGCGCCGCACTCGACCAGCATGTTGGCGATCGCGCAGCGGTCGTCCTGGATCAGCTTCGGCTCGCACTGGTCGTGCAGCTCGATCGCGCGGTAGCGCGCGCCATCCTCGCCGAAGCGCGCGAGCAGCGACAGGATC
Organism: Polyangiales bacterium; assembly: GCA_035274465.1. Classification (GTDB taxonomy): domain Bacteria; phylum Myxococcota_A; class Polyangia; order Polyangiales; family JAFGIB01; genus JADGRF01. The sequence goes on from DATEOF010000239.1 coordinate 29,505, forward strand.
ACGTCGCGTCCGCTGCAGTACTCCGGCAGATGTCCCTTGAGCACGACCTTGATCGTCTCGGGTCGCCGCAGCCAGGTTGTGCCGGTCGCGAGCGCGTACAGGATGTCGGTCGTGCCCATGCCCGTGCAGCACGCTCCGACCGCGCCGCCCATGATCGTGTGGCTGTCGGCGCCCACGATCAGCGCGCCGGGTGAGCACAGCTTGTGCTCGACCATGATCTGGTGACAGATGCCTTTATCGATCGCCAGGTGCACCACGCGCTTCTCGCGCGCGAAGTCGATGAACATGCGCGAGATGTTGGCACGCTCGACGCTGGCCGCCGGCGAGAAGTGATCGTTCGTGAAGATCACGCGCTCGCGATCCCAGATCTCGAGCTTGCGGCGGCGAAACTCGTCGACCAGCAGGGCGATGGTCGCATCGTGGCCCAGCACGGCATCGATCTTCACGCGCACGTACTCGCCGTCCGCCTCGGCGTCCAGCGCGTGCGCGTCGATGATCAGGTCGCTCAGCGTGCCGCTCATCACTCGCCGCCTTCGGCGACACGTCCGCGCGGCTGTTCGCGTGCCACATCGCGTGGCACCACCATCGAGTTGACCACTTCGTTCTGCACCACGACCTCCGGCTCGACGCCCGCGAGCAAGGTGTCGCGCAGCTCCATCGCCGCCACGTGGCTCTCGGCGTGCAGGTCCTTCGAGCGCGTGCCGCTGCGGTGCTTCACGCGTTCGAGCAGGTTTTGCAGCTGCCCGTCGTCTCCGACCGGCATGCCGCGCTCGCGCAGCACGTGCGCGATCGAGGACACGCCCGAGTGTTTGCCGAGGACGATGCGCGAACGCCGGCCCGTCCAGGCCGCGGGCAAGAACTCGTAGGTGCGAGGATCCTTCAGCATACCGTGCACGTGGACCCCGGACTCGTGGCTGTACACGTTGAAGCCGGTGACCGGCTTGAGCGCGCTCATGTGGATGCCGCTCATGCGCTCGACCTCTTCCGAGGTGATCGTCAGGTAGGCGGGATTGATGCCGTGCTCGATGCCGAAGACGTGCGTCAGCGCGGCGACCACCTCCGCCAGGTCGGCGTTGCCTGCGCGCTCCCCGATGCCGTTCACGGTGCAGGTCACCGCGCGCGCGCCGCCGAGCACGCCGGCCAGCGTGTTGGCGACCGCCATGCCGAAGTCGTTGTGGCAGTGCATGCACAGGGCGACGCTGCGGTCGATCGCGTCGTGCACCGTGCTGAACAGGTGCTCGATGGCTTGTGGGAAGGCGGCGCCGACCGTGTCGGCCAGCACGAACCTGCGGATCGGCACGTCGCGCAGGCCGTTGATCAACTCGATCAAGAAGCCCGCATCGGTGCGGTACGCGTCCTCGGCGATCAGGTTCAGCGTCATGCCGCGCGCCAGCACTTCCTCGGCGCCTGCACGCAGCTGCTTCTGCACCTGGGCTCGCGTCATGCCGAGTGAGCGCAGGCGAATGTCGCTGGTCGCGAGGAACATGAAGACTTCCTGGGCGTGCGCGCGCTCGCAGGCAGCGACGTCGCTCGGCAGCGCGCGGGAAGTCGCGCCGATCTTCGTGCGCAGCCCGGCGTTCCGCAGCTCCTGCAGTACTTCGACGTCTGCGTCCGACGCCGCGGGAAACCCTGCGTCCAGCACGGCCATGCCCGCCTGATCGAGCATGCGCGCGAGGCTCACTTTCTCCTCGACCGTGAACCACACGCCGGCTGCCTGCTCGCCGTCGCGCAGCGTGCAGTCGATGATCTCCACCGATTCGGGCAGACGCTGGCTGTAATTCTTGCGCACGTGCTCTGGAGCGAATTGCAGACCAGTCGCGTTGTCGTTCATGGACAGTCTCCGAAGGGATCGAGGCGTGATGGCTTGGATGGCCGCCGCGAGTCGGTCGACCAAATGAGGTATGTCTGAAGTCGTCAGCGCGCTGAGCGCGATGCGCAGTGCGCCCGCCATGGGCACGACGTACACGCCTTCGGAGCGCAGGCGGGCGGCGACTGCTCGTGCGTCGGGGACGAAGACGCTGGTGAAGAAGCCGCCTCGGTAAGCCGGCCGGCTCAGACCTGCGAGGTCGGCGAGCCGCGAGAAGAGAGTGGCGCGCCGATCGAGCAGCGCGGTGACCTCGGCGCGTTCGCGTGCGACGCCTTCACGCGCCACGGGGTCGCTGAGGAGCTTGGTGATCGCGACCAGTGCACCCCGGTTGCAGTTCGCCCATGTGCCGCAGCACTGACACGCGATCGTGTCGCGGATGCGCGTGCGTTCAGCGCCGTTGGGAGTGATCACGATCAATGCCCCGGCGCGCATGCCGTAGCTCGTGAACGCCTTGGATGCGCTCCAGGCGATCGCGAGCAGCAACTGATCGGCGAGCGGCTCGAGTGCGGACAGCGCGATCTCCAGCCCTTCCGGCATGAACGCGGAGTAGACACCGTCGAGCAGCACCGTGACCGGCGCGCGCGCGCTCGCGTCGCGCAACACGCGCGCGGTGGCGGCCCAGTCCGCCGCGCTCATCGAGTACCCGCTCGGGTTGTGGCAAGGATCGTTCAGCACCACCAACGCGCGACCCTGGGCGTCGATCAGCTGGGCGAGCGCTCGTTCGAACGCGGCCACGTCGAAGGACAAATCTGCGGCACGGAACATCGAGAAGGTCACGAGCTTGCGCTGCGTGGCCTGCGCGATGATCGGATACGTGCTCCAGCACAGGGACGAGCTGAGGTACGCCTGATCACGATCCAGAAACACGGCGAGCGCAGTGCGGATCGCGCCGGTCGCACCCGGCGTCGCGACCGCGACCGCGCGCTCGCGCAACTGAGGACGTAGGGCGAGACAATCGTTGATGACAGCTTCGCAGAACGAGTCGAGCCCCGTGGTAGACGCGTACGCAGCCCATTCGGCTGGTTTTGTGTCACGAACGGCTGCCGCCACAGTTGGCAGGACCAAGAGGCTTCCCGAGTCATCGACCAGTACGCCCAGAGTTGCGTCTACGCAGCTCTGGCCATCGGCCCTCTTCGCGCTTACTTCACGGCTGAGCGCGAATATCAGGTCGTCACCGAACTCAACGGGATTGACAACAAACATTCTTTGGCCTTGTCGCGAGTGTTGGTTGAAGCTAACAGCCGCGCGTGACTAACAACCTTGGAGCATGCTGCGACCCATATCGGTTGTGTCACGATGGTTGTGACCTGTGCGGCTCAGCTCAGCAAGCGGGTAGGACCAAAATAAATAGCTAACGCGCACGATTAGAGTGACGTCGGTCACACGTTCGACGCGGTCAATGCCTGATCGCTGAAGGTCATAGCGGCCGCTTGCTAGCCGCATGGAGCCGAACCTAATCAGCGTGGCCAAAAACTAGACGTAGCTGCTAGCCGCTTGGCCTTGCGACAAAAGAACTAGCGCGCTAGCCGCAGCACTTCTTGTACTTCTTGCCCGATCCACACGGACAAGGGTCGTTGCGACCGATCTTCGGCGACGCCCTGTGCATCGGCGGTTCCGCGACGATCTTGCCGTCGACGAAGAACCAGCGGCCATCGATGCGACGGAAGTCGCTGAGCTCGTGGTGCACGTGATCGGCTCCGTCGCGTCGATAGCGTGCGATGAATTCGACTTGCCCGGTTTGATCGTCCGGACCGCCCTTCTCGGTTCGCAGGATCTCGAGGCCGACCCACTCGGAGCTCTTGGACCAAGTCTCGGTGGCCTTGCGATCGACCTGGTGCCGCGTCTCCGGAGCGTGCGTGTCGAGCAGGTAGTCGATCTCTCCCGTGCTGTACGCGACGTAGCGCGAAGCCATGAGCTCGGCAGGGCTCTCGGGGCGGCGTTCACCTTCGATCAGGGGGCGGGCGAAGGCTGCGAGGGCCGCGGGGTCGCGAAACGGGATGTCCATGCGCGCAGAGCATAGTGAAATCGCAGCGCTGGCCAAGCTGCATGTAGGGGGGTGTCGGGGCAGCGGGCGCTTACAGCACTCCGGCGGGCGGTCGTACAATCGCTGCGGGTGGAAAAGGTGAAGGCGCAGGCGCAGGGGGATGCGAGCGAGGACATCGATCCCGGCTCCGTCGCCGTGCACAGTGACGTGCGAGAGCTGTCGTTCGCGACGTCCGAGCACAGGCAGCAGAGCCGGAGCCAGCAGGCCCGCGCGCGATTGCGCGAGGCGCTCGAGCTCCTGGAGCGGGATGTCCAGGCCTCCTCCGACGAGGCGTCGCTCGCCGACCTGCACAATCGACTCGGGCTGCTGTTGTCGGCGCTCTCGGAGCGCACGCCCGTGGGCGAGAGTGAGGAGCTCCTCGCGCAGGCTCACCGCGCGTTCGAGCGCGCGATCGAGTGCGACGCGCAGCTGGAGCAGCCCTGGATCAACTGGGCGAGCTCGCTGCTCAAGCACGCGACCCTGGCCGAACCCGCGCGTCGCTCGGAGCTGCGGGCCGAGGCGCTCGAGCTGCTGTGGCGCGGCACGCGGGCCATGTCGGATCCCGAGGCCGCGGGTCGCCTGTCGATCCAGCGCGGGCTGACTCTGATGGAGCTCGCGCGGTCGGGGACTGCCGCCGAGCGGGATGCACACTTCGCCGAGGCCAAGCACGAGTTCGAACGCGCGGTCGCCAGTAACCCCTCCAACTGGGAAGCCTGGCACAACGGCGCGGACGTGCTGCGCGCCCAGGCGAGCCTGCTGCCGCCGGCCCGGGCGCGAGCCTTGCTCGAACAGGCGCTGGCGCTCGGCGCGCGGGGCCTGCGGACCGTGTCGGGCGACCTCGCGATCTCACAGCTGCACAACCAGCGCGGCGTCACGTTGATCGCGCTGGCGGAGCTGCACGGGGGGCGCGAGCGGGAAGGGCATTTTGCCGAGGCCGTGCGCCAGTTCCAGCTGGCCACGCGCCTGCTCGCGACGAACGGCCGGGCCTGGCAACACTGGTCGTACGTGCTCCAGAGCCAGGCGCAGCGCGCGGCACCCGATCGGGCGCGCGAGTTGCTGACCACGGCCTGCGACATGCTGTCCCGCGGCCTCGAGAGCGTCTCGGCCGACGACGCCCAGAGCGCGCTCCTGCATGCGCGCGGTCGCCTGCAGCTGGATGCGGCCGAGCTGTACGCGGGGTCGGAGCGCGAGTCGCTCCTCTCGTCGGCCACTGCGGACTTCGAGCAGGCGTGTCAGAAGCAAAGCACGCACGTCGCGGCCTGGCGCAGCTGGGCGGCCGTGTTCAGCACGCGTGCCCAGCGTGAGCCGGTGCTCGAGCTCGCACTCGCGCACTGGAAGCAGGCCGACGCGGTGCTGGACGTGGGACTGCACGCGTTGCCGTTCGGCGAAGCGACCGCGGCGCTCTTGACCGACCGCGGAGGTATCTTCCTGGCGCAGGCCAAGCGCCAGCTCGGCAGTGAACGCCGGCAGAGCTTCGAGCAGGCGCTGGCGTGCTTCGAGGAGGCCACGCAGCTCGCCCCCGCGGACGGTCGCGCGTGGCAGGCCTGGGGTCGTACGCTGGCTGCGCGGGCGCGCTTCGACGCGAGCGTGGACCCGCTCGATTGCTATCGCCTGGCTGCCGAACGCTGGAAGAGCGCGGCGCACGTGTTCGGGCTGGACGAGCGCGGTAGCGCCTGGCTCGAGCTCGCCCACGAGTTGCGCGCGCTGGCCCGGCGCGATCTGCCGGCGACCGATCCGCTGGTGGACGAGGTGGTGGTGCAGCTCGAGCACATGCTCGAGGAAGATCAGCGGCGCAGCAGCGAGTACCACTTCGCGCGGGCCAACTTGCTGCGCGACGCCGGACGCCACGCCCTGGCCGAGGCCGACTTCACGCGCGGCCGCGAGGGCACGCCGGCGCGTGAGGCGCTGTTTTGCCAACACAATTTGAGCGGTCTGCTCGAAGGGCAGGCGCGAGCCAAGCGCGAGTGGCAGCGCGCGCAGCAGGCCTATCAAGCCTACGCACACAGCCAGGCCGGCGACGCCGACGCCGAGGTGGTGGGCTACTGGGGCATGGTGCTCCACGAAGTGTCGGGCGACCTGCGCTCTGCCGAGAGCAAGCTGCTCGATGCGCTGCAGCGCCGAGCGGCCTCGTCGGCCATCTTCCACCTGAGCTACGCCGCGATCGCCAGGGAGCGCGGCGAGCCGGAGTTCGCGGACCGCGCGCGCAGTGCCCAGCGCTTCATCCGCGGTGCCGCGCTCGATCATCACGTCCGCGAGCTCTTGCTGGGCAAGCTGGCCCTGCGCAGTGGCGACTACGAGCGCGCCGAGCAGCAGCTGGAGCGAGCGCTCGAGCTGGATCCCTGGAACGCCGAGGCCTGCGAGGCGCTGGGCCTGGCGCTCCTGATGCAGGACAAGTCGCAGGCCGCGCTCGATCGTTTAAGCGCGGCGCAGCGCCTCGCCCCACGCGAGCGCAGGACTGCAGTCCACCTGGCGGCGGCGTACGCGAAGTGCGGCGACCTCGAGGGCGCGCAGCAGCGCTACCGGGCGATCCTCGAGCTCGCGCCGCACGACCTCGATGCGCTGCTCGGTCTGGCCGACGCGACGATTGCGCACGCCGACGCGACGTCCGCGCTCCAGAGCTACGAGCGGGCGATCGACCCGCTGCGAGCCGTGATCGACGCCGCGCATGCGCAGCGCGGCCGCCGGCTGCGGCCCAAGGAGCTGGCGAGCGCGTACTACTCGCGAGGCTATTGCCACGTCCGGCTGGGGGGCAGTGCGCGCCTCCAGCTGGCGCGCGCCGACTTCCAGAACGCGTTGCGCGTGGACGGCAGCCACGATCTCTCCCGGCGAGCGCTGTCGAAGCTCGAGCTGCAGCTTCGAGGGAGCCGCTTGCAGCGACAGGCCGGCGGCCTTTTGGCACTGTTCGCCGCGATCGTGTTCGTGTTCGCCCAGCTCGGGTTTTGGCCTGCCGCTGCGTTCAGCTTCGGCCTGCGATCGCTCGAATTCAGCAGCTACTTCGCGTTGACCTTCTCGGCGCTCGCCTTTCTCACCCTGGGTCTGTACCGGCAGCGGCCGCCGGAGCGTGAAGGTTCCGGCGTCGAGCTCGAGCGCAGCCCCCTCGATGTGGCCGAGACCGGCACATTCAACCTGCAGCGCTGACGCCTGGCACGATTGTCGCAACGAGTCCTCTCCGAGGAGGAGACGTAGACGCCATGCGTTTCGCTAGCAGACGATCGCGCTCACAAAATCCGAGCGCGCCGATGATGCACGAGGTGATTTCGCCCGCGCCGCAGCGCTCCGGCGACTTGCCGGAGGAGCTGATCGCCAAGCGGGCCTACGAGAAGTGGCAGCGTCGTGGCTGCCCCATGGGGCAAGACGCCGCGCAGGATTGGTTTGCTGCGCGGGCCGAGCTCGAGCAGGAACGCCTGGGTTGGGCTGTTCCTGCAACGGACGATCGCGACCGCAGTCTTCGGAAGTGACCAGTGTTTACTGCGCAGCTGCTGGCTGCGAGCGTGCCAGCCACGCATCGAGCACCGGGCCGTAGCGCTCCGCATCTGCGCGGCCCAGCTCGATCGTGGCATCCACCGGCGCGACTTCGCGGTAGTCCCAGCGCTCGATCGGCACCGGCCCGCTCGGCTCGAGATACAGCCGCCGGCCGTGTTCGCCGGTGACGCCCGCGGGATACGGTCGGGTCAGCAAGACGAGGTTGCGCTGCACCGCGCGTTCGCGTTCGACGACGGAGGCCGGCACGTTGTCGACGATGCCCCCATCGAGCAAGGCGATACCATGCACGTGGCCCACAGGAGTGAAGGGCGGAGTCGACGACGACGCGAGCACCAGATCGGCCACCTCCTCGGGCGTGCGACAGTCCCGCGCGTCGGCGACGAACTCGCGAAAACCCAGCCTGCGACCCAGCCGAGGGTGCAAAATATTCGGGTCCAGCTTCTTCTCCATCGAGTACGCGCCGAGGCCGAGCCAGGTGGCGATGCCGATCGGCACGCCGCGCGGCGGTATCGAACAGGACATCCAGATCGGAAACGGCGTCGCCTTGAGGCGCTCGAGGCCTCCCTCGCGCAGGGCATGCACCAGCGCGCTGCGGTAGATCGCGCCGTGCGGAGCGATGCGTTGGCCGCGCAACATGCGGGTCCAATCCACGTTCTTGGTGATCCCTCGGCGCAGGCCATCCCAGTGCAGGCGCGCCGATTCGTAGCGCCCCGAGAGCAGCATGGTCGCGACGCAGGCGCCCGCGCTCACGCACGCCAGGCCGGCGACCCTCTGCCACAGCCGTGGGCCCCAGGCTTCGAGCAAGCCCAGTTGATAGAACGATCGATTGCCACCGCCCGCCAGTGTCAGTCCGAGGTTACGCATGGCTTGCGATGTAGCGAACTGCCCCGAGGCGGCACAAGTCACGAGTTTGCCAGCCGCTTGTCTGCGGCATGTCGCCACACATCAGCTTGACCGTTTCCAGCACGCAGCGCATACGTATCCGGAACAGGTGAGGTGGGTGATGTCCGAAGCTCCGCGCGCAATGGAACTCGAACTATATGCCGCGCTGACCACGGGGGAGGAGCCGCAAGCGGAGGAGGGCAGCAGTGTGCTCGAGCCGCTGCCGCTGGAGCGCGGGCTGGTTCGCGAGTTGGTCGTCGACTGAGACGCACTCACATGTCCATATCGTCGCCTGCAGCAGCGAAGGCGCCGCGCTGTTGATCGCGCCGGCCGACTCGCCGCTGCCGACGCTCGATTCGACGCGTTTGTTGGCACGCGCGGCGCTGCGCGACGCCCTGTGCTGATCGTCAGTGTTCCGGCACGACGTCGCCGGGCTTGATCCAGTCGAGGTCGGGTCCCTCGTCCTCGATCACCACGGGCGTGCCGTCGTAGCGCAGGCGCTTGCCCGGAAAGATCACGGTCCGGAACACGTACAGGAACAGCGAGGGCTGATCGAGGTTCGGGTGGATGTGCGGCGCGATCTGCTTGGCGTGCGCCGCGGGCAGCAGGCTCCAGTGCAGGCCGGGGATGTCGTGGTGGATGGTGTGGTAGCCGTTGTTCAGCGTCCACCAGTTGAAGAACTTGCCCACGAAGTTGCGCGAGTGGTTGTACGGATGATCCGGATCGCAGCCGTCGTGCTGCACGAAGTTGACGCTGACGATGCCCCAGTTGGCGAAGATGTGCGGCAAGAAGATGTAGAGCAGCGTCTTCTTCCAATCGATCAGCAGGCAGACGATCTTCACCGTCCAGACCACGATGCCTTCGAGGATCAACTGGCGCTTCCACGGCGCGGCGCGGTCGCCGAGCACGGCCTTGAAGCGCGAGTTGCCGCGCACGATGCCCGGCGTGACCGCCGGCATGAACAACAGGAAGTTCAGCAGGTTCCAGCGGAAGCGCACGTGGGTCGTGCGCATCACGTCCTCGCGGCGCTGCGTGAACCTGTGGTGCGACAGGTTGTGGCCGGGGATGTAGTCCGAGATGGGAAAGCCGTAGCTGAGCGAAACCCAGATCTGGAAGAGCTTGTTCAGTTTGCGGTTCTTGAAGACCGGCGAGTGCACGGTGTTGTGCGCGGCCACGGCGCAGATCCAAGACACCACGCAAGTGCAGGCAACCAGCAGCCAGCCGAGCGGACCGGACGGGGCGAAGACCCATTGGCCGATCACGAGCACGGCGTAGCTAACCAGGAACCCGATGGTACGGAGGTCGGCGCGATATCGAAGCATGGCGAGCCTGTGGGGGACCGATGATAGCCGCAAAACGGCCACGTCGCCGGTATAGGGAACCGGGCGCCATTTTGCCATGTCCAGTGCGGGGTTTTGTAGCCTAAGGCACTGCACAACCCGGCCGGTCCAGCCTTTTTTGGCGCGCACATTTCGTACGTGCGGCGTTTCAGCGGCCGGTCGGCGCGCCCGCGATCACCGGCAGGATCAGCGCCGAGCGGCGGGTCGCGTCGCGATGGATCGTGACGACCGGGGCCGGGTTCTGCGCTTCTGTCGCCCGTCCGGCGGCGAAGGTCAAGACGACCCGTATGCGGTGGCCCTTGCGAAAGACCAGCGACAGCGGCAGCAGATCGAAGCAGAGCTCGGTCGGCTCGCCGGGGACCATCGGACTCAGATCGGCCTTCCGGCTGCTGTGCCAGGGCAGGCCCAGGTAGTCGTAGGGCGCGTCGCCCAGCTTGCGATGCGAGCCGCGCAGC
>DATEOF010000240.1:0-7343 GCA_035274465.1 Polyangiales bacterium
CGCCGCCGAGCGCGCCGCCACCAGCTGCAAGCGACCCGTCGGTCATACCGGCCAACAGCGGCGCTGCCAGCACGTCGCTGCCCTTGGCCAGCGCGATCGGACGCGAGCGCAAGGTCTTGCGTCCGACCATGAAGATGATCAACACCAGCAGGGCCACCAGGGCCAGGAGCGCGTAGTTGGTGTACGGGCCGAGCGCCTTCTCGACCATCGAGCGATCGTCGAGCGGCGCGGGCTGCGGCGCGAACGGCACGCACTCCACCACCACGCGGTCGCCGCGCTTCTCGTCGATGCCGACGGCGCTCGCGACCACGTTGCGGATGCGATCCAGCTCGTCCTTGCGCAGCGCCTCGAAGCGGCGCTTCTCGTCCTTGCCGGTGTAGCGGCCGTCGACCACCACGGCGACCTGCATGCCGATCACGCGACCGACGGGTTCCACCGCGCGGCGCAGGGTCTTGCTGACCTCGAAGTTGCGCGTCTCGCTGCGGCGCGTGAGCACGCCGCCACCACCCGAGCCGAAGGTCGGCTGCGAGCCGCCGGGCAGGTTCGAAGGCGCGCCCGGGATGCCGCCGACCAGCTTGCCGTCGCCGCCCTCGCGCTCTTCGACGATCTGGAACGAGCGCGGAGCGACCGCCTCCTTGTCGTAGAGCTCCTCGGTGGTCTCTTCGCGCGTGAAGCTGACCTGCGCTGCGACGCGCACCATGCTCTTGCCCTGGCCGAGCGTGGTGTCGAGCATCTGCTGCGCCGAGCGCTCCTTGCCCTTCTCGATCTCGCGCCGGTAGCCATCGGCCTCACCTGCGAGCTCGCCGTCGTTGCGCTGCCCGCCGCCGAGTGGGCGACCTTCGCCGTCCACCAGCGTCACGCGCTCGGCATCGAGTCCGCGCACGCTGGATGCCACCAGGTGCACGATGCCCTTCACCTGCTCGTCGCGCATCTTCCAGCCCGGGATCAGGTGCACCACAACCGAGGCGCTGGCGTCTTGCTCGGTCGATGCGAACAACGTGCGCGCGGGCAGCACCAGGTGCACTCGCGCGCGTTTGACGCCGGCCAGATGTGAGATGGTGCGCGCGAGCTCGCCCTCGAGCGCTCGGTGGTACTTCACCTGCTCCGAGAACTCGCTCTCGCCGAAGCGCTGCTGATCGAACACCTCGAAGCCCACGCCGCCGCCGCTCGGTAGGCCTTCGCTCGCCAGCATCAAGCGCGTCTCGTGCACCTGCGCCTGCGGCACCAGGATGCTCGCGCCGTCGGGGCCGAGCTCGTACGGGATGTTGGCAGCCTTCAGCCGCAGCACGATGCGCGCCGCGTCGTCTTCGCCCAGGTTGGAGAACAACACGCCCTTCGCGGGCGTGCGTTCGGCGCTCAGGCCGAAGGCGATCGCGCCGAGCAAGAGCACGGCGCCCGAGATCACGCCGACGCGGGCCATCAGCGCGAGCTGGGCCCAACGTTCCTTCCACGGAGCTATGCGTGCTGCCCAATCCGCCATCTACGATCCCATCCGCATCACTTCTCGGTAGAGATCCACGACTCGGTTCCGGACATTGGCGAGCAAGCGCATCGAGATCTCCGCTTGCTCCGCCTCGATCATGGTCCCGTGGATGTCGTTGGTCTTGCCGATCGCAAAGTCTTCTGCCTGGTGCTGCGCGCCCTTCTGTGTCTGATCGATGTTCTGGACGAACTGCGACAGCTGCTCGGAAAACGTCGGGCCGACTTCCGCGGGTGGCGTGTTCTTGCCCAGCTCCGGCTTTTGCCCGAGCTCGGCCGGCTTCGGCGCGAGCTCCGTGCGCTGGTTCAAGATCACGCCGAACTTTTCCGGGTAGCCGATCGGCGCGGTCATCTCACGCTCCGATGCTCAGCGCCGACTGCGCCATGCCCTTGAGGGTCTGCATCACGGTGACGCCGGCTTCGTACGAGCGTGAGGCGGTGATCAGGTTGACCATCTCCTCGACCACGTTGACGTTCGGCATCTTCACGAAGCCGTTGGCGTCCGCGTCGGGATGCGTGGGATCCCAGATCAGCTGCGGTGCCTCGGGGTCCTGGCGGATCGACGGCACTTCCACCATGTAGACGCCGCCCTTGGTCCTCGAGGCCTGCAGCTCGAGCAGTCGCTTCTCGGCCGGCACCGCTTCGAAGATCGGATCGATGCGCTTGTACGGGCCGCCGGCGGGGGTGCGCGTGGTGCGCGCGTTCGCCAGGTTCGATGCCAGAGCATTCATGCGCACGCGCTCGGCGTTCAAGCCGCTCGCGGTCACTTCCATAGCCGTGAACAGATTCATCATGGTGTCAAACCTCAGCCGCCTGCGTTGGCGTCACTGGCTGCGTACTTCAGCAGCCCCAAATGTCGGGTCACGAGCTTGGAGGCGCCCTGGTAGCGCAGGTCGTTGGCCTGCAACTTCGACATCTCGCGCTCGAGCGCGACCGTGTTGCCGTCCAGACCACCGGCGCGGCTCTCGTCCGGAGAGATCACGGTCTGGTGGATCGCGGGTATTCCGTTCGACTCGAAGTGCGCCTGCTCGGTGCGCTTCAACGGGAGCGTGCCGCCGAAGGCCTCTTCGTCGTCGCGCAACAGCTCCTGAGGACGGAAGCCGGGCGTGTTGGCGTTGGCGATGTTCGACGACAACACGTTGTGGCGCTCGGCGTGGTAATCGAGCGAGCGGCGGAAGCCGCCCACCTGGAAGATGTCCATGCCGGCTGATTCAGCAACCGGCGTGCCACGCACGCAGCGCGCGAGAAGATGAGGGTTTTTTCGAAGCTGAGGGCGGCGCACGCCAACGCTTTGACGCGACTAGCCAGCGTCTCACGGGGCCTTGGCACCAACCGTGGAGTCTGCAGCTGACAGCTGCAGGTTGATTCCGCGGTGCGCGCCTGTGGTTATCGCGTAGACTCCGCCCCATGTCGCGACGCCTGCTTGTGTACGTGGGACTTGGATTGGGGTTGTGGAGTGCCGGAGCTCGGGCGCAGGAACCGGCGAGCCCGGAGGTCAAGCAAGAGCCGAGCCCCGCCCCCGCTGCGCAAACTCCTGCGCCGGAGCCGAGCGCGCCTGCTGCGGAGCCTGCTCCTGCCGCAGCCGCGCCCGTGGCTGCGCCGGCCGCCGTACCGCCCGCGCCGCCCCCGCCCCCAGCAGCAGCTCCAGCAGCTCCGACTCCGACCGCACAGGTCCCAGATGGAGAGCGCGCTCCCAGCCACGAGATCGAGCCGCCCCCGCCTGGGTTTTTCGTCCGCCTGGCACCGGGCTTCGGCGTGAACTTCCTGACCGCGGGGGCAGAGACTTCGAGGATCCTGCTGCGTGGCTGGCTGCAGCTCGACGGTGGCTACGGCTTCACGCCCGATCTCGCGGTGTTACTGCGCGTGAGTACCTGGCTGAGTTACGACCCACTCGCGCTGCACTTCCTGGGTGCGGGCGTGCGCCTGGGCGTCGCGCCGGACGGCATGTTCGTGAACGCGCTACTCGGCGTCTCGATCGCCGACGGCGAGTTCGGCTTCCAGGGCGGCGGGGACGAGAGCGTCCAGGGCCTGGCGCTGCACGCCGAGGTGGGCCAGAGCTTCTCGCTGGCCGACTGCTGGTGGTTCGAGATCGGCGCTCACTTCGGACTGGGCACGCCGCTCTTTGCCAGTGAATCGAAGTTCACCAGCATCGAGTTCGGCCCGTTCGTCGCGGTGCGCTTCGGAGGCTGAGTCGATTGATCAGTCGCCGGCGCTGCGCGGCGGCTCCTAGGCGACCTGCGACTCGTCGAGCAGGTTCTTCTTCTTCAGCTTCTCGACCAGCGTCGTGCGGTTCATCCGCAGCACCGCCGCGGCGCGGTTCTTGTTCCACCCGGTGCGCTCGAGCGCCTGCAGGATCAGCTTGTTCTCGAACTGCTCCACGGCGTCGCGCAGATCGATGCCGTCCTCGGGCAACTCGGTCGGCTGCGCGCTCTGCACGCGCGGCTTCTGCATGCGTGCCGGCAGGTCTTCCACGTCGATCATGCCCTCGGCGCGCAACAGCACCATGCGCTCGACCACGTTCTCGAGCTGGCGCACGTTGCCGGGCCATTCGTACGTCACGAGGGCGGACATCGCGTCCTCGGTCACGCCCGTCACCTTGCGGTTGCGCTTCTGGTTGACGCGCTGCACGAACGCATCCACCAGCTGCGGGATGTCACCGGCGCGGTTGCGCACCGGAGGCAGCTCGATGGGGACCACCTGGATGCGGTAGAGCAAGTCCTCGCGGAACGTGCCCTGCTCGACCATCGCCTCGAGATCGCGGTGCGTGGCTGCGATCAAGCGCACGTCGACCTTGCGCGGCTTCTGGTCGCCGACCGGCACCACCTCGCGCGCTTGCACGGCGCGCAGCAGCTTGGCCTGCTGCGACAGCGGCAGCTCGCCGATCTCGTCCAGGAACAGCGTGCCGCCGTCAGCGGCGACGAAGCTCCCGACCCGTGCGGCCATCGCGCCGGTGAAGGCGCCGCGTACGTGGCCGAACAGCTCGCTCTCCAGCAGGTTCTCGGGGATCGCGGCGCAGTTCACCGTGACGAACGGGCCCTGGGCGCGGCTGCTGCCGGTGTGCAAGGCGCGCGCGACCAGCTCCTTGCCGGTGCCGCTCTCGCCGGTGATCAACACGGAGCAATCGGTGTCGCAGACCTGTTGAATGGTACGGAACACACGCAGCAGGCTGGGATCGTCGCCCAGCAGATCGGGAGCGTACTTGGCGCGCCAGCTATGCAGCGGCGCGGTCGGGGCCGATGGCGCGAGCGCGCGTGGCGTGCGACCTTCGAGCGCGCGCGTCAGCGCATCTTCGAGCGCGGGGAACTCGAACGGCTTCAGCAGGAAGCCGTGGGCATGACGCTGCAGCGCGGTGATCGCGTTGTCGATGTTGCGGTCGGCCGTCATCACGACCACCGCGGGCGCTGCACCAGCGCGCGCCAGAGCGTCGAGGATCTCGAAGCCGCTGCCGTCCTGCAGGTGAATGTCGACCAAAATCGCGTCTACGCGCTCGGTCTGCAGCAATGCGAGGGCGCGGGCGACACTGTCGGCCTCGAGCACCTGGCTGTAGGTCTGCCTGAGTTGGCGTGCTGCTGCTGCCCGTAACGAGTGCTCATCTTCGACGACCAGAATCGAGTGCTCGCTCGGAGACATAGAACTTCGTCCTTCTTAGAGGACACCAAATAGGGGAATCGAAGTGGGCACACTCCCTATTTGGCGAACCAACCTGAAACAACATTATCACAGGAAAGGTCCATCAATAGCGGACCAGATTCTTTTAAGAGTGAAACTTTTCCTATACGTGAAAATCTTGGACGGAAAATACCCGAGTATCTTGGCCTACTTTGGTCAATTTAGACCCGAACGGACCGTCCGCAGCTAAAGAACTTTCTAGTTCAGCCGTTCTCCCCGCGAGCAACCCGCGGGTCTCGCGTCCTGCCGGTGCTCGAGAGCGGTGTGCGAACGCGAGACGGTGGGAATGCGATGCGAGTGTTGGTTGTCGAGGATGACGCGCACGCGCGGGAAGCGCTGACGAACAAACTTCGTGAGCGAGGACACACAGTCATCGAATGCTCGACCGGCGAACAGGCGCTGGCGATGCACGCCGCCCAACCATTTCCCCTCGTTTTGATCGACTGGGTCTTGCCCGGCATGGACGGCCTCGGCCTCTGCCGCAAGCTGCGTGGCATGCCCAACGCCGCGGGCATGAGCCCCGTGATCGTGTTCACCACGGGTCGGAGTGGCCCATACGACTTGGTGCGCGGCCTCGACGCCGGTGCCGATGACTACCTGACGAAGCCGATCGACGCCGAGCTCCTCTCCACGCGTCTGGCGATCGCCGAGCGCATGGTCGACGAACGCGAGCGCCGGGTGAGCAGCGAAAGCGCGCTCATGCGGACCGAAGCCGGCTTCCGGGCGCTGATCGAAGGCTCGCCGGACGGCATCGTGGTGCACCGCCAAGGTCGCATCGTGTACGTCAACCCATCGCTGCGCGCCGGCCTTGGCTACGGCGACGCCGCCGCGTTGCACGGCCACGAGTTCCTGCGCCTGGTCCACACACAGGACGCCGACTTGGTGCGCGAGCGCCTGGCCAAGCTCGGCAGCTCGGGCCGACCGACATCGCCTCACGAGATCCGGCTGACGCGCCGCGACGGCACGAGCGTCGTGTTCGACGAGGTCTCGATCCCGCTGCTCTTCGAAGGCAAGCCCTCGATCGCCTCGCTGCTCCACGACCTCAGCGAGCGCAAGCGCATGGAGCAGCGGCTGATGCTCGCCGACCGCATGGTCTCGGTGGGCACGCTGGCGGCGGGCATCGCGCACGAGATCAACAACCCGCTCGCCTACGTCCTCGCCAACCTCAGCTTCATCCAGGAAGAAGTCGAGGAAATCGCGCCCGCCCTCGCGGAAGCCAAGGTCAAGAGCCTGCGCGAGCTCCTCGCGCAAGCCGAAGACGGCGCCGAGCGCGTCCGCATCATCATCCGAGACCTGAAGAGCTTCTCGCGTGCGGATGCCGAAGACGAAGGCCCGATCGAAGTCCAGCGAGTCCTGGACGGTGCGATCAACATGGCCTGGAACGAGATCCGGCACCGAGCGCAGCTCGACAAACACTGTGAGCTCGTAGCAGCCGTCCGCGGCAGCGAAGCGCGGCTAGGCCAAGTCTTCTTGAACCTGCTCGTGAACGCGGCGCAGGCGATCCCCGTGGGGCACGCGGGGGAAAATCGCATCGGCGTCACGGTCAAGCAAGTGCAAGACCGCGTCCTGATCGAGATCTCGGATACCGGCTGTGGCATCCCGCAAGAGATCATGGCGCGCATCTTCGACCCGTTCTTCACGACCAAGCCGGTAGGCGTGGGCACGGGCTTGGGCCTGTCGATCTGTCACAACATCGTCGCAGCTGCGGGCGGCGAGATCACTGTCGACAGCGTGATCGGCAAGGGTTCCACCTTCCGGGTCTCGCTGCCGGTAGCGCGCGTGGTTTCAATGCGCCCGCGCACCCAACCCTCGCTCCCAGTCCAGGCCGCCGGCCGCCGGTTGCGCATCCTGCTGGTCGACGATGAACCCAGCGTAGTGCGCGCCTTGCAACGCGCGCTCCGCGAACACGACCTGGTGGTCGCCTTTAGCGGCACCGAAGCCCTCGAAATCCTCGACTCCGGCCAGATCTTCGACATCGTCTTCTGCGACCTGATGATGGCCCAACTCAGCGGCATGGAAGTCTACGAAACCGTCCGCCGCCGCTACCCGGGCGTCCAGGAACGCTTCGTCTTCATGACGGGCGGAGCGTTCACGCAACAAGCCAAAGACTTCCTGGCGAGTGTCCCGAACCCGATCATCGAAAAGCCGTTCGACATCCGGGCCCTCCGCGCGCTGGTGAGCCGGCGCAATGCGGC
>DATEOF010000241.1:0-13053 GCA_035274465.1 Polyangiales bacterium
GGCGCGTCGTGGCCGTCGGGCCTACCGAGCAACGCGCGCAGCACTTCGATCCATGGCCAGTAAGTCGGTGCACTGCCCAGCTCCCAGGCGCGACCCCACGTCACGACGAAGCCGCGCTCCGCCGCGCGGCTCGCCAACTCCTCCAGCAGGCGGGTCTTGCCGATCCCCGGCTCACCCGTGACCAGCGCCAACCCACCTTCGCCGCTCGCGGCGCGATCGAGCATGGTCGTCACGGCGGCCAGCTCGCGCCGCCGGCCTATCAGTCCATCCTCGGGGCCGAGCACACGGCCTTGCTAACACTCGACCGCCGGAAGGGGAAGATCGCGGCGGCCCGCGGCCGAATTCGCAGTGGTTATCCATCACTGGAAGGGCGTAACCCGCTGCGGAACCCGGTGACTCCCAAAGGAACGAAGCCGTTGTTCCGCGCCGAGTCACAATCGGACGCCGGCAGTTACGCCAGGTAGGCAAGGCGCCGCCCCGAACACCCGCGGCGCCAAGGAGACCCCCCATGGCAACCGCATGTCTATTCCTCGGCTGGGACCGCCCGCGCGCTGGGCGCGAGCGCGAAGCGTTCGCCCAAATCACGGGCGTCGTGAGCCAACTCGAGAAGTTTCGCGAGCAAGGCTACTTCGAGCGCCACCACATGATCGGCCTCACACCGCACTGCGGCACGCTCAACAGCTTCATCCTGCTCGAGGGCGACCGCGCCAAGCTCGACGAGCTGCGCCGCGGCGACGACTTCGAACGCTTCTCCATGCAACTCGGTCAACTTTTCGAAGGTTACGGAGTCGTACCCGGTATCACTCTGGAAGGCCTACAGAAATTCGTGCAGCGCGCCGGCGATCTATTCCGCTAGTGAGCGGCGCGACGATCAACCACTGCACGAGCGTGAACCCCGTCTCGATCAGCAAGTAGTTCGGGACGGAGGTCATCACGTTTTTTGCCGCGACGGCGATGGTCGTGAAGCTCCACGACAGCGCGAAGCCGAACGCGGCGTAGGGCAGGGGGCGGGACGGGAACTCTCGCTCGTAGATCCAACCGAAGAGCAGCGCCTGGATCCCCATCGACAGCAGGCCGAACGGGATGATCACGTCGTGGCGGTACATGGCGAGGGCTTCGTAGTAGTCCTTGAACAGCACCAGGTGCCACACGAACCCGAGCAGGAAAGTCGGGACGAGATAGCTGATGGCGGCGCGGGCGATGCGTGCGGTCATGCTTTCCTCCTTAGTCTTGCAACAACGCGGCGAGCGCCTCGAGCGCGCCCTTCCAGCCCTCGGCATGCCGCGCTTCTGCGTCGGCGCGGCCGAACTTCGCGTGCCGAATCACGAGCTCGGTACCGCGGCCGCTCTCAGCGAGCGTGACGGTGACCTCTGACGGGATATCGGCGTGAGGATCAGGCGGCTCGATCAGCCACGAAAAGACGATGCGTCTCGGGCGGTCGATGGTGAGGTAGACGCCGTTGATGTATACGCAGCCCACGTCGGGCACGTCGTAGGCGAAGCGGTATGCGCCACCCTCACGAAAGTCGAAGCTGAGCACGCTCAGCTTGATCTCGGGCGCCGGCCGGAGCCAGCTCGCGACGAGCCGAGCGTCGGCGAACGCGGCGAACACACGCTCGGGTGTCGCCGAGAGCTGCCGGCGGATCTCCACGAACGTTTCAGCGTCGGTCACGATCTTGCTCCTTCAGCAGTCGCTCGAGCTCGTCGACGGCACCGGTCCAGAACTGCTGGTGGCGGTCGATCCAGTCACCCGCGATCTGCAACGGAACCCGACGCAGCCGAAACTTGTGGACGCGGCCTTCGACCGAGCGTTCGATCAGCTCGGCCTCCTCGAGCACCTTGAGGTGCTTGGAGATCGTGGGCTGCGCGGAGCGAAACTTGCTGCCGAGCTCGCCCGCACTGCGCCATTCGTGTGCGGAGAGCTCCTGGATCATCGAACGGCGCGTGTGGTCTCCGAGCGCGCGAAACGTGCGGTCGAGCCGGGTTTCCAGATTCATAGCCACATGGCTATAGATCTGAACTGTGACCGAGTCAACCTGAATGTAACGCTCGCGCTCTGCAGGCGTAGCTCCGACGTCGGACGAAGGTCTTTCGATCGGAGGGGTGCATGAACGATTTGGGTATAGGAATGAGTCTTGCGACCTGGTCTCTGCTGCTGCTGGTGTCCGGCGGCTGTCAGAGCGAGCTCGAGGTGAGTAGTCAGGAGGGCCAGGTCGTGCCGCGGACCGAGGAGCTCCGCCTGGGTGCGGCGCACCTGCGCGCATTCATCGCGCGGCAGGTCGGCGGGCTCGAGAAGCTCGAGGTGCCGGCCGATGATCAGTCGATCCCGTTGCCACCCGAGGATCCCGAACGTCCCGGTCGCTACGAGACGACGGAGGCCAAGCGGTTTTTGGGCAAGATGCTGTTTCACGATCCAGTTCGTACGGTACGGATCAACGTGAACTCGAGCGTGAATCCGCCCATCCGGGAGGGCGAGCCACGGAACTTGCCGGACGGGACGGCCTTCGGCGGTACTGTGGATGGTTCCAATCCAAACGTTCAAAGCGTCGTCGAGTCGACTCGGAGTACTGCGTCCTGTGGCAGCTGCCACCTG
This sequence comes from Polyangiales bacterium, assembly GCA_035274465.1. Lineage (GTDB taxonomy): Bacteria > Myxococcota_A > Polyangia > Polyangiales > JAFGIB01 > JADGRF01. Next base: position 2,593 of record DATEOF010000241.1, read on the forward strand.
GGCGAAGCCGCTGGCAAGGCCGGCGCGGTGCTGAATTTCGCGGTCGGCGGCGAGGGACGCGGCTACACCGACGCGGATGGCCACTACATCATCCGGCGGCGTCCTCAGCGAAGCCTGACTCCTCGCGACAGCGCCTATCTGCCACAGGTCGAGCTCTTCGCGGGCGATATCGGCGTCGATGCGCTGCCGACGCTCACCGACATCTATCGCGTCGGCGATGAGCTCGAGGTCGCCACCCCCGCCCGTCAAAAGGCGGATCCGCTGCCCGCCGCGCTGCTCGCTACGGGCCGCCTCGACCAGCTGGATAGCGTCGGACGCCAGTCGCCGTCGATGGTCGGTTTCGCATTCAACAACCGACTGCTGTTCGGCGGCTTCGCCGGCGAGTCGAACTCATTGGGGGGCGGACTCAATCCACTGAATGATCCGGCGCAGGAGAACCTGACGCTATTGTTGCTCGACGCGCACCGGATGTTGGACTCCCAGTCGGCCGAGCTCCAGAAGTATCCAGCCTTCGTCGAGCTCTTCAGGCAAGCATTCCCCGATGAGGCTCGAGACTACGAGGCCTGCAAGCGCGGTGACCGTGGCGCAGCGTGTCAGGCCGAGCTCGACAAGCTCGTGAATGACGACTCGGTGCTGCGGGCGACGGCGTCGTTCCTGCGTACCAACGTGACGCGCAACACGCCATTCGATCGCTTCCTCGCCGGAGAAGACGCCTTGACCGCGCGGCAGCGGCGCGGCGCGCGTCTGTTCTTCACCTCGGCCAAGGACGGAGGAGCCGGTTGCTTCAGTTGCCATAGCGGTCCGATGTTCAACAAGCAGCCGAACGACCCGGACGTCGCCGGCATCGGAGAGTTCGTCGAGGAGAACTTCTTCAACATCGGCATCGGCGACCACCCGCTCCAGGCGCTGAACGCCCTGCGCAGAGGCCGCCTCGCGTTCGACAGCGACGGGAAACCGCTCGCTCACGGTGAGGACACGGGGCGACAGGAGATCACCCACAACCCGGACCACGCGTACAAGTTCCGCAGCCTGACGCTGCGGCAGTTGAAGGACGCGCGGACCTTCTTCCACAACGGTTCGGTCACCACGATCCGCGACGTCGTGAGCTACTTCAACGACGGCGTTCCGCAGGATGCTGTCTTCGCAGGCCAGGCGAAGACACTGGAACGCCGCTTCACCAACCCGCGCGGAGACAACGCGCCTCGTGGTCTGGGCCTCCGCGAGGATCAGATCGACGCTGTCGCCGACTTCCTGGAGAACGGCCTGTACGATCCGGGATTCGTCCGAGCCTTCCAGCCCAACGAGCAGGACCTGAGCTATTCGAAATATCACCCCGAGCTCTTGTCACTCGGCGCGAAGGACGGCGAGCTGCTGAGTGGTCGGGCCATCGACAATGACGACCCGCTCTCTCGCCGCGATCAGGGCCTCGAGTTCCTCGACGTGACCGCTCAGGTGCGCGTCGATCGCACCGAGAGCCACTGTTCGCATTCCCGGGCGAGGGAGCTCTACCGGCTCACCAACACGAGCGATTCGGTGGTCGACACCCACTTGCTGGTCATCGTTCGTGGGCTGCCTGCCGGAGTCCGGCTCGAGAACTCGAGCGGCATCACCCACGGCGGCGACCCGTACATCCGCGTGTTCCTGAAAGACGGCGTGATCCAGCCTGGTGCAGAGATCACTCAGGACCTGGTGTTCTCGGGCGTCGGGCGAACTGCGCCGACTTACGAGATCGCCTTGTTGTCTGGACAAGGCGAGCCGTAGTCGCTCGCTCCAAGAACGGCATACAAACCAGCTGGCCGGCGCGGCCTCCGCGAATGCGCGGGGAGTCGCGCCGGCCGTTGCGATTTCTCCTGGTCGCCTTCAAAACATCGGTGCCGTCGGTGCGCGTCCCAACAGGACGCGACCTGCATCTTCCCAGACATGCGGCGCTACCGTGAAGTGGTGTGCGGCCGCGTCCGCATCGCGCATATGCCGCTGCAGCGAGGACGTCCTGAAGATGGCGCTACCGCCGCTCAACACGCTGGCGGTCTTCGTGACCGATGCGCTGACGTCGGCTGCGTTCGTCGCCGCCATACGGTTCATTGCGATCTGCCGTGGTGTCGGCTGTCCACCGGCTTCGACCACGTGCCAGAGCGTCTCGACGGAATCGCGAAGAAACGCCCGTGCGCTGGCCCAGGCCGCTTCGGCGCGGGCGAGCTCGATCTGGGCCGCCGGCCGATCGGCGAGCACCGCCATGCTGAAGGTCGGCGTCTTGGACTGGGCCAGCTCGATGAGCTCGTCGAGCGCGCCGCGTGCAATACCCAGGCTGACTGCTGCCACGTGCGACACGAACCAGCCGAGAGGCGGCATGCGATACAGGGGCTCCGAGTGCGGGGCGAAGGGCGCGCCGATTGAGAAGATCCGCCGCTCGGGCACGAAGACGTCGCGCGCGCCGAGATCGTGGCTGCCCGTGCCGCACAAGCCACTCACGAACCAGGTGTCGTGGACCTCGACTTCCTTGACCGGCATCATGGCGTAGATGATCTCCGGTCCCATCGCGGTCATCCGCGGTTGACCGTTCTCCATCACGAGACACCCGGCCCACACCCAATCGCAGTGAGTGATGCCGCTCGCGAATTGCCAGCGACCACTCACGCGTACGCCTCCATCGGTGCGGATCGCTGCGCCGCTGGGCGCAAACACGCCGGCCGATGGCGCGGTCAGGTCGGCGAAGACCTCTCTCGCGCCCGACTCGTGCATGAAGCCAGCGATCCCGTTGTTGGCGATCGCGAGCGCGGAGCACCAACCGATCGCACCGTCGACGCGCGAGATCGCCTCGATTACCTCCAGGATGTCCGGCGGTGTCGCTTCGGCGCCGCCGATTCGGCGCGGGAGCTCGAGCGCGAAGATGCCGGTATCGCGCAGTATGCTCACCAGGTCGTGGGGCAAGCGCCGGTCGCGCTCGATCTCTTCGCGTCGAGCGCGAAGCACGGGATGGAGACCTTCGATTCGCTGTACGAGTCCTGCCGTGTCCATGGTCGAGCTTCCTCCGTCTTCACGAGTTTCGTCTGGCTGCGACCAGGCAGATGAACGTGCCTGGTGGGGTCGGCAGCGCGCGTACCTCGCCGAATCCCACGTCGCGCAGCAGCGTTTCGGCGGCTGCGCTCGTGGGCACGCCATCGCCGAACAGCGTCATCCGCAGCCGCCAGACCGCAGCGGCGACGCCGTCCAGGTTGGTGTTGGTGGCGCCGAACAGCATCCAGCCGCCCGGGCGGAGCGCGCGCAGGATGCGTTTGGCCGCGGGTTCGAGCGCGCTCGCGGGCATGAAGTTCGAAGCGACCCAGGCGAGATCGAACGCGCCTTCGTCCTGGAGATCTTCCGCCCGCTGCTCGCGTAACTCGATCCGCTCGGCGAGTCCTGCCCGTGCGACGTTGTCACGGCCGAGTGCCAGGGACGGTTGCCAGGGATCGATTCCCACCACGCGCATGCTGGGCCACTTCCGCGCGGCCGCGATCGCCAACCCAGCGACCCCGACGCCGACATCCAGCATCGTCGCGGACGGAGCACCGAGGCGCTCGGCGAGACCCGTGAGATTGGGCACGACTGCGGTCGCGAGGGGCTGAATGAAACCCGCCGACGTATCACCGATGCCCTGCAGGATCTCGGCTTCGGTGTGGTTCCAACCGATCACACGAGTTGACGCGTGCAGCAATTTGGCTTCGATCGCATGCATGGCTCGCAGCTCGGCCAGGAATGGTCGCGCTTCGTCTGCGCTGAGGTCAGCGAGCACATCGCCTCCGCCGAGCGCACCGAGCAACTCGTGGATCCGCTCCGCGAGCGCGCCCGTGATCGGCGTCGCATGGGCCTTGCTGTCGAGCAGGGCGGCGAGAGCATTGAGACCTGCTGCCGAGGCGTTGTGCCGATTGATGAACTCGCGAAGGGCTTGCACGCTCATGGTCTTCTCCTGTGATCTGCAGTTCGTCTTCAGCGGTCGCGCGCGGTCGTCGGGTCGATGACGGTGCGCACCTCGTTGACCACGTCGGCCGGAAAGCCTCCGCGCCGGGCGTGTTCCCGGACGAGCTCAGCGTTCTTGGCGATATAAATGCAATAGATCTTATCGCCAGTGACGAAGCTCTGAGTCCACTGCACGTCGGGACCGAGCTCCTGAAGAACCGCCAGAGTCTTTCCCGCGATGGCGGAAAGCTCCTGCTGCGACAGCTTGCCCGCGCCCGGGATGTTGCGTTCTATGATGTACCTGTTCATGGTGCGCTTCCTCGCTCATTTCCAAGGCGTGACAACCGATGGCACACTGTGACGTGGCCGCGTGACATCACGTAATACATTGAAGACTCAGGGGATTTGGCTTGGTCGCGAGCACGAGTTCGCCGCCGTCGAGGCGGGTCTCGAGGAGCTCCGCGAGGGTCGCGGGAGCTTCTTCCTGGTCACGGGTGAGCCGGGCATCGGCAAGACCCGGCTGGCGGACGAGGTCGGTCGCAGCGCCGCCGCGCGAGGGCTGGATGTCCACTGGGGACGCGCGTGGGAGGCGGGCGGCGCCCCGTCTTATTGGCCGTTCATTACGGTGCTGCGCTCGATCGGCCGTCGGATCGATGCTGACGACCTCGATCTCACAGGGTTGGCAGAGCCTGAGCGCGAGGAGTTGGTTGCGATCGTGCCCGAGCTGCGGGAGCGGCTCGGCGTCGTTGTACCGCAGAGCACGCTCAAGACGCGGGACCGATTTAGGCTGTTCGATGCCGTGAGTAGGCTGATCGACATCACGGCGGCCAAGGCGCCTTACGTCCTCGTGTTCGACGATCTGCACGCCGCGGATCCGTCGTCTCTGCTCATGCTTCACTTCTTGGTCCGCGGACTTCCGTCGCGCGCCGTACTCGTCATCGGTACGTATCGCGAGGCCGAGGCGCGCCTCGCGCCCGACGTGCGCGGTGTGCTCGCGCAGCTTGCGCGCGAGGCTTGTATGCTTCCGCTGCGCCGGCTGGAGCGCGACGAAGTCGCCGTGTTCGTCGCGCAATCCACGGGTGCTGCACCGACACAGGAACGGGTCCTGGCGCTGCATCAGCTGACCGAGGGCAACCCGTTGTTCTTGCGCGAGCTACTCCAGTTGCACGGGCGCTCGGCGGCAACACCCGAGGGAATCCGAGAAGTCGTTCGCGCGCGCCTGTCGTTGCTCGCGCCGGAGGTTCGCGCGGCGCTCGAGCCCGCGGCCGTACTCGGCAGAGAATTCGACTCGCTGACGCTCGCTGCGGTCGCGGGGCTCGGCGCGAACGAGGTCGCGGCGCTGCTCCATCCGGCCGTCGACGCGGCGATCGTCGAGCCGCTGGCGGAGCAGCCTCCGCTCGCCCTCCCGGCGCCAGTCGCGCGCTGGCGGTTCACACACGTTCTCTTGCGCGAAGGCCTGTACGACCAGCTCCCCCTCGATCGACGCAGAGCGCTTCACGAGTTGGCCGCACGCTCGCTCGCGCGAGGTCCGCACGGGGTATCACTCTCCGAGACTGCGCATCACCTGATCCACGCAGTACCTGCCGTCACGGTGGGCGAAGCCGCCGATGCGGCGACTCGCGCAGCCGCCAGAGCGATGGACGTGCTCGCCTTCGAGGACGCAAGCGTCTTGCTCCTGCGTGCGTCGACGCTGCTCGAGGACGTCGATGGGGAAGAGCGAAGGCTGTTCGAGGTACTCGTGGCCCTGGGTGGTGCGCGAATTCGCGGCAACGATGTCGAAGCGGGAAAAGCTGCTTGCTGGCGAGCGGCGGCGTTGGCGCGCCGTCTCGGGACCGGTGAGCTGTTTGCTCGCGCGGTGCTCGCCGCGGCCTACGAGTACACACCTGGAGTGCGCAATTCCGAGCTGGTCCTCCGGCTCGAGGAGGCACTGAGCTTGCTGCCCGAAGGGGACGGTGCGCTTCGAGCGCGCTGCATGGCTCAGCTCGCTGCCGAGCGACAGCCCGAGCCCGATATGGAGAAGCCGGTCGAGCTCGCGCGTGCCGCGGTGGCGATGGCGCGGCGCGTCGGCGACAAGGACACGCTCCGCTTTACGCTCACGGCTGCCGGCCTGGCGATGATGATCTCCGCCGAACCCACCGAGCGCATTGCCATCAATCGCGAGACGTTGTTGCTGGCGCTCAGCGCGGGTGACAAGCGCGTGGCCCTTCGCGCTCACCTGCTCTTGCTGACGGATTACTGGGAGCTCGGTGATACCAAAGGTGCGGAAGCACACGTCCGCGCGTACGAGGCGCTCGCGGAGGAGCTCCGTCATGCGAGCTTTCGCTGGATCGGCCTGCTTGCCCGTGCCCAAACAGCGCTTTGGCAAGGTCGGTTCGACGAAGCCGCGCACTGCTATCGAGAGAGCGAATCGATCGTGCAGAAGGACCCGACGCGCGGTCCCTCGATGGTAGCTCTCCCGATTGGATTCGCGTGCGCGGCGGAGCGGTACGAAGACCTTTCCTCGATCGAATCGCAGGTGCGCGCGGTGTTGGGCTCGCTACCACACGAGCTCGGCGGTTGCCTCGGCGAGATGCTGATTGCGCAGCTGCATGGTCGCGCGGGGGACCGCACCCGCGCCGCCGCACAGCTCGCCTCCGTCCGCGCGCATCCCGTGTTCGAGCAGATCAAGGAGCCAGCCTGGCTCGCGCTGCTCGTCGACGCGTGCCACCTGCTCGGCGACAAGCCGCTCGCGGAGCTGCTCTATCCGTCGCTCCTTCCGCGCGCACAGCGATTCTTCAACCTCGCCTATCTCGGGCCGTGCTGCGAGCCACCGTACAGCCGGCAGCTCGGGTTGCTCGCCGAAACGCTCGGCAACCACGACCGAGCCGTGGAGCATCTCCTCGATGCACAGACGCGGACCGCCCTCGCGGGCATGTCGGCGTTCCTCGCGCGCATTCGCTACGAGCTCGCGGGTGTGCTGCTCGCGAGATGTCGAGGCGATGACCGTGTGCGGGCGCTCGAGTTGCTCGACGATGCTCGCGCGTTGGCGGAGGAACGAAGCCAGACTGGCCTGCTCGCTCTGATCGCTGAACGCCGCTGCCGGGTCGAGGTGCGTGAGCCTGAAGTAGCGAGGACGCGCGCGGCGAAGCCAGACCTCGCCTTCACGATGCAACGCCACGGCGACTACTGGAGCATCGACCAGGGCGCTGCCACGCTGCGCTTGCGCGATAGCCGCGGGTTGCACCTCCTCGCTCAGCTCGTCGCGACTCCCGGCCAGGAGTTTCACGTACTGCAGCTGGTGGGCGCCGGGAGTGAAATCGCGGCTGGGAGCGATACCGGTCCGCTGCTCGATGGCGAGGCGATCCATGCCTATCGGCGAAGGCTGCTCGAGCTGCGCGAGGAGCTCGAGCAGTCGGAGCAGCTCGCGGACGAAGGGCGCGTGGAGCGGGCACGCTCGGAGATCGAGCGCCTGACGCAGGAGCTCGCTCGCGCAGTCGGGTTGGGTGGCCGTGAGCGCCGCGGTGGCGCAGCAGCCGAGCGCGCGCGGACGGCCGTGCAAAAGCGCTTGCGAGACGCCGTGCGCCGTATCGAGCGCGGATTGCCAGAGCTCGGGAGGCATCTCGACCAGGCGATCCGAACGGGAATCTTCTGCGGTTACCTGCCCGAGCGACGTGCCGGGGTTCGCCGGCGCTGAGCCCGATCATCGGGACTCCTGGCGCGACGACCCGTGATCGATGGAGAATGCGCACCCATGGTCGTAGATGCCTCCAGCGGTCGTGTTCGTCTGGCCGAGCTCGTGGCCGCTCTGTCGCTCGGCATCGATCTCGGCTTCGGCCAGCCGATGGAGCACGTGCTCCGCCAGTGCCTGATCGCCTTGCGCCTCGCCGCGTGCGTCGGGCTCGATGAAGAAGAACGCGCCGTCGTCTACTACACGGCTTTGCTCATCAACGTCGGCTGTCACACCGACGCGCACGAGCAAGCCAAGTGGTTCGGCGACGACATCGAAATGAAGTCGCGCAAATACGACCCCGAGTTCCAGGCAGGGCCGCTGCGGGCTGCCATGCACGGGCTCAGCATGATTGGGGCCGGGCATTCACCGCTCCATCGTTTTCGCATCGGCCTCGAATTCATGATTTCGGGCCACCGCGAGACTTCGGGCATGATCGCCGCCCATGCCGAGCTCGCCCGAAAGCTCGCCGAACAGCTCGGTCTTCCCAGGAAGACGATGGATGCGATCGGATCGACGTACGAGGCCTGGGATGGCAGCGGGTGGCCTGGGAAGAGCTCCGGCGCAGAAATTCCCATCGCAGCTCGCATCGCGAGCCTCTCGGAGCACGCCGAAGTCGCGTACCGGATCGGAGGTGTGCCTCGAGTCGTGGAGCTCGCGGGCCGGTCCGGAGGTCGCCAGTTCGACCCCATGCTGTGTAAGCGTCTCGGTGATCGGGCGAGCAACATCCTGGAGGGTCTCGATTCCCTGCAAGCCTGGAACAGCGTCATCGCGGAGGAACCTGCACTCGCCGTCGCCTTGACCGACGAACAGTTCGATCTGGCGCTGGCCGCCATCGCGAACTTCATCGATCTGAAGTCTCCATACACGCTCGGACACTCAGGCGCCGTGGCGAGCCTCGCCTCTGCAACCGGGAGCGCGCTCCATGTGCCTGCCGCGGAGGTACGAGCATTGCGCCGCGCGGGTCTCGTGCATGCGTTCGGCCGGCTCGGCGTGTCGAACTCCATCTGGGACAAGCGCGGAGCTCTGGGACCGGGTGAGTGGGAACGCGTTCGGATGCAACCGTACTTCACCGACCGCATGCTGAAGCAGTCCGCCGCGCTGGCTCCGCTCGCCGCCATCGTTGCTCAAGGGCGCGAACGCCTCGACGGCTCGGGCTATCCGCGCGGTCTTTCGGGCGCGTCGATTTCGCGTTCGGGTCGCATCCTCGCCGCGGTGGACGTGTACCAGGCCCTGCTCGAGCCTCGCCCGCATCGGCCAGCTCGTTCGGCGGAGGATGCAGCGCGAGTAATCCGCGAAGAAGCACGGGCCGGACGGTTGGATCACGAGATCGTGGAGGCCGTGCTCAGCGCTGCGGGTCACCGTACCCGGCAGCGGCGCGATGCTCCCGGAGGACTGACTGCGCGCGAGGTGGACGTCCTGCGCCTGCTCGCCCGCGGGCTTTCGACCAAGCAGATAGCCGAGCGGCTCGAGGTCTCGCCCAAGACGGCCGGCAACCACATCGAGCACATCTACAGCAAGATCAACGCGAAGAACCGCGTGGCTGCGAGCCTCTTCGCCGTTCAGCACGGCCTGCTTCCGGAGGATTAGATATCTACTCGAACATGGGGCGAATGCCTCATGTCTCCGCGGCACCCGCGCGCTAGTTCCATCTCGCGGCCATCCACCGAGAACGCGAGGTCAGCCATGGGTTTCTACGACAACTGGGTCCTGCCGAGGTTCTTGAACCTCATGATGAGCAACAAGTACACGACCGCGGAGCGCCAGAAGGCACTGGCGGGCGTCACCGGGACCGTGCTCGAGGTGGGCTTCGGGTCGGGGCTCAACTTGCCCTGGTATTCGGCGGGCGTGCGCAGGCTCGTCGCCGTCGATCCGTCCCGCGAGGGCGCGAAGCTGGCCCGCAAGCGGATCGCCGAGGTCTCGTTCCCCGTCGAATTCATCGCCACCGGGGCAGAGAAGATCGACGCTCCCGATCACAGCTTCGATTGCGTGGTGTCGACCTTCACGTTGTGCACGATCCCGGATCCGGAGGCGGCGCTGCAGCAGATGCGTCGCGTTCTGAAGCCGGACGGCAAGCTCTTCATCGCCGAGCACGGCCTCACGCCGGATCCCGACGTGCAGCGCTGGCAACACCGGATGAACAAGCTTCACAACGTCATCTGCGGTGGGTGCAACACGAACCGCGACATGCTTCGTCTCGTCGCCGAAGCCGGGTTCGAGTTCGAGGAGGTCGATCAGTACTACGTCCCGGGTGCGCCGAAGTTCGCCGGCTACGTGACCCGCGGGATCGCGCACGCCGCGGCTTGAGCCGCTAATCTGCGAGCCGTTCTGCGATGAAGCGGGACTGGAACGCGCGTTCGGCGAGGAAGGCCATGCGCCGGGCTCCCGGATCGAGCGCGCGAGGATCGGCTGCCACGGCGTGGGCCCAGGCCGTGACGAACAGCACGCCGTTGATCATTTCGTATACAAGCTGCTGCACGCCCAGGGTGCGAGATCGACACCTCGTACGAGCACGAAGCCGAGGCCATCCGGATCGCACGGGCCCGCGCGCCGCAGCCAGGCGCCGGGACCGCGGGCAATCGCGTGCACAGCTCGCGATTCGTTCCATTCCTGCGTAGCACCGCTCGACGAACCGCTCGAACTGGACCTCGTCGCCAGCGAGCAACGCCTGCCGGAGCGCGCGCTCCGAAGACCGCACCCGCTGGAGCGGGGTCGAGTGCCACGCGCGCGGCGCTGTCGAGGTCGACACAGATTGCTTGCACATTCGTACCCGAGGGTCCAGGGGGGCCTGCAGCGGATCTCCCCTGCCTACGGTGTCGCCA
>DATEOF010000242.1:0-38023 GCA_035274465.1 Polyangiales bacterium
AGCGCGCGGCGGATCGAGAGCAACCGCGCGTAGAGCGCGTTGCCCGCGTCGCCGTGCAATTCCAGCGCGCGCAGCGCCCAGCGCAAGGCGGCAGGCCTGCCGCGCAGATCGCGCACCGCCAGGCTCACCTCGGTTTGGGCCAGGATGCAGCGCGCGCGGGCCAGCGGTTGTGCGCTGCCGAAGGCTCGCTCCGCGCTGCGCAACAGCGCCTGCGCGCGCGCGAACTCGCCGAGCTGGGCCATGGCCACGCCGCGCAACGCCAGCGCCGGGGCATCCTCGTGTAACGCGATCAACTTGAGGGCAGCCAGCGGATCGCCGGCAGCCAGCGCGCGCGCCGCGACGTCGAGGGGAGTCGTCATGGTCGCGGCAGCTTAGCAAACGCGACGTGATTGTTACTCCCGCGCCGGGCGGCCCCGGTCTAGATCCAGAGGCGAGGAGAACTGACCATGTCCGAGACACATCGCATCGTCACGCGCAGCCAGTGGCTGGAGACCCGCCAGCAGCTGTTGGCGGCGGAGAAGGAGCTCACCAGGCTGCGCGACAAGCTCAGCCAGCAGCGCCGTGAGCTGCCCTGGGTCAGGCTGGAGAAGCCCTACCGTTTCGAGGGCGCCGAAGGGACGCTGACCCTGGCCGACCTGTTCGGCGACAAGCGCCAGCTGCTGGTCTACCACCTGATGTTCGGTCCGGACGCAGACGTCGCCTGCAAGAGCTGCTCGTTCTGGGCCGACGGCTGGACCGGGATCCTGTCGCACCTCGCGGCACGCGACGTCGCCTTTGCGGCGATCTCGCGCGGCCCGCTGGCCAAGCTGCAGGCGTACGCCAAGCGTTTGGGCTGGACCTTCCGCTGGGTCTCATCCGGTGGCAGCGACTTCAACTTCGACTTCGGCGTCTCGTTCGATCGCGCCACCATCGATCGTGGCGAGGCCGACTACAACTACGCGAAGACGCCCCGCGCGGGCACCGAGATGCCGGGCGTAAGCGTGTTCTACAAGGGCGACGACGGCGCCATCTATCACACGTACTCGACGTACGGGCGCGGCATCGACGCGCTGAACCCCGCCTACCAGTACCTCGACCTTACGCCCAAGGGGCGCGACGAAGCCGGCCTGCCGCACACGATGGCCTGGGTGAAGCGCCATGATGAGTACTGACAAGCACCTGGCGGGAGCGCTCGTGATCCTGGAGGCAGCCGCCTTCGTGCTGCTGCCGAAGTGCCCGATGTGCATCGCCGTGGCGCTCTCGCTCTGGGGCGTGAGCGCCGGCGCGGCCTGGGCGCTCGCGCCGTACCTGCCGGCGGTCGTGCTGTTGGTCCTGCCGCTGTCAGCTGCAGCGTGGATCTGGCGGCGGCGCAAGGCGCAGCGGCCGGCCTGTTGCGGCCGGCACTAACGCGGCTTCTTGGCCTTCTCGCCGCCGTCGCCCAGCAGGTCGGGCAGCGGCGAGCTGCCGGGGCCCAGGCGCTGGATCGCGTCGAGGTGGTGCAGCAGGAAGGCGCGGTTGTCGGTGACCGACAGGTTCTGCAGCTCGAGCGCGCCGATGCGGTCCGCGGGCGAGAATGCCGGCTCCTCGACCCGCTCCATCGACAGCTTCTCGGGCGCGTAGGCCATGTAGTCGGCGTGCGTCTCGAGGATCGAGTAGTCGTCGCCGCGCCGCAGCTCGAGCGTGACTGAGCCGCTGACACTCGGTGCGACCCAGCGCGTCAGCGCGTCTTTGATCAGCATGGCCTCGGCGTCGAACCACTTGCCCTCGTACAGGATGCGCCCCAGGCGCCGGCCGAGCGTGAAGTAGAGATCGAGGGTGTTCTCGTTGTGGATGGCCGACAGCAGGCGCTCGTAGGCGAGGTGCAGCAGCGCCATGCCGGGCGCCTCGTAGATGCCGCGGCTCTTGGCGTCGATCACCCGGTTCTCGATCTGATCGCTCGTGCCGAGCCCGTGGCGGCCGCCGACCTGGTTGGCCACCAGGATCAAGTCGATCAGCTTCGCGTACCGCTGGCCGCCGATGGCGACCGGCCTGCCGCGCTCGAACTCGACCGACACCGTCTCCGGCTCGATCGTCAGCCCGCGCTTCCAGTGCGCGACGCTCATGATCGGCTCGACGATGTGCAGGCCCTTGTCGAGGTGCTCGAGATCCTTGGCCTCGTGCGTGGCGCCCAGCACGTTGGCGTCGGTGCTGTAGGCCTTCTCGGCGGACATCGTGTACGGCAGACTCACGCTCGACAGGTACGCGCTCATCTCGGCCCGGCCGCCGAACGCGTCGACGAACGCCTGATCCAGCCACGGCTTGTAGATCTTGAGCTCGGGGTTGGTCAGGATCCCGTAGCGATAGAAGCGCTGGATGTCGTTGCCCTTGTGCGTGCTGCCGTCGCCGAACACGTGCACGTCGTCTTCGCGCATGGCCTTGATGATGGCGGTCGCTGTCACGGCACGGCCGAGCGGCGTGGTGTTGAAGTACTTCTTGCCGCCGGTCGACAGGTGAAACGCGCCGCACTGGATCGCGATCACGCCTTCGCGGGCCAGCGCCTCGCGGGTGTCCAACAGCCGCGCGGCTTCGGCCCCGTGCGCGAGCGCGACCGGCGGGATGGCCGCGGGATCGCGCTCATCGGGCTGCGCGAGGTCGGCCGTGTAGGCGTGTACGCGCATACCGTTGCGCGCCAACCAGGCGACCGCGCAGCGCGTGTCGAGCCCTCCCGAGAATGCGATTCCCAGCCGAGTTCCGGAAGGCGGCAACGATCGATAGATGCGGCTCATGGGGTCGCGTAGGTACCATGCCGCCGCGATTCCCGCCACTGCTGCTAAAGCCGCAGACTTACCCGGGAAATCAGCTCGGGTCGTCGAGGTCCGCGGTCACGCTCGGCATGCTCCTGGCGTCGATCGCGAACACGTAGAAGGTGTTGGGGTTCGCGATGCCGGCTGGGTGCGCCGTATCGGTGAGCGTCGGCAGGAAGTCGTTGTCCGTCGAGATGAACAGGGTGTGCTTGCGCACGCCGCCGATGCGGAGGTCGGGGCCGAAGGCCAGGCCTTCGAGCTTGGCCGGGACATCGGTGCCGGCGATGCCGTGAGCAGCCAGCGCGGTCACGACGTCCAGATACAATGTCTTCGCGACCGCCTTCCCGGTCAGGTCAGCCTCGCCGAAGATGTCGCTGACTTCCTGGGCCGCGCGCAGGTCGACATGGTAGATGCGCTTGTACTTGGCTTCGGAGTCGTCGCCCAGCCCTTTGCCATCGCGCTCATCGACCAGGAACTCGTGATCATTGATCGCGAGGATCTCGCTGACGGTCGGATACTTGGGCTTCTCCGCCGTGCCGATGTTGGTCAGCTCGTAGGCATATTGGTCGATCGCTCCGCTGCGGAGGTCGATGCTGACCAGTCGCAAGTAGCGCGCGGCCACGCCGCCGTCCTGCGCCAGCGGACTCTGCATCGCACCGATTAGCGTGCGGCCGTCCGGCGTGATCGCCAAACCTTCCATGCCCTTGTTGCTGACCCGGCCGGCGGTGTTGAGCTCGATCTCGGTGTCGCCAACTGCGTTGAGCTGGGTGCTCGCGAACTCGCTCGGCAGCGCGAAGACGCGCGTGCGGCGGCCGCTGCTTCGCTCGAACTCGTAGACGAACGGGCCGTACTCGTCGGTGATGTACACGAAGCGCCGATCGCGCGAGACGCGGATGCCTTCGGGATCGAAGCGTCCGTGGCCGGCGAACGTCGAGGGCTTCGTGGGGTCGAAGTTGTCCGAGCGCCCGCTGAAGTAGTGCAAGCGGCGCGTGTTCAACGCCGGTGTGCCGTCGCCGAGCTCGACTTCCTTGCCGCTGCCGTAGGTCAGCGCATCACGCGTGTAGAGCAGGGTGGTGTCGAGCAGCTGCGGCGTGAGCGTGTACGGCAGCGCGGCGTCGGCGCGGTTCGCACGTAGCGAGAGGCGCAGGGTGTGGAAGCGCGGGATGTACGACGTGGTGTTGTCCACCGCCGTCTGGTACTCGAGCGCGTTCGGCCCGCGATCCGGCAGCGCCAGGAAGGTGCGACCGCCGAGGTACTCGAGGCCCGAGCCGATGCCGCCGAGCAGGTTGCCTATCACACCGTTTTCGAGCGGTGCGGCGGTCTCGCTGGATCGATCCGGCCCGCTGCCGTCCAGCGTGCCGATGGCGATCAACTGCGGCGGCGCCAGCGTCAACGCGGCTGCCGATGCGCCGAGCGCTTCGTCCGAAGCCGTCGGCGCCGCGCAACCGGCCATCAGGGCGAGTGCCAACCAACCACGTGCACCTGTGCTGTTCGACATGGTGCGGACGTGTATACACCGCTGTCTGACATTCGTGTGTCGCCTGAGTCACAATCCGAAGGCGACGACGTCAGGCGGTAAACGCCTTCTCGTACAGGCTGACTACTGCCGCGCCGCCCAATCCCAGGTTGTGCTGGAGCGCGACCTTGGCGCCAGGCACCTGGCGGCGCTCGGATTGACCACGCAGCTGCCAGTTGAGCTCGGCGCACTGCGCGAGGCCGGTCGCGCCGAGCGGGTGGCCCTTCGAGATCAAACCGCCCGACGGGTTCACCACCACCTTGCCGCCGTAGGTGAACGCGTCCTCGGCGACCATTTGATAGGCCTTGCCCTCGGGCGCGAGGCCGAGCGCCTCGTAGGTGATCATCTCGTTGGCCGAGAAGCAATCGTGCAGCTCCACCACGTCGACGTCTTCGGGGCCGCGGCCGGACTGTTCGTAGACCATGCGCGCGGCCTTTTGACTCATGTCGTAGCCGACCAGCTTGATGCAGCTCCGCTCATTGAAGCTGCTGGGCAGGTCGGTGACCATGGCCATGCCGCGGATCTCGACTGCCTTCGCCTGCAGCCCATGGCGGCGGACGAAGTCTTCGCTGGCCACGATCGCGGCGGCCGCGCCGTCGGAGGTCGGACAGCACTGCAGCTTGGTCAGCGGCTCGTAGATCATCGGCGCGGCGCTGATCTCCTCCAGCGAGTACTCGTCTTGAAATTGCGAGAACGGGTTATTGACCGAGTGCTTGTGGTTCTTCCAGCCGATGCGCGCGAAGTGCTCCGGCTTGGCGCCGTACTTCTCGGAATATTCGCGGCCGGCGTTGCCGAACAGCTGCGCGGCGGGCGGAGCCTTGGCGAAGCCTCGCAGCTCGACCATCAGCTTCATGTGATCGCCGACGGGGTTCTCGCGGTCGTTCCACTTGGAACCGAGCGAGCCCTTCTCCATCTTCTCGAAGCCCAGCGCCAGCGCGCAGTCGCACAGGCCGCCCTGGATCAGCTGCTTGGCCATGAACAGCGCCGTCGAGCCGGTCGAACAGTTGTTGTTGACGTTGAAGATCGGGATCCCCGTGATGCCGAGCTCGTAGACCGCGCGCTCGCCTGCGGTGGAGTCGCCGTAGCAATAGCCCACCGCGGCTTGCTGGATCTGGGCGTAGCCGAGGCCGGCGTCGGAGAGCGCCTTCTCGCCAGCCTCCTTCGCCATTTGTGGATAGTCCCAGGCCTTGCTCCCGGGCTTCTCGAACTTGGTCATCCCGACGCCCACGACGAAGACTTTGTTGGCCATGGACAGCAGGGTAGCCCTCGCCAACTGGCAGTCAAGATAGCCCCTTTTTGGGTGCAAGGGCGCGTGAAAGCCTGCAGCTGATGGCTGCAGCAACTGGCAGATGTCCCAACTCTCACCTGAGCTACCATCGAGGGGTGCTGCGCAGGCGTCGCTGGTTTCGGATCGCGCTCTGGCCGGTGGTGGGCTACGTAGCCCTGCTCGGGATCCTCATGGCCTTCGAAGATCGACTGATCTACTTCCCAGTGCGCGGCGGACGCGTGCTCGGTGCGGGTGAAGACGTGACGCTACGCAGCGCGGACGGAGTCCGGTTGCACGCGCGCTACGTGGCTCGCGACCCGGCCGCGCCCACGCTGCTCTACCTGCACGGTAACGCGGGCAACTTGGCCGGGCGCAGCGAGCTGCTCGAGTACTTCTCGGGGCTGGGCGCCAATTTATTGGCGCTCGAGTATCGCGGCTATGGCCAGAGCGAGGGTGTGCCCTCCGAGGCCGGCTTGTACGCGGACGCGCGCGCAGCGCACGCCTGGCTGCGCGAGCGCACGCCGGCCGCTCGCATCGTCGTCATGGGCGAGTCGCTGGGCGGCGGGCCGGCGTGCGAGCTGGCGGCGAGCGAGCCGATCGGGGGCCTGATCCTGGTGGCGACCTTCACCAGCGTGCCGGCCATGGCGGCCCACTACTACCCATGGCTGCCCACGCGTTGGATCGTACGCACCCGGTTCGACAACCTTTCCAAGATCGCGCGCGTGCGCGTCCCCAAGCTGTTCGTACATAGCCGGATGGACGAGGTCATCCCGTTCGAGATGGGCCAGCGCCTGTTCGCCGCCGCGAGCGAGCCGAAGCAGGCGCTGTGGCTCGAGCGTTCGAGCCACAATGCGCTGTTCCTGGTGGAGGAGCCGGCGCTGGGTGCGGCAATAAAGGACTTCCTGCAGCGGCTGGCTGCCAACTAGTCGCTAGCCGAGCCCGCCGCTCTCGGCTGCGGGTCCCCTTGTGTCCCAGGTTATGTCGCGTTAGAGCTAACACTCGCAATGCTTGGGAAACCGGCAGTGGGACGCGGTTTGGTGCTGCTCGTCGCGGCGCTCGGGGCGCTCGCGTCCGCTGCGGCTCCGGCGCGGGCGTGCACCCGTGCCGAGCCAGTTTTCTTCCAGCCCGATCCGAGCCTGCGCGACCAGGACTCTCAGGCGCCCACGCCGTTCACCCAGATCGTCGCGCGGGTCGACCGCCATCCCGCGACGATCTGTCGAGATGGCGAGTGCACGACCAGCACCTGCGGCTCGTTCGGCTCGATCGCGCTCGACTTCGTGCTGCCGCGCGACGATCAGAACGACGCGCGTACCCTCGGCTACCGCGTAGTTTGGCTGCGTGGCTCGCGCCCGAAGAGCGCCGGAGATCTGCTCGAACACAACTGGCCGCTGTCCGACGCTGCGCGCGGGGAGAGCGACAACGCGGAGTTGTCCCTCGAGTTGTCGTACGAGGAGGTCGCCAACCTCGACGCGGACATCGCGCTAGTCGCGATCGATCCAGCCGGCAACGAGAGCGAGATGAGCGAGCCGATCCACCTCGAGTGGTCGGGCTGCACGCGCGACGGGGACCAGTGCCTGGAAGCCGCGGGCTGCAGCGTGTCGCGGCCGGCAGCGAACGGGCGAGCGAGCTGGTTCGGGTTCACGACGCTGGCGCTGGGGCTGATCTGGCGCCGCTCGCGGCGCGGCCGCGCCCGCCGATGAACAACGCCAGCAAGGCCGCGCCCACTCCCAGCGTGCCCGCGATGCCGAAGGCGAGGATGTAGTTGCCCTGCAGCGTACGCAGGTTGCCGGCGATCAGCGCCGCGCTGGCCGCGCCGACCTGGTGACCCGCGACGACCCAACCGAACACCATCGGCCCCGCCGCGTCGCCGAAGGCCTCGTTGGTCAAGCGCAGCGTGGGCGGAACGGTGGCGATCCAGTCGAGCCCGTAGAACACCGAGAAGATCGACAGGCTATACAGCGTGAAGTCCGAGTGCGGCAGCCAGATCAACGACAGGCCGCGCAGCGCGTAGTAGACGAACAGCAGCTTGCGCGGGTCGAAACGATCGGTCAGCCAGCCGGACAGCGTGGTGCCGATCAAGTCGAACACGCCCATCATCGCGAGCAAGCTCGCCGCGCGAACCTCGGGGATGCCATTGTCGCCGCACAGCGCGATCAGGTGCGTGCCGACCAGACCGTTGGTGGTCGCGCCACAGACGAAGAACGTGCCGAACAACAACCAGAAGTCGCGTTGGCGCGTGGCGTCGACCAGCCCCGCGATCGCGGTGCGGAAAGGGTGGCTCGGCGGCGGCACGGGAGCGGGCGCTTCGGTCGCACCGTAGGGCAGGATCCCGATGTCGGACGGGCGCTCGGGCAAGAGCCACAGCGCGAGCGGCACGATCGCCAGGGCAGCGACCGAGATGGTCAGCACCACGGGCTGCCAACCGCGGCTTTGGGCGAGCATCGCCAAACCGGGGATGAAGATCAGCGCGCCAGTGGCCGTGCTGGCGGTCAAGATGCCCATGATCAGTCCGCGCCGCTGGACGAACCAGCGATTCACGATCGTCGCGCCCAGCACGACGTTCACGCAGCCGGACGCGAGCCCCGAGAACACGCCCCAGGTCGCGATCAGGTGCCAGTGTTGGGTCATGAGCGCGCTGGTTGCGGTGGAGGCAGCCATCAACAGCAAGGCTGACACCAGCACGCGGCGAATGCCGAAGCGCTGCATCAACGCTGCAGCGAACGGGCCGACCATGCCGTAGAGGAAGATGCCGATCGCGGCCGCCAGCGAGGTCTCGCTGCGCGTCCAGCCGAAGGCGCGCTCAAGCGGTTGCAACAGCACCCCGGGTGCTGCGCGCAGGCCCGCGCCGACCAGTAGTGCCAGGAAGATCACGCCCACCACGACGAACGCGTAGTTTGGGCCGAAGGGTCGCGCGCGCGGCTGCATGCCAGCCCCTACCTGGGGCAGCGTCCGGCCCGCGTCAATGACTGGCTGTCGGTCGGGCACCGACATGGCCGGTCATCCCGGGACCCGCTACATTCGTTTTGCCATGCACAAATCACTCGTCAGGCCGCTCGAGCTACCGCTTCAGCAACCCTTGGCTAGCGAAGAGCTCGAGGAGCTGGAGGCGGAACGCCTCTGGGAGCCCACGGTGCGCGTGGTGGTGTTCGACGACAACCCTCTGCCGCACGAATCAGAGCTTCGCCAGCAGGCGTAGCCCGCCGTTCTCGGCCTCGATCCCGCGCAGGTTGAAGGCGTCGATCGCTGCAGCCAACAGCGGCTGACCGAGCGCGGCGCGCACTTCGGCCACGCTGCGCAGGTCGACCACGAGCACGTTGCCTTCGCGGTGTGCGCTCGCCGGACGCGCGCGCGTGCGCGCCCCGCGCAGGAAAGGCGCCCAGAGCGTGCGCGCGACTTCGCTGGCCAGCGCCACCACGATGTCGGCGCAGCGCGGGTCGAGCGCGGCCTGCTCGGGCAGCACCTCGACCGACCACTCCTTGGCTCCGCGCGGCGCGAACTTCGTGCCGAGCGAACGCAGGTGCACGAGCAGCTGGCCACCGTCGCGGAAGCTGGCGTCGATGCGCAGCTGGCCGTCGCGCGTGCTGACGGTCGCCGCCGTCACCTCGGGCACCTTGGCGACCGCCGCCGTCAGCCGAGTGTCGGGCAGGCGGAGGCGCTGGCGCAAGGCGGTATCCAGGAGCGCGCGCAACGATGCGCCCAGCTGGAAGCGTGTAGCTCCGCGGACGGCGAGGCCCGCGGCGCTGCGAACGAGACTGCGAGCCACATCGAGTCGACTCATGTCCGGCTGGTGTAACTCACTCCGTCAGCGACGTCACGGCTGAACACACTTCCCGCGGGGGGACCCCGTGCCCGTCGCGCGGGATCACCTGGTTTTGGCTGGTCAGCCGCGGAATCGTGCAAATCACGCGCAGGACGACGGCGCACGTCCGCGCCATTTGTCAGCATCGCGCGCACGACGGGCGGCTTGACCCGACTAGAGCAGTGCTCTAGAGCTGTGCTCTAGTGCCTGAAAGCGACACACGCGCGAGGATCGTCGCCGAAGCCACCCGCCAGCTCACGCAGCGGGGCTACGCCGCGTTCACCGTGGCCGCGGTGCGCGACGCGCTCGGCCTGTCGAGTGGCAGCATGTTTCACGCCTTCGCCTCGAAACCGGCGCTCGCCGCCGCCGTATACGTCGAAGGCATGGCCGACTACCAGCGCACGGCCACGACGGCCATCCGTCGCGCGTCAGGCCCCGAGCGCGGCCTGTGCGCGTGGATCGCCGCGCACCTCGGCTGGATCGAGGATCACCGCGACGTTGCGCGCTACCTGTTCTCCACTCTGCCGGACGAGGTCACGGCCGAAGCCGCTGACGAGCTCTCGTCGTACAACGCCGCGTTCTACGCCGCGCTCGATCGCCTGTTCGAGTCCGCGGCCGAGGCGGGCCTGATGGCGCGCCTGCCGCGCACGCTGGCGCAGGTGATCTGCATCGGCCCCGCACACGCGTACGGCCGCCAGTGGACGCGCGGCGACGCCGACACTGCCCCGCGCAAGCTCAGCCGTACGCTGCAGCGCGCGGCGCTCGCGGGCTTGTCCGCCACCCGAACACGCAAGGAGCCAGCATGACCGTTCACTACGAGCTCTCGGATTCGATCGCCACCATCACCATGGACGACGGCAAGGCCAACGTCATGTCCGAAGCCATGCTGGGCGCCCTGAACGCAGCCCTCGATCGCGCCGAGCGCGACCAGGCCGTGGTGCTGCTCACCTGCCGCGCCCGGGTCTTCTCGGCCGGCTACGACCGCACCAAGCGACGCGTGCGCCGGCCCGCGCTCGACGCGATGCGAGCGGGGCTCGACAGCGAGCTACAGGTTCACTGACTCGTCGCTGGAACCGCGTCAGCAGGCGCGTGCGCCGAGCGGTAGCGCTCGAGCTCGAGCGGCGTGCCGCTGTCGGCTGGAGTGCGCCAGCCCAGGCCGGTGCGCACGATGCGCGCGGGCACCTCGCGGCGGTCGAGCAAGGTCTCGAGCACCTCGCTGGCCTTGGCGCTGCCTTGCTCCGTGATGGCGAGCCGGAACTGGATCGGGATCAGGTCGCCCACGACGCCGGCGCTCGCCAGGAGCTCGGCGCCTTCACCGACCGCGACCTGCGCGAGGTAGCGGTGTACGTCCACCCACTTGCCGACGCCGTCGATCACCCGGCGCGTGCGCAGCTCTCCGCGGCTGCGCTCCGCGACCGTCGCCGCCAGCTGCAGCTCGTCGGCGAAGCCGAGCTCGGCGAGCGCGGCGCGCGGGATGCCCGCCACGTATCCGGCCTCGTGGATCAGCTGCGAGAGCTTGGGATCTCGGTCCCCGAGCCGGCGCGCGGCGAAGAAGTCGAGCCCGTCCAGGGCGGCCTCGCTGAGCCGCGCGGGTAGCGCTTGCCAGTCGACGTCGTCGCGAGCGGCCAGCTTGAGGTCCACGTACTCTGCCAGGCTCGCGACACCGAGCGACAGCGCCGGCCCGAACACGAGCACCGGCTTGCTGTGGAAGCCGAGCGAGTAGTAGACCGGCAGCTGCAAGCGGCGGAACAAGCGCGGCAACAGCCGCACCAGATCCAGGTGCGAGCTGAACGCGGCCCGGCCGAGCTTGCGATAGCCCAAACGTACGCGCAGCGCCTGGCCCTGGTCGGGCCGCTCGGGCGGACGCGGGCGAGCCCTCCGCGGGCTGGGCTGCGCTGCTTCTTCCGGCTGCGCGGCCTCCGTGGTCTCCGTGGTCTGCGTGGTTTGCACGTGCGGCGCGACCGGCGCGTGCTTCGCGCCCAGCTTGACCAGGAAGTCCGCGCGCTCGCTGCGCATGCGATCCAGATCGCACGCCACGCCGCAGTCGTAACACACCAGCTTGCGCCGATCGCGCTCGTGGTCCTCGAGGTTTGTGTGGTGCACGAACATGCCGACCGCCTTGCCACAGGGCGGGCTCAGCCGGTCGCGCAGCGCCTTGCGGTACTCGCGCGCCAAAAATCCGGGGGCCAGGCTGACGTCGATGTGTTGCCAGGGCAGCTTGGCGGTGACGGGGAGGGTGCCGAGGAAGCGCGCCGGATCGACGCCGGCATCGGCCATGGCTTCCTGCCAGTAGTCGAGCCGCAGCTGCTCTTCCCAGCTGTCGAAGCGCGCGCCGCGCTTGTACGCGCCGTAGATCACCTCGCACAGCGAGCGATCGCCGCGCGCGATCACGCCCTCCAGGAAGCTACCCAGCGAGTCGTGCATCTTCAGCTCGACCCCGGCGCGCCGTGCGGCGTCGCGTAGCAGCTGCTGCTTGCGCAAGACCTCGTCGCGCGCGTCCATCGCGCACCACTGGAACGGCGTGTGCGGCTTGGGCACGTGCGTGCTGACGCTGACGGTGACGCGCGCGGCCCGACCGATCAGCTCGCGGCCCACGGCAAGCGCGCGCGCGCCGGTGGCGACGATGCCGAGCACGTCCTCGTCGGTCTCGGTCGGCAGGCCGATCATGAAGTACAGCTTCATGCGCGAGAAGCCGCGCGAGAACACGCGGCGCGCGGTCTCGAGCAGCTGCTCCTCGGTGACGTTCTTGTTGATCACGTCGCGCATGCGCTGCGTGCCCGCTTCGGGCGCGAACGTCAGGCCCTTGCCACCACCGTCCTTGATCTCGTCCAGCACGTCCTCGTCCAGCCCGTAGGCCCGCAGCGAGGACACCGACAGCGTGGCGCGCTGCTCGCGCAGCTCGACCATGGCGCTGTGAACCAGCGGGGAGATCGCGCTGTAGTCGGCCGTGGACAGGCTGGTCAGCGAGGCGCCGTCGTACCCACCGTCCTTCACCGCATGCCGCAGCACGTCGATGATCTCCGCCGGGTCGCGCTCGCGCACCGGCCGGTAGATCATGCCGGCCTGGCAGAACCTGCAGCCCTCCGTGCAGCCGCGCGCGATCTCCACCGACACGCGATCGAACACCGTCTCGGTGTTGGCGATCGGGCCGTCCTTCGGGAAGGGATACTGGCTGATGTCCTGTAGAAACGTGCGCTGCACCGGCAGCGGCACTTCACAGGCCGGCGCACGCACCACGTATTGCTGCCCGGTCTCGGCGTCGACCTCGGTCGTGTACAGGCTGGGCACGTACACGCCGGGCAGCTGCGCGAGCCTGGCCAGGCGCTCGGCCCGCGGCACGCCCGCCGCGCGCAGCTCGGTCCAGAGCAGGGCGATCTCGGGCGTGCGTTCCTCGCCGTCGCCGATCAACACCGCGTCGACGAACGCCGACAGCGGCTCCGGGTGCGTGGCCGTCGGCCCGCCCGCCAGCACCAGCGGTTGGTCGTCCTGCCGCTCGCAGCTGCGCAACGGGATGCCGCCCAGCTCCAGCATCTGCAGGATGTTGGTGAAGGTCAGCTCGAACTGCAGCGAGAAGCCGACCACGTCGAACTCGGACAGCGCCCGGAAGCTCTCGAGCGAGCGCAGCGGCTCGCCGCGCGCGCGCAGCTCCTGTTCCATGTCGATCCAGGGGGCGTACGCGCGCTCGGCGAGCAGCTTGGGGTGCTTGTTCAAGATCGAATACAGGATCTTGAAGCCGAGGTGACTCATCCCGACTTCGTAGACGTCGGGGAAGCACAGGCAGACCTTCGCGAACGTGGTCTGCCAGTCCTTGACGATCTCGCCGTGCTCGCCGCCGAGGTAGCGGGCGGGCTTCTTCACCCGGTGGATGAAGTCGGTGTACGGATGTTGGCGCGTATCGGACATGAGCGGCCCAGCATAGGTCGACGGGCGCGCTCTGGCCAATGCGCGCGCGGATTCAGAAGTAATAGATGGCCGCGATGTTGCCCGTGAAGATATCCCAGGGCTCCCCGATCACGCTGGTGCCGAACCGGATGTGGGTGTTGTTGGCGGTTTCGTCGCCGACGGTGTGGCCGCGGTTTTCGATCCGCAGGTGCAGACCCAGGCTGGCCTGGAGGGCGAGCTGGGGGATGTCGATGAAGCCGAACTGGATCTCGGCGCCGGCGCGCGCGCCGAGCTCGAACACGTAGCCCGACAAGTCGACATCGGCGTTGGCCATGCTCTCGTCGTCTCGCCCGCCCGTGGCGAAGCCGAAATTCATCTCCGGGACGACCTCGAACGCGAAGTGCTTGCTGGCCGCGACCACCATCGGCACGCCGCCGTGGATGCCGAACGCCGTGATGCTCGGATCATTGGTATCGGCGCTCCCCATGTCGTCTTCGAAGTGGGTGCCGCCGCTCTCGATGCCGATGCCCAGGCCGGCCTCGATGCCCAGCCAGTCCAGCATCCACCAGCGTACGCCGATCGTCGGCGCCAGGATGAACTGGTCGTCGCCGAAATCGGGGTTGTTCATGCCGTTGTTGCCCGCGACCGGGATGTTCATCAACCCGAACCAGCCCGCGCCGAAGTGACCGACCACCGAGCCGTGATCGGTGCCCGCGAAGCGATTGGACGACGAATCCGCCGCTGTTGTCGTGGTGGTGGTCGTCTCAACGGTAGGGGCGGGCTGTTGCGTCTGGACTTGGGCCTGGGCACCGACATCGCCCAGCTCGGGGTTGTTCTGGGCGAACGCGCCGCCCGCAAGCAGCCACAGACCCCCAGCACAAAGCGCACTCAGTCCAGTTTCATTGCGATACCGCATCGTTGGATCTCCTTGTCGGTTCGGGTGCTGCCATGTACCGACACGCCGGCCTGACCGGCTCGGGTTTTCGGCGGGCGGTGGTACTACCTTTCCGCCCAGCGCGCAGCGTACGGCGCAGGCCGAGCTGCGTGGTTTTTGCATAGTCAAGCTAGGTAAGTGGTTGAATGTAAGCGTTTGCCCACCTGGTCGGCGCATGGGGCGTACTGTCTTGACGCGCAGTCCTGGTCGCTCCTATATCCCTTGAGCTTTCAAAAACATTTGAAGCGAGCAGAGCGCGGGCCAGGGGTATGTCACAGCCAGAGGCCGATTCGCTGAAGTTGGTGCCTGAAGTGGGCGCGCGCGCCGCGTCGGGCGAAGGGCACGCGCATGCGGTGCGGCACATGTTCGACCGCATC
This sequence comes from Polyangiales bacterium, assembly GCA_035274465.1. Lineage (GTDB taxonomy): Bacteria > Myxococcota_A > Polyangia > Polyangiales > JAFGIB01 > JADGRF01. Next base: position 14,538 of record DATEOF010000242.1, read on the forward strand.
TCGCCGACCTACGACTTGCTCAATCGGCTGCTGTCCTTCGGCATCGACCAGCGCTGGCGGGCGCGCGCGCTCGACTTGCTGGCGCGCGATCTGCCCGACGGCCCGTTGCTCGACGTCTGCGCGGGCACGCTCGATCTGTCGCGCGCGCTCCGCGGACGCTTCACGGGTCGCAGGGTGTTCGCGCTCGACTTCGCGCGCGACATGTTGCTCGCCGGTCGCGGCAAGGTGGAGGGTGCGCTGCTCGCGGTGGCGGATGCCATGCAGCTGCCGATCCGTTCGGCCAGCAGCGCGGGCTTCATCTGCGGCTTCGGCATGCGCAACCTGAGCGATCCGCGCGCAGGGCTGCGCGAGGCGGCGCGGGTGCTCAAGCCCGGTGGTGTGTGCGTGGTGCTCGAGTTCTTCCGGCCCGAGAGCCTGTTCACGCGCGTGTTCCACGCGATCTATGCGCAGCTGGTGCTGCCGTCGCTCGGGCGCCTGGTGTCGGGCGACGCCGAGGCATACCGCTACCTGTCGCGCTCGATGCAGGGCTTCCTCTCGCGTACGGAGTTCGAAGCGGCGATGCGCGAGGCTGGTTTCCGCGAGGTGAAGGGTTACGATCTCACCTTCGGCGTGGCTTCGATCGTACGGGGTGTGCGATGACGAAGAAGATCGTCTTCGGCATCAGCGGTGCTTCGGGTGCGCCGTACGCCAGGCGGCTGCTCGAGCACTTGCGCGCGCTGGGCACGGCGCAGGTCGAGGTCGTGCTGTCGCGAACCGCGGAGCAAGTCTGGGCGCACGAGTGCGGGGGCAATCCGCGCGAGCTGGGCTTCGCCGTCTACGAAGGTCGCGACTACGCCGCGCCGTTCGCCAGCGGCTCCGCGCGCTACGACGCGATGGTCGTGTTGCCCGCCTCGATGTCGGCGATCGCGCGCATCGCGCACGGCGTGAGCGACGATCTGCTGACGCGGGCGGCCGACGTGATGCTCAAGGAGCGCAGGCCGCTCGTGCTGGTGCCACGCGAGGCGCCGTACTCCTCGATCCACCTCGAGAACATGCTGAGCGTGACGCGCGCGGGCGCGATCGTGGTGCCGGCCTCTCCGTCGTTTTACTCGCGGCCGGCCACGCTCGAGGATGCGATGGACACGGTGCTGGCGCGCGTGCTCGACCAACTGGGGATCGAGCAGGAGTTGAGCCGGCGTTGGGGGCGAGACGTGAAGCTCGGCAAGGGCGACTGAGCGGGAGAAGCGACCATGGGATCCATGCTTACGCGGGCGATCGATGAGGCTGGTTTTTCCGAGACGCAGCGGCGGGTGCTGGCCGGCGAGCGGCTCGCTCCCGAAGAGTTCGAGCGCTTGCGCGCGGCGGATCTGCTCGTGGTCGCGGGCCTGGCAGACCTCAAGCGCAAGCAGTTTCGCGGCGACCAGGTGCGCCTGATCGGCAGTGAAAGGCCCGAAGATCCGACGCTGCAGGTCTTCGATCCGAGCGTTCAACAGAAGGCTGCGACCGGCGCCGACCTGTTGCGCGAGATCGCGCTCCTGCGCCTGCGCACGCCCGGCGAGCAGGCGCTCGCGGTCTCGTTCGACGAGCTGGGCGTGGAGCTGGCCCAGACCGCGCTGGTGTTCGGCGCGGACGTGTTGTTCGGCGACCTCGGCGGCAAGCGCACGCTGCCGCTGATCGACGGGCCGGAGGCGCGGCGCAACGAGCTCAAGGGGTTGATCCAGCGCAGCGGGCGCGAGGTGCTGACATGAGCTCGTTCGACGAGATCGCGGCCAAGGTCCAGGCGGGTGAGCGGCTGTCCTTCGACGACGGCTGTGCGCTCATGCTCGATCACGACCTGCTGCGCGTGGGTACGCTGGCCAATACGCTGCGCGAACGCCGGCACGGCGACCGCACGTACTTCAACGTCAACATGCGCTTCGAGGCCACCAACGTCTGCGAGGCCTCGTGCTCGTTTTGCGCGTTCGCCAAGCTGGCGGAGGGCGCACCGGGCGCGCACACCACCACGCACGAAGCCGCCTGGCGCGAGCTCGCCGAGCACCCCGAGCCGCGCCTGACCGAGCTGCACATGGTCAACGGCCTGCATCCCGACTTGCCGTTCGAGTGGTACGAGGATCTGCTGCGAGGCTGGAAGCGTGTGCGACCCGACGTGCACCTGAAGTGCTTCACCGCGGTCGAGATCCACTTCTTCGCGCGCAAGTTCGGCATGAGCTACCACGACGTGCTGACGCGGCTGCGCGAGGCGGGGCTGGGTTCGCTGCCCGGCGGCGGGGCCGAGATCCTGCACGCCGACGTGCGCAAGCGCATCGCCACGGACAAGGCCGATGGCGACGACTACATCGCGGTGCACCGCGCGGCGCACGAGCTGGGCATCCCGAGCAACTGCACCATGCTCTACGGACACATCGAGACCGTGGAGCACCGCGTCGATCATCTGCTCCGCCTCCGTCAGCTGCAGGACGACACGGGCGGCTTCCAGTGCTTCATCCCGCTGGCGTTCCACAACGAGAACAACAGCCTGCGCAAGCTGCCCGAGCCCACCGCCGTCGATAGCCTGCGCACGCTGGCGGTCTCGCGGCTCTTGCTCGACAACATCCCGCACATCAAGGCCTACTGGGTGTCGATGGGCGTGGCCACCGCGCAGACCGCGCTGCGCTTCGGCGCGGATGATCTCGATGGCACGATCGTGCACGAGAGCATCTACCACTCGGCCGGTAGCCGCGTGCCGATGGCGCTGTCGCGCGCCGAGCTGGTACGGTTGATCCGCGAGGCCGGGCGCATCCCGGTCGAACGCGACACCACCTACGGCGTGGTCGAAGAGCTGCCGCGGGCGGAGCTGCCCGAGGCGGCGTTCAAGCTCAAAGAGCGGCTGTCGAACAAACGCGCGCTCAACGTGATGCTGGGCAACTGAATCGGAGGCTGTCATGGCGAAGCTGAAACCAGGGCTGGTCCAGAACCGATACCGGCGCGAGGTCCTCGACTCTTCAGGGCGCCTGCGCGTGGTCGGCGTGAGCTTCATGAATGCGCAGCCGCACCTGCACGGCTTGCTCACGGGTCTCGCCGACGAGCGTATGCACGTCGAGCTGGCCGAGCCGTCCGAGCTCGCTCGGCGGCTGTTCGAGGACGAGGCCGACGTCGGCTTGTCGCCGGTCGCGCCGCTCGCGACGCACGGCGGGCTCGAGATCGTGCCGGGCGTCGCCATCGGCTGCGACGGGCCGGTGCGCTCGGTCAAGCTGGTCGGCGACGTGCCGATCGAGGAGGCCGACGAGATCCTGCTCGATGCGGCCAGCCGCACCTCGGTGGTGTTGACCCGGCTGATCGTGCGCGCGCGCTGCGGCGGGCGTGAGCCGAAGTACTGCGCGCGGCCGGCGCGCGAGATCGTGCAGAGCGTGGGCGGCAAGACCATCGGCTTGTTGATCGGCGACATCTCGCTCGAGACGCGCGGCTTCCGCTACGAGCTCGATCTGGGTCAGGCCTGGAAGGAGCTGACGGGCTTACCGTTCGTGTTCGCCGTCTGGGCGGCGCGGCCGAACGTGCTGACTCCGCGCGATTGCTTGCTGCTGCAGGGCTCGCTAGAGGCGGGCTTGGCGGCGCGCCCGCAGATCGCACAGGCCTGGTCGCGCGGCCACGGTGGTGACGCGGCGCAGCACCTCGACTACTTGAACCACGCCATCCGCTATCAGCTGGACGAGCCGGCGCTCGCGGGCCTGCGCGAGTTCTGGCGGCGTGCCGCCGAGGCGGGCCTCTTGCCCGAGACGACCTTGCGCTTCGTGGGCGAGAGCGCGCCGCGGCCAAAGGCGCCGGCGCGCAGCACCATCGACGGCCTGTTGGAGCATGCAGCGGCCGGCGGCAGGCTCTCGTTCGAGGAGGCCATGTGGCTGGGTCGCGAGGCGCCCGTGCACGAGCTGGGCGTGGCCGCGGACGTCCGCCGCCGTGAGCTGCATCCCGACGGCGTGGTCACGTACATCGTCGACCGCAACGTCAACTACACCAACGTCTGCACCACCTCTTGCCGCTTCTGCGCGTTCTATCGCCCGGTCGGCCACGAAGAGGGCTACGTGCTCACGCGCGAGCAGCTGGGCCAGAAGATCGAGGAGACGGTCGCCGCGGGCGGCATCCAGATCCTGCTGCAGGGCGGCCTCAACCCGGCGCTGCACCTCGAGTGGTACGAGGACCTGTTCCGCTGGGTGAAGGCCAACTACCCGATCAAGCTGCACGCGCTGAGCCCGGAGGAAATCTGGCACCTGGTGCGGCTCGAAGACTTGAGCGTCGAGGCGGTGTTGCGGCGCTTGCAGGCTGCGGGCATGGACTCGCTGCCCGGCGGCGGCGCCGAGGTGTTGACCGATCGAGTGCGCAGCAAGATCGCCAAGGCCAAGTGCACCAGCGCCGAGTGGCTGGAAGTCATGCGCGTCGCGCACCGCATCGGCATGCGCACCACCGCCACCATGATGTTCGGCACGTCGGACACGCTGACCGATCGCGTGCTGCACATGTTGAAGATCCGCGACCTGCAAGACGAGACCGGCGGCTTCACCGCCTTCATCTGCTGGGACTACCAGCACGACGTGGGCACGCGCGCAGTGGCGGGTGAGACCGGCACCGTGCTCTACCTGCGCACGCAGGCGCTGGCGCGCCTGGTCATCGACAACGTACCCAACATCCAGACCTCGTGGGTGACCCAGGGGCCGGGCATCGGTCAGGTCGGGCTGCGCTACGGCGCGAACGACATGGGCAGCACCATGTTCGAGGAGAACGTGGTGTCGTCTGCCGGCACCACGTTCGGCATGGACGCGGCGCAGATCGAACGGCATGCGCGCGCGCTCGGCTTCAAGGTCGCGCGGCGCAACATGCGCTACGAGCGCCTGACGGAACCGGCCTGATCATGCGCGGTATCTCCGGCAGCTGGCTGCTCATCGGCGACGCCTCCCCGGCGATCGCGCGGGGCGCCGTGCTGCTGGATGCGACCGAGCGCGTGCTCGCGGTCGGCTCGCTCGACGTGCTGCGGCGCGAGCACCCGAGCGTGGCGTTTCAGGAGCTGCCCGCGGTGCTCACGCCGGGGCTGGTGAATGCCCACACTCACCTCGAGCTGTCGGGCTTGCGCGGGCGCGTGCCGGGTGGCCGCGGCTTCGTGCCCTGGGTCGACACGCTCGTGCGCACGCGCGCGCAGGCAAAGCCCGAGCTCGACACCGAGGCGATCGACGAGGCCATCTCCGAGCTGCTCGCTGCCGGCGTGATGGGGCTGGGCGACGTCACCAACCGGCTGAACACCGTGCCTGCACTTGCCGCGCTGCCGATCGCGGGCTGCGTGTTCCACGAAGTGTTCGGCATGCGCAGGGACACCGCGGAGGTGACGCTGGGCATGGCCGTGCAGGAGCGCGAGCAGTTCGGGCCCTGGCCCGTGCAGCTGCGCTATGCGCTGGCGCCTCACACGCCGTTCACGCTGCACCCGGAGATCTTGCGGGAGATCGCCCTGCGCTGTCGCGCGGCTCGCGCGCGCACCTCGCTGCACCTGTGTGAGCACGCGGCCGAGCGCGCGTTCCTCGAGAGCGGCGGCGGTCCGTTCCGCGAGTGGATCGCCTCGCGCGATGCGAGTCCGCTCGACTGGCAGCCGCCCGCGTGCGGCTCGGTGGAGCATGTGCGACGGCTGGGTGTGCTCGGGCCGGACGTGATCGTCGTGCACCTGACCGACGCGCGGCCGGCCGAGGTCCAGCAGCTGGCGGCGGCGGGCGCGCCGGTGGTGCTGTGTCCGCGCTCCAACCTGCACATCGAGCTCAAGCTGCCCCCATTGCTCGACATCCTGGGCGCGGGCATCCGGCCCGGCCTGGGGACCGACTCGCTGGCCTCGAACACCAGCCTCGATCCGCTGGCGGAGGCGCGCGCGCTCGCGCAGCGCTTCCCGACCGTGCCGGCCGCCACGCTGCTGGCGATGGCCTGCGCCTGGGGGGCGGATGCGCTGGGCCTGGGCCGCGTGTTGGGCCGGTTGCAACCCGGAGCGTTTCCGGGGGTGCTGGCGTTCGAGCACGGCGCGAGCGCGCCCGCCGATCCCGAGCGCTACGTGATACAAAGCGAGCCAGCCACGCGCCGCATCGTCTCGCGCCCCCACTACCCGAGCTTGCCCGCAGAGGTGTTCGCATGAGCATGACCAAGACCGTGGCGAGCTACGGTTCGCTCGTCAAAATCAGCCACACCGTGTTCGCGCTGCCGTTCGCGCTGGCTGCGGTGGTGTTGGCGGCGCCCTTCGCCGAGATCACGCTGGAGAAAGTGCTGCTGATCGTGCTCTGCATCGCCTGCGCGCGCACCGCGGCGATGGCGTTCAATCGGCTGGTGGACAGGCGGATCGACGCGGACAACCCGCGCACGCGCGATCGCGAACTGCCGCGCGGCGTGTTGTCGGTCGCCGCCGTGCGCGGCTTGACGCTGGGCGCCTGCGCCGTGTTCGTGCTGGCCTGCGCGCGCCTGGGCCGCTTGCCGCTGCTGCTCAGCCCGCTCGCGCTGGGCTTGGCGCTCGGCTACTCGTACACCAAGCGCTTCACGGCGTTGTGTCACGTGATCCTGGGCGCGGCCGTCGCGCTGGCCCCGGGCGGCGCGTGGATCGCGCTCGGCGCCGAGGTGACGCTCGCGCCCTGGCTGCTGGTCGGTGGCGTGGCGGCCTGGGTGGCGGGCTTCGACATGCTGTACTCGCTGCAGGATCTGGACTTCGACCGCGGCGCACGGCTGCACTCGGTGCCCGCACAGCTGGGCGTCGGCGGTACGCTCTGGGTGAGCGCGGGCCTGCATGTGCTGACGGTGGTGTGCCTGGTCGCCGTCGGCGTGTCGCTCGGGCGCGGCCCGGCGTACTTCGCGGGCGTGGCGCTGGTCGGTGCGCTGCTGGTGGTCGAGCACGCGATGGTGAAGCCGAGTGATCTGTCCAGGATCAACAAGGCGTTCTTCGACGTGAACGGCTACGTGAGCCTGTTGTTCTTCGTCTGCGTGGGTCTCGACCAGCTGCTGCGATGAGCGCGCTGCATCCCGCCGAGCAGGCCGCGCGGGAGGCTGCGGCAGCGCGCGATGCGGCGCTACGAAGTCAACCAGCGCGGCGCCGCGCGCACGGCGTGGTGCACACGCCGCCCGAGCTCGCGCGCTGCGTGATCGCCGTGCTGGACGAGTTGTTGCGCGAGCAGCTGGGCCTGCGCGACGGCGCTTGCGACGCGCGCTTGCAGCTGATCGATCCGGCCTGTGGCCCGGGCGCGCTGCTGGCAGCGGCGCTGCGCCTGTGGCAAGCGCGCGGCAAGCCGGCAGGGCTCGCGTTGCATGGAATCGATCTGGATCCAGCCGCCCTGGCGAGCTCGTCCGAGCTCGCCGCGCACGCGCCTCCGGAGTTCACGCTGCGCGAGGCCGATGCGTTGCGCGAGCCGTGTCTGCTCGAGCTGGCGCGCGATCCCCGGCGCGTGCTGGCGATCGCGGCGAATCCACCCTGGGCCAGCGCGCGTGCCGTCGCCACGCCCGCGATGCAGGACTTGCTCGAGGACTTCAGGCGCGATGCGGACGGCGCGCGGCTGGTCGAGCGCAAGCTGGGCGTGCTCTCGGACACGTATGTGCGCTTCTTCCGGCTGTGCGCCCAGGCCGCGCGAGAGGCGCCGGCCGGCGCGGTGCTGGCGCTGATCAGCAACGGCTCGTTCCTGGACGGGCCGGTGCACCGCGGCATGCGTGCGGCATTGATGCGCTGGTTCGACGCGCTGTACGTGCTCGACCTGGGCGGCTCGGCGCTGCTCCAGCGCACGGGCCAGGGGCGCGACGACAACGTGTTCGGCGTGCGACCCAGCGTCAGCATCAGCTGGCTGTGCCGCAGGCCCGACGGCCCGGAAGAGCGGGCTGGGCGCGTGTACTACGCGCGCCTGCGCGGCACACGTGCAGACAAGCTCGAGCTGTTGAACCGGGCGGGTCTGTCGGAGCTGGGCTTCGAGCCGCTACCGCCCGAGCCTCCGCTGCGACGTTTCGTGCCGCGCACGGCGGCGGGCGGCGGCGAGTACGCGAGCTGGCCTGCGCTCGCGGAGTGGCTACCGTTCCAGCGCGAGGGCGTGCAGACCAACCGCGATCGGCTGGTGATCGACCCCGATCGCGGGCGCCTGCTCGAACGGCTGCAGGCGTTCGCGCAGGGCGCGGAGCTACCCGAGCTCGGCGCGCGCGATCAGGCGCACTTCAGCAGCGCGCAGGCTCGCCGCAACCTGGCTGCCGCGCTCGAGCGCGATCCGTCGGGCGCGGAGTTGCTCCGGCCGATCGCGTATCGCCCGTTCGATCTGCGCTGGTTCTGCACCGTCACGCCGCTGTGTCACCGCCCGCGGCCGGAGCTGCTGCAGGCGATCGAGCACGCGCCCGAGGTGTTGGTGAGCGTGCGCAAGGATCGTGGGTTCAGCCCGTACTCGCACTTCGGCGCGGCCACACAGGTGATCGACAACTGCTTCCTGTCGGCGCGCTCGTCGTGTCGGGCGCGGGCGTTTCCCGCGCGCACGCCGGCGGGCGCGGACAACCTGGACCCGGGCCTGGGCGCGCAATGCAGTGAGCGCGTGGGCAGCCCCGTGAGCGCGGCGCAGTTTCAACGCTACGCGCTCGCCTTCCTGGCAGCGCAGAGCTATCGCCACGAGTTCGACGGCGCGCTGCACGCCGACTATCCGCGACTGCCGCTGCCGGCGTCAGCAGAAGCCTGGCGCGTGCTGTCGGCTCGGGGCGAGGAGATCTGGCAGCTCTGGATCAGGCCGCTGGATCCGTCGCCGGTGGCTCCCGGCGAGCCCGGGCTGTGCTGCTCCGAGGTGCGGCCGTCGGCAGCTGATGGCTGCATCTACGCGGGCGCGCGGCGCTGGCTGGAGGTCGAGCCTGCGGTCCTGCAGTTGTGGCTCGGTCACGTGCAGCCGGTGCGTGCGTACCTGCTCGCGCACGCCGCGGAGCCGTTCACGGGGCAGCACGCCGCACGTGTGCTCGCGTTGGTCGAACGCCTGCGCCTGATGCAGTCGGCCATCGACGGCGCCGATCGTGAGCTCTGCCAGTTCGGCTATGTGCAGCAGCCAAGAAGAGCCAGTTGTCACCCCTAGGGGTGACACGGGGGCTCAAATTTTCGTGATAAACTACAGATTAACCCTCTCGTCAGGGGGGGAGCCGGTGCAGCAGCGCACGAATCTGCTGCCTTTCTACACTTTGGGCGAGGGCCGGCGCATTCCGCGTCTGGGGACGACGCGATGCGTGGCGAACGCGGCCCGCTGGACCACTCGGCCAGCAAGCGCGGGTCATGCCGCCGCCAACAGCTGCAAGTACGATGAGCGTTGGGGGAAGTCAGCGCATGCGAAAGCCCGTGATTCTGGCGGTCGACGATGATCCCGTGAACCTTCGGATCATCGGCAGCGTGTTCGAAGGTTCCGACTACGAGCTGGTGTCCGTCGACAACGGAGTGAGGGCGCTGCGCTTGTTGGAGGCGGCGGATGCCAAGTTCGACGTGGTGTTGCTCGATCGGGTGATGCCGCAGATCGACGGACTGGAGGTCCTGCACCTGATCAAGGAGACGCCGCACCTCGCGCAGCTGCCCGTGATCATGCAGACCGCGGCCGCGGCACCCGAGCAGGTCGCGGAGGGCTTGCGCGCGGGCGCCCACTACTACTTGACCAAGCCCTACACGCGCGACGCGCTGCGGATGATGGTGCGCTCCGCGCTCGAGGACAGCCGGCGCAGCGACGAGCACCTCACGCAGGCGCGCGCCTGCGTCGACGCCTTGCGCTTCGTCGAACGCGCATCCTTCACGCTGCGTACGCTCGACGAGGTGGCCGAGCTCTCGAACCTGCTGGCGGCATTGTGTCCCGAGCCAGGCAGCGCGAACTTCGGCTTGCGCGAGCTGCTGGTGAACGCGGTCGAGCACGGCAACCTCGGCATCAGCTATCGAGAGAAGTCTCGGCTCAAGCGCGAGGGCAACTGGCAAGCCGAGGTCCACCGGCGCTCCGCCCTGCCAGAGTATCGCGATCGCCGTGTGCACGTGACGTTCTCGCGCGACGAGCGCGGACTGTGGTTCGACATCAGCGACGAGGGCAACGGCTTCGTCTGGAAGCCCTACCTCGAGCTCGATGCCGCGCGCGCATTCGATCCCAACGGGCGCGGCATCGCGCTGGCCCGGTCGCTGAGCTTCACGCGGCTGGAGTATCAGGGTCCGGGCAACCGGGTGATCGCGACGATCGAGCCTCCGCCGCCCGAGGGAGAGCATTCCGGGAGCAGCGTCAGCCGAATGTCCGCTTCAGCTCGGGCTTGACCACCTTGCCGAGCGCGTTGCGAGGCAGGTCGCTCATCACTTGCAGCAGCGAGGGCACCTTGTAGGGCGCAAGGCGTTCCTTGGCCCAGCTCCGCAGCTCCGCCAACTCCAGCTGCTGGCCGGCGCGCAAGATCACCGCGGCTGCGACGCGCTCACCCCACGATTCGTCGGGTACGCCGACGACGCTGACCTCGGCGATCGCCGGATGCTCGCGCAGCTCCTCCTCGATCTCGAGCGCGGAGACCTTGTAGCCACCGGTCTTGATGATGTCGACCGACTCGCGGCCCAGCAGCCGGTAGTAGCCATTCTCGCGCACCGCGATGTCGCCGGTGCGGAAGAAGCCGTCGCGCGTGAACGCGGCGGAGCTGGCGTCGGGCTTGCCGAAGTAGCCCGCGAACACGTTGGGGCCGCGGATCTGCAGCTCGCCGGGACCGTCGGGTACCTCGTGGCTGCTGCCGTCGGCTGCGCTGTCGATCAGCCGGGCCTCGACGCCGGGGAAGGGCAGGCCCACTGTCCCCGGCCGGCGCTCGCCCTTCAGCGGGTTGCCGAGCGCCATGCCGAGCTCGGTCATGCCGTAGCGCTCGAGCAACACGTGGCCGCTGATGGCGCGCCAGCGTTCGAGCATGCTGACCGGCAGCGCCGCGGAGCCCGACACCATCAAGCGCAGCGCCCGACAGGCCGCGCTGCGCGCCTCGCGCTCGCCGCTGTCAGCTGCGGACCAGGCCGCGGCCAGGCGATCGTACATGGTCGGCACGCCCATGAACAACGTGACACCAGGCTGCGCGCACAGCCGCTGCCACACCAGCTCGGCGTCGAAGCGCGGAAGGAGCTCACAGGTACCGCCGGCAAACAGCACGCTCGAGAGGGCGTTCAGCACGCCGTGCAAGTGATGTAGCGGGAGCGCGTGCAAGATGCGATCGCTCGGCGCGAGCTCCCAGGCCGTGGCGACCGCCTGCATCTGTGCGGCGAAGATGGCGTGCGTGGTGATCGCAGCCTTGGGCTTGCCGGTGGTGCCGCTGGTGTAGATCAGCATGGCCGGCCGCTCGGCTTCCATGCGGGGCAGCTCGGTCGTGTCGCGGCTCACTGCGGTCAGCTGCTGGGGGCCGAGCCAGCGCACCTTGCGCGCCTCTGCCAGCGGCCGCGCCAGCGCGTCGAACTCGCGATCCGCCACCAGCGCGATCGGCTGGCTGTCGTCGAGCACGTGCGCGAGCTCGGGGGCCGGGTGCGAGACACACAGCGGGACCGCCACCCCACCGGCACGAAAGATCGCCCACTGGGTGACCACGTGGCGCAGGCTGGGCGAGATCAGGAACGCCACCCGATCGCCCTGCAGATCCGAGCGCCCGTTGAGCAAGACCCGTGCAGCGCGCTCCGACAACTCCAGAAGCTCGGCGAACGTCGCCTGGCCGTCAGCGGCTACGATCGCAGTACGATTGGAATACTCGTGCGCGCGAGCGATCAGCGGGATGGTGTCCTGGGTACTCACGCGCGGAGCATACCGCTTCCCGCGCGTTCACACACCCGCGGGCCGGTTCAGGCGTTCTTCCAGCCTTGCGCGCACCGCCGGCCACTCCTGGTGAGTGATGCTGTAATACGCGCTACTCCGGACGAAGCCGTTCCACAGCACCCGATCACAGCGCAGGATGCCCTCGAAGGTCGCCCCGATGCCGAGGATCGCAGCGCGCGAGCGCTGGTTGCGCTCGTCGGTCTTGAGCTGCACCCGCAGTGCCGACAAGTCTTCGAAGGCGTGACGTAGCAACAGGTACTTGCACTCGGTGTTGAACGCCGTGCGCCAGACCTCGCTCGAGAGCCAGGTCGAGCCGATCTCGACGCCTCGGTCGCGCGGCCGAATGTCCAGGTAGCGCGTGCTCCCGATCGCCTTGCCGCTGCGCAGGTCGACGATGGCGAACGCGACCGAAAAGCCTCTCTCCTGGTCGCGTTCGGCGCTCTCGATGAGCGCCCGCATGTCCGGTTCAGTCCTGGGTTGCTGATACGGCAGGTAGTTCCAGATTTCGGGATCGGCCGCGGCCGCGAGCAGATCGGCGCTGTGTGCGAGCGTCAGCGGCGTAAGGAGTACGTGGCGGCCCTGGAGCGTGGTCGGCTTGGGCCCAAAGTCCGCGCTCATGCGCTCACCTCGCCGAGCAGCTGCTCGCGCAGGTACTCGGTGAGGCGCTCGGTCAAGGCATGCTGCGACCTGATCGGCGAAAAGATGTGATCGGCGCCGTCGAGCACCTGCAGCTGCAAGCTGCGCCGCGCTTGCAAGCGCGGCAGCTCGGCGCCGAGTTGTTCCTGGAAGTCGTCGAGCATGGGTTCGTCGCCGTTGTATACCACGAGGCTGGTCACACCTCGCTGCGCGAGCGCGCGAAAGTCGCGGGCCAGCGGGTGGTCGGGTGTGCCGTGGTCGCCGCGGACGCGCCCGAGCCAGTATTGCCCATATTGCACGACGCGACGCGCGCTGCGTGCGGCCAGCGCCTTGCCGATGCGTCCGAGTTGCACGTCGCCGCGAATCGCCTTGCGCCAGTGCGTGGCCCGCCCGAGTGCACCGACATAGTAGCGCAGCGAACGCAGCTGACGGCGGCGCTGGGCCTGGACCTGCTCGATGCTCTCGTCCGGGTTCCAGTAGTAGCGCAGCAGGTTGAGCAGCCCGAGATCGGTCACACGCCGATCAGCCAGCGCCGTGTGGAAGCCTGCGAACGCACCGGAGCACAGGCCGATCAGCATGAAGCGCCGAGCGCCGTAGCTTCGCTCCAGGTGGTCGAGCGCAGCGCGCACCTCGTCCACGCCGAGTAGCGAGTACAGCTGCGCGTCCTCGGCGCCTGGCGCCGTGGCGCTGTCGCCGATGCCGCTCAGATCGAATCGAAACGTCGTCAGGCCCAGGCTGGCCCATTCGCGCGCCCAGCGCGTGTGCAGGCGGTTGGTGCCGACCTGTGGATTGACGCCGCCGCTCAGCAGCACCACGACCGCAGCATCGGCCCTGGGCACTGCCGGCTCGGTCAGGATCCCGAACAGGCTGCGGCCGGCGCCGAACCAGCTCGGCGTCTCGCGCAGCCCGTGCTCTGTCGCGCCGGGGCGCCAGAACCGTGCGCTGGCAGCTTTCGGCGGCGGAAGCTCGTGGGCACGCGGTAGGTAGTCGGGCAGCTCGCGCTCTCGCTCGTCGAAGTACTGCGCGACGCGCGCCCAGATCGCTTGCGGTGCGCGGCTGGTCGCGAGCAGCTCCGCGTAGCCGGGTGCAGGCTCGCTGGTCACCTGTGCGCCGAGACGCTCGAGGCACTGCGCGACCCGCGGCTCCTGCAAGGGCGTATCCCGGCTCAGCACCAGCGCCGCCTCCGGCGCACGCGTCACGTTCGCCAGGCTGAGCGCCTTCAGCTGTCGCTGCGTCTCGTGGCTGAGCACGAAGCCTATCGCCTCGCCATCACCTTCCGGCGCTGGTTCACTCGAGTGGTGGAGCGCGCGCATCTTGTGCACCGCCAGCTCCTCACGCAGGAACGCAGAGCCGCTCAGCACCGGCCCCCACAGCGCGAGTGCGCGCACCTCCGGTCGACTCTCGGCCGCGAGCACGGCCAGGCTCGCGCCCAGGCGTGCGCCGAACAGCCCCACCGCGCTGCAACCCGACAGGCCGTGCAGCCGATCGATCGCGGCATGGATGCTCCGAACCCAGGCGGTCAGGCGATCCGGATCCCGATCGTCGCCGGCCGAGCTGCCCGTCCCGTGGTAGTCGAAGCGCAGCACCGGAAAGCCTTGATCGGCCAGCGCCTCCGCCAGACGCACCAACGGTCGATACGCGCACATGGCCTCGTAGCCGAACGGCGCGCACAGCGCGATCGCCAGGCGCCGCGGGGTGGCTCCGCGCGCGGGGTGAAACATCCCGAACAAGGCCTCGCGCTCCGGCCCGAACCAAATCGGATGGCTCGCCTCTGCCAGCGGCGACGACGAAATCCCCGGCCAAGATCCCCGCAACGTCTCGCTGAGCGTCATCGCTCTCCTTCCGAGCCTGAGCCCGAAAACCGCACCACGCCGAGCCCGTTCAAGGCCCGGACGCTCCCTCTCACGCCTTCACCTTCGCCGCGCAGCCGCACCCGACGTTCGCCACCAGGCGCGACGCACAGGTAGTTGTCCTCGACCTCCCAGCCGCGCTCGACCTCGATCTCCACCGCGTAGGCCAGGCGCTCGCTCCGCAAGCGCACCGCCAACGTCCCGGCGTCGTCGCGCACCACGTCCGCGCGCAATCCCAGGTCCACGCTGCGTCCGCGCGGGAGTCCGCCGGGCAAGTAGAAGGCCTCGCCCAGCAGCGCGCCCTCATCGCCGATCAGTCGAGCCACCACCAGGTCGTGCCCCGGCGGACCGAAGCGATACGCCCGCGTGAGATCCGCGAATCCCGGCAAGATGCCGTGGAGGCGCAGCTCCAGGCTGGCGCGTCCGGGCAGCTCCACGCGGCGGCTGTCGTTCCTCACGAGCATCCGCGCCGCGTCGTTGCGCACCTCGATCTGCAGCTCCGCCGTGAGCGGCCGGCCGGACTCGTGCGCCAGGTGCAGGTGCAAGCCGTTCAGCCCCTCGTCCGTGAACCACAGGCACGTCGGCGCGAGCGCGCGCCGCGCGTAGTACCACGCCGCCTTCGGCTGCCCGTGCGCGTCGAGCAGGCCGAGCCCTGCGCCCGGCCACAGGTCGCGGTAGAACCAGATCAGCGCGCCGCCGCAGCTGCCGCCGCTGCGCCGCCACTCGCCGAACGCGTGGGCCATCACCTCGCCCGTGACCACGCGACTGCGCGCCAGGTACAGCTCGCTGTCGTCCTTGCGCAGCGCGGCAGGTTCGCACTCGAAGAGCAACTTCAAGTAGTGATCGCGAACGTCCTCGAAGTCCCAGCTTGCGCCGCTGTCGCGCGGGACGCGCTCCTTCCAGCGTGGGTCGTGGACGAGTGCGCGCGTGCCGGCGAGCACCTCGTCCAGCACTCCGTCCTCCGGCAGGTTCGCGAACGCCAGGCACTCGGCGGCGAACTGCAGCTGACAGCGGCGGGCGTCGTCGAGTGGGCGCAGGTACGCGCCGACACCGTAGTAGTGCGCGCTGCCGCGATCGACGTCGAACGGCAGATCGCCGCCGCTCGGCGTGTTCGGCCAGTAAGGCACGTCCGGCCTGATGTGCTGCACCAGCGCCGGCAGCTGCTCGTCGAACCAGCGGCTACGCCAGGCTTCGCGCGGCAAGCCGAGCATGGCGGCCTGCTGCTCGACCTCGCTGCCGCCGCACAGGAGGCCCAGGCAAGCATGGCTCCGCGTACGTTGCAGGAAGGCTTCGCACTCACTCTTCACGCTCGCGAGGAAGTCCGGCTCCGCGACCGGATAGTCCATGTTGGCGAACATGAAGTCCTGCCAGACCAGGATTCCGAGCTCGTCGCAGCGCCGGTAGAATTCGTCCGCCTCGTAGAACAGGGTGCCGCTGATGCGCAGCATGTTCATGCCGGCCGCGCGCGCCAGCGAGAGATCGCGCGCGTACGCCGGGCTCGTGCCGCACAACGTGAGCACGTCGGTCGTCGTCCAGCACGCACCGCGGCAGAAGACCGGCACGCCGTTCACCCGCAGCTGGAAGCGGCCAGCCTGCGTGTCCAGCTCGATGCGTCGAAAGCCGAGTGCGCCCAGCTCCACACGCTGCTCTGCGCCGCCGCGCGCGCGGATCAGCACGTGCGCCGGGTAGAGCGGCTGCGGACCGTGCGTGTGCGGCCACCAGGCCTGCACGGGCAGCTCGAACTCGCCGCTGCAGCCCTGCGCGCTGCAGCGCAGAGCGGCATGTGCTTCACCCACCCAGAGCTCGGCGCTCGCGCCCGTCAGGCCGGGGTCGAATGCGAGCGTGAGGCTCACGCGGCCGATCGACCGCTCGAGATCCGCGAGCTCCACGTGCAGATCGCTCACGCTGGCGCGCGGCTCGCGCCCCGAGATCAGGCGCACCGGCCGCCACGGGCCGACTGCGTGCAAAGGCGGCGACCAGCCCGGCATGCGTCCGAGCAGGCTGGTGCGGGCCCAGCGCAGCTGTGCGTGGTCGACCAGGCGCGTGCGCCAGCGCGGGCGCGGCCGGCGCTGTGCGAGCCAGGGGTCCAGCGCGCGGAAGCGCAGGAGCAGCTCGTTGTCCGGACGCAACAGCGACGTCACGTCGGCCTGCGCCGGCAAGAACATGTTGTCCGACTCGAGGATCTTCTCGCCGTTGAGCCAGCACTCCGCCAGCGTGGCCAGGCCATCGAAGGCGAGCGTGTGAGCTCCTGCCGCTGACGGCGGCAGGGCGAAGCGGCAGCGGTAGAAGTGGTCGTCCGCGTCCAGCGCCGGCTTGTCGCGGAACACGTCGCGCCCAAGAGCGCGCAGCGCCGAGGCCACCGTGCCCGGTACCTGCGCCGCCAGCCAGCTCGGCGCGAACGTCGCGAGTGCGCGTGGATCCGCGGCCGCTCCGGCCGGCAGCGTCGCCAGCTCCCAGCCCGTGTTCAGCTCCAGCACTTGCTGCATGGCCCGGCCTCCTCAAGCGAGCGCAGACACGACTCCTTGCATGCCGCGCTCCCACGCGCCTTCCGCGTCGCCAAGCATACCGCCGAGATCACTCGGCCGCTTCGCGTTCACGCTGCGAGCAAGCTTCATGATCATCGCCTTGCTGGTCTGCGAGATCAGATCGAAGGCCTGCGCCGGCTCGCTCGTGCCCGGCACGCCGTTTTGCCCCAGCCACTCGAGGTACAAGCCGAGCAACTCGAAGTTTGCGCCGAGTTGGCGCAACACCGAGAAGGCGTACTGGTGGAAGGTCGCGAGCTCGCCCCTCACGAGCCACTCCACGTCTGCGGCCAGCTGCGCGCGGTAACGCGCCACAGGGTTGTCCTGGGGCCGGCGCGAGAGGTGCTCGCGCGCCAGCTGGACTGACCGCTCGACCAGCTCGGGCTGGGACGGTGCCGACCCTCGACTCGCGCGCAGCAGCTCGACGTACGGCGGCAGGTGCGTCTCGGGGACACGCGGCTCGAGCTGGAACAACCCGTCGAAGTCCGCACCCTCGAGGCTGAAGTAGCCGGCGTTGTGGAAGTAGCCCAGGCGGCGCGCCTCGCGATCGACGCTCTCGATGCCGATCGTGGTCTTGGTGTGCGCCTGCCGGTAGTCGGTGCCGGTCGTGTCGGGAAGGTAGTACGAGTCGACCTCGGCCAGCAGTAGCGCGCCGCGATCCAGCTGGGTGAGCGCGTGATCCAACAGCGGCCGCCACAGGTTCAGCTCGTAGATCGACACGCCGTACAGCCGCTGCAGATCTCCGGGCGGCGGCTTGAAGAACGTGAACTGATCGCCCTCGAAGTCGCTGGCCAGCGTGAAGCCGAGGCAGGCGGTCGGCTCGAAGCCCGCCGCGTGCAGTACCTCGATGCACAGGTCGACGTAGCAATTCGACTCACCCCAGGCGCGCGGCCGGGTGTGCAGCTCGTGGCGGCGGTAGCTGGCAGCCTGCAGCCGCCAGATGCTGGCGCGGCTCAGACCCATAGTTGCTCGCGTACCGCCTGCGGCCAGCGTTGTGGATCGAAGCCGTGGGTCTTGAACAACCCGATGGCGATGCGCTCCAAGCCGAAGCCCAGGCACGCGCTGTGGGCGACTTGGCCGCCGGCGCTCTCGATCGCGTACAGCTTGGCGAAGTGGTCCTGGTGGTAGTTGAAGGACATGATCGCGGTCGGGCGCTCGTCCGAGGTGATCGGCAGCACCAGCTCGAACTTCAGCTGCTGCTGTTGCTGGTTCTCTGCCAACAACTTCCCGGCGCGGCCGAAGAATGGATCGTTGGCGGGCGCCTCGTACGCCGGCAGGCCCAGGCTCTGCAGCAAGGCGAGCCCGCGCGTGCGCCAGCTGTCGCGCCAGGCGCGCACGTCGTCCGGGGTGCCCAGCCGCACGTGCTCGCGCATGCGGAAGGCCTGCATGCGCGCCGGATCGTCCGACGGCTCGTGGCGGAAGCAATAGCTGGTGAGATCGAAAAGCCGTCCGTTCGCCGGCAGCCGTCCGCTGCAGGTCGGGTAGAGCGGGTGGCAAGCCGCGGGGGCCAGCACCACGTCGGTGATGCTCTGGAGCTCGCTGTAGTCGCGGCCTTCGCGCACGCGGCCCACCAGATCGTGGTGCTGGCGTTCGTTGCCCGCGAAGCTGAACACCAGACCGGCCAGGTGCGGGAACGACTCGAGGTAGTCCGCGCGCTCCATGTACTTGCGGTTCATCACAGGCGGGAAGTGCACCGCGTTCGCACGGTCTGGCGCCGTCACCCGCGTGACCAGCGCGCCGAAGTGCGCGAGCAGGTCCTCGAACACCGCGCCGCGGCCGTACAGCCCCGGCACCCCGCACGGGATCAACAACCCGTGCTCCACCAGACCCGACAGTAAGGCCCGCTGGGCCTCAGCCTTGGTTGTGTCTACGTTATCGAGAGCCATCGTTCAGTCGCCCTTGTGCACCAACAGCAGCGCGGCGTTGGTGGCATGGATCCGGTCGTTGCCGATCATCAGGATCGAGGAGTACGCGTCGCGCAGGTGCCTGCCGACGCTCTGCGGCGTGTCGTTGCGATAGCCCGCGATGCCGCACAGGCACAGCACCTGACCGACGATGCGGACGGCGGCTTCCGAGGCGCTGATCTTGAGCTGGTTGACCTTGAGCGCGAAGCCGATCGACGACAGCACGTCGGCGCCGCCGTCGGGTTGATCGATCAGCGCTTGATAGTCGGAGATGAACGCGGCCAGGGTCTGGCGCATGGTGGTGAGCTCGGTCGTGACTTCGGCCAGGCGCAGGGCCGTGGGTGGCACGCTGTGCGGCGTCTTGCGGGCCTGGGCGCGTACGGCGGCCCGAGCGCGCGCCACCGCGTCGCTGGCGATGCCGAGCCAGACCGAAGCCCAGAGCGCGTGCGAGAACGGCACCATGGTGGCGCTGGCGATCTCGCCGAAGTTGACGGGCAGGATCTGCCCGCGCGCGCCGCCGCCGCTGAGCTTGAAGCCCGGGCTGCAGGTGCCGCGCATGCCCAGCGTGTCCCACGCGCCGCTCCGCTCGAGCGTGTACTCCCCGCGGCGAAGCAGGACCAACACCTGATCGTTCGCCGGCGCGTCGGGCGCACGGCGGGCGGTCACCAGCAGATCGTCGGCGTGCTCGCCGTACGAGATCGTCGAGGCGTCCTTGTTCAGCTGGAATTGCTCGCCCGCGCTCTGGACCGCGGCGATGCTGCTGCGCATGTCGCCGCCGATGCCGACCTCTGACGTCACCGAGGCGATCAGGAACTGCTGCTCGCACAGCTGCTTCAAGTAGTCGCGCAGCTCGGCGGACTCGCCGGCGTGTCGCACCAGGCACGCGACCTGGATCTGGTGCATGGCCATGACCATCCCGCTCGCCGCGCAGTGTTGGCCGAGGCTCGTGCAGATCTCCGAGAGCTCGCGCAGGCTGGCGCCGTAGCCGCCGAGAGCGCGCGGGATGGCGGCGCTCAGCAGTCGTTCGCGACGGACTGCGGCCAGCGCTTCGGCCGGGAAGCGTGCGCTCTTGTCCACTTCGTCCGCGGCAGCTCGGACGACGCGTTCGCCGAGCTCGGCCAGCCTTGCCATGCGTGCGGTGTGTTCTTGCGAGATCATGCGCGCCCCTGCACGAGCTCGGCCACTGCGCCGGCGATGGCATCGATGCTCTCGAACACGCTGCGTTTGAGCATGCGATCCGGAAACTCGACATCGAACGCGGCTTCGAGCGCCAGCATTACGCCGACACTGGCGTGCGAGGTCATACCTGCCAGGTACAGGTCGTCGTCATCCTTCAAGCTCGAGATGTTGCCAGCGAAGCGACCATGCTCTTTCACGATGGCGCGCACTTGATCTTTCACGTCAGCTCCTCTGCTCGATCGAGCGGAACACGGATGTCACAGTGAGGCACTTCCAGCACGCGCACGGTTGCTCGCCGTATGCACTGCGCCCACGGTCATGCGTCAGTGGCGTCAGTCGCCGCAGGTTTTGCAGGTTCTGTGCCGCGTGGATGCCGGGCGATCACGACACGATGCGCTTCATATCGCGAGCCGCGTCACATGGCTATGGAGTTCCCACCAGAACTCACTGGGGCAGAATCGCTGGCCTCCACGGCTACCACACCAGGCATACGGGGAGAGCACACCCCGGCTAACGCAGGTGACAACTCACAACCCTAGCGACTTACCCGTGCCTTACGTCTGAAGTCGCGCGGTGACATTCCGGCGGCGCGATGAAAGGTCCGCACGAAGTTTGACAGGTCGCCAAAGCCGCAGTCGTAGGCGATCGTGCTGATGCCGTAGTCCCCCGCAGTCAGAAGCTGCGCCGCGCGCTTGAGCCTGGCGCGCACCAGGTACTGGTGCGGCGTCACGCCCAGCACGCTGCCGAACAGGCGCAGGAAGTGAAATGGGCCGAGGCCGACCGCCGCGGCGGTGCGCTGCAGATCGACCGGCTCGTGCGCGTGGTCGTCCAGGAACAGCGCCGCCTCGACCGCGCGCCGTCGATCGCGTGTGCTCGCTCGCATGGGCCGTTGTGGTTTTCCCTCGGCCAGCTCGACGAAGCGCGCAGCGATCGTCAGGCCCAGCTCGTCGAGATCCGCGCTGCTGCTGCCATCAGCGGCGGACTGCGCCAGCTCGCCGAGCAGCATGAGCTGCGGCAATGGCGGCAGGCACGCGCGACGCCAGGTCCGCTGGCGGCCACCCATGCCCTCCACCAGCTCGGCGCTGATCTGAAACGACAGGCACTCGTCGCCGCCGGCGTGGTGATCGTGCGTGCAGCGGTACTCGTCGCCGGGGTAGCCGATCAGCAGCGAGCCCGCGACCAGCTCGTAGTGGCGCCCGCGCGTGGCGTAGCCGAAGCTGCCCTTGCGCACGTACGAGATCGAGTAGCCCTGGTGCTCTTCCGGATACACCGGGTCGCCCGGTCCGCCATGGCAGCGGTAGTCGAATACCGCGAGCGCGCCGCGGTGGACCGGCGACGAGGTGAGCATGGGAGCCCAGAGACTAATTAGTTCCGCAGCTCGCGTTTCAAGATCTTGCCGGTCGGGCCCTTGGGCAGCTCCGACACGAAGCGGTACTCCGCCGGGAGCTTGTACTTCGCCAGGTTCTTGCTCAGGAATTCCGAGACGGTCTCCGGCGTGAGCTCGGCGCCGGGCCGCACGGAGATCACCGCGCGCACCTGCTCGCCCTTGGCTTCGTCGGCCACGCCCACCACGGCTGCCTCGGCGATCTGCGGCATCTGGTAGAGGACTTCCTCGATCTCGCGCGGGTAGATGTTGTACCCGCCCTTGATGATCATGTCCTTCTTGCGGTCGACGATGAACACGAAGCCTTCCTCGTCGACGTACCCGATGTCACCGGTGTGCAGCCAGCCATCGACGATGGCTTCGGCCGTCGCCTCGGGCCGGTTCAAGTAGCCCTGCATGATGTTCGGGCCGCGCACGATGATCTCGCCCAGGGCCTTGGTCGCGACTTCCTTGTTCTGGTCGTCGACCACCTTGAGCTCGACCGCCGGGTAGGCCTTGCCCACCGAGCCGACGCGCTTTGCGCCCTCACGGCTGCAGCACACGCTGACCGTGGTCTCGGTCAGGCCATAACCCTCGTAGATGGGCGCGCCAAACTTGTCCTCCCAGCTGTGGAGAACCTCGACCGGCAGCGACGAGCCGCCGGACACGCAGTAGCGGAGCTGCGGGAACTTGGTGTCCGGGCCCGCGTGCTTGAGCAGGTAGAAGTACATGGTCGGCACGCCCGAGAAGATCGTGATGCGATCGTTCTGCAGGGCGTTGAGCGTGGCGGCCACGTCGAACTTCGGATGCAGGACCACCGTGGTGCGGTGCTTGATGCTGATGTTGAGCACGCCGTTCAGGGCGAACACGTGGAACAGCGGCAACACGCACAGCCCGCGATCGTCCGGGCTGGGCGGGAACAGATCGTCGCTCATCTCGAGCTGGGCGAGCACGTTCTGGTTGCTGATCACCGCGCCCTTGGGCTTGCCGGTCGTGCCCGATGTGTAGATGGTCAGCAGGTGCACGTCGCTGCCCTGGACCGGCGGCGTCACCGCGGGCTGGTTCTCGATCAGCGCTCCGAACGGGGTGTGCTTTCCGGGGTTGCCGACCACGAACACCTGCGGCGGGTTCGCCAGATCGGCGATGCCCGCTTCGACCTGAGGTAGGAACATCTCGAACACGAAGATCGCGCGGATCTTGCTGTCCTCGATCAGGTAGCGGAGCTCGGGGCCGGTGGCGAGCACGCTGATCGGCACGACCACGTTCTGGTGCAGCCACGAGCCGTAGAGTGCTTCGACGAACTGCGGGATGTTGGGCAGCATCAGGCCCAGGCTGGCGCCCTTGGGGACGCGTTGCGCCTCGAGACCACTGGCAATTTTGCGCGCGTTTTCGGCCAGTCTGGCGTACGTGACCGGTTGGCCCATGAACTCGAGGGCGGGGGCGTCGGGGACATCGGCCGCGGCCTGCAAAAGATAGTCGTAGACCTGCGTGGACATGACAGCTCTCTCCTTGCGCCTGACGATCGGTAATAGGCTGAGCTACGTGTCGAGGAAAGCCGCCTGTGGGCGCTTTTCGCATTTGGCCCGAGCGACACTAGGTTGTGTCCCCAAACTAGGCTATGTGTTTGGTCACAATTTAGGCCTGTGGGGAGACCATCGCGCTGGCTCGTTGCAGCTGAGCGCGGCAGTCGCGCACCAGTGTTTCGATCAATTCCGCGCAGCTCGGGATGTCGTCGATCAAGCCGATGACCATGCCCGCTGACACGACGCCGTCGTCGACCTGGCCCGAACGCAGCGCTTCGCGCCCGCGTCCGCCGGCGACCAGCGGCCGCACGTCTTCGAAGGCTGCACCACCCGGCCTTTGTTCGATCGCGACCACTTGCTCGGAGATGGCGTTTTTGAACACGCGCGCGGTGTTGTGCATGGTGCGGAAGATCAGCTTGGTGTCGCGTTCCGAAGCCGCGACCAGCGCCGACTTGATCGCGTCGTGGACCGGCGCCTCGCGCGTGCACATGAAGCGCGTGCCCATGTTGATGCCTTCGGCACCCAGCGCGAGCGCCGCGGCCATGCCGCTGCCGGTGCCGATGCCGCCCGAAGCCACGACGGGGATCGAGAGCGCCTTGACCGCCGCCGGGATCAACACCAACCCCGGGATGTCGTCTTCACCAGGATGGCCCGCGCACTCGAAGCCATCGATGCTGACGATGTCGACCCCGTGCTTCTGCGCGGACAGCGCGTGCCGAACCGACGTGCACTTGTGCACGATGCGGATGCGGCGCTCCTTCA
>DATEOF010000243.1:0-3998 GCA_035274465.1 Polyangiales bacterium
CGGCGCAGCTGGCAGCGGCGGCAGCAGCAGCGGTACCGCCGGCGCGGGCACCGGCGGCAGCAGCACGGCAGGTGCGGGTAGCGGAGGCGGCGGCAGCGGCGGAACGCAATCGACGCCTGCAGCTGGCAGCGGCGGCACCACGAGCGCACCGAGCGGCAAGGTGACCGTCGGCATCGTCAAGCGCGCCAACATCGACGAAGCGGTCGCGCGGGCCGTCGAGCTCGCGGGCGGGTTGGATGACATCAAGCCCGGGCAAACGGTGTTCATCAAGCCGAACGCGGTCAACGATCGGGCGCTCGACAAGCCTGGCATTCGGACTTCGAACGCGGTGTTGGCCGCGGTAATCAAGCTGGTCAAGACACGCATGCCCGGCAAGATCACCGTCGGCGATCGATCGGCGCGCACGTTCCCCGACACCGCGCGCGTGTTGATGGAGACCGGCATGCGCGACGCCGCGCTGATGGCAGGCGCGGACGAGGTCTATGCGGCCAAGTCGCCGCTCGATGCTCCGGACGAGTGGATGCTGCTCAAGCCGCCGATGTACGAGATCACCTGGCAAGCGCAGGGTGGCCTGTACGCGATGAAGAAGATCCTGGAGGCCGATCACCTGATCAACGTCCCGACCTGCAAGGACCACCGCTACGCGCTGTACTCGCTGTCCATGAAGGCTTTCATGGGTGGCATCGGCGACTCGACGCGCGATGGGGTGCATTTCAGGGATTCGATCGGGAACAGCTTTACCGCCATCGGCAAAGACCTGGCGATCATGAACCAGATGTTTCACCCCACCATGAACATCATCGACGCCACCACTGCCCTGATCAACGGCGGTCCAGAGGGCGATGGCAGCGATGCCGTGCGGACCTCGCCGGGGATGATCTTTGCCAGCAAAGACCGTCTGGCGCTGGATGCGGCGGCGGTGTCGTTGATGCAGGTCGAGCTGATGACGGCGACAGTGCCTACTCCCGACGCGGCCAACGCCACGCTCAAGCGTGACGCGGCCTGGAAATTGCCTCAAATCATGAGCGGAATCGAGCTCGGCATCGGTGTCAAAGGCGCGGACATGGTCGACCTCATGTTCGACGGCGTAGATCGTGCGGCCATGATCGAGGCCAAGTTCCGCGCCTGATTGGGCGAGCTGGTCGCATCAGCAACCCCGCTGCCGGCGGCGGCCTGCACGGCTCCGCCCGAGGGCGTGCTCACAGCAGTTCAGGAAGCGCTGCAAGCTATCGTCAGGCAGAATGACAATTGCAGCCGAACTGGCATGCACCCCCCGGCTTCACCGTCGACTTCCCACGATGCTGAAAGAAATACAAGCCAGCACGAGTGCTGCTGCGAGCGAGTGAAATCGATCTGGCGCACAAGCCACGTGCGCAGTACGGCCACGAAAATTGCCGCAAATCGGGAACGGGATCGGTGGCCAGTGTTCCGCGCCTGACGGCCTCATGCGACAAACTGACGCGCACCATTGAATAAGTGAGTGGGCTCGAACGCCCGACGTTTTAGGTCTTCGTATGGGCCAAGCGGCGGTTCGTTTGGCACCGCGATTGCACTGATCTCCTGCACCTGACCTGACAGGGAGGTGCCTCATGGCCACGCCCCATCGCAGTCTGTGGCGAGTTTTTGCGCTGTCGCTGGTGTTCGCCGCTCTCGGCGGCTGTGCCGCGCGCGCGAGCTACGTCTATGACGAACCTGTCGTGTACGAGCGGCCGGTCTACGTCGCTCCGCCGCCGCCGGTCTACCACTACCACAGCCCTCCACCTGCGGTCGTCCATCACTACTACGTGACGCCGCGCGGATACCACGCACCGGTGTACCGCGCTCCGGCCCGCCCGTACCGTGCGCCCGCCGCGCATCCACACCATCATGGGTCGAGCCGCCACCACGACGATGATCGGCGCGACCATCATCACCATCACTGAAAGGGCCTTCTGCCGTGACCCGAGCTTCGCTGACTTATCTGACGGCTCTGCTGCTGCTGGGAACCGCTGGCTGTACCGTTCACACCCACGGTTATCACGACTACGACGACTACGACGACTACGACCACCATCCCTACGACGGTGTGCTGACGATCGACTGGTCGCTCGATGACAGCTTCGATTCGGACGAATGCGACCACTACGACGCCGACTCCGTGGAGCTGATCGTCTACGAAGGCGGCCACGACGAAGTGCTCCACCTGCAGCGGCGCTGCGACGACTTCGAGACGTCGATCGATCTGCCCGACGGCGTGTACTCGCTGGACGCCACCCTGCTCGATCATTCGGACCGCAGGGTGACCACGACCCTGGCGCTCGACGACATCGATATCTACGACGGCGAAGAAACGCGCATCTCCATCGACTTCCCGCTTGATTCGCGGCTTTGAGTTCGGCGTAATCGTGCGCGATGGCGAACAAAGCAGTGTTTCTCGACCGTGACGGTGTGATCAACAAGCCGATCGTGCGCAACGGCTCCCCCTTCGCACCGAAAGACATGAGCGAATTCGCCTTCATGGACGGCATCCACGAGACGCTGGCCAAGCTGCGCGAGCGCGGCTACCTGCTGCTCGCCTGCACCAACCAGCCGGACGTCGCGCGCGGCTGGCAGCCGATCGAGATCGTCGAAGAGTTTCATCGCCACATCCAGGCCGAGCTGCCGATCGAGCGCATCTACGCCTGCTTTCACGACAACCACCACGAGTGCGAGTGCCGCAAGCCCAAGCCCGGCATGCTGCTGCAGGGAGGGCGCGAGTTCGACGTCGACTTCGCTCGCTCGTGGATGGTGGGCGATCGCTGGAAGGACATCGTGGCCGGGCGCGCCGCCGGCTGCCGCACCGTCTACGTGCGGCACGGCTACGACGAGCAAGCTGCGCGCGATCCCGACTACGAGATCCGCAACATGCTCGAGCTGCTCGATATCATCGAGTAGACAGGCGCTCGACCGCGGACTCCAGCAGCGAGAGCGCCAGCGGATCGCCGCCGACGATCGCTTCCTCGTCGAGGCCGGGGAGCTGCGAGAGCACGTCGGCCAGGCTGTCGACAGCGTCGGTTCCGGCGTGCAACGTGATCACGCGCGAGCGCAGCGCGGCGGTGAGATCGAGGATCTCGAGCAGCGCGCGCAGGCGTACCAGGTGGGCCTCGATCAATTGCACCGCGCCCGGAGGTGCGCCGCTCCTGGCTGCAGCCGCAGGCAGGGTGCCGTCGCCCACCCCGGCGATGAACCAGGGCACGCGGCCCTCGCAGCGTGCGCACAGCCGTTCGGCTTCCTGGTTGGCTTCCGCGGCCGTGGCCGCCCAAAGCTGCAGCGGCGGACCGCCTACCCCGGAATACTCCGCCAGCCCGGAGCCCGGTGGGCGCAGCGCGAGGCTCAGCCGCGGGCTGTGGTGGAGGCGCGCGTGCAAGTCGGGATCGACCTCGGCCAGCACGGCCATGTTGGCCGCCCACAGCGGCTGGCGCGCCGCCTGCTCCATCGCCAGCAACCCGACGCAGCGCGCCCGATCGTTGTCCTGGGTGGCGCCGCGGCCCTGCAGCTGCGCCAGCGTCAGAAACGCGAACTCGGGCGCGCGCAGTGCGAGCCAACGCTCGAAGCGCGCCCGCAGCCAGTCGTCGCCGGCGACGTTCGGCTCGCTGTCCCAGGCCATCGCCAGACCGTGGAGGCCTCCGGCGTCCAGCAGCGGCACGAGCGCCCGCTGGATCTCGGCCACGCCCGCCACAGGCCGCAAAGCCAGCTCCAGCGAACGCAACTCCTCGAGACCTACAGGGGCGTTCGATGTAACCAAGGTGCGCACGCGCAGCCACGCGGCGACCACGGCCTGTTCATTCAGCACGGATGACAAAGTGCTTCAACCTAGCGGCATCCCCTTCCGCGCGAAAGGCCGGGCGGGCGTCGTGCTGTCATACACGCATCTCACCGGAAGTCGAAGGGGGGAGAGGGGGGTGGCTGCCCCCGCTCGCTCAATGCAGGCAGGTATTGCTCGCGCCGCCCAGCTCAGCGCCGGGATTGTCGAGCGCATG
>DATEOF010000244.1:0-13885 GCA_035274465.1 Polyangiales bacterium
TGCCTCCGCTCGGCCGCCGCCCTGCCCGCCACCAGCCGCGCCCACCGCCGCAGGCTCCATGCCGCCGACAGCAGCATCAGCCTCCACGCCGCTATCAGCGGCAACCGCGGGTGCGCTCTCGCCCGCGTCCACGTCAGCTCCACGCCCCGCGCCCCGCGCAGCCTGCACCTCGGGCCGCGCCTGCGTGCACTGCACGAGCGCCAACAGCGCGACCCCGAGACACCGCGCACAGGCGAACCGCATCGCGAGCAAATCTAGGATTCGCCGCCCGGGCGGTCAATCCACTCGCTCACGACCTCCGCGCGCCACGTGGCGCAGCTGACAGCGGCGGACGCTACTTACAGTCGCCATCGAGGGAGGCGATCCAGGTGTGGATCAGCTCCACCGCCTCGTCGTTCACCAGGTTCCGCCCGAGCGGCGGCATCTGGACCTTCGGATCGCTGCTGCGCATGCGGCAGATGAAGATCGAACGCTCGGGTTCACCCGGCGCGATGTCGACCTCGTTGCCGCAGGTCGCGCCCCCGGCGCTGGTCGGGCGCTTGCAGACGCCCCAGGTGGACGGCGGGTACTCCGGACCGGTGTGCTTCCAGTCGATCCACAGGCCGCTCTCCGAGGCGTCGCCGCCCTGCGTGTGGCACTGCGAGCAGTTCGAGTCCAGGAACGACCGCGCGCGATCGGACAGCGGCGCGTCTCCGAGCGGATCGACCAGTCGCTCGCGCTCGTCGTACGGCTCGGGCGTGCGATCGAACAGCCCCTCGCTGTCGAAGCGTTCGATCTGACCGTCGCGGTCGAACTGGCGCGTGCGCAGGCCGAGCGTGTGCGTCTTGCCGCGCTCGCCGTGGCAGTCGAAGCACTGGTTCGTGTTCGGCACCAGGTAGTCGTTGTCGCGCGTGCTGCCGTCGTAGTGCGTCCACTCGACCGGGATCTTCGCGCCGGCCACCTTGCGCGTGTTGTGTTTCCCGGCCTCGTCCCAGACGTACGTGTGGACCTGCACCTCGCCCTCGGTGAAGACCAGGAGCCGCGTCTCGAGCAATCGCTTGTGCCCTTCCGGCTGGCGTTGATCGTCCGGATAGCTGAAGGTCTTGATCAAGATGCTGCGCTCAGGCAGCGTCCACACGTCCTCGGGGGCGTAGCCGATG
Organism: Polyangiales bacterium; assembly: GCA_035274465.1. Taxonomy (GTDB): domain Bacteria; phylum Myxococcota_A; class Polyangia; order Polyangiales; family JAFGIB01; genus JADGRF01. Next base: position 1,140 of record DATEOF010000244.1, read on the forward strand.
GTCGCGCCTTCGGGCACGTACACGAAGCGTTGCTTGAGCGCGTAGTCGGCGAACAGCGGCGCGATCACTTCGTAGGAGTATGTGCGCGCACCCGGCGCTTGCTTCTGCGCGTCGTCGAACAGGTTCCAGCCCTCGAGCGTGCTCGGCGGCTCCTTGTACGCGCTCGCCGGCGGGCCGACGTCGGGCACTTGCGCGTCCGGGGGCGTGTCGGTCTCGTCGGAGTCGCAGGCAATGGCGCAGAGCACCAGCGCTGCGCAAACGTAGCTACGGGTCAACTGAGCCACCTCGGAGGATGCGCTCGTTGTCGAGCGGGAGGGGTAAGCCGCTCGGCAAGGCCGGCGGCGGGTGTTGGTCGCGCGAGGTGTCGGTCAGCGCGCGGCGCAGGAAGCTCACGAGGTCGCTCATCTCCGCAGCTGACAGCGGCGCGCGCGCCAGTTGCTCGAGCTGCTGATCGACCTCGTGCTGCACGGCGGCCTCGAACGACGCCACCGAACCGTTGTGGAAGTACGGCCCGGTCTCGCGCACGTTGCGCAGCGTGGGCACGCGAAACTTGCCGCGTTCGGCCGCGTGCTCGGGCAGCTCGCCGCGGCCGTCGTCGGCGATACCCTCCGGGTTGGGCACCGCGCGATCCGCGTAGCGGTCGCTCTCGAAGCGCGGCGGTACGTGACAGCCGTTGCACTCCAGCTCGGCGAACAGCTGGATGCCGCGGTGGTCCGAGGCGTCGAGCGCGAGCTCGTCGCCGGCCAGGAACTGATCGTAGGGTGCGCGGTCGGACACGTAGCCGCGCATGAAGCTGGCCAGCGCCTTGGCCAGCGTGTCGCGCGACACCGGCTGATCTTCTTCCGGAAACGCCGCACGAAACAGCTCGGCGTAGCCGCTGTGCCCGGCGAGCTCATCGACCAACGCATCCGGCTCGCGCGCGAGCTCGTCTGCGTTCTCGAGCGGGAAGAACACCTGCGCCTCGAGTGAATCCGCGCGGCCGTCCCAGAACAGCGCGGAGCGTTGCGCCAGGTTCCACAGCGTCGGTGCATTGCGCCGCGTCATGTGCGGGCCCGAGCGACCCGGGCCGATCGCGCCGCGCCCGCCGACGCCCACCGAGCGCGGCAGCTGGTCACCCAGGCCCCAGATTTCGCTGTGGCAGGTGACGCAAGCCGTCGCGCGGTCGGCGGACAACAGCGGGTCGTAGAACAACACGCGCCCGAGCGAGCGCTTGGCTGCGGTGCTCGGGTTGTCAGCCGGCTCTCGCGCAGCCAACAGCGGCTGGGCAGGCCAGGGCAAGCTGGAGCCGCGTTCGGCTACGTCCTGGGAGCACGCGGCCCCTGCCCAAAGTCCCAGCGTCAGTACTGCCCAGCGCGGCATGTTCACTTGTCCTGCGGCAGCTCGATCTTTTCGAATGGCGACGGCAGGGTGCACTTGAACTTGCTCGAGTCGGTGAGCTGCTTCTCGATGTCGTAGATGATGCCCTTCTGGTCGCCGAACACGCGCACCGTGGTCGGGTTGTCACCCAGACACAGCTGGTCCTCGTCGATCTGACTCGGCGGCTTGTGCCCATCCCACAGCACGTTCTCGAGCTTCGCTCCGAGCAACGCGGCCACGCCGGAGTCCGGATCCTGGCCGTTGTCGGTGAAGGTGTTGTCGTGGATGTAGAGCTTGCTCAGATCGGGATCCGTATCCGGATCGGTGGCACCGCAGTCCTTGCCACCGTTCAAGACGCAGATGGTCTGAAAGGTCTGGTTCGACACCGCGAGCACGCCCGCGGTCTTGTTGCCCTTGAAGGTGTTCTTGCGGATCTCCAGTTGGTCGTAGGACAGCACGAGCATGCCGAGGCCCGGCGGTACGAACGACACCGTCGTGCCCATCTGACCGTAGTTCTCGTGGTTGTTCATCTCGAGCTGGTTGTTCTCGACGATCGTGCGGTGGCCCGACTTGCGCTCCAGGAAGGGCAGCGTGAACACCAGGATGCCGGCCGTGTTGTCGTAGGCGCGATTGCCGGTCACCAGCGCGTCATCCGAGTTTTCGATCTCGATGCCGGTCACGTTTCCGTGCACGACGTTGTTGCGTACGATGATGTTCGTCGACTGGCCGACGTAGAGCCCCGCGTCGGAGGCACCCACGACCTCACAGTCTTCGACCAGAACGTCGGACGAGCTCAGCGGGTACACAGCGTAGGCGCCGTTCGATGTGACCGAGCCCGCGTCCCACGTGACCTTCAGATCGCGGAAGGTGACGCCCTTGACGCCCTTGGCCGTGATCGCGTTGCCATGTGAGTTCTTGACGCTCAGGTGTTCGATGGTGAAGCCATCGCCGGTCGCGGTGAGCGCGTCCTTGCCTTCTTCTTGATTCGTGTAGTCCAGGAGGACCTTGCTGCGATCCTTCGGGTTGCCGCGCACGGTGACTTCGTTGACCGACAGACTGAGCTCGCGATCGATCGCGAAGACGCCATCCTCGAAGCACAGCGTGGACTTGGTCTTCGCCTCGATCAGCGCAGTCTGGATCTTCTCCGCGTCGCTGCCCTTCTTGATGATCTTGTCGCAGCCTTCGAAGCGCTCGGAGTCGCCGCCGCCGGCGTCACCCTTGCCCTCGTCGTCGTCGTCGTCGCCGCACGCCGTGGCGAACACCAAGCCCAGCGCGCACAACAAGGCCCAAGCGGGCCGACCACATCCACTGCGTGAACGCGTCTCTGCTGACATAAGTCCTCTCGATCAAGTTAGGCGCCACGCTCGGCAGCGCCCGGGAGCTAGCCACTCCAGCGACAAGTGTTAGCACGCGGATTCGCAAGCTCGCACACCGACATGTGGGTCATGGAGCCTTGTAGACCAGCAACGGTTCGAGTCTACGAACGATGCGCGTGAGCTCGCGTTGCGCGCGCGTCACGCGCCCGATGTCCTTGTATGCGGCGGGACTCTCTTCGCGTAGCCGATCGGCGAGCCGGGGAGCCGCCGCGCAGCGCCGGCGACCGATAATCAACGGAAGGGTCGCGCCCATCAGGCGCGAGCCTTCCGGTCGAACCACACGGCGGCGGTCTGTTCGAGCAGGCGCTCGCGGCCGATGCGCCGCCGCGCCTCGCTGCGGCTGAGCGCACGGCCCGCGCCGTGTGAGCTGGAGCACAAGGCCGCGGGACAGCCGCGCCCGACCACGTGAAAGCTCGGGCTGCCCATCGATCCCGGGATCACCCCGCGCTCGCCCGCGTGGGCATTCAAGGCGCCCTCATACGCGGTTTGTTCGGTGCCGAGGCCGACGCGGCCATCGCCAGCTGCCGCAGCGCACGCTGCACCTCGGCATCCGGCGCGTCGGCCACCCATTGCTCGAGCCTTGCGCTCACGACTCCTGCTCCTCATCGAGGCCGTCGCAGATCGCAAAGCTCAGCACGGGCACTTGCTTGCGATGGATCGCCTGCGCGACCTCCGCGCGCAGCGCCTTCGCCACGCCCGACAGCCGCGCCAGGATCAACTCCGCATCGGCACCCCTGGGTCCCGCCACCCAGACCATCAGACGTGAAACCGTCGGCGCCGGTTCCACCTCCACGACCCACAACTCTTGCAACACCTCGTCGTCGAAGTCGGCGCCGAGCGCGCTGCTCAGCGCGCGCTGCACCTGACCGCACAGCTGAAGACTGAGAAGTGAGCGCGCAGGTATCTTCTTCCTACCCGAAGCCCGTAGCCTGCAGCCTGAAGCCAACTGCGAAACGCACTCAGAGCCACTGTTTGGTCTTGATCTTGTACCTGTCGGGCACGCGCTCGGTCGAGCGATGCGCGCCCTTCTGATCCGTGTTGAAGCGCGCGATGTGCCAGAGCGCGGCCAGGCCGTCGGTCCACTTGATCTTCTTGCCCTCGAGGTAGTTGCGAGGGAAGTAGCGGATCGGGACCTCGGCCACACGCGCCTTCAGTACGGCCACCTTGGCGGTGATCTCGGGCTCGAAGCCGAAGCGCGGCGACTCGATCAAGATGCCGCGGATGATCTCGCCCCGGAAGGCTTTGTAGCAAGTCTCCATGTCGGTGAGGTACAGCCCCGACGCCAGGTTCGAGATCAGCGTGAGCACGCGATTGATGACGTAGTGAAACGTCCGGTGCACCGTCTGCGAGCTCTTGTACCGACTGCCGAACACGATATCCGCCTCGTCGCGCAGGATCGGCTCGATCACGGACGGCACGTCGTCCAGCGAGTACTCGTAGTCGGCGTCCTGCATCATCACGATGTTGCCGCGGCTCTCCTGGATGCCGCGGCGCACGGCGGCGCCTTTGCCCTGGTTCGCGTCCTGCCGGAACAAGCGCACCCGCCGATCGCCCGCGAACCGCTCCAGGATTTCGAACGAGCCGTCGGTGGAGCAGTCATCCACGAACACGAACTCGACCGACACGCCGAAGTCCCGCGCCATCAGCTTCTCGCACCAGGCCAGCAGGTGCTGCGCCTCGTTGTAGACCGGGATGATCAGCGACAGCGTGGGGGTGGGGTGTTCGGTCATCGCGCGCGCTACGGTTAGTGAGCGCTGGCGCGCTTGTCAACGCGGGGGCGGGGGGGTCGGCGTGGCGGCGAGCGGACCCTTCACGCCGCGCAGGGCCTCGGTGTAGTCGGCGAGGACCTGGACGCCTTCGTTCAGGATGGTGTTCTGGGCGAACTCCTGCAGCACCGGGGCGTCGTTCGTATCGCCCTGCGGCTTGTCCTTGTCCTTGTCCTTCTCGGGGTCGGGCTTGTCGACGCCCGTCGCCGCGCTCGGCAGCCCGGCCGTGCCGGCGTTCTTGAGCGTGATCTCGTAGCTCTTGGGCTGGGCGGCGCGGAAGGCTTCGAGCTGCTGCTCGCGCTCCTTGCGACGCGCCTTGCCTTCGTCGAGCTCCTTGCGGCGCGTGGCTTCGTTCAGCGAGATCGATTTCGAGTCCAGGGACGTCTTGAGCCGCGCGATGTCCTCGGTGAGCAGCGCGAAACCCTTGTCGCTCGCGACGCGCTTCGCCGACTTGTCACGCAACGCGCCCAGGTACGGCTTCACCCGTTCGAGGCGCTCGTAGGGTGTCGGCGGAACCGAATCCCAGGGCAGCGGATCCTTCAGCGCGGACTCGCTCACGTCGCTGATGTCGCTGGTCGACGGCAGCACGATGTCCGCGGCCACTCCGCGCAGCTGCGTGGATGCGCCTCCGGGCCGATAGAACTTGCTGATGGTGATCTTGAGCGCGCCCGGGTCGTAGGAGTACGCGAGACCGGCCTGCGTCATGATCCGATCGAGCGGCAGGATGTTCTGCACCGTGCCCTTCCCGAACGTCTGCGAGTCGCCGACGATCACCGCGCGGCCGTAGTCCTGCAGCGCGCCCGCCAGGATCTCGGACGCCGACGCGCTGAAGCGGCTCGTCAACACCACGAGCGGACCGTCGTAGGCCACCGAGCGATCCTGATCCGACTCGACCCGCACGTCGCCCGTCGCCGCGCGCGTCTGCACCACCGGGCCCTTCTTGATGAACAGTCCGGTCAAGCTGATGGCTTCCTTCAGCGAGCCACCGCCATTGCGGCGCAGGTCGAGCAGGATGCCTTGCACACCCTCGGCCTTGAGCTTGATCAGGAGCCGCGCGACGTCCTCCGTCACGCTGCGCTTCTCGGCCTCGTCGTGGCCACCGATGTCGGCGTAGAACTCGGGCACATCCACGACGCCGAGCCGCAGCGTCGCGCCCCCGGCGCGTGGCAGATCGATGATGCGCGCCTTGGCCTCTTGATCGGCCAGCTGAATCTTCTCGCGCACCAGCGTGAGTATCTTGGGCGGCGAGCCTTCGGCCGCGCCGGCGACGAGCACCGACAAGCGAACGGTCGAGCCCTTGGGCCCGCGGATCAAACCCACCGTACGCGAGAGTGGCATGTTCACGACATCGACCGGATCCTTGCTACCCTGCGCGACCGCGATGATGCGATCTCCGGGCCGCAACGCACCGCTGCGCGCGGCAGGACCGCCGGGCAGCACCTCGCGAACCGTGCAGTAGCCGTCGGCGTTCTCGAGCGCCGCGCCGATCCCGAACAGCGACAGGTTCATCGAGATCGACAGACTCTCCATCTGCTCGTGACCCAGGTAGTCCGAGTGCGGGTCGTAGACGTGCGCGAGCGCGTTCAGGTACATCTCGAGCACTTCGTTGTCGCTCAGGCCCTTCATGATCTCGAATTGCTGCGCGTAGCGCCGGGTGAGCTTGGTCACGATCTGCGTGGGCGCCGAGCCACCGAGCTTCTCCTGCAGGTACTCCGCGCGCAGCTGCTGGCGCCACAATTCCTGCGCCGCCGCCATGTCCTTCGGGCGCTCCGCCTTCTCGCGGTCGAGCACAAACTCGTCCTTGCCGCCGAAGTCGAACTTCGCGCTCTTCAGCGTGGTCGCGACGAAGGTGCTGCGCTGCTTCAGCCGCTCGAGGTACCTCCTGTAGATCGCGCGCGCCGCGGTCGTATCGCCCTTGTCGGTCACCTGCGCCAAGGTCGCGCGGTACGCGTCGAACTCGGTCACGTCGGTCTGCAAGAAGAACGAACGCCGAGCGTCGAGCGCCTCCAGGTAGCTATCCAAAAACTTCCCGGCCAGCTCGCGATCGAGCGCGTGGTGCGAAAACTGCGACTGCTCGAGCAAGTCCGTGGTCAGGCGCGTGATCGCCGCCTCGGTCGATCCGGCCGGCGCGGCCAACGCGGTGTGTCCGGCACAGTTGAGCGCAGCCAACAGGCTGAAGAACCCGAACCCAACCAGCGACACGAAGGGATGGAGACGTTTCGTTCGAAGGCTCGACATACGGCCGCTAGTGAAGCACGAATCCAGACCGGTGGCCGAGGGGGTAGTCCGTACGCCTGCAGCGGCGGCGCGCATGCGCGACTGTGGCGCTCGATCGCTGCTCCACGCGCCGCGTTGCGCTATTGAAAATGACTTTCATGTGCAACATAATGCCGGTCTCTCACCGAGGTCCACCCATGAAGTTCTTCCGTACCATCTGCGCACTCGCTTCCACATGCGCTTTCGCCGCGTGTTCCGACACCGAACCCCAGCTCGCCAGGGCCCACGAGGGCACGAACCCGCTCTATCTCGCGGCGACGGGCATCTGGGATGACAGCGCGACCACCTCGTATCTACACGTCGTGGACTCGCTCGACCGCGGGACACAGGTCGACGCTTCGCAGGCGCGCGAGATCAACGGCGCAGCGAAGCTGTTCGCGTACGGCGAGAACCGCTGGTTCGCAGTCGGCGGCGGAGAGGAGCCGACGATCACTCGCTACACGCTCGACAAGCAGGGTCGACTGCGCGAAGGCGCGGCGATCAGCTTGCAACCGTACGGCGTGCAAGACCTGTGGGACGCGCTGTACTTCGTGTCGGACGACAAGGCGTACTACCCGGACACCAGCGGCAGCCAGCTGATCGCCTGGAACCCGAGGACGATGGAAGTACTCGGCACGATCCCCCTGCCTGAAACCGAGCGCGAAGGCTACCTCTCGTACTACAGCCTCAGCGCGGTCGTGCGTGGCGACAAGCTGCTGTTCTCGGTCGGCTGGTTCGACTGGGAGACGAACGACACCGTCCTGGGCGAAACCGGCCTGGTCGAGCTGGACACGAAGACCGACAAGGTCAGCAAGTACGAAGTCGACGAGCGCTGCGGCGGAGTCACGCAAGCCCTCGAAGCCGGCTCGGGCGAGATCTACCTGATCAGCTCGGCACTGGCCGCGGCGACCCATCGCCTGGAACGCCTGACCACCGACCCTTGCGCGCTGCGAGTCCCGCGCGACAAATCGCAATTCGATCCCGGTTATCTCGTCCACCTCGCGGATCTCACGGGCGGCGCGCTCGCAGGCGAGCCGGTGCCGGTCGGCGACGACGAGTTCCTGCTGCGCGTGTTCGACGAAGCGCAGGCAGAGATCGAACCCGAAGCCCAGACCTGGGCGCTCACGGGCCAGGCCGCGTGGACCTGGTCGCGCTGGAATGTCCGATCGAACGAGCTCACGCCGATCGCCGAGCTGCCCGCCTCCACCGCAGACACCTTCTGGTTCCGCATCGACGGCGACGTCTTCGCGAGCGAGACCGAGCCCGACTACTCGCAGACCACGCTGGTGAACCTCACCGCCGAAGCAGGCCCCACCCGCTCGCTGACGGTCCCGGGCTTCTTGCAGAACATCGCGCGGATTCGTTGACGCCTGAGAGAACCGGAGCCCGCTGTCGGATTTGAACCGACGACCTGCGCATTACGAATGCGCTGCTCTACCACTGAGCTAAGCGGGCACGAGCAACCGTGTCCCCTGGCGGCCCTTTTTGGGGGGCCTTTGGGCGAGCGAGGTGTAGCAACCGGTCGTCAGCGGTGCAAGGGTGTCCGCTCGAGGTGGGTATGATCGATTTGCGCTCGGATACCGTGACTCGGCCTTCGGATGGGATGCGGCGCGCGATGGCTTCTGCCGAGGTAGGCGATGATGTGTACGGAGAGGATCCGTCTGCGTTGCGCTTGCAGGAGCGGCTGGCCGATCTGTTGGGCAAAGAGGCTGCGTTGTTCGTGCCGTCCGGCACGATGGCCAATCAGCTGGCGTTGCTGGTGCACTGCGAGCGTGGCAACGACGTGTTGGTGGGCGAGGGCGCGCACTGCGCGTTGTACGAGTCGGGCGCCGGCGCGGCTTGGGCTCAGGTGAACTTCAGCGTGGTCGGGCGCGGCGGGTTGTATTCGCCCGAGGAGATGGTCGCGGCGATCAAGCCGTCCGAGTATCACTTCCCGCAGACGCGGCTGTGCGCGATCGAGAACACGCACAATCGCGCCGGCGGCCGGGTGTTCCCGCAAGCCGACGTGGAGCGGATCGCGCATGAAGCGCACGAGCGTGCGATCGCCGTGCACCTGGACGGCGCGCGGATCTGGAATGCTTCGATCGCGACCGGGCTCTCACCCAAGCAGCTCGCCGCTCCCGCAGATACCGTGAGCGCTTGTTTCTCGAAGGGCCTGGGCGCTCCCGTGGGGTCGATCCTGGCGGGCTCGCGGGCGGCGATCCAGCGCGCGCATCGCTACCGCAAGATGCTCGGCGGCGGCATGCGCCAGGTGGGCGTGTTGTGCGCCGCCGCGAGCTACGCGCTCGACTGTCACCTGGAGCGGTTGGCCGAGGATCACAAGCACGCGCGCCAGCTAGCCGAGGGGCTCGCGGCCTTACCCGGGCTGTCGATCGACCCGGCCAGCGTGCAGACCAATATCGTGATCTTCGATGTCCACGCACTGGCGGGTGCCAGCACCGAGCTCGCCCGGGAGTTCGTGCGTCGCGCTGCAGCTGTAGGCGTCAGGCTAAATGCGATCAGCCCGAGTCGTGTGCGCGCGGTCACGCATCTGGACGTGAGCGCGCACCAGATCGAGGCCGCGTTGCACGCGTTTGCCTCGGTGGTGCGCGCCGGCTGATCAGCCTTCGTTGTCGCCGTCGGGCAGGTCGAGCGGCTCGTCTTCGCTGAGGCCGTCGTCCTCTTCTTCGTCGCCCTCGAAGTCCTCTTCCTCCTCCTCTTCGGCCGGCTCTTCTTCTTCGTCTTCGAGCTCCGGGTTCTTGTACTTGAGCTCTACGCCGAGGTCCGAGAGGTGAGTTTCGAGTAGCTCGAACAGTTCGTCGACGTCATCGCCATCCCATTCTTCCAGGGCGTCGCTGACGAAATCGTACATGTCGCCGCTGTCGATGCGGCGTTCGATCTCTTCGATCTGCTCTTCGCTGAAGGCGTCCATGACGTCTTCACGGAGCGTCTCCGTATCACCGTCGTCTATCGCGTCGGTTGCGGATTGTCTGATCTGCTTGACCGCTCGCTTGTCGAGGAAGATTTCCATGATCGGTCATCCCTTCCAGTCGGGAACGCGCCTACTATCGAAGCGGGAGAGTTGTCAACAAGAGGTTTGCGGCTGCTGGGTGTCCGCGTTTTTTTGCTTCAGCGACCGAGTTTTCCCGCGGGTATCCGGTGCGCACCCGCCCTGATCGGACTTTCGGCTCTCTATCTTGACGGACCCCGTGTGGCAAGGTTCCACTCGCGTCAACCATGATCTGCGCCTGCTGTCATCGGGACAATCCGCCGGGCCACGCGTTTTGCCATGGTTGCGGCGCACCCCTGGCGAGCCGACCTACGCAGGCTGCCTTCGGCGCGAACATCGTCGTTTGCCCCAGCTGCGGGGCAGGTCACGCACCCGGCCATCAGTTCTGCCGTGAGTGCGGTGTCGAGTTGCCCGCCTCCGACCAAGGTTCGCGTCTGTTCTCGCACCAGGCCCCCGACCAGAGCACTCGGCCGATGAGCATGCCGGCCACCGACCAGATCGCTCAGGTCGGTCCGCCCGTTCGGGTCTCGTCGCGGGTCATGGCTGCGCCCTGCGCGCAGTGCGGGGCGGCGGGTGAGCTGCATGCACGCTTCTGCAAGTTCTGCGGCGCGCCGTATATCGGTGCGTCCGCGAGCTCCGCCACCGCCGGCGCCAACGCCTCACTAAAACCGCAAGCTGCGGTGGCGGGTGCGCAGCTCGTGCTTATTCAGCGCGATGGTTCCGATGGAGCGGTGTACCCAATCAGCAGCGATCGGGTCGACATAGGTGGTCGTGAAGGCGACATTGTGTTGAGGGATGATCCCTATCTCTCGCCGCGCCACGCGCGGATTGAGCGCAGAAATGATAGTTTCGTATTGCTGGACCTGGGCAGTACCAACGGGATCTACGTCCGCTTGCGCGAGCCGGAAACGCTCGCGGACGGAGATATGATCCTGATCGGCCAGCAAGTGTTACGATTCGAGATATCGTCGGAGGCTGAGCGCCAGGTGGGTCCCGCGACACAGCATGGAGTTTTGGTGTTTGGAACGCCCGAACAAACGCGGCTGGGGCGGCTGACGCAGTACACGACCGAGGGGCTGGCGCGCGACGTCTACTATTTGCATCGTACGGAGACGGTGCTGGGGCGTGAAACTGCCGACCTGACGTTCTCGGACGATCCGTTTCTTTCGCGGCGACATGCGGCGGTTGTGCTACATCCCCAGGATCGGCGCTTCGTTTTGCGAGATCTGGGTTCGAGCAACGGGACTGCCTTGCGATGTCGCGCTGAACGGGTGCTTTCTGCTGGAGATCAGTTTCGACTCGGTCGTCACCTGTTCCGCTTCGATCTCGCCCCGAGCGGTCGAGAAGGTCAAAGCCGGTCATGAGTGACGCGCGAGAGGACAAGGCCGAGGTTGCGGGCAGCGAGCCGCCGGCAGCGTTGACCGCGACGACCGAGAGCAGCGGCCTGTCCAGTGCCTCGTCGGCCGCGGAGCTCGCCGGCCCGGGTGTGAACGTGCGCTTCGCCGGGCGCAGCTCGGTCGGTCTGGTGCGCGAGCACAACGAGGACAATTGCGTCATCGCCAACCTGACCACCGGCGAGATCGCTGCGCGCGACATCGTGCAGACCGATTCGGTGGGCGAGGGCGGCCTGCTGTTCGCGGTCTGTGACGGTATGGGCGGTGCGGCGGCCGGCGAGGTCGCCAGCCAGATGGCCGTGGACATTCTCCACGAGGCGCTGCGCCGCAGCGGTCCCCCGCGCGAGCGCGACGAGCTGGCGCGCCGGCTGGTCTCTGCGGTCGAAGAGGCCGGCAAGCGCATCTTCGAGTCCGCGCAGAAAGAGCGTTCCCGCCGCGGCATGGGTACGACCGCGACGGTCGCGGTGCTGATCGACAAGGTGTTGTTCATCGCCGAGGTCGGCGACAGCCGCGCCTATCTCTTGCGCGGTGGCGCGCTCAAGCAGCTGACCAAGGACCAGTCGCTGGTCAACCAGCTGATCGAGGCGGGGCACCTGACCGAGGCCGAGGCCGAAGCCTTCGAGCACTCGAACATCATTCTGCAGGCGCTCGGGACGTCCGAGACGGTGCAGGTGGATCTGACCTTCGTCGAGTTGCGGCGCGGCGATCGCCTGATGCTGTGTTCGGATGGATTGTCCGGCCTGGTGCACGTGGATTCGCTGCGCGACACCTTGCTGAGCGTGCCCGATCCCGCGGAGTGCACCACCATGCTGACCAAGTACGCGGAGGGCGGCGGCGGGCACGACAACATCACCGTGCTGGTGGTGGACTTCGGCGGTGACGGTCTGCCTGCGCTGCGCGACACCGACAGCTTCGGCTACCTCCAGTATCCGTTGTTGCCGGTCGCCGGCGCGAAGAGCGTCTACTCCGACGACGAAGTGACCGAGGCCACGAACTCGCGCAACAGCGGGCCGCCCGGCCCGGTCCACGGACACGACGAGGTGGCCACGCAGTCGCACAGCGGCGCGAGCTCTGTGTTGTGGGTCTCGTTCGGGCTCGTGGCGCTGCTCGGCGGCGCCTGGATCTTGGCCGTGTCCGGTTCCAACGGTACCGCGGCGCTGCAGCGCGCCCCGTCCGAGCCGCAGATGGCCCCGGCCGAGCCGAAGGCCGCCGCCAAGCCACTTCCCCCGGTCGAGCCGAAGCCGGTGACAGTGCGAGTCTTCAGCGACGTGCAGGATGCCGTGCTGCTCGTGAATGGGGAGCCGCACGGTCCGCTGACGGTGGGGCAAGCCGCCTCCATGGAGCTCAAGCCGGGCGCCTACCGTTTCGAGGCGCAGACCAACGGCAACATCGCCGCCGTCGAGGTGGCCACGGTTCGACCCGAGGTGCCGCTGGAGGTGAAGCTGAACCTGCCGAGCGGTCACGGCGAAAACGAAGGCGAAAAGGCTGCCGCTCCCAGCGCCGCCCCGGCCCCCAGCGAGAAGCCCGCCGAGAAGCCGAGCGAGCCGGCCGCAGCCGCCGCACCCACCAAGGCGCCCGCCGTCCCGGAGGGGCCGACCGCCGCCGAGAA
>DATEOF010000245.1:0-19663 GCA_035274465.1 Polyangiales bacterium
GCGCGTTTCCGTTACGGTGCCGCCCCCGCGGCAGTCAGCCTAAGCAGTCGCCACGTTACCCGATTCGGAGGGTGCCACTCAATACGCCGAACCCTCGCAGGTGGTGCGTTCAGTGAACCATTTCGCCCCGGCACTTACGCAACGCGCGCGTCCGCCTCAGCCCACAGCCACCGCATGGCCAATGTTCGTCAAGTTTCGTTCTAAGCTCAGCGGTCAAAACACGACTAGAGTGGATTTCGGTACGCAGCAGAAATTTCGGGGTCGCATGCAAAGGGCGAGTTCCCGGTGCGGCGGTGGGGCAGTCCGCCGCGCTCTACGTCGTGCTCGCCGCCATCAGCTGCATCAATCGATCTCGATCTCGGTGCGGACCGCTGGCCCGGATACATCGAGGCGTTCGATGTGAACGCGCTCACCGGTGCGCCGCAGGCGCAAAGTCACGCGCGATGGCCCAATGCGCAAGCCATCGAGCTCGACCCATTCCAGCGCGGTGGGCAGGCTGGCGTTGGAGATCGACAACAGTCGATTGGGCGCGTCGAGGTGCAGGCCGAGCGAGGCTTGCAGGAGCAAGTACGGCGCAGCAGAGGCCCACGCCTGCGGGCTGCACGCCACCGGATAGCGCACCAGGGTGCCCGAGCTACTGGGCACGCCGCAGAACAACTCGGGCAGGCGCCGGTCGCGAAAGTGGCCCATCGCGCGGATCAGGCCATCGAAGACCCGGGCGGCTTCGCGCGTCATGCCGTAGTTCGCGAAGCCCTTGGCGATCAGCGCGTTGTCGTGCGGCCAGACCGTGCCGTTGTGATAGCTGAGCGGATTGTAGACAGCCTGGCCCGTCGCCAGCGTGCGGATGCCGAAACCCGAGAACGAAGCGGGCGCCAGCAGCTGCTGCGCGGTCGTGATCGCGTGCTCGGGGGTCGGAACGCGCGACCACAACAGGTGCCCGACGTTCGACACCACGGTGTCCAGCGCGCGCCCCCGACCGTCGATCGCGAACGCATAGCGCCCGGCGTCCGGCAGCCACAGCCGCTCCTCCGCCAGGGCTCGAAGCGCCGCGGCGCGCTTGGCGTAGGTCGCCGCCAACTCGGCGTCGCCGAGCACCTCCAGCAGGTGCGAGCCGCGCTGATACGCGTCCGCGCAGTAGCCCTGCACTTCGCACAACGCGATCGGCGGCTCGGCGCGGCGCCCGTCGGGAAACGACACGCCCGCGCGCGAGTCTTTCCAGCCCTGGTTGTCGAGGCCGCGCGGACTGCGCTTCCGGTAGCTGACCAGCTGCGTGGCGTTCTGACTGTGGCGATCGATCCAGCCCAGCGCAGCCAGCAGCGGCTCGCGCAGCTCGCGCAGGAAGCCGAGATCGGAGGTCACATGATATGCGGCATCCGCGACGACCACGAACAACGGCGTGGCATCCACCGTGCCGTAGTAGGGCGAGTGCGGCATCTCACCGGTCCTCGCCATCTCGCCGAAGCGCAGCTCGTGCATGATCTTGCCCGGCTCTTCGTCGGTCAGGTCGTGGTCGCGCTTGCCCTGAAACGACGCGAGCACACGCAGCGACTGCAGGGCGAGCTCCGGATTGAGCAGCAACGCCTCGTACGACGTCAACAACGAGTCGCGACCGAACGGGCAGCAAAACCACGGAATACCCGCGGCCACCACGTGCAGCCCGCCGACCTCGACACGAAGCTGGTAGAGATCCACCACCGACTGCTCGAACACGTGCTGGAGCATGGCGTCGTTGCAGCGCACGCGCGTCGACGCTTCGCGGAAGGCGTGCGTCTGCTCGGTCTGGCGAGCCATGTGCTGCTCGAACGGGATGTGCGTCTGCCGGCTGGGCGGGCGGTCGCGCTGCGGCTTGACCTGCAGCTCGAGCTTTTGGCTGCCGCCCGCCACGAGCTCGAGCCTGAACTGAGCCAAATTCTTCTCCAGCCTCGTCGGCCGCGGAGAAAAGCTGAACTCGGTCGAGTAGCGCACACCGTCCAGACCCTCGTAGGCGTGCACGACGGTGTCATCGCCGACGCTCGGCGATTGCAGCTGACCGCGGCGCGGACGCTTGGCGCCGCGCACCTCGAAGATGTCGGCGAAGTCGGCATCGAAGTGCAATTCGAGCGTGACCGCGACCGTCCGTCCCAAGAAGTTGGTCAGCGTCAGCGACTCGAACAGCCCGCCATTCAGCAGCTGACGGCGGCAGACGTGCAGGAAGTTCTGCGGGTCATCCAGGAACTCGCCCGGTTCGAGACCCGAGACCATCAGATCGACCTGGTTGAACGCGTCGTGCGAGGTATCTGCCGACAGGTACACCAGGTCTCCGACGTCGACGCGCAGCTCCAGCTGTGACAGGTAGCGCGTGTCGTGCTGGAAGAGGCCCAGCTCGACGGCCCCCGGCGGCGCGACGTCGCCGTGGCGTTCGGTGACCAGGAACAGCGAGCCGCGCGCGCACACCAATTGCTCGGTGTCGCGCGCGGAGCTCAGCACCAGCGGGCTGCCGCGCTCCGGGTCCGCCGCTGTCAGTTGCCGTTCTGTCTTGTGTTCGCGCGTCTCATCGATGCTTTGCACCATGCTCGGTCCCCGCGGCTGCACGTGTGCGGGCGTCGCTTCCGCCTGCCCGCTCTGGCAGCATCAACGGCACGACGCGCGCACTGCGCGCAGCGCGCCCGGTTCGTTCCCGCAGCTGCATGTAGAGCCCCGCGTACTCGCGCGCCATGCGGTCCATGCCCCAGCGCTGTTGCGCCCGGGCGCGGCAACGCACGCGATCGATCCGATCCAGCTGGCGAATGCGCTCGGCCATCTGCTCCGCATTGTGCACCAAATAGCCGGTCACGCCTTCCTCGATCACCTCCGGGGCGCTGCCGCGCGCGAACGCGATCACCGGAGTACCCACCAGCATGGCCTCGATCATCACCAGCCCAAACGGCTCCTCCCAATCGAGCGGGAACAACAGTGCGCGGGCACCCGAGAGCAGCCGTACCTTCGGGCCGTGCGACAGCTCACCACACCATTCCAGGTCTGTTGCGGCGGCGAAGCGCGGCTTGAGCTCACGCTCGAAGTAGCGCTGTGACTCGGGAACCGGGTGCGGCTCGCCGCCGAGCATCAAGCGCATGCCCGCCGCGCGCGCCGCGTCGATCGCCAGGTGTGGGGCCTTCTCCGGCGCGAAGCGGCCCAAAAAAGCCAGGTAGCCACCGTCGCCGCTGCCAGCTGCATAGAGCGACGGGTCGAGCCCGTGGTGGATCGTTCGCGCGAAGCGCAGCTCGGGCGCGAGCGCAGCCTGACGCTCCGAGATCGCCACCAGCGCGACCTCGGGGTAGCTGAGGTAGTGCTGGATCAACGCGTCCACGCGCATGTGGTGCACCGTGAGCACCGTCGGCACCTCGCTCAGGAAGTGAAACGGCAGGGCGGTCGCGTGGTGCGCGTGCACCACGTCGTAGCCGCGTGGGTCATGCGCGATCGCCTTCCAGGCGAAGCCCGCGTGCCGACACTCGGCCAGCTCGTTGGGCGGCCAGACCGGCCGCGCAAAGTGGTGGCGCAGATCGCCGAACACCCCCGAGTCGCCGGTCGCAAAGACCGTCACCTCGTGACCCAGACCGAGCAAGCCTTTGGCGAGCTCGGCCACTACCAGTTCGGTCCCGCCGTATTTCTTGGGGGGCGTGGCCAGAGCACAAGTCGAAAGCAGTGCGATGCGCATGTCAGTTCCTCTATGCCGGCAGCGTGTAGACCTTTTCGATCGCTTCGCGGATGCGTTGCCGACTACCCGCAGCGTTCGACCCTGAATCGCGCTCGATGCCGGCGACTTCGTCGGCCAGCGCGTCGTTCTTGATTGCCTCCCGCAACCACCGCGAGTAGTCGCCTTGACGCAGGTGATGCAGCCAGGTGTCGTCGTCGACGCCGTCACCGATCTGCAAGAACAGCATCAAGTTGTGCGCGCGCAGGTTGAGGCGCTGCGCCGGACCTCGGAAGTAAAAGCTCTTATCCTCCCCCAGCGCTCCCGCTGCGTATTTCCGGTGATGTCGGCGGCGCTCACTCTTGGGCGCCGCAGCGCGGAATCGCCTCGCCACGTCATCGCGACGGCACGACCAGATCAGCGCCTCGCCGGGCTCGAGCGCCGCGTCGCCATCGAACTTGGGGATCGGACGACCCACCGACCGGGCGAAGGTCTCGAGCGCTTCCAGCGGCTCTTTGCCCACGACGACCAGCGTATCGATCTGCTGCAGCACGTTCTCGGCCAGCTTGTCCGGGTGCACCGTGATCATCAGCAGCCCGCTCGGCAGGTGCGCGATCGGATCGGGCAGGTGCACGTCGACCGCAGGCAGCATGTGGTGCGCCTCGTCGATCACGAACCAGTGCGGGCGGCCCGTGCTCGCCCGCAGCTCCGCGCAGCGAGCCAGCAGCTGGATCAGGAACTCCGAGCGCCGGTCGAGCGCGAGCGCCAGCAGGTTGACGATCAGGTTGTCGTCGCCGGACCGCAACACGGAGATCGCGTCGTCGGCCTTGGGCGCGCTTTGATCGTCGCCGAGCTCGAGCGCGCCGTTCAAGCCGTGGAAGTCGCCCTCCGGATCGACCAGGCAGAACTGATAGCCATGCTCGCACGTGCGCTCGAGCAGCGCGCTGACCAGCGTCGATTTCCCGCTGCCCGAGGTGCCGCAGACCAACACGCGCCGGCCGTACGCCGAGATGCCGACCGGCGTGCCGTCGGGGTACGCGCCGAGCTGCAGGTCGTGGCGGGTGAGCCTCGGCTCGAGCTCGCGTAGATCCGAGGACAACAGCTCCGCGATCAGCTCGCGCACCCCCTCCCCGCGCGCGCCGCGCGTGACCCAGTCGGCGCGCTCTTGCAGCATCGGCAACGCGTTCGCGACCGCCACGCCGACCTCGCACTCGGCGAGCAGGGCGTGGTCATTCTCGGCATCACCGACGCCCACCGTGTTGTGCCGCGACAAGGTCAGCTCGCGGAGAGCCACCCGCAGGCCGTACGCCTTGTTGATGCCGCTGGGCAGGACCATCACGGCGCCCTTGTTGAAGATCACCTGAAGCTCGAGCCCGAGCGCATGAATGGCTTCGAGCACGACCTTCTCGTGCGGCGACCATGTAGCCAGGATGACCCGCCCGACCGACAGTGGCGTGACGTCGGCGGCCGCCAGACGCTGCAAGAGCGCCTCCGGAGGTGATTCACCGAGCACGTTCTCCTCGCGCGTCGCTGGATTGAAGACCAGCGCACCATTCTCGGCCACGATGCGATCGAACAGCGCGTACTCCGGGAACACGCGAATCAGATCGTCGAGCTCGCGACCAGTGACCAGAATTAGCCGGCGGCCACTCTCGCGAAGCCGTTTGAGCGCCTCCAGCGTCGCCGAAGATACGGTCCCATGCTCGGCCAACGTGCCGTCGTAGTCAGTGGCGAGAGCGAGGTAGCGCATCCTGGGCCAGCATCCAGCAACAGCCGTGCCGCGCGCGAATCTGCCCCTCGACGGCCAGACAGCCGCGATCGCCCTCGCATCCGATGCATAAACGCCTCGGTGTGGTGGGCTGGTCGGACGGTCAGTCGCGGCCCTTGGTCGATGCGTCGACCTCTTCCTGCCAGCCGACCGCCGTACCGAAACGTTCGAGCTCGGCGCGATCGCGCTCCATCTGCGCCTCGAGCTCTTCGCGACCCGCGCGCGCTTGAGACAGACGTGCGGTCTCGTCGCGGTAGTTCGGCAGCAGGGCCTCGAGCGCGCGCACGTTGTGGGTGCGGAAGCGATCGGCGAGCTCGCGCGCCTCGTAGCGGGCGACGCCCAGCGCCTCGAGCGCGTGGCGGCCCGCGGTCAAGGCCGACTCGAAGGTCTCGCGCTCCACCACGTCGACGCCGCGCGCGCGCAGCTCGAGGTAGTGCGAGACGTTGCGCGCTCGGGCGACGACGCGCAGCTTCGGGAAGTGCTCGCGCACCAGATCGATCAACTTCAAGTTGTCGTCGATGTCGTCGATGGCGTTCACCAGCAACCGCGCTCGACCCGCACCCGCAGCTTCGAGCAGGTCGAGCCGCGTGGCATCGCCGTAGAACACGCGAAAGCCGAAGCGGCGCAGGAACTCGACCTGGTCCGGATCGTGATCGAGCACGGTCAGCTTGAGCCCACTGGCGAACAGGAAGCGGCCCATGATCTGGCCGAAGCGCCCGAAGCCCGCCATGATCACCGGCGCGTCTTCACCCGAGATCTGGTCGTACTCCCTGGCGCTCTCGCTGGCCCAACGCGCGCTCAGCTTGTCGTGTGCGAGTAGCAGCAAGGGCGTCGCCGCCATCGACAAGGCGACCGTGAGCGTGAAACGCGCATCCCATTCGCCCGGCATGATCCGGGCTTGCTGCGCGACGCCGAAGACCACGAACGCGAACTCGCCGCCCTGCCCGAGCAGCGCCGCGAACAACCAGCGCTGCCGCGCGGACACCTCCAGCGGCTTCGCCAGGAGCGCGAGCGCCGTGCTCTTCACCAGCAAGAAGGCGCCGACCAGCGCCAGCACGACTGCCGGCTCGCGCGCGAACAGGCCGAAGTCGATCGACATGCCCACGGCCATGAAGAACAGCCCCATGAGCAAGCCGCGAAACGGCTCGATGTCGGTCTCCAACGCGTGCCGGTACTCCGAGCTCGCGAGCAGCACGCCGGCCAGAAACGCGCCGAGCGCCATCGATACGCCGGCCAGCGCCATCAGCATGGCGATACCGACGACCAGCAACAGCGCGAAGGCGGTGAACAGCTCGCGCAGCTCGGTACCCGCCACGACGCGCAGGGCCGGTCGCGTGAGGTAGCGCCCGATGAACACCACGATCACGACCGCCGTCAGCACCTTGCCCGTACCGATCCAGGCCTCGCCCGAGCTCTGGCCGGCGCCCGCGAGCAGCGGGACCACACCGATCAGCGGAATCGCGGCGATGTCCTGGAAGAGCAGGATCGCGAAGGCCGTGCGGCCGAGCGGCGCGCCGAGCAGGTTGCGCTCGCCCATGCTCTGCACGGCGATCGCGGTCGAGGACAACGCCAGTGCGAGGCCTGCGACCAGCGCCGCGCGCCAGGGAATGCCCGCGACCATCGCCAGGCCGCACAGCGCCACGCCGCACGCCGACAGCTGCAACGCGCCGCCGCGAAACACGTCTCGGCGCATGCTCCACAGGCGCTTGGGATCGAGCTCCAGGCCGATCACGAACAGCATCAGCACCACGCCGAACTCGGAGAAGTGCATGATCGAATGCACGTCGTCGACCAGGCGCAGGCCGAACGGGCCGATCGCACAACCCGCCGCGAGGTAGCCGAGCACCGAGCCCAGCCCCAGCTTGCGCGCGATCGGCACGAACACCACGGCCGCGCCGAGGTAGAGCACGGCGTCGAACAACAAGCCTTGCTCAGCCATTCGCACCCTCGCTGCGCTCGCCGCGCGCCAGTGCGGACAACCGCTCGCGATAGCTACCCGTGTGTTCTCGCACCGCGTCGTCGCTCAGCTTGCGCGCGCCGTGCACGACCAGCGGCGATTGCCAGTGCATGCCGCAGAAGCGCGCGGTCTGCTGCAGCGGCGGGATGAAGTGCTCGAAGCTGAAGCCGTGCAGCGCGTCGCTCCGATACGTCAGCTGATCGCCGCCGGTGGTCACCACCCACTGACACACCTTGCCGCGCAGCGCGTGCGCGCCATCGCCGTAGGCCCAACCGAACGCCAGCACCTTGTCGAACCAGAGCTTGAGCAGGGGCGGCACGCTGTACCAGTACAGCGGGTGCTGCCAGACCACGATCTCGGCGCGCAACAGCGCCGCTTGTTCGGCTTCGACGTCGATCGCGAAGTCGGGGTAGAGGTCGTAGAGCGAGCGCACCTCGAGCCCGGGCAGATCGCGCACGGCCTCGAGCAGCGCGCGGTTACTGTGCGAACGGTTCGGGTACGGATGGGCGAAGACGAGGTCGATCATGCTGGGGCGCCAGCATACCCGGCCTCAGTTCTCGCAGACGCGCATGCGTGCAATGTTGATCACGCGTTTGGCGGGGAGCTTCGCCAGGACGTCGCTGCGCAGCGGGTTCTGGTAGGTGCGCTCGTCCTCCATCACGAAGGCCCAGCCCAGGTCACCTTCGGGAAACACGCTCAGATCCTCGCTGCTGTTCGGGATCTGGGTGATCTGGCTGTCCGGGCTGAGCGGGTTGCCGTTGAGGTCCATCAGCCGCGCGGTCGTGCCGCTGTAGGGGCCCCAACAGGTTCGATCGTTCGTACAGCGCGCTGGATCGATGCGCTCCCAGATCATCAGCAGTCGATCGCTGCCGTAGAGCGCCATGTGCAGGTTGGTCTCGGAGGCGGCGGACGTCTCGACCAGCCACTTCTTGGGCCCGAGCGCCGAGTAGTCCGAGTCGAGCCGCAGCATGATGATGTCATTCGCCGGCTTGGCCGACGCCACCCTGCCGTTCGACGTGCTCACGCCGCGCGACAACCAGGCGACCGCGTAGCTGCCGTCGGCCAACACCTTGACCAGCGAGCCGAACGCCGCCGCGGCGTAGCCGGCGACCGTGAACTCGGGCGAGAGCTGGCGGAATGGAACGCCCTGCGTGACGAGGTTCAAGCCCGGAGTCGGGCGGCTGTCGGCGAGGCACACCGCGGTGAACGCACCGGCTTCGGGCAGCAGGCGCAGGCCGACGTTCGTGCCGCAGTTCCAGCCCCAACCGCCGGTCACGTAGCGGCCGCGCGCGTCGGCGTAGATCAGCTTGTCCGCCCAGTACGACTCGTGCGGATCGCCGCGGCAGCCGTGGACCTGAAAGTACGCGCCGAACTTCACGCCGTTCCAGGCCAAGCGGCCGTAGAGATGCGGCGGTACGCAGTCGTGCGCATCCGGATAGTCCGCAGCGCTGATGCTCTTGGTGCCGGTGAGCGGCACCGCGAAAGTCTCGGTTCGATCGCGGTAGCGCACCAGGAAGGCGCCTCGGACCGTCTCGCCGGTCTCGGGCTTGAGCGGTGGATCGCCGATATCGGTGCGACGCGTCAGCAGCGCGAAGCCGTCGTCGAGCGCGACGAAGCCGCCGATCTCGCTGCCGGGCACCACGATGTCGGCGGCGCGGCGCGACAGGTCGGCGTTGAGCGGCGTGACGTGCGTGGCGTCCGAGGTGTCGCTCCAGGCGACGTACGCGTGCCCGTTGTCGGCCACGGCAAACGAGATGCGCTCGTCGATCGGGTAGTAGTCGTAGCTCGGCTGCTTGTAGCGGATGTCGGCCTCGACTGCGACCTGGATGACGCTGATGCGATCGGCGAGGTTGGTGGGACAGGCAGGCTTGGTGGGCGGCGGTCCGGCGTCGCGCGGCGGGTCGGGCGGGGCGCCGGCGTCGATCTCGGGCTTGTTGGCGTCGGGAGGGTTGCCGCTCGGAGCTGCATCGGGGGTCGCAGCTGCTGGCGGCTCACCCGCCGTCTGGGCGTAGCGCGTGGAGAGCGAGCAGGCCTGCGCGCTCAGCGCGACGCAGCCCAGTAATGCGCTCTGCCACAGCCGAATACCCACGTTACAGCTCCACCACGAATCCGAGGGCGGCCTCGAGCACTGGCAACTGCAAGGCCGCATGATCGTCGCCAACCGCTACACCCAGCGCGGGCAGATGACCCAGTGCCCGCAGCGACAAGCCTAGCCCGAACCCCGGGCTGAAGCCCTGTTCTACATGTAGGCCGATCAGCCCGAGCCCCCCGGCGACCGAGTCGCTGCGTGGCGGCCGCGGCCCCTCGACGTGCTCCGCACTGGCCTGCAGGAACGCCAGCCCGACGCCTGCC
This sequence comes from Polyangiales bacterium, assembly GCA_035274465.1. Taxonomy (GTDB): domain Bacteria; phylum Myxococcota_A; class Polyangia; order Polyangiales; family JAFGIB01; genus JADGRF01. The sequence continues at coordinate 9,727 of DATEOF010000245.1, forward strand.
AGCGGCGCCAGGCTGAACAGACCGACGCGCAGGACCTCGAAGCGCGCCTCGAGGAAGACTTGCTCCCGGTACATGGTCGCGCTGCCGGTCGCCATGGTCACGGGTTCGCCGAGCACGGGGGCGCTGACCCACAGCCCGAACTGCGCGCTGGTCCAGGGCCGATACAAGATCCCGAACGTCGGACCGTACGTCAGTCCGAACTCCTCGCCCGGCCACTGAAGCGTACCTGCGAGCTCCAGCGACCAGGGACGCGGGGGCGGCAGCGGTTCGCTGGGTTCCGGCTCCGGTTCGGAGATCTCGGGCTCGGGCTGCGGCGTGGGCTCCGGCGCAGGGGGCGGTGGTGGCTCGGTCGTGGGGAAGTCCTGGAAGGCGGCGCGGAGTAGATCGACTGCGCGCACCGAGACCAGGCTGGGCGCGTCGCTGGCACGCGGGGCCAGCGTCAAGCTGCGCAGCGCTTCACTGCCGGTCTTGCGATCGATCAGCCAGACCTGCACCGCGCCCTCGCCGGCTTCGCGCGTGAAGCCGATGGCGGCGGGTGCGTTCGCGCTGCGTGCAGCCTCGCGCAACCCCGAGGCGGTATCCGGCACCAGCGCGCCGGTCTGGACCAGCGTCTGGAAGCCGTGCAGGTGGAGCTCCGCCTCGACGCGGTTGGATGCGTCCGTCAGCTGCGCATCCGACTCCGGCGGCCGCACGAGCACCACGCTCTGCGCCATGGCCCTGCCGCCATCAGCTGCAGCCAGGCTGGCTCCCAGCAGCCAGATGACGAGAGCGCGCGAAGCCGGCCGGGGCACGGGTCCTACGGTTGGCCGGCCAGTCGCCGCGCCATGCGCAGGTGAACACCTTCCGGGAAGCGCCGCAAATATTCGCGAGCTACCGGCTCGGCAGCCTGTGCGCCATCCTTCGCGAACAGCGAGCGCATGCGGCCTGCGAGCGCGTCGGCGGCGTACTGACCCGAAGGCGCTTCGTCGAGATAGGTCTGGTACCAGCGATCGGCCTCGGCGGGTTCGCCCAGCGTCTCGCTGGTGCGGCCGAGCAGAAAGCCGGCCGCGCTGCTGTACCCGGTGTCCGGGAAGCGCTTGCGCATGACGAGGAGCGTGCGCTCGGCGAGCGCGCTGCGGTCGGTGTAGCGCGCGGCATCGGCCAGCGCGCGCGCCTCTGCGGGCCGGCACGTGGCGAGCAACTCGTCGAGATCTCCGGCAAGCGCCTGATCGACCACCGCCTGGAACTCGCCGCGACGCACCAGGCCGGACCACGTCTTCGGGCTCGCCTTGAGCGAGTGCTCGGCGTGTGCGTGCTTGTCGCTACGTACTGCGCTGGGCCGCGCGGGTGGCGCAGGCGCGACGACGGCCGCGGCGATCGCCGGCTGCACGCTGGGAGGCGCGGCTCGCGACACGCGAGTCGGCGGCAGATCTTCGATGTTCTCGAGCGTCATCGTGCCGGCAGGCACCGAGGCCTGGAAGCGCTGGCCGGCGCGCACGATGCACGTGCTCTGGCCGACCGGGCTCGCGACCTCGACCGCGCCCTCGTGGAGCGTGACCGTCACGACTTGACCGACTGGATCCCAGTCCAGATCGAACTTGGTGCCGATCACCTTCACGTCGAACGGACCGGCGGCGAACGTCCAGCGCGACCGTTCGCGGTGCCGGACGCGCGCGGCTGCCGTGCCACGCTCCACCAGCACACGCGCACCGTCGCTGCTGGTGTCGTCGATGCGCAGGCGCGAACCGGGCCGCGCGTCGATCTCCGAGCCATCCGAGAACATCACCCGCGCGGGCTGGGACGCGTGCGCGCCCACGTAGTTGGTGGCGAAGCGCTGGCCACCGACGACCTCGTAGGTCAGCGGCCGCGACTGCCAGTGTGCGTAGAAGCCGATGCCGCCCAGCGACAGCAGGATGGCTGCAGCCGCAGCCACGAGCGGCAGGGGCAAACGCCACCCTCGCTCGCCGCGCGAGAGGCCCGCAGCGGCCACCATCACGCGCATGCGGCCAGTGGCGTGCTGAGCCGCAGTCACGGGCTGCGACGCGACCTGCCGCGCCAGCTCGCCCAGGCGAGTAAAGCCATCACGCTGTGAGACCGGTTCAGTCATGTTCGACCGACTCCAAGCGCTGCAAGTAATCCCACAACCAGGGCTCGCTCTGCGCGGCCCGCATCTCGATCGAAGCGCGCGCCCGGCGCGCCTCGCGCTTCACCGTGCTCTCGGACACGCCCAGCATCGCCGCGGCCTCGCTGACCTCGCAGCCCTGCACGTGCCGCAGCACGAACGCCATACGTCGGCGCGCCGGCATCCGATCCAGGATCCGGTCCAGCGCGCGCAGCACCTGCGATCCTTCGACGTCGTCGACCGCCGCGTGCACCTCGCCGATCTCGTCGCTTGGCAACAACGTCATCCAGCGCCGAACCCGGCGGCGCCGCAGCTCGCCCATCACGCGCCGCACCGCGACGCCGACGAGGTAGGCGCGCAGCGACTCGGCCGACCGCAGCCGGTGAACCCCGCGCAAGAACGCGATGAAGACTTCCTGCAGCAGATCCTCGACGTCGGCGTCGAAGCCGAGGCTGGAGCGCAGCACGCTGCGAACCAGCATCGAGTAGCGGTCCCACACCACACCTACAGCGTCACCGTCGCCCTGCACGATCGCGTGCACCAGTTCGGCGTCGCTGAGCCGCTCCTGGGGGAAGCGCCGGACGGGGGCTTTTCGGAGATGCTGCGGCATCATCGGTACAGTTGCCGAACGTTAGCGATGGGGGTCAAGCATCGCCAGCCAGGGGTTAGCTCAGGACAAAAAAAGCGTAGCGGTTCTGGTGTAGGCAAAGGTAAACCTTCCCAGTTCTCCGGCTTTTCGGCATCCGAGCAGCTCTTCGCGCAGGCGTCGCCGTGGTCTCCACCCAGGAACGGGACAGACACGGCCGACGGGAAAATTCCGGGGAGGGACGAAGCCGGCCACCACCAGGGCCGCCAACAGCTGCACTTCCCGCACCCACTCACACTTCTAGACCCCCCTCGCCCGCGCATGTTACTGCTGGGATTTTCCTCGATTAATTGCCCATAAACACCGAGAAAAAACCCCACGTCCCCCAGAGGTCCCAAGGTGAAGTTCAGCGCAGCATTCCTCCTCGTCTGCTCGTGCCTGCTGCTGACAGCGGCACCCCGACGGGCGCACGCCGAACAGTTCGTGCTGCTCGATCTGACGTACGAGGCAACCTCGGCAAACACGTCAGACTCGCATTTTCCGGCAAAGCCAGCCGACGGCATCCCCCAGAACTTGCGCAGCCCGATCGACTACGCGAGCGGCACGGCCTACGTGCGCTTCGAGGTCCTGAGCAAGCCGAGCGCGGTCAAGACGCTCTACAACATCTGCTTCGAGAACTCGGCCGCGTCGTGCATGGGTTACCCGCCGGCGTACTCGGGCACCGGCGTCAACAACTTCTCCGGCCAGTTCAGCAGCTTCTGGAACTACATGGCGGTCGACTGGACCAAGGGGATCACCAAGGTCTCGCTGATCCTCAAGAAGGAAGACGGTACGAAGGTCCAGGGCGACCCCCAGTTCTATCCGTACAAGATGCACGTCACGATCACGCTCGTCTCGCCCGGCGGTACCTACGTGCCGCCCGACTCGACCGGCATGAACCCGGACATGGCAGGTCGCAGCGGCGGAAGCGGTACGGGCGGCAGCGGCGGTAGTGGCGGCTCACGCGCCGGCGCCGGTGGCGCGGGCAATGGTGGGAACGGCGGAGCTGCAGGCATGAGCTCGGGCGCTGCCGGTCGCGCGAGCGCGGGCAGGAGCGGCGGCGCAGGTGCAGGCTCGGGCGGTGCCGGATCGTCCGCGCCGGTCGTCGACGCCAGCACTCCCCCGGATCCCGAGACGCCCGTCGCGGACGCGGCCGCTGACGAACCGGACCAACCCACGAAGCAGCCCCCACGGCAGCTCGATCCTCAAGCCAACGCCGTCGACAAGCGCGCGCCACCGCCAGGCGATCTCGAGGCCGGGTGCAGCGTCGGCAGCAACCACAGCCAGGCTCAGCTCGGCTTGTTCTGCCTCGCCGCCATCAGCTTCATCGCGCGCAAGCGTCGGAGCCGCGGCGCAGCGCCGGCGACGCGATAATCATCGGAAGGGTCGCGCCCTCAGGCGCGAGCCTTTCGGCAAGCGAAGCTAGCTCACTCGCCTCCCCGCTGGACGAGGCTGCGCAGGCTCGACGGATCGACGCCGCGCAGCGTCCGGAGCTCCGCGGCCGACAAGCCGCCCCCCAACGCCCTGGCGCACGGCAGCGCCAGCGTGAACGTCGTGCCCCGACCCAGCCGCGAGCAGCACTCGAGCGTGCCGTGGTGATCCCTGACGATCGCGTAGCTCGTCGCCAGGCCGAGGCCGGTGCCGCGCCCCGCGCCCTTGGTGGTGAAGAACGGCTCGAAGGCGCGCGCGCGAACTTCTTCGGACATGCCCACGCCGTCGTCGCTCACTTGAATGCACACGCGCGGCTCGTCTCCAGCGCTGCGCGTGCTGACCCTCACGCTCACGCGGCCGCTGCTCGGACCCGCCGAGCGCACCGCGTCGCGCGCATTCAACAACAGGTTCACGAGCACCTGCTCCAGTTGCCCCGCGTTGCACAACAACGTCATTGGCGCGCACTCGAACACGGTCTCGAGCTGCAGATCGCCGAACGCACGCGCGCAGATGCCGACCGCCGTCTCGACGATCTCGTGACTGCTGTGCTGCGCGCGCTGGCTCGAGGGGCTCTGCCCGGCGAACGTCATCAACTGCCGTACGAGCTCCGAAGCGCGACGCGCGGCGTGTGCCGCTTCGCGCAGCAACGGCTTGCGCTCGTTCGGCAGGTGGCAGACGGCGACTTCGAGCGACGGCATGATCACCGCCAACATGTTGTTGAAGTTGTGCGCGATGCCCGCGCTGAGGTTGCCGATGGCTTCCATCTTCTGCGCCTGGCGCAGCTGATCCTCCAGCGTGCGTTGCTCGGTGACGTCCAACATCCCGCCGACCAACTCGCAGAGTGAGCCATCCGAAGAGCACACCGTGCCGCCGCTGGTCAGCATCCAGCGAACCGCGCCATCCGGCCGCACGATGCGATAGGGCACACTCTCCCAACGCCCGGTTTGTAAGATACGTCGCGTACGTGCGAGTACATCCGTACGATCTGCCGGATGCACGATTTGCTGCACGTAGCGTTCTAGCGTCGGGGTGGCGTCCAGGCCGTGCAGTGCACACGTGCGCTCGTCCCAGCTCAACCGCCCCCACGCCACATCGAAGCTCCACAGTCCCAGTCCGGTCGCGCGAATCGCCACCTTCAACTTCGCGGCGGTATCACGCAAACGCTTGTGCTCGGTGATGTCGATCGCAGCAGCCGCGCTGCGTTCGAGTTCATGCAGGCGATGCCGCAGCTCTGCGTTCTCAGTCGCTAGCCGGTCCAGCTCCCCAAAGTCCGCCATGCCGTGATTCTCACATGCTGGCAACCAAAACATCCAGCCGCAGATGACGGAACGTGAAAACAGTTAGAACAAGAGCTGATGTAAGGTGTGAAACAAATGTGCTGTCAGCATGACCAGCCACGGGGTTCGGTTGTGTGTCCATTCACACGAACGCCTCATGAGCGGTGGACAGTCGGAGCAGCAATGATCGGGCCTATCTCCGCGAGCAAGGCCCTGACAGCGCTCTGTTCGAGCGTCTTGCGCCGCGCGACGACCGCGATCGGCCGGCTGAGATCGCCAAGGCGCACGAGCCGATCGATCGGCACGCCCAGATCGCGCGCGACTCCGATCGGCACCAGGGCATTCGCGAAGCCTGCTCGTGCGACCTGCACGAGTGCCGTGAATGACTCCAGCCGAGCCACGATCTCGATGGAGAAGCCCGTCGCGCGTTTGACTCGAAACAATCGCGAAGCGATCGCTTCCCAGGTCAGCGACTGCGTCTCGATCGCCCAGACCTGAACCTGTGTTGCGCGCCGCAACGGTTCGAGGCGCGCGGGCACGATCACCAGCGGCTCGCGACCGAGCTCGCGCACGACCAGGTCTTTGTCACCGGGCAGCGCTGGACATATGCCGAGCGCATAGTCGCCGGAGCGGACACGCTCGATCAGCATCGGACCGCGGTGCGCGTGCAGCTCGATCGCCAGCTCGGGTAACCGATCGAGAGCGGAGCGCAAGCTGGCTGGCAGCCAGGACGCGAGCAGCGAGTCCGTGGCCGCGATCTTGAGCGGCGCCTGTCTTTGCGAGGCGCGCGCCGACAACACCTCGCGCAGGCTGACCAGCAGCGGACGCGCGTCGTCGAGCAGGCGCTCCGCGTCCGGGGTCAAGCGCAGCAAGCGGCCGTGACGCTCGACCAACTTGCACCCGAGCTCGGCCTCGAGCGCCGCGATGCGCTTGCTCGCCGCGGACTGCGTGATGCGCAGCTGCGCGGCCGCGCGCCCGAGCGTGCCGCTGCGGCGCAGCGCAGCCAGCGCTTCGAGGCGATCGATCATATTCCAATCGCGACTAGGTTATCTTCCATCGATTCGCTTACGGAAGAGGTAGCGCCGCCTCAGACTGAGCGCAATCCCATGTTGATCGCGCTGCTCAGCCTGACTTCCCTCCTGACCGCCGTGCTCTCCGCCGTGTTCGGCATGGCCGGCGGCATGCTGCTGATGGGCGTGTACGCCGCACTCTTACCGATCCCGACCGCGATGGTAATGCACGGCGCAACCCAGCTGATCTCGAACCTGGCGCGCGCCTACCTGCTGTGGCGCGCGGTCTACTGGCGCGGCGTCGGTTACTACGTGATCGGCTCGGCAGCGGCGTTCGCGGCGCTGTCGTGCGTGCACTGGGTGCCCGACCCGTGGTTGGTGTTCCTGGGCCTCGGCCTGACACCCTTCATCGCGGCCGTCTTGCCCGCTCGCTGGTTCGACTTCGAGCGGCCGCGCGCGGCTGCAGCCACTGGCTGCGCGGTCGCCGCGTTGCAGCTGACGGCGGGCGCGGCCGGACCCTTGCTCGACATCGCCTTCGTGGATTCGAAGCTCGGCCGCCACCAGGTCGTCGCGACCAAGGCCGTCACGCAGTGCTTCTCGCACTCGCTCAAGCTCGCCTACTTCCTGCCCGCGCTGGCGCGCGGCAGCGTGGACCCTGGGCTCGTGCTCGGCGTATTCCTCGCCACGCTCTCCGGCACCAAGCTCGGCACCGCCATCCTCGAGCGCATGAGCGACGCGACCTTTCGCCGCTACAGTCGCACGATCGTGCTCTGCGTCGGCAGCGTCTACCTGTGCAAGGCAACCTGGCTGTTGTGGTGAAACTGTCAGTGCCGGACCACTCGCGGCGCCACGCGTACCCTCACGGGCTCCTGACGCAACTCGCGCAGCTGTTTGGTCAGGTGCGCGGTGGCCTGGTTGTTCACCTGGACCTCGTCGGGCTGGATCGGGCCCTCGATACCCACCCAGCGGGCCAGCAGCACATCCTCGCCGCTGCGCAGGCGCAAGGTGACGGTCTGCTCGCCGTCGGTGATCAGCGTGGTGCCGCTGATCACCCCGCCCCTGGACGCCCAGTACCGCCCGGCTTTGAGCAGCTTGCGAGTCGACAGGATCGGCTTGGTGACGCGCTCGCCGTTGGTCTCGACCGAGACGATGTCGCGGTAGGCGATCTCGCGGGTGACCTCCTCGAACGCCTGACCGGTCGTGAGATCGATCGCCACGTGGTAGATGAACAGCTGGTCCTGCCCGAAGTTCACGCGCGTGAACTCCTGTGGCGTCCAGCGCAGCTTGTAGTCCTTGGTGTTGCCCTTGTGAGCGCGGAACGCGCCGCCGTACTTCTTGTCGCTGTCCTTCTTCAGCGAGTTGCGAAAGACGCAGCCCTGCTCGACGCGAAGGTCGTCCTTCGTGATGCCGGCGCGCCGCAGCGCGAGGTCTTGTGAACGTTCCAGCTCACTGCGAACCACCTCGTCGACCTCGGCGCGCGAGGCTTGCAGCGCATAGATGCGATCGAACACGATGCCGGCGAAGAACCCGCCGCAGCCCAAGAGCGCGGGCAACTTCAGCCACTCGCGCGGTAGATCGAACCACAAGGACAGTGCGACGCACGGCAGGAGAATCGCGGCCGCGATCAAGATGCGCTGCACCCAGTCGGGACCCTTCGCCTTGAAGTAACGCTTCACCGCCTTGCGGGTCGCCTTCTCCACCCGCTCGTACGAGGGCGGCGAATATTCGACATCGGCGTCGTCACTCTCGGACATGGGTGGCAGCATAAGCGCAGGGCCCACCTCCCCGCGAAATTCTGCACTCGTGCCGATCCCCTCGGCTGGTCAGCTCCATACCCCGTGCGGCGACATGAAGATCCCGTGACGTGACAAGCCCATACCCACTGCTTACAGTCGACCGAAGATGATGGTCCTCGGCACGGGCGTGCGCGAACGCCAGCTCCCACCGCCCGTCGGGGCTGGACAGCGCAGCCGTCAGCAGCAAGACCCGCAGCCCGAGCAGGTCGTGCAGGGCGTGGTGGTCAATCCGCCGCGCGAGAGCCGAGTCTCGGTCCGCGTCGAGATCGTCAGCGATGGCCCCGACGCGCAGCAAGGCGAAGCGGCCGCAGCCGCGACCTGGGCCGACCAGGAGTACGAACCGCCGGCAGCCACCGCGAACGAAGCGCTGCTCGCCTCGCTGACCGCCGATCTGCCGCCGCCGACAGCCGCACGCCTCGGCGCTCCCGACGCACGCCGCGCCGCCGAGGCCTACAGCGCCCACGCCGAGTGGCACCCGCTGACGCCCCGCCCTCAGGCGCGCTTGAACGTTCGGGCCTAGCGGCGACCTACGCCGAGAGCACGGTGAAGCCCACCGTGTTCAAACCGCTCTCGCTGACCGCGAAGACCGTGCCGCCGTGCATCGTGGCCACGGCCTTGACGATCGACAGGCCCAGGCCGTGGTTCTCACCGCTGTTGCCGCGCGCGCGGTCCAGCCGGTAGAAGCGATCGAACAGGCGCTCGGCGTGTTCGTTCGAGAACGCCTGGCCCGGGTTCTTCACCTCGACGCGCACACTGCCGCCGTTCTGCGCGATCTGTACCACGATCTCGCTGCCCGGCTCCGAGTGCTGCACCGCATTGTGCACCAGGTTGGTCAGCGCCCGCCGGAACAGCGAGCGCTCGATCAAGCCGCGCGCGTCGCCTTGTACGCGCACGACGACCTGCGCCTCGTCGATGATGTACTCGAGGAACTCGACGGTCTTGGCCACTTCCTCGGCCAGCGAGCTCGCCCGGCATTCCTGCGCGGTCGCGCCTTGGTCCGCGCTGGCCAGGAACAGCATGTCGTTGACGATCACCCGCAGGCGCTCGATCTCTTCCAGGTTCGACTGCAACACCTCGCACAGCTCGCTCGCGCTGCGCTCGCGCGCCAACGCCACCTGCGTCTGACCGATCAGGTTGGTGAGCGGCGTACGCAGCTCGTGGGCGACGTCGGCGTTGAAGGCCTCCAGCTGCTGGTACGCGCCCTCGAGCCTCGCGAGCGCGCCGTTGAACGAGTTCTTCAGATCGGCCAGCTCGCCTGGCAGGGGAGACAGCATCAGGCGTTGCGCCAGGTTGCGCGGCCTCAGCGCGTGGGCCTCCCTCGACAGCTGACTGAGCGGCCGCAGGCCGAGCTTGGCGATGTAGCGGCCGAGCAGCGCCACCAGCAACACGCCCGCAGCCGACAGCAGCACGAGCGCGGTCACGAGTTTGTGCACGGTCTGCGAGTACAGCGCCGTGTCGCTCGCGACCAGGATGCGCACGGCCGGGCGCTCCTGGTTCGCGCCGACCGCGCCGAGCAAGCTCTTGTACGTGCGCCCGGGCTCGTTCTCGAGCTGCAAATCGCGCGGGCCGGTCTGGCCCAGCATGCGCTCGCGCAATGCCGGTGGCGGAGCGCCGTACTCGTAGTGGGGATCGTTGCTGATCACCCAGAACTGCGTGCTGCCGTCACCGGGCGTGAGCGAGTCGAACTTGTTGCGCAC
>DATEOF010000246.1:0-40204 GCA_035274465.1 Polyangiales bacterium
CGGAACCGGCGCCGCTGGCAGCGGCAGCGCCGGAATGGCTGGTGCTGCTCCGAGCGGCGGAGCATCCGGAGGGGCGGCTGGCAGCGGCGTCTCCAACGGATCCGTGATGCGGCCCTTCAACGATCAGAGTCCCTGGAACACTCCGATCGGTCCCAACCCGGAGCTCGAGTCCGATAGCGCGGTCCGCATCGCCGACTTCGAGAGCAGCAGCCCCTACGGCGAGCACCTCGACGTCAACATCGCGAGCTACTCGATTCCGATGTACTTCGCCGATGCGACGACGCCGAAGCAACTCGTGCAGTGCGACATCGGAGGACTCGGCTTCACGGGCGGCAACAACGGCATGAACCGGAGCGCGATGATCCCGTGGCCTGACGGTGCCAAGCCCGATCCCGATAGCGATCACCACATCTTGATCGTCGATCGCTCGACGCAAACCGAGTGGGGTTTGTGGAACGTCCAGCAGAAGAGCGGCAAATGGACCTGCGGGCTCGGTGCCTCCATGGACCTCACGGGTAGCGGCGTGCGCCCGCTCGCGAAGGACAACCCGACCTGGTACACGTCGCACGGCGCCCGAGCTTGCGGCTTCCCGTTGATCGCCGGGTTGATCCGTCGCGACGAGATCGAGGCCGGCGTGATCGAGCACGCGCTGGTCTTCGCGTACCACCATGCGCAGGCTGGACTGTACGAATCCCCGGCGAGCACGGCACAGGCCAAGATCGGCACGGACGTGATCAAGGCGCGCGGCATCCCGTGTGGGGGCCGGATCCAGTACGACCCATCGATCAACCTGGATAGCCTGAAGCTGTCGAAGTCGGGGCGCGCGATCATGCTCGCGCTCCAGAAATACGGCGCATACATGGGCGATCACTCGGGCGCGATCAGCTTGTACGCGGACGGCTCGCCCGAGTCCCAGGCGTATTTCAAGAGCGGCGTGCTCGACATGTACGAGCTGCGCGACAAGATCGATCTGGCCGATTTTCGCGTGCTCAAGCTCGGCACGCTCTACGACAACGGCAACGGCGACTGAACCCAAGCTCGCTGTGTCAGTTCGCCGCATGAGGTGGATGTGTCACCTCGCACGGCGATGAGAAGGCGGCGAGTGGCTCCCGGCACTGGTCCGGCGCATGCTTCCTGTGAGATCTCACGAAAGGAGGTCAGCCATGCCGATCGAACACCCACGCGAGCTGGATGACACGCTCGCGCGCTGGGATTTCGAGCTGCGCTTGACGCGGGAGTTCTTGCCCGAGGACCCGACGACAGCCTGGAGCTGGTCGCGACGCATCGATGCCGAGGTCGCTGCCGAGATGCAACGCCGCCCAGAAGCGGAAGCCGTGCTCGCGCCTCTCCGCACGGACGTGCAGCTCCTGGTCCAGCAGACCCGAGCCGCGAGTCGCAAGTTCCTCGACGACAGCGCCCGGCGCCAGCACGACTTCAGCGAGCGCGAAATGGGCGTGTTCGACAGACCACTTCCCCAGCTACGCAAGCCCTGGCACCACTAGTGCTGCGAGCGCATGATCTCGCGCGCGGACTTGTCGTCGCGCACGCGCACCAGGCGCGGGTGGCGAAGCTTGCCGTGCGGTGTCCACTCCATGAACGCAACTTCGATCACGATCTCCGGTCGCACCCAGTGGGCTGCTCGCGGCAGACCCACGGCCCTCGTGAAGGGCGAGCGTTCGAGCGCGAGGGCGTCGAAGCGTGCTCGAAGCTCGAGCAGCAGTTGCGTATCGAGGCCCGTGCCGACCTTGCCCGCGAACACGAAGTCATCGGCTTCGAAGTAGCCGAGCAGCAACGCGCCCACCCCCACGCGCTTGCCCCGCGGCTCGGTGAAGCCTCCGACGACGAATTCCTGGCCCGCCTCGCACTTCATCTTCAGCCAGTTGCGCGAGCGGCGGTGTTCGTACGGCGCGTCTTCGCGCTTGGCGATCACGCCCTCCCAGCCTTCCGCGCACGCGCGCTCCCACGGCCGCGCTTCGGCGAGCCGCTCCACCAGGTACAGGGGAGGCTGCAGCGGAAGCTCGCACAGCAACCGGCGACGCTCGGCGAGCGGGCGCGTGGTGACATCGCCGTCGAGCCACAGCACGTCGAACAGGTGGTAGCCGTCGGCCACGCCTCGCTGCCCGAACATCCCCGTCGCCTCGCCGTCCAGGATCGCGTCGCCCACGGGCAACGCGGCGATGGCCTCCACGATTGCTGGATACCAGTCGTTCCGTTGCAGCTGGTTGCGCGTCATCAGCCGCACGTTGCTGCCTGACTTGAAGGCCAGGAGCCGAATGCCATCCAGCTTGCGCTCGAACACCCACTCGGGCCCGCTGAAGCGTTCACGCGTGAGCGTGGCCGCCATCGGCTCGAGCCATGCAGGCAGGGGGGTAGTCACCGCCCGAGGTTAAACCACGTGGGCGGCGTGCGGTCGATCGCGAAACCGGACAACTCGGCTGCCGCGCGCTCGATCTCGCTGGTCATCTTGGCCGGTGGCATGCCCAGCATCGCGAGCGTGAGATCGGTCACCCGCATGGCCATGCGCCAGATCGGCGTCGGACGCACGACCATGATCGTGCGTCGCGAGTAGCCTGGCTTGCGAAGCTTGATGCGCTCGTTGATCAAGACGCGCGTCTCGGTGTCGTACCCGGACAGCGAGCGGAAGTCGTGGAACAGGAAGATGCCGCCCGCGGCCGCGATGCCCGGCCCGTCCTCGCGCAGCGCGAGGTCGATCCAGTCGCAGAGCACCTTCCCACCTTCGATCTTGGCGTGAGGCACCGTGGTCTGCGTGATCAGCGCCTTCTGCTGCATGCAGTACCAGGCAAACCCATAATGTCTGTGGAACGCGTGGAGCGGCCACGTCTCGAACGGATGGCTCGGGGCGAGCTTGAGTCCGGAGTGGTTCAATCCCCTCGAGGATACCAGAGTTGGCTGGGCTATTGTTGTAAGTGGAGGAAGGTGCCGCGTTTGTTAGTGGTGAAGATGTCGACCTTGCCGTCGCCGTTGAGATCCCGCACGACGAACGAGCAGCCGGCTCCGCTGTTCTCGTGCACCACGTGCTGCACGAAGTGCGCGCCGCTGCCGTCGCGCTTCAACTCGAACCACAGCAACTTCGCCGGGTCGTCGGTTCCGGGATCCGGCGAAGACGAAGGATGTGCGTAATACCGCTTACCGACCACGATATCGAGCAGGCCATCGCCATTGACGTCCGCACTGACCAGTGCGTGCAGTTGACTGACATTCTCCGGGCTCGCAGCGGTTGGGAGCATCGGATGTGCGATGAATTCGGGCTGCTCGCCGGGCTTGTGCTCGAACCACGCGAGGCCGTACTGATGTGCCGCCAGCACGCTGACCACATCGGCATCGCCGTCACCATCCACGTCGTAGACGGCCATCCCGGCGCCACCCCAGTTCGACGCGCGGCCGGACGTGCTCCCCGACCAAAACTCGAACGCGTGCCGCTCCCAGGGCCGCGCTGACGTTTGCCGCCAGTAGCCACTGCGCTCGACCACGTCGAACAACCCGTCGCCGTCGATGTCGCCCACACCCAACCCGTGGATGTAAGGTCCGTTCCAGCTCATGTCACCGCTGATCATCATGAAGCTCCAGGTGGCAGTCGGCGAGCCAGCAGGCGCCGCGTATCCGAGCTTGCCGTTGCTCATGAACACGAGCTCGTTCGCGCCGTCACCGACCAGGTTCTGGAACACCGGCGACTCGTTGGATACGAGCTGATCGAACACCGGACGCTTGGTCCAGGGCGACGCGAGCTTGTCGGGTCCCGGGTTCTCGTACCAGTACGCGTTCGGTGTGCCGCTGCCGTTGCCTCCGCCTGCATCGCCGATGCCGATCACGTCGCTGCGACCATCGCCGTTGAGGTCTGCAGTGAAGGTGAGGAAGAACAGGCTGTACTGGTCCTTGCTGAGCTTCGGAGGATCGGCGACGAGCGTGCCCCCGAGCTCGAAGTTTGGTCCCGCGTACCAGCGCGGCCCGGCGATCAGGTCGAGCACCTTGTCGCCATTGATGTCGTCCACTGCGGCTCCCTCGGCGATGTGGTCGGGAGAGAGCATGCGGGTCATGAAGCTCACGCTGCGCGGCTCCGCGCCGCTGCCAGCTGCACTGCCGGCCACCGGAGCTCCACCGCTCGCGGACTTGCCGGCCTGTGAACCGCCTGTACCCGCACCAGATTCCGCAGCCGATCCGGCGCGCGGGGCGCTCGTACCTGCAGCGCCGCCCGCCTGGCCGGCGCCGCCCCTCCCGGCCGCAGGGACAGGATCTTGCGTCGATCCCGCATCACTCGCGCCGCTGCGGCCGCCGCTTGGCCGACCGGCGTCGCTCACAGCGGCGGTGGAAGGGCGAGGCGACTTGCCGCAAGCGCTCAGCATCGCGAGCAGGAAGATACCGCAGACAGGGATGAGGAGACGTTGCCCCATGGCTGAAGGACTAGTGTGCTAGGCTGCCCGCGATGGCGCAGGAAGTTGGCGTGGCGCTCGTGATGGGTGGATCGGGTGGCCTCGGCGCGGCGATCGCCATCAAGCTGGCCGAAGTGGGCGTCGACGTCGTGTTGACGTACCGGCGCAACGCTGCCGCCGCCGAAGCCTGTGCCGCGCGCGTACGCGAGCTCGGACGGACCGCGCACGTGGTCGCTGTGGACTTGACCGACGCCTCGGCCGTGGAGCGCGCGGTGGCCGGAGTCGAGGGACTCACCAGCGTGGTCCATGCGGTCGGCAGCGAGATCCCGATGCAGTACGTCTCGCAAATCACGCTGGAGACCTGGCAGCGCGTGCTCCACGCCGACGTGGACGGCTTCTTCCACGTGGTGCGCGCGTCGCTGCCGCGGTTACGCGAGGTGGGCGGTTCTATCGTCGCGTTGACCAGCGCGGGCCTCTACCGGCATCCCGTGCGCGATGTCCTCTCGGTTGCGCCCAAGGCTGCGATCGAGGCACTGGTGAAAGCCGTGGCGCGAGAGGAGGGCCGCTTCGGCGTTCGGGCGAACTGTGTGGCCGTGGGAGTGGTCGAAGCAGGCATGTTCCTGCGGCTCAAGGAAGGCGAGCTCTCGCCGGCCTGGATCGAAGCGGCGCGCAAGAACGCACCGCTCGGCCGCTTCGGTAGCGCGGAAGACGTCGCGGAAGCGGTGGCGTTCTTGGCCTCGAAGCGCAGCGCGGGCTACGTCACCGGACAGACGCTCGTCGTGGACGGTGGCTACAGCGTCTAACCGAGGTTCGCACATGCGCGAGATCAGGAAGGCCGAGCGCCACTACCACACCTGGCTGCACGACAGCACGCGCTGGCAGACCTTCGCGCCGCGCACCGGCGATATCGTGATCGCCACGCAGTCCAAGTGCGGCACGACCTGGATGCAGCGCATCGTGAGCCTGCTCGTGTTCCAGTCTCCGGCACCGTGCTTGCTGACCAAGCTGTCCCCGTGGATCGACCAGCGGTTTGGCCCGCCGCTGCCCACGCTGTGGGAGCTGATCGAGCCGCAGGAGCATCGGCGCTTCCTCAAGTGTCATCTGCCGTTCGACGGGCTGCCGATCTACGACGAGCTGCGCTACATCCACGTGGCGCGCGATCCTCGGGACGCGTGCATGTCTTTCTTCAACCACTGGTCGATGTCGCGACCGCTGCTGTTCAACCTGATGGATGCGATGCGCCCCGCCGAGCTCGGTCCGGTGCCGCGCACGCCGAGCAGCTTGCACGAATTCTGGTCGAGCTGGTTCAGCCGCGGAGTGTTGCCGGGCGCGCAGGACGGATATCCCGACGTGTCATTCGTCGAGCTCGAGACCAGCTACTGGCAGGCGCGGCACTTCGAGAACCTGTTGTTGGTGCACTACAACGACCTGAAGGCCGATCTCGAGGGCGAGTTGCGCCGCATCGCCGCGTTCCTCGGCATCGAGACGCCCGCGGCGCTGTGGCCGCAGCTGGTGGAAGCGGCTTCCTTCGCGGCGATGAAGCGCGACGCGCCCGAGTTGCTCGGTCCCGCCGAGATCATCTTCGAAGGCGGCACGGACCGCTTCTTCTTCAAGGGCTCGAACGAGCGCTGGAAGGAAGAGATCTCCGCCGACGATCGCCTGCTCGCCGACAAGCTCCTCGCGCGCTTCTCGCCCGGCCTGCGCCGCTGGGTCGAGCACGGACGCCTGCTCGCTGGCGATCCGCTCACGGCGCCTGACTGAGATCAGTTGCGCACGAAGCGTTGCGCTGCGACCTCCAGCATGAAGTCGCGAAACGCCGTGACCGCGCGCGGCACGTGACGCGTGGCCGGGTAGATCAGGTACAGCCCACCGCCTCGCTTCAAGCGGTAGCGCGGCAGCAGGCGCACGAGCCTGCCTTCCGCCACGTCCCTCTCGGTGTACAGCGGATCGAGCAGCGCGATGCCTGCGCCCGCGCGCGCGGCTTCGCTCACGAACAGGAAGTCGTCGCCGACGATGCGACCGCGCGGCTGCACCACGATCGACTCCGGGCCCTCGAGCCGCAGCGGTCCGCGCATGTGTCGGAACACCACCCAGTCGTGGCTCTCGAGGTCGCGCGCATTGCGCGGGGTACCCCGTCGCGAGAGGTACGACGGCGCGGCGTAGAGGTGGCCCTCGAAGCTGCCGAGCCGGCGCATCGTCAGCGACGAGTCCTTGAGCGGCCGATCCGATGCGCGCAGCGCCACATCGAAGCCTTCCGCGACCAGATCGACGTGGTGCGTGGTCAGGTGCGCCTCGACGTGGACCGCGGGATAGCGCGCGCTGAAGCGCGAGACCACGTCGCCGAGCACGAGCAAGCCGATGTCGTTGGGCGCCGTGATGCGCAGCGAGCCCGTCGGTTGTTGCTCTCGCGGCTCGGGCAGCACACCCACGGCTTCGCGCAACGACATCAGCAAGGGCGCCGTGCGCTCGTAGAGCGCCGAGCCTGCGGCGCTGAGCGAGACGCGCCGCGTGGTGCGGTGCAAGAGCTGCGTACCGAGTGCGTCCTCGAGCCTCGCCACCCCACGGCTCACGGAAGACTTGGGCAAGCGCAGGCGCTTCGCCGCGACGGAGAAGCTCTCGGCTTCGGCGACAGCGACGAACAACGAAAGCAGCTCCAGAGACATTGTTCCAGCCATGGAACAGTATGTTGCCAGGATACCGACTAGTGCGAAAGCGGCAACAAAGCCAGATTGAGCTGCATGACGACGACAGCTCTCATGACCACGCAAATCCTGCTGGCGTTGGCCTTCGCCCTCGCCGGTAGCTTCAAGGCATTTCGTTACGAGCTCGCGCGCGAGCGCATGTCCTGGGTGGCTTCGGTCCCCCGGCCGCTCGTGACCTTCATCGGCGTCGCCGAGCTGCTCGGCGGCCTCGGGCTGCTCCTGCCCTGGATGACGGGGATAGCGACGTTCCTGACGCCGCTCGCCGGCGCAGGCCTCGGGCTCACGATGCTGCTCGCCGCGGGCTTTCACCTGCGCCGCGGTGAGCTGCAGGCCGTCCCGGTGAATCTGGCCTTTCTGTGCATGGCGGCGTTCGTCTCGTACGGCCGCTGGTGACACTCGGATCAACACACACGAACGAACAGGAGACTCTCATGGCAAAAACAGGCGACATCATCGAGAACCCGATCACGGGCGAGCGCATCACGTTCCTCAAGACCGCAGCCGATACCGGCGGCAAGAAGCTGGTCATCCAGCTCGAGCTCTCGCCCAGCGCGCACAACGCCGCCACGCATCTGCACGACAAGCAGCTCGAGCGCATCCGCATCGATCATGGCGAGCTGCGCATCGTCGCGGGCGATGCCGAGCCTCGTACCTACCGCCCGGGCGACGAATGCGTGCTCGAGCCCGGCGTGCAGCACGTGTGGTGGAACGAGAGCGGCGAGGTGGCGCAGGTCACGATCGAGTACGAACCCGCGCTGAAGACCGAGCAGTTCTTCGAGAGCTTCTTCGCGCTCGCGCGGGCCGGCCGCACCGACGCCAAGGGGGTGCCCCGCTTCTTGCAGCTCGTGCTGATGTCGCGCGAGTACGACATCTACGATGGCGGAGTGCCGCTGTGGTTGCAGAAGGCGCTCTTCCCCGTGCTCGGTCCGCTCTCTCGCGCGCTCGGCAACCGCGCTCACTTCGTGGAGCCCGAGCGCACGCCTGCGCTTCAGCGCGCGAGCACCTGACACTCGACGCTGGTTTGGAGTCCAGGCACCTCGACGCCGATCTCGGTCTCGCCCGCTGCATTGCCGTGCAGCACGACCTCGAGCCCGGCGTCGATCTCGGCCCCGCCGCGTTGCAGGAACGCCGCCACGCTGACCAGCGAGGCATCGCTCGAGCGCCAGTGCACGCCTTCGGGGGCCAACAACGCGCGATCGCGATCGTCGAACAGGGTGAGCTCGAGGTCGAGCGTGTCGCCCTGGTGCAACTCGAACGAGGTCGCTTCGCGCGACCCGAGCTCGCTCGCCAGCTTGCCGCGGAAGCGCGCACTCGCTGCGTCCCGTACCAACAGCCCGACGCGATCGATCAGCGCGCCGCGCGAGTCGCGCAGCTCGAGGTCGGCGTTGCCGGCTTGCTTGGCCTGCACCAGGATCGCGTTCTCGCAACGCTTGACGCGCGGCGACTCGCAGTGTGCTCCCTCGGCTACCTCGATGCGACCGGCCTCGTCGCCGTCGCGTTCGCAGAAGCAGTCGCGCTCGATCGCGAACTCGGCCACGTCCTCGTCGCTGCTCTCGGCGCGTACGCCTGCGCGATCTCCATCGCCGGTCACGCCGATCTGCTGGCGTGTCCCGGACAGGAGCGGCTGGGCGAGGGGACAGCCGAAGAAGCAGCTGCGCTGGTAGTGAAACGAAACTCGCCCCAGTTCACCGACCTGACTGTCGATGCTCGGGTCGCGCTGACAAGCGCCGAGCGCAGCCATCAGCATCACGCTGCACACGACGCCCCCGCGGCGTAGCCCCGTCTCTAGCCTCCACGCCTTCAAGCCTGGCACGCCTGTAGTCTAGCTCCAGAAGCGCGCTGCGCCGAGAGGGCATAGCCACGGGCAACGTCTCGACCGACACTCCGGACTCACCGCGGAGAGGTTGGATGTCGCAGACAGCCTGGAGCATCGAACACGTGGCGCTCATCGCGGCCAAGCTGGGAGCTTGGTCGGCGAGTTGGTGTCGGTCGACCCGTAGCTGTCCGACGTGGCCTGCTGGGTTCGCATGGACCCGAATCAACTACAGCAGGTATTGCTGAACCTGGCCGTGAACGGCCGCGACGCGATGCCGAACGGCGGGAAGCTGCAGCTCTCGGTGGGGCGTGCGGGGCGGAACAGCGTGCGCTTGACGGTCAGCGACACCGGACACGGCATGAACGAAGACACGCTGCGCAAGGCCTTCGACCCGTTCTTCACCACCAAGGGTGCGCAGGAAGGCACGGGCCTCGGCCTCTCCACTTCACACGGCATCATCGTGCAGGCGGGCGGGAGCATCGCCCTGTTCAGCGAGGTCGGGCGCGGGACGCGAGCCGAGATCACGCTGCCGCTGGCGGCTGCAGCGGACGCAATGGCGCAAGCCCCGGGGGCGAAATCAGCCGAGATCGCCGGCCAGCACCCGCAGCGCATCGACCGTCGAGAACAATCCGATGATCTTGCCGCCTGGGTCGAGCACGAGCGCGCAACCGTACTTGTGCTCGGCCATCATCTGCGCGACCTCGCACAGCGGCGTGTCAGCACCCACGCAATACGGGTCGGGAGTCATGGCCTCGGCGACGGGGAATCGTTTCCAGTCCTTCGGCAAGAGCGACTGCGCAACTGTCAGGTCGCGTTCGGTCACCACACCGACCACCTTCTCGCCGTCCAGTACGGGCAGGTGCCGGATGCTCTGCCGCGCCATCAGCTCCACGGCGGCGATCAACTCGAGGTCGAGCGGCACGCACACGGGCGTGTGGCTCATGTACAGCGAGATCGGTTGCTGATTTCGGGCCATGCCCGATTGTACGCCAGGCAGCAACGGATTGAAGAAGGTGAACCTCGCGCAGCGTGCATCGACGCAGCCGTAAAGCTTGGGCCCGCCCGGGTCGATCGGGGCGGTCGCGTCGATCTCACCTCCGAGATAACAGGCAGTTGCTCCAGCGGCCATCCAGTGATCGCACGAACAATTAGTCCGCACGCATTCGCCGTCGTCCTGACATGCAGGTTCGTTCTGCATAGGTGCTCTGTCCAGGACCAGGCGTCCGGTCGAGGGCGCCGGCGTGGTCCGTTCGTTCTCGAGGCCATCGTAGGGCACGGGCCCACATTTGGCCTTCGGACAGCGCGGCCCTGTCGGACCTACCAGCTTCACCGAGCTCAAGAGCTCGTGGCCGCGAAGCACTACGACAAGCCGCGAACGCGCGCGAGGGGTCTGGCGCCGCGTTCTGGCTGGAGCGCGTCCGCGCTATGCTGTCAGCTGCATGCAAGCAGAGGCTTTGAGCTCGCAGGTTGGAGAGACGATCGACGGCCGCTTTCGTGTCGACGCGTTGCTGGGCGAGGGTGCCGTGGGTGCGGTGTACCGCGTGGTCGAGCTGTCGAGCGGGCGTGTGCTCGCGCTCAAGCAGTGGGACACGAGCACCCTCGATCCGCAGGTGCGCGGGCGTTTCCTTCGCGAGATCAACGCTCTCGTGGCGCTCGACCATCCCAACATCGTGAAGGTGTATGGGCACGGCATGGTCGACCGAGTGCCTTACATGGTGCTCGAGTACCTTGAAGGTCAGACGGTCGACGCGCTGCTCGCGGACGGCGAGCCGCTCGAACCCGAGCTCGCCTTCGAGATCGCACGCCAGGCGCTCCGAGCGATCGCCTACGCGCACCAGCAAAACGTCGTGCACCGCGACCTCAAGCCCGAGAACATCTTCCTCACGCAAGTGGGTGGACGTCCACACGTGAAGATCCTCGACTATGGCCTCGCGAAGTTCATGACGGCGACCGGAGACCCGACTCGGGACAAGACGCTCACGAGCACCGGTATGGTGGTGGGCACTCCGCTCTACATGCCGCCCGAACAGGCGACTGGCGCCTCGGTCGATCTACCCGTCGACGTGTACGCGATGGGTTGCGTGCTGTTCGAGATGCTCACGGGTCGCTTGCCGTTCCAGGGTGAATCTCGCTTCGACTTGATGACGGCCCACATGCGCGATCCCATTCCGCGCCTGGCAGACGTTTGCCCGGGCATGCGCATCGCACCGGAGCTGCAGACACTCATCGATCGGGCACTCGCCAAGAAGCAGACCGAACGCTTTCCACACGCGGAGGCGATGCTCTCTGCGCTCGAGAGCTTGCCGAACGATCCGTTGGTCGCCGCGGGTGTCCAGCCCTCGCCGCCGCGGGCGAGACAGGCGCCGCAGGCACATGCCGCTCGGGGCGGCATGTTGCCGCTCGTCGCAATCGCCGTGGTCGTGATCCTGGGAGCCGTGGCCTTCGTGCTCGCCCGTTGAGGTAGCGCCAGTTGCGGCCTTCTCTGATGGGTTGTTGCGGAGCCCGGGCGAAGTTCGTGACCTGGTCGGCGTGGTCGCGTACGTGGCGCTGCACAGTTACGGCAGCAAAGATCCGCGCTACGACGACTCGACCCCGCGACGATCGAGCGCCAGGAACGGCAACAGGATCTGTACTTCCACCTGCCGCCGCAGCGCTTCCGCTTGTGAGTTTTCAGTGGACCGGGGCCGCGGTGTTTCCACCGAGCCACGACAGGCACCACGCCTTCACCGCTCTCCACACCTCGAGCGCCCAGAGCATGACGCGCGCGGCAGGCTCGCGTAGCAGGGGTACGTCCTCTGCCACGAGCAACAGGCCGATCGGCACGAGCTCGATGCCGAGGACGGGTAGGAAGGCCATGCAGCCGCCGGCGATGAATGCCGTGCCGGTGGCGATGCGAACCCACTTCATGTCCGGCTCGCGTACGGCGCGCAGCGCTCGCCGCAACGGAGCGGCGAGCTCGGTCTCGAGCTCGGTGTAGGCCCGTTCCAGGAGGGTGCGCTGATCGTCGTTCATGGCCAGATAGCGCCATGAAGTGAGGCGGAGTGCAAGACCAGGCGAGCGCGCGAATCAGGCCACGTGAGTACGCCTGCGTCTGGCGGATGAGACGATCCACAGCGCGAGCACCAATGCGAACGCAGCCGATCCGTTGTCGGTGGGCCCGCCAGCGCTGCAACCCGCCTCGGACTTTCGTTGTGACGTGTGCTTGCCGGCGTCGCGATCCTCGCCGCCGTCCGCGGCTGGTTCATCCGGCGAGTCGGCGTCTGTGCCGCTATCGGCTGCTGCCGCGTCGTTGACGACCTCCGCGTCTGTACCGGCATCCAGCGGCATCATACCGGACGTGCCGCCTGCACCGGCCTCCGGATGCATCATCCCGGCCGCGCCACCTGCGCCGCCTCGGGGATCCTTCGGGCCGGCGTCTGCTGGATCGACGCGCGGATCGGGCTGCGGAGGGCCGGGTGGAGGCTGCTTGCCATACAGCACGATCGCGGCGGGGCGGCTGGTTCGCTTGATCGCCTCGGCCGAGTCGCGCGCCACCGCGACGATCCCTCGCCCGCCACCCCAGGCCGGATTCCAGCTCGCCGAGATCGCGCCGCCGCTCTGCGGCATCACCGACGAGATGGACTGCGCGCCATCGAAGAAATTGCCGCGCTGGCCCTGGGTGAGTCCTGTCGCCTTTAGCTGTACGGGCTTCGTCGCATCCAGCTGCGCTCCCGACATCGGCGAGCTCAGCGTGATGGGGTTCTTGGTCACGAATGCGCGCCAGATGATCGCCAGGCCTTCATTCGGCAACCAGGAGGCGGCGGCCTTGTCGCCCGTGTAGTCGGCGAACTTCGCGATCGTCGGGACGTCACTCGCGACCGAGGCATCTGCGTGATCGCCGAGCCAACCCGTGCCCTCGTCGAGTGGGAACAACGCGAAGTCAGCGTCGAGCGGGGTCTTGTTCACGGGGTAGCGCGCCGCGACCATGTCGGCGAGGAACGGCACGATCGCGTTGTCCGCGTCGCCTTCTTCGTGGCCTTTGCCCCACTCCTTCAGCTCGGCCCACAGGGCGTGCTGCGCGCGACCTTGCTGAACGAGCTGATGAATGACCGTAGGCGAGGGGGGCTCGTTCGATCCCCAGAACAACAGACCCGGGACGGCCGCGAACTCGGGCGTGAGCTGCGCCTTCGCAAAGCCGGACTTGTTCACCACGAATGCGATCACGCGCTCCGGCTTCCAGGCTGCAAACGTGAAGCTGAAGTAACCCCCGTTGGAGAAACCTTGCACCAGCACCGGCGCGCGCTCGAGCTCGGGATGTCCCGTCGTCTTCGAGAACTGTGTCAGCGCATCGACCAGTGCCTGTCCCGGACCGTTCGCGGCTTCGGTGTACATACCGGTGAACTGATTGCCGAGGAGGGCGAAGCCAATGCTCTCCGCGAAGCGCTGGTAGAGCTTGTTCTCCACCAGCCCGCGCGTGTCTCCGCTCTTGCCATTCGTGCCTTGGCCGCCCGTGAAGACGACCACACCACGCAGCACAGACACGTTCGGCGACCACAACGTCGACACCAGCGAGCGATCTCCGAATGTGACCGTGTTGCTGACTTTGTCGGCCTGGACGAGCGCTGGCGTCGCGAGACACAACACCACCGCGATCAAGACACCCCTCGATGCAAACTTCGTCATGTTAGTGCTGCCTATAGTGAAGGGAAAATAGCGCGGATGCCCGCGGCGGATTTTCCAAGAAAGTCAGTCGGAGCCTGTCACCGATAGTGGACGCGTCGACAGCGGCCTCGTGGGATCTCGACAGCTCGTTTCAGAACGGCACCTTCGTGCACATCAACGCGCCCTGGAACGAGCCCGCCACCGAGTGCTCGTGTCGTGCAGGCACGCAGCGGGCGGCGATCTGTGATCGGCTCACGAGCCAGTGGGCGCTGCGTTCGGATGACTACGAGCGAGCCGTCGACGCCTTCATCGCCGGGCCGTTCGCCGCGAGCATGACGCAGACACCGGTGCCGCCAGGATTCGATTGTTCTGGGCCACGGAGTGAGCCAGTGCTCGCCCGTTGCGCCTCGCGCTGCCGCGGTTCCAACTCATCGGGACACAACGCGCCGACTGTTGGCGTGAAAATGGCGGATGGCATTGCCCGGCGCACGGTACCAGTGTACGCCAAGGTCGAAAGGTAGTTCACACATCGAAACTACTTTCGCAATGGACGAAGCGATGAAGCGTGCACATGTCCTCGGCTCGGCGTTCCTCTGGATCGCGATGACTTGTTCGGGCTGCGGCGGCGGCAAGGCTCCCGCGGACTCGCCGCTCACGGCGACAGCCGGTGCCGGGACCGAAGCCGCCGGCATGAGCGGCACGCCGATGGCGAGCGCCGGTACTGCCGCCGGCAGCGGCACGGTAGGAGCGTCGGGTTCTCCATCGAGCATGGCCGGTCGCAGCTCACCGGCAGCGTCGGGGACCTCGGGCTCGACGCCGGGCGGTGGCGGCGGCGCCGGCAGCACTGCTGCGTCGGGGGCAGGAGGTGCGGGCGCAGCTGGTGGCGGCATGAGTGGGGCCGGAACCGGCGCGGGCTCGGACGCGATCTCGGGCGCGGGGGGTGCTGCTGGGGCTTCGACACCGGCGGAGATTCCTCCTCCAGTTACCGCGCCCGCCGTGTGGGGCTACGCGATCGGCATCACCGACGTGGCCGCCGCGACCAAGTTCTACACCGACGTCATGAAGATGACGGTCGTGAAGGATGCGGTGAAGCGCGACGATCGGACCGACACCTTGCTCTACAGCACGCAGGCGATGCGCGGTGGCCGCGTCATGTTGATGAAGTTCGACGACATGCGCGAGACGCGCAAGATCACGGCCAAGCTGGTCTGGCAGGCGCAGAGCGCGACCTCCGTCAATCGCGCTGCGTCGATGTACCCCGACTACGAGAGCCGCTTGAATATCGGCATCGTGCAGTTCGACGGCCCCGAGACCTACATCCAGGAAGTCGGCGGCATCTTCGACACGACCGCAGGCGCGAATGCGATCACGGTTCCCTACCCGATCGCCCTCGGGTTTGCGGTGAGCGATCAGCCCGCCTCGAGGAAGTTCTACACCGCCCTCGGCATGACCGACTCGAGTCTCGGCACGTTCTCGGTGACGGATGCGACCGGGACCGGGAGCATCACCGAGTACACGGTCAAGTACGAGACCGGACCCGGCGTCGTGCTCCAGCAATGGTCTCCGATGCGGAACGCGAAGAACAACCCTGTCGGCGTCATCCTCATGGTTCCCGACGCCAAGGCCATGGGCGAGAAGGTCATGGCTGCGGGCGGTACGATCGTGAAGCCCGCCGAGCGCTCGGCCTTCTACGACAATCGACTGCTCGTCGTCGCCAAGGATCTCGACGGCTACATCCTCGAGATCGTCGAGTAGATTGAGCACGCCGCCGCTCCTGTGCCAGGATACGGCGCGTGAAGACGCGGCGCATTCTGAAGTGGCTCGCCCTGGGGCTGCTGGGTGTGCTCTTGCTCGGCGTCGGTTTCGTGGTGGTCCAGCTGAACCGCCGGCCGTCGCTCGAGCCGTATGCCGCGCGGGGTCTGCAGCCGGCAGCGGCGGACGCCCCCGTGCGTGTTCGCTTCGCGGGTGTCGCGACACTGCTCTTCGACGACGGCGAGACCCGGTGGATGACCGATGGCTTCTTCTCGAGACCCGCGCTCACACGGGTCGCGTTCAGCCGTATCGAGCCGGATCGCGCGGGGATTCAGCGCGGCCTCTCGCAACTCGCGGTCGACAAGCTCGCGGCCGTGGTGCCCATGCACTCGCACTACGACCACGCGATGGATTCTCCGCTGGTCGCGATGCAAACCGGAGCACAGCTGATCGGCTCGGAGTCGACGCTCAACGTCGGACGTGGGCTCGGCATGCCGGAGGACCGGATGCGCAAGGTGAGCTCGGGCGAGAGCGTCACGCTCGGCCGCTGGCGGTTGACGTTCCTCGCGTCGCGCCACGTTCCGCTGCCGAACACGCGCAGCGTGGTGACGATCGATGCGCCGCTCGTGCCGCCCGCGCACGCGTCGGCCTGGGGTGAGGGGCAGACCTGGACACTCGCAGTCGAGCACGCGAGCGGCGCGCGGCTGCTGATCCTCGGCAGCGCGGGGTTCATCGCCGGTAGCCTCGAGGGTCGCCACGCAGACACGGTCTTGCTCGGGGTCGGCACGCTCGGCAGGCAGTCGCGCGAGTACCGCGCGCAATTGTGGCAGGAGGCCGTGCGGCGGGTCGGCGCGCGTCGTGTGATCCCGATTCATTGGGACGACTTCGGCCGTGGGCTGGATCGACCGCTCGTCGCCTTTCCGTACCTGGTCGACGACGTGGCGGCGACGCTGGAGGATCTCTCGTCCTGGGCGGCTCGCGACCATGTCGAGATGCGCATGCCGCCGTTGTTCACGCCCTTCTCGCCGTGAGCGACGCGATCGGCTGGCTGGATGGCGAGTCTGGAGGTCTGGAATTCGTGGCGTTCGGGCGCACGTTCTACGCCTTCGAGGCCCAGCTACGACGCATGGTCGGGCTCGAGGACGGCATCACCGATGGCTTGTTCCGCTTCTCGCGCGCGCTGGCCACGAGCTACTGCTGGTGCCCGCCGCTGCAGGGCTGGCAGCTCGACCTGCGCGCGCTCCGGATCTGACCCGCGCACGCACATCCGCGTCCGAGGTAAGTCGTCTGCGCATCGCCGCGGCCCGCTCCGCGGAGTAAACTGGAGATGACCGATCTGCTCCGGCGGGCGGGCGGCCCACGTGCAGCAAGCCACCATACCTTCGCAGATCGGGAGTCGCTACAGCGTCCTCGAGGAGCTGGGCCGCGGCGGCTGTGCGATCGTCTACCACGTGCGCGACACCGCGCGCGGCGACATCGCGCTCAAGCAGCTCGACGCGAGCGGCGACAGCGAACATCAGCGCAAGCTGCGCGCACTCTTCGAACGCGAGTATTACGTGCTCGCACAGCTCGCGCACCCGAGCATCGTGCAGGTGTTCGACTTCGAGACCGACGCATCGGGCCCGTTCTATACGATGGAGTTGCTCGATGGCGGTGACCTCAAGTCACGGTCTCCGTTGCCTTTCCGGCAGTGCTGCGAGCTCGGGGTGCAGATCTGCTCTGCGCTGGCCTTTCTACATTCGCGCCGCTACGTCCACCGCGATCTGAGCCCGCGAAACGTCCACTTCACGAGCGATGGCCGCGTGAAGCTCATCGACTTCGGAGCCCTCGTGCCGATGGGTCCGTGTCGCCAGGTGGTCGGAACTCCGGCGTTCACCGCGCCGGAATCGATCCAGGGTACGCCGCTCGACGCGCGGACCGATCTGTTCTCGTTCGGAGCGACGCTCTACTTCGCGCTCACCGGCCGACCTCCGTTTGCGGTCAGCACGTTCGACGACTTGCGCGCCGCCTGGCGCGGCAGGCCGCTCGCTCCGAGCGACATCGTGGCCGGCATTCCTCCCGAGCTCGACCTGCTCGTGATGTCGCTCTTGCGCGTGAACCCGGAGCACCGGCCGCGCAGCGCATTCGAGGTGATGCAGCGGCTGGCTGCGATCGGGGGGATCGCGAACCCGGAGGCCGGCGACTTCTCTCAGGCGTACCTGCACGCGCCCACGCTCGTCGGGCGGGACACCGAGCTGCAGCGCGTTCGTGCGAGCACGAAGCGCGCGATCGCGCGGCGCGGGGGTGGGCTGTGGCTGGAAGGTGCGCCCGGGAGCGGCCGCTCGCGGCTGCTCGATGCCTTCGTCCTCGAGGCGAAGACCCAGGGCCTGCTCACGGCGCGCGCGCAGGGCGCAGCACCCAAGACGCCTTGTGCCGTGGCGTACGACCTCGCCGCGCAGTTGTTGGAGGTAGCCCCCGAATCCGTCGTGACTGCGGTCCGGCAACACGGCTCGCTTTCGTCCTTACTCGATTGGACCGGCGACTCCCCGCGGATGCGCCCGTTCGCGCAGGTCGCAGGCGAGCGCGACAAGCTCACGAGCTTCATCGAGCTCGTGGCGGAGCTGCAGCCAGTCCTGCTCGCGGTCGATGACGCGGAACACGTCGACGACGCCTCGCTTGCGCTGCTCGCGTCGCTTGCGCACCGCGCCTCCGAACGCGCTCTCGTGATCGCTGCGAGCGTGACGACTCCGCGACGAGGAGCGTCCCCTGCACTCGAGATCATCGCGACCCATTCTCAACGGCTGCGCGTGCGTGAACTCACGAAGCCCGAGCTGACGGAGCTGTTGTCTTCGGTGTTCGGGGCCGTGCCCCACGTGGCGCTGGTGAGCGAGCGGATCTTCGCGATCTCGCTGGGCAACCCTCGCGCCGCGATGGCCGTGGCGCAGCACATGGTCGACATACAGTCGATCCGTTACGCCGAAGGCAGCTGGCACTTGCCCGCGGACCTCACGCTCACCGAGCTCCCGGCGGACGCCGAGGAGTTGCTGCGTGCGCGCCTCGCCAAGCTTCCGCCGCTCGCACGGCGTCTCGCGGAGCTGCAGGCGCTCGCGATCGCTGGGCGGTTCACTCGCTCAGACTACGCACGGCTTGCAGGCACCGAGAACGCGGGGCGGCTCGACTCGGCACTCGACACACTCGTGCAGTGCGGCGTGTTGTCGAGCGATGGCGATAGCTATGTGCTGTCGCACAGCGGTGACCGCGCCCTGTTGCTGGCGGGTCTCACCTCCGAGCGCAGCATCGAGCATCACGCCGCGCTCGCCCACCACTTCGGCCCCTCGAAGCCCGGCATGCATCACCTGTTGATGGCCGGCGAGACCGAGCGCGCGCTCGACCGACTGATCATCGAGCTCGAAAACATTCCCGACCGCGCAGACGTGGCGCCGTTGTTCGGCATGAGCGAGGCCGACATGGCTGCATCGCTCGAAGAGGCGTTCCTCCGTGCGGTCCGCGTCGGTCGCCCGCTGCGCGACCAACACGCGATCGCGCGCTGGCTCGTCATCATCAGCGTCATCAGCGACAACAAGCTCCACGCGCGGTACGCCGACTTCTGGCGCTCCCGCCTGGAGCTCGACAGTGGCCTCGCCGACTATCGCAGCCTCGATCCCAGCTTGCCCGCGGCGGACCGACTCAAGCAGGCGCTCGACACCGCGGTCGCGCGCCACCTCGCGGCACCCGAGCGCGAGCGCGTCCATCGCGTCGACGAGGCCATTCGTCTCCTGGCCCAGTACGTGTCGATCTCGATCGCCATCGGCGCGCGTACGCGGAACATCGAGCTGCTCCAGTCGATCCCCGACTTGCTCGAGCCATTCGCGCCGCTCACGCCGTTGCTCCACGCCCTCTGGCAGAACGCCGTCGGTGCCTACGAGATGAACTTCCGCGGTTGCATCGAACGTGCCCGCGAGCGGGCCCTCGCCGTGTACGAACAGCTCGGACAGTTGTCGGGCAACGAGCAGTACTTCGCGAACGTTATCCGCAGCGCGGTCGCGTCCGCCCTCGGGACGATCGACGCGGCGTATGGCCTGGCGAGCGCGGAGCGCTGGATCCAGGAGATCGAGAACGATCCGTTGCAGAGCGTCAACGCGATGTACATTCGTCGGGTCTGGAGCATCATCGAAGGCAACCACGCGCGCGCGCAGCACTTCCGCACGCGCGCGGAGATCCTGGCGCTCCAGTCGAGCACGCGACAGATGTTCACGCCCCCGCTGCGACACGAGCTCAACGCGCACGTCCGCGCCGGTGATCTGGCAAACGTCAAGCAGGTGACCGAGCAGATCGCGCGGCTCGCTGAGGATGCTCCGGGCTGGAAGTCTCAACAACACCTTGCAGAGGGCCACTACCAGCGGCTTCGCGGTGATCTGGCGAGCGCGCAGGCGGCGTACGAACGGGCCCTCGAGGCGTCGATTGCAGCTCCGCAGGAAGCGTTGCGTGATCGCCTGACGTGGGCAGCTGCGACGGCGGGTTACGTCGGTGTGCTCGCGGCGCGCGGACAGGTGTCGGACGCGTGCGCGATCGGTCGCGCAGCGCTCGAGGAATGCGAGGCCCTCGACATTCAGGGTGCTGCCTACGATCTAGTCCGCGAGCTCGCGGTCGCCGAAGCCAGGGCGGGCGAGCACGCGCGAGCGAGTGAGCGGCTCGATCGCTTGATCGCCTTGCGTGAAGGGGCTCTGGAAGCTTACCGCGTGATCGACTACGAAGCGCGAATCCGCGTCGCGATCGAAGCTCGCGATAGCGATGTCATTCGACACTACCTGGAGCGGCTCGCCAAGCACGGCGCCGCAGGCGGCGCGAACACGGCTCAGGCTCGCCATGCGCAGCTGTTCGAGGAGGTGCGTGGGGCGGGACTGACCGTCGACCTCGCGCAAGCGAGCGCAAAGCTCGCGGCCATGTCTCCGAGTCCGAACCCGCAGCTCGCAGTCAAGAGCATCGTGACCGCACTCTCGAACGTCAACGGTGCGACCGCCCGCGCTCAGCGAGCGCTCGCGTTGTTGCTGGAGGCAGCCGGCAGTGGCGGGCGAGGTTGGCTATACCTCGCGCAGGAGTCGGGCTTGTCACTGGCCGCATCTCAGCCGGAGCCGCCGGACGGCGAGCTCGACGCGCTCGTTCGGCGCTACTGGCTGCAGCTGCAGGATGCCGACAGCGCGACGGTGGTCGTGCCGCGCGGCAAGGATGCGAGCCTGCTGTCGAGCGACGTTTGGACGCGCGACGACGAGCGCTTGCAACCGATCATCCTTCACTCGAGTACGCCGGCAGGTGTGCGGCGCATCGGTGTCGCAGTGCTGGTCGCGAACGACAATGCAGCGTTCGGTACACGGGCGTGGGAGATCGCCGGAGCGTTGAGCACCATGCTGTTCGAGCTCGGCGACGCGCGGGGTATAGCGCTGGATTGAGAGCACCTCGGGCGGCCGTCCGAGCCTGGCCACCCGAGGCGCTACCTCCGGTCAGGCGGTTCCGAGCAGGAACTGTCCAAACGCCTTGGCGTCGTAGGCGTTTTCCCAGTGTTCGATGATGCGGCCATCGCGGAATCGCCACAGGCCGCAGAAGGGCATGTCGAACGTCCGGTCCTCCTTCTTGGCGCGCAGCGTACCGGTGACGGCTCCGAAGGAGTCGTTCGCGATGATCTCCTGCACGTCCATGAGCAGGCTCTCGTCGGTGAGGCGGATCAGGTCGAGCTCCTTGGCGAGCACTGCCTCGCGACCGACGACCGGTTGCGCGCTGCTCACGAAGCTGCGCTCCGCCGGATGTAAGACGACATCGGGAGCGCAGTACTCGGCGATGCAGCGCAAGTCGGCGTATATCGCCTTCAACGCGGTCACGTTGGGATGCAGTTCTTTGGGCATCGTAGGTCCTCGGCGTTCAAGGGGTCGGGCGAAACGGTTTGAGTTGGAGCGCATCGACTGCGCTGGTGATCTCGCGCATCTCCGCCGTCGTGAGCTTCACCTCGCGTGCCTTCATGTTCTCCTCGAGGTGTCGCAGCGACGTGGTGCCCGGGATCAGCAAGGTCGCGGGTGAACGGTGCAGCAGCCAGGCGAGGGCGAGCTGCGCGGGTGTCAGATCGAACTGTCTCGCGAGTGGCGCCAGCGGACTGTTCGGTCGCGTGAGCTCGCCGTGACCGAGTGGGAACCACGGGACGTACGCGATGTCGTGACTCTCGGCGTACTCGAGCGCCGTGTCGTCCGTGCGGTCCACCAGGTTGTACAGGCTCTCGACGGACGCAATCTCCGTCAGCTCTCGGGAACGCACCAGGTCGTCGAGCTTCACCGCAGGTTGGCCCGACAAACCGATATGGCGGATCTTGCCTTGCTCGCGCAGTCGGATCAGCTCGCCGAGCTGATCGGCGAGGGGCACGGTCGGATCGATGGCGTGCAGCTGGTACAGCTTGATGCAGTCCACCCCGAGGTTGCGCAGGCTCAACTCCACCTGTTGGCGCAGATAGGCGGGTCGGCCGCAGGGCACGATGTACGGCGGGCCTTCGAGGCTCCAGTCCTTCGGCCCGGAGCGCAGCAGGCCACCCTTGGTGGAGATCACCAGGTCGTCGGGATACGGATGCAGCGCGCGACGGATGATCTGTTCGTTGTTGCCGGGACCATACGCGTCCGCGGTGTCGAGGAAGTTCACGCCCAGCTCGACGGCTCGGCGAAGCACGCGGATGGCTGCCTCCGGGTCGGGTGGATCGCCCCACATGCCTTTGCCCGTCAGGTGCATGGCACCAAACCCGAGGCGCTGGACTATCAGCTCACGGCTGATGGTCAGGTCCTTGGGCGGCGCGCGGTGCACGCTCGTCCCATCCTTGGTGGTCACTTGCATGGTCATGTCAGCATCTCCTCCTTCGCAGCCCCGATCGGCCGTGCGACCGGGAAATCGTTCTGAGTCCAGTGGCCGAGCGTGATCTCGGCAGTGATGCCGGGGCCGAACCCAGCGATGATGCCCCGCTTGCCTTCCGAGATTTTTCGCGCGACGAACAGGCGGCGCAGCACGTCGAGCACCACGCACGACGCGATGTTGCCGTACTCGGTCAACGTGGCTCGGCTGTCGCTGAACATCGTCCGGTTCACACCGAGAAACAGCGCGAGGTCGTCGAGGATGCGCGGGCCTCCGGCGTGGATCACGTAGAAGTCCAGCTCGGCAGCGTTCCACCCGTGCTCGGCGGCGACGGACTTGAGCTCGGGAGCGAGCTGCTCCATCGTGCCGGGCACTCTGCGGTCGAGCAGGAAGTGAAAGCCGGTGGCCTTCACCGCGTACGAGATCCAGTCCTCGGTGCCGAGCACGATGCGTGAACCCACGTGGGCCAGCTCGAACCCCACGCCCCCGCGGCCGCGCAAGACCACGGCTGCGGTGGCGTCTCCAAACAAGCCGTTCGAGAGCAAGTTGCCGACTGTCAGATCAGTCGGCTGATAACAGAGCGAGCAGAATTCACAGGCGACGATCAACACGTTGGCGCCACCGTGGGCGCGACTGAAGTCATGGGCGCGGTTGATCGCGGCGCCACCTGCCGCGCAGCCCAGCTGGGCGATCGGTAGCTGGGTCGTGTCGGTGCGAAACCCCAGGTTATTGATCATCCAGGACGTCAGCGACGGCATGGTGAAGCCGGTGCACGAGACGTAGACGATGGCGCTAATGTCCGCTGCCGTGAGCTCGGCGTTCTCGAGTGCTTCCTGCACGACGGCCGGCACACGGCGTCGCGACTCGCGGACGTACACCTGGTTGCGTTCCTCGAACCCCGGGTGCTTCAAGGTCTCTGACAGTGGCTGAACCAGGTGGCGCTTGCGCACACCGGTGTTTCCGATCAGGCGTAGCGCGAGCTTGAGCTGCTCGTGGTCGGCGTGAATTCGACGGGCTAGCTCGAGAGTCTCTTCGAGCGTGATCGTGTATTCAGGGACGGCAACCGCGGGCCGACACAGCACGGGCGCTTCGCGGTGCAGCGAATTCTCGAATGGCATGTAACTACCTCCGCCATCCGTCCGAGCAATCTGTATGCCGTGCTCACGCCCGAACTGTTGGACCGTGAGGCGTCAGAGACTCTCGTGCTTCGGTGGCAGGGCAGGTCTGACACATGTTGCAGCTCACGAGACACCCGGGTCACTCGCGCGCGCACTCCGCCCGTCGCTCTTGACGAGGTACTCTTCGGCTTCGATCTCGTAGCGACGGATCCAGCGCTGCACTTGCGTGCGAAAGCTGTTCATCGCGCGCGCGGTCGCGCTGATGTTGCCCCCCGTGCGGCGCAAGGCTTCCACGAGCTGTAGCCGCCGCTGCTGGTCGATCTCGCTCAGCTCGCGGCCTTCGTTCGCAGTCGGATCCGGGTGCAGCTCGCTCGGCAGATGCCGGAGCCTGACCATGTCGCCGTCCGCGAGCATCACCGCGCTGCGCAGACAACGCCAGAGCTCGCGCACGTTGTGCGGCCAGGCATGGAGCATGAGAGCGCGCGCGGCGAAGCGGTCGAAGCGGATGTGCTCCGCTTGCGGCCCGAACGACCGCAGCAGCAGGTCGCCGATCAGGATTCCCAGATCCTCGCGCCGATCGTCGAGGCTCGGCAGCTCCATCACGTAGCCCTGGAGCCGCGCGAGCAGGTCCTCGCGGAAGGTGCCGTCGCGCACCATCGCTCGCAGATCGCGGTGCGTCGCCGCGATGACGCGCAGGTTCACCGGCACGTAGCGCACCGAGCCCACCGGCCGAACCTTGTTCTCCTCCAGAACGCGGAGCAGCACGGCCTGTGCCGGCAGGGGCAGGTCGCCGATCTCGTCCAGGAACAGCGTGCCGCCGTCCGACGCGACGATCAGTCCGGTGCGGTCGTTCGCAGCACCGCTGAATGCACCCTTCGACGATCCGAACAGCTCGCTCTCGACCAACTCCTTCGGCAGCGCCGCGCAGTTCACGGCAACGTAGCTGCCGGTGCGCCCGGACACATCGTGCACGCGACGCGCCACGACTTCCTTACCTGCGCCGCTCGGCCCGTGGATGACGATCGACGAGGACGATCGCGCGATACGCTCGAGATCGTCGAGTCGCTGGCGCAGCGTCGGAATGAGTGTTGCGAATCGCACATTGGAGATGGCTGGGATGCGCTGGAACGCGGCGGCTTCTTCCGGTCCGACGCAAACATCCTGTCGTAGCCGCAGAAATGTGTTTCCGACTTCGATGAGATCGTTGTCTTGCAGCACCGTGAGCTCGCGCCGGATGCCGTTTACGTACACTCCGTTCTTCGAGCGGAGATCGGCTAGCAGCCAGCGCCCGTTGTCCCGGGTGAGGCTCGCGTGGCGCAAGCTCATCCACGGATCAGTCACGTTCATGCGTCGGGTGCCCGACGTTTCGTGTTTCACCGTATCTGTTAGGCCGCGGCCCAAACGGACGCGCAGCACGCCGCGCAGCCATACAGCGTGCGCTCCGGCGCACGGTTGGTCGGCGCGAAATACACTGAACAAGACTGCAGAACGCTGTGAGCTGGCGGGAGGCTCGATGGCCTCGAACAGCATGGTGGTTTCGCAAAGGAAGTCTTCGTCCGACGATGGCTTCATGAAACGCCCGAGATCCTGTGAGCTGCGCAATGCTCGGCGTGAGATGCGGTCGCGACTACACTGAGCACCTGGCGGTATTACGCTGCTACAGAGTGCGAGGTAACGCGCCTCGTGCGCGTGCAGGTTTAGCGCAGCCGCCGACAGGGCATACCGTGTGCGACGGGTGCCAACCCGCGCGTGCCACCACGAACGCGAGCCCGACTGTTCAGTTCACGATCAAGAACCCGCAGAACCCGCCGATGCAGGTCGGGTTCGGATCGTCCGGCTTCTCGGCCTTGCAGCAGTCGGAGTCGTTCGTGCACTTCTCGTTGATCTTGGCGCACATCGGCTTCTCGCAGCTGCAGCTGCCGGTCTCGGCGCCAGCTGCGGAGTTGCAGTAGCCACAGCAGCAGTCGAGGCCGCTCTTGCAGGTCTGGCCGTTCTCCAGGCACGGGTTGAGCGCTGCGAATGCTCGCACGTTGCCCGACTCGCTCTGCCCATCGAGGTAGAAGCCGGGGAAGCTCGGATCGCGCAGTGTCGGATCTTGCAACTCCTCGGCCTTGACTTGCGGTTGGATCGCCGCCCCCCAGATGCGCTTCTTGATCGCTTCGAGCGCTGCGATCGCCGGCACGCCGGGATCGCGTCCCGCGAGCTTGTTGCCGTAGTCGCGCACTGCGGTCCAGAACACCCAGAAGTAACCGCCGACCGCGACCGGCATCACGGTCGGATAGTAGTTGCTCTGGAGATCGATGTCCTTCAGGCCCTTGTTCGCATTGTCGAGCCTTACCACTTGCATCGTGTCCAGCTGCACGTACCAGAGCTCGCTCTTCGACGGGACGTCGCGACCGGGAAAGGCTTGCGCCATGTCGGGGTCGCTGGTCATGGAGAAGATGACGGCGCGACTGTCAGGTGTGAAGAAGGGCCACGCGGGATAGCACGGCCCCGTGCAGCTTCCGCCCGGTAGCGCAGCCGTGTCGCCGGGGATGCCCGGGATCGCGCCGCCCAGGCCCGGTATGCCGCCCATCGCGTTCGGATCGCCGGGCATGCAGCTGTTGGGCTGACCATCGGCGCTGCACATGTCCGCGCCGCAGCTGAGCACGCCACCGAACGATGGTACGGGTGCGTAGTCCACGGAGGGTGCGGCGACGCCCGGTAACTTGGCGGCCGCCACGATCACCTTCAGGTTGGTGAACGCGTTGGTCGCCGGATCGTAGTCCATCATGGCGAGCTCTCGGCGATCCGTGCCGCCTTTGCCATCCGGCTTCGCGTGGTTGAACACGATCTTCTTGCCGTCGGGCGAGAACTGCGGCATCCACATGTAAGCTTCCTTGTTCAAGCCGGTCGCTTTCAGATCGGCGCCGGTCTGCGTGTCGAGCAAGCGAGCGACCGCTGCACCTTCGACGAGCGGGAAGTTATTGGGCTTGCGCGGGAACGTGTCAGACCCTGCGGTGCACTGCGGATTGCCCATGGCGAGGATCTTCTTGCCATCGGGTGTGAGTGCACCGAAGTTCGCATTGTCGAGCTTGCCGCTCGCCATCGGCTGGGTGTCCTTGCCGATGTCGAATTTCTCGACGCGGAACTGTTGGCCCGAGTAGTCGTGATAGCTCGCGACGAGTGTTCGGCCGTTGAACGAGACCGAGTGACAGGAGTAACAGGGCCCGGTGGACGGGATGACGTTGATCGCGCCTGTGAACTGCTTGTAGATCTCGGCCTGGGCACCGAGCGACTGGCGCATCACGGCGCCCTGTCCTGGAACGCCCGGTGCCGGCGCCTGGTACGTGTTGTAGTAGACGGCGCCGATCATGTTGCCGGCCGCGATCTTCCAGTGCAGCGCGCAGGTGCTGACCGTGCCCCCGCTCGACACGTTCAAGGTGACGTTGAGTGTGAGTTGATTGGTGCGGCGCGTAATCTCGTTCCATGCCACTCGCGGGATCTGGATCTGAGCCGGGTTGGTCACCTTCGCAGCGAACTGATAGTCGACCTTGTCGCTGCGCTCGTACTTGAATCGCACGTACGCAGCGTCGGCTGCACCCTCCCACATGATGATCGGAGGCATCAGGCCGCCCGGGAACGCCGTGCCTTCGTACGGGTAGGTGACCTTGACGGCGCAGCTCGCGGACGCAGTCTTCAGTTGATTGACGGTCGCCGCATCCAGACCGCCCATCGCCGTGTCGTCCTGAACGTATGCAGCTGCGGACGGGTCGACCGGGAGTGTCGGTGGCGGCATCGTCGCAGGCCCTGCACCCGCGTCGACGACGGGCACCAGCCCGCCGCCCGGCGTGGAGATCCCGAGCCCCGAGCCAGCCGTGGGTGCGCGTGCACCGGAGGCCGCACCACTGCCGGAGACGCTGCCAGGCGCCCCGCGTGCTGCGACCCCGTCCGAGCTCGAGCAGCCGCTCCAGAGCAGCAATAGACACAGCGCGACGTGCAAGCGGATGAGCATTCTTGAACCACTCTCTGGCTACTCCGCGGCCCTGCGCTGGATGTCGCCGTTGTGCGCACGTCCACATACGGGGAGCGAAAATCCGACGATTCGACGGACGCAGGTGCGCGTCCGCCTGTGTGACGCGGAGAGTGAATTTCGGCTCAAATTTCGCGGACTACGGCGAGACGGTCCAGGTGCCTTGGCTCGAGAGGCCGTAGACGCGGTCCACGATCGATCCAGCCGAGTCACCGCCGAACATCAGGACGTCGCCGCTGCACGAGACGACCGTCGGTCCGTAGACCTGCTCGGGCAGCGCGGGGCCGCTGCTCCAGCTCATGCTGCTCGGATCGAAGATCTCCACGACGTCGGTCAGGCCGATGATGCCGGGGCGCGAACCGCCGATCGACATCAGCCCTCCGTTCGCGACGCTGACGGTGCTGCGCCAGTAGCGCGGGTCGGGCGAGGCTGGGGGGCGAGGTCCACTGATCGCTGGCGGGGTCGCAGGCGGCACCCGCAGGGCCGAGTACGTAGATGCGATCGCCGCTGACGGCTGCAGCGTTCGGATGTACGACTTGGGCACGGGGAGTCGTATCGCAAGAGCAGTGCCAGCCGAGGGCGCTCCTGGCAGCTCTCGGCAGAGGTGCTGGCACAACGTGACTCAACGCACCGTTAGGCTGTCACTGGTAAGCGCGCTGGCAGGCGCGCGCAGCCGCAGGAATCAAGTCGTCTCAACTGGTTGTTCGGGCATGACAGAACATCCGCCATGTGGCACACGGGCCGCGGAGGAACGTCATGTCGAAGCTCCATCAGCGCCGAGGCGCAGCCCTCGCGCTCGCGCTTAGCTTGTTCAATGTCAGTTGCAGCGATAGCGATCCGACCGAGGACGAACAGCCCGTCGAGACCCCGCCGGACAGGTCGACTCCCGCCGCGACAGTGAGTGCTCCAGACAGCGATGGAGATGCCACGACCGTCAAGCTGCTCGATGGCGAGCTGCAGGGCGATCTCGTGGGCAACGCGGTCAAGTTCCTGAAGATTCCCTTCGCCAAGCCGCCCGTCGGAGCGCTGCGCTGGAAGGCACCCGTGCCGAACGACAAGTGGAACGGCGTTCGACACGAGACGGCGTTTGCGAGCGCGTGTCCGCAGCCGCCGTCGCAGCAATCACCGGGCAGCGTCGACGAAGATTGCCTCTACCTCAACGTGTGGCGACCGAATGACACGGCGCCCAAGCATCCGACGATGGTGTGGATTCACGGCGGCGGCTTCACGACCGGCTCGGCGGCGGACCTCGTGCCGCTCTCCACCGATGTCCTCTGGTACAACGGTCAGCCGTTTGCGGAGCGCGGCAACGTCGTCGTGACGATCAACTACCGCCTCGGCGTGTTCGGCTTCTTCCCGCACCCGGATCTGAAGAAGGAAGGCTCGCCTGCGGGCAACCAGGGTCTGCTCGATCAGCGCGCCGCGCTGCAATGGGTACAGAAGAACATTGCAGCCTTCGGCGGCGATCCCGACAACGTCACGATCTTCGGCGAGTCGGCAGGCGCAGGGTCGGTGTGCATGCACGTCGCCTCGCCCGGTAGCCGCGGGTTGTTCCATCGCGCGGTCGGTGAGAGCGGCGGTTGCACGGCGGACCTCGGTCCGGGCAGCACCATGCCGGACGACGCGCTCGCGCAGTACGCGCGCGATCGCGGCTGCGAGGGCGAAGGCCTGCTCGAGTGCTTGCGCAGCAAGCCCGCCTCCGACTTCGTCAGTATGACGATGGTCGATCGCACGATGGGCATGGACGCGCTGCGGCGCAACTTCACCTTCGGAGCGATCGTCGACGGACCGGGCGGTGTGCTGCCCGTGAGCGCGCGCGCCGCGTTCGATGCCGGCGACATCGCCAAGGTGCCGTACATCCTCGGCACCAACACGGAGGAAGCGAACCTGTACTTCCTGGCGGCAGCGGTGCCGATGAGCGACGCCGAGTACGAGGCTGCCATCAACATGCGCTACGGCGAGTTCGCGGGGCGCGTGCTGCAGATGTATCCCATCTCGAAATTCGGCGGCAACTATCGCAAGGCGATGGCGCGCATCTCGACCGACTCCGGCCTGGTGTGCGGCACACTCGACACCGCGCGTCGCGCGGTCAAGGCCGGCCTGTCGGTCTACATGTACAACTTCAATGTGCCCTGGAGCATCTCGCGCGACGGCCTGGGCCCGAGTCACGCGTCCGAGATCAGCCACGTCTTCGGCACGCCGTACCTGGAGATGGGCGCTGTCGCCGAGGTCGGCAACGTCATGAACGCCTACTGGTCGAGCTTTGCGAAGACGGGTGACCCGAACCACGCGGGCGCGCCGGCCACCTGGCCGCGCTACATGCCGGATGCGAACGACAATGACCAGCGCATCCAGTTCGACCCCGACTACAAGATCCTCGACTCCTTCCGCAAGGAGGAGTGCCAGCTCTGGCGCGAGTACGCTACCCGGTAGCTACTGGCTGGTTCCATCACGCAGCGACTCGTACAACGCGTCGGCGAGCGCTGCGCGGAAGCCGTGATCGATCCGGAACATGTCCGAGCTCGGCATCTCGACGATCACGCCTCCGATCACCGCGCGGCTGCCCCTGCGTCGCGTGCTCAACACGAAGTACTGAAAGCCGTCTCGCTGGCGCACTTCATCCGAGCGCATGAGCTCGGCGCTGGCATCCGGCGCATCCGACAGCGAAGCGATCGTCGCGCCGTCCTCGTCGTGTTCTTCCGCCAGGCGCACGACGGACCGCACGAGCTGCGTCTCGACGTCCTCCGGCGGCCGCGCGCCGCCCGAGGCTTCCACGAGCTCGACTTCACCGGCGCGACACAGGTAGAGGTAGCCGTGGTCGGCACGCGCACGCTGCAGGGTCAGGCGCAAGGCGCACTCGTTGCGGTTCGTGGCGGCGCTCAACGTGGCGAGCGTCTGGT
This sequence comes from Polyangiales bacterium, assembly GCA_035274465.1. Taxonomy (GTDB): domain Bacteria; phylum Myxococcota_A; class Polyangia; order Polyangiales; family JAFGIB01; genus JADGRF01. The sequence continues at coordinate 30,188 of DATEOF010000246.1, forward strand.
CGATGCTGATCGGCGCCAGCGACTGCGTTCCCTCCGCTCGCGGCGCGATGGGCCGCCCGTAGCCGAGCTTGGCGGCGTGTTCGCAGAGCCGCTCCCACTGCGCGATCAGCGCCGGGTTCTCGGTCGAACGAAAATACTGGTGCATGCGCGCGAGCTGCAGCTCGAACTCGCCGGGATCCGACGCGTGCAGCGCGAGCTCTGCCTTCGCCTTGTGCAACAGCCCGAGCAGCAACGGGTTGTTCAGCGGACCGTACTGCTCGAACAGCTCTTCCAGGATCGCGCCCGCGCGCGCTCGATCGCCGAGGCCGGCCTCGGCCAGCGCCAACTGCCTGCGCGCTTCGCAGAAGTGCATCGCGACGATCGTGTCCTCGGGCTGCGTGTGCGCCAGCGTCTCGACTATCAGCTGCTTGGCGCGTGCGTGCTGCCCCGCGAGGTTCAGCGCTTGCGCGAAGTAGCTCCGCGTGGGCAACCACGACATGGCGTCGTGCACCGGCAAGTCGGGCAACACCTGCTCGTACAGCTCGATCGCTCGAGCGTGCTCGCCGCGTAGCGTGAGATACGCAGCGTGAGCCGCAGCGGCATAGGGACGCAGCGTCGGAACGTCTTCGGCCTGGCGCGCCAGCTGCTCCCAAGTGCGCCGCGTCGCGATCGTGTCGGCGGTGAGCACGTCGGCGTCGAGCACCGCTGCCGGCCAGAACAGCTCGGATTGCCAGGTGGTTCCGCCTTCGGTCGCGAACAGCTCGTGCTGCTCGCGACAAGATTGCGCGAGCGCGACTTCGCCGCGATACGCGTGATGGAGCCCGCGCACCTGGTTCGCGTTCACGGCCCAGAGGCGCATGCCGAGTCGTTCAATCTCCCGGGCGCGATCGAGTGCTTCCGGCGATGCGCAGTACACTGCGAGCAAGGCGCGCGGATAGCCGCTGCCGCCGAGCATACTCCTGCGGCGCCCTTCGCCGACGAGCGCGGCGATCTCGGGTTCTTGCAACACGCGTCGAAGGCGATCGTAAGCCTCGATCGCTTCGCGTTCACGGCCGATCAACGTGCACAGCATCGCGTGGCGCCAGTCGGCGATCAGCTGGAGGAAGGGGGTGCGGGGCAGGAGCTCGAGTGCCTCGAACGAACGAGCGATCGTTCGCGCGGAGGCGACGTCGATGCACACACAAAACGTGCCCAGCGCGGTGGGTTGCAGCGCGGCAAACGAGATGATCAACGCCTGGAGGTTGACTGCTTGACCCTGCCGCCTCGCCTTGGCGGCGCGCGCGCGAGCGAGGCCGAGGCCGACCGCCAGCGCGAGCCGCGTGCCCACCTTCGGCTGGAGCTTCTGCGCGAGCCCGAGCCCGGTGACCTGCAACGCCAGCTCGGCGGAGCGCATGGCGTAGCGCGTGGTGATCCGCCAATCGGTCCCGAAATAACTGAGAGGAACCAAGGTCAGGAGCAGGTCTGCGAGCTCGTAGTCGGATCGACCCTGACGCTCGTAGACGTCGAAGACCGCGACGAGCGCGGTGACGATTTGATCCACGCTCTCGGTCGCGTGCCCGCCCTTGAGGTACGCGCGTGCGGCCTCGGCGAGCATGTCTGCGCCGCGCCGCTCGGCGCCGCCGCGCAGCAGGTGCCAGCCGGCTGCCAGGCGCCGGTCGAGCGCGTCGCTGTCGCTGCTCAGCAGCGCTTCGGCCGCGCGCACGTGGAGCTCGCGCGTGCGTTCCGCGTCGAGCTGAGCGAGCACGGTCGCCCCGACGCTCGACTGCACGAAGCGGTAGTGGTCGTTCTCGATGCACAGGATCTCCGCGGCCACCAGCTCGTCGAGTGCAGCGAGCGCCTGTGAACCCTGCACGCGCTCGCTCGATTGCAAGCAGCGCTCGATCGATACCGGCGCGGTGTAGATGCTCAGAGCCTCGGCCACCTCGCGGGCGTCCGCGCTCAGATCGGCGAGCTTCGCGGCGACGATCTCTTCCATCCGGCTCGGCAGCTGCTCGTGCGCGAGCTGGAGTGGCAGGACCCAGGTTCCAGCCGCGTACTTCGCGACCTTGCGCTGCACCATCAGGCGCGCGAGATCGGTGCAATGCCGTGGATTGCCCCCAGTGTGCTCGAACAGCACGCGTGCGACCCGGCCGGCGTTGTCGACGTCGCCGAACAAGGATCGCACGAACTCCTCGCAACCCGCGAGGCCGAGCCCGGACAGGCTCAGGCGGTCGCTGCGTTTGGCGAGCGCCTTCACCGGAACCGGCGCGGCGATCGCCTCGCCCGTGCGCAGGCTCCAGAGGACGACCAGCGGCAGCTCGTGTGTCTTGCCGCTGAGGGCTGCGAGGAAGGCGGCCGAGCTCTCGTCAGCTGCCGACAGGTTGTCCGCAGCCACCAGCAGCGGCCGCTGTCTCGCAACCGCGACGAACCACTCATGGAGTGCTTGCTGAAAGAGCGCGAGCCTCTCGCTCGGGTTGGGAGAGAGCGTCGTCGGCGCGGTCTCGCCCAGTTTCTCGCGCAGCTCCGGCCGCAGGTGTCCGATGAGCCCCGCATGCGGCCGGCCTTCCTGGCGCGCGAGGTCGGGGCAGCTGTCGAGTAGCTGCAGCGCGAGCGTCGACACGAGCCCGAAGCTGCCGCTGGTCGCTCGCGCGTCGGCCTTCAGCACCAGCGTCCCGCGCAACTGTGCCTCGAGCGCGAGCTCCTCGAGCACCCGCGTCCTGCCGATGCCGGCAGGTCCCTCGAGCAGGATCGTCGTGCCGCTGCCGGTCCGGGCGCGCGAGATGCAATGCCGACCCCACCCGAGTGGCTTGGCGCGTCCGACGATGCGACCGCTCGACAGGTAGCTCTCGGCGGCGAGCTCGTCTTCGGGCGGCAGGCCCGCGAGCACGTTCAACCGATCGATCACGGCCGCAGCGCTCGAGGGGCGCGCCAGCGGGTCGATGCTCAGCAGCGAGAGGATCAGGCTGTCGAGCTCCGCCGGGATGCCTGCGACGTGTTTCGAGGGCGCGAGCGGCGGCGTGAGCCACAATTCCTCGAGCACTTCGAGACGCGCAGCGTAGAACGCGTGGCGACCGGTCAGCGCGAAGTAGCCGACTGCGCCCAGCGCGAACAGATCGCTGCGCTGGTCGAGCGACATCCGCCGCAGGACCTCGGGGGCGCTGTACGCCGGTGTCGCGACCAGCTCGTTCGGCGCACCGAAACCAGCGAGCGCTCCGAAGTCGATCAGCTTGCAGCGACCGTCCGGGGTCAAGCGCACGTTGCGCGGCGTGACGTCGCGATGCAGCAGGCGATGCGCGTGGATCAACGCCAGCGACGAGGCGAGATCGCGCAGGTAACGACAGGCCTGTTCGACCGGCAGTGGCGAGAGCTGCTGCAGATCGCTGCCGTCCAGCAGCTCCATCGAGTAGTAAGGCCCGGCCCCGGTCAGGCCGTAGTCGTAGACCTCGATGATGCGCGGATGTTTGAGGCGCACGAGCGTCTGATACTCGCGCTCGAACAGCGCCTCGAGCATCGCACGCCGCTTCCCGGCCAGCGCCGCTCCGAGCTGCTTGAGGGCCACGGTCCGACCGCTGAGCTCGTCGCGAGCGCGGTGAACCGTCGCAGTACCGCCGGCGCCGAGCTGTTCGAACAACGTGTAGCGATCCGCGATGCGGATCGGCGCGAGCGCGGCCGTCATGACGTTGTTCGTTCAGGGTATCATTGGACCCTGGCTTTGCTCGCAGGCGCATGAGACGCGACATCGGCTGCAGAGTAAGGCTGGCTACCTGGATCGGTTACAGTGGGGCTCGGCACGCGTACAGTTTCTTCGGCGAAGTGCAGCGGATTCCGTCCCTGGGATCAGCCTGTAGATCGGCGCAGCGTTCGACGCTGGCCTCTCGCACGTCGTCTCCGAATCCGTCGGCTTCCATCCGAATGTGCAGCTTGTCGCCGTTCGTGGTCACGACGTAGGTGGACAAGATCTCACAGTCGACGCACCGGTTGACCGCGAGCTCCGAGTTGCGATTTGGCTCCAACAGGCAAGCGACTGCGCCCTCGATCTTGGCTGGATCGCCGCCGTAGAACGAGCCGCAGCTCTCTCGGTCGGGGGCCGACACGTCGACTTCCTCGAGCAGCTCGTCCACGCCCCACACGCACTCCGACGCGGACGAGCCGTCACAGGAACAAATCAACCCGAACACGATGCTCCACTGGGCTGTTCGAAGCACGATCCGACCCCCTGGAGCAGAGGTACGAGCGACCGCTCCAAGTGGTTCGGTACCGCTTCAAAGGCTGGGCACGCAATAGCCCGTGTCGCCGGATGCGCCGTAGCAGAACTTCGCTGCAGACGGACAACTGGCGCTCGTCCGATCGATGTCGCTGCCAGGGCAGGTCTGGAGGCAGACCGTGCCGAAGAAGCTGACCGTGCCGGAAGGACAGCCGCTACCTGATGACTTCCTGTAGCAGAAGGAGCCGCCCGGGCCGATCTGCGTGCACATCAGCGAGCTGTCACCGCAGTCTCCGCGGCAAGCCTGGTAGAGGCGCGCAGCCGGCGCGACGCACTGTCCCGCTCTGCACACGGAACCGCTGGCACAGGTGTTCCGGCACGTGCCTCCGCAACCGTCACTCCCACCACAACGGCCGCTGCATTGCGGGATGCACGCACGGGCGCAGCGCCCCGCTTGGCAAGTGGTGCCGCTGGGACAGGCTGACCTGCAAGTGCCTCCACACCCGTCACTCCCACCGCAACGGCCAGCGCATTGCGGGACGCATTCATCCGGATCGACACAGTGTTCGTTCGAGCACTCGCCGCCGAAGCCGAACCGCCAGCAGTCGACGTCGTTCAGGCACTCGACGCACTCCAGCTGTCCGTTCGAGGCTTGAACGCACCTGCCGCCTCCGGCTTCGAGCAGACAGTCGAGCTCATTCGCGCAACGGATCGCCGATGTCGTGACGCCGACTTCCGGGCTGTCCGGGTCGGATGATCGCTGTGGCGCACATCCTCCGGCAGCGCTGACCAGTGTCCAAACAGACAGCAACCAAACAGCGTTAGCAGTTCTCGACGTGGCCGACATGTTCTCCCCCCTTCGCGGTTTGCGAAGTCTCAGGCCGTCCAAGCTAATGGATGCGCATCTCGGCCACAAACCAAGCGCGCAACGAATTGAGTTTTTCGCGCACTCACTTGTTGCGGGAATGGCCGTCGCGGGGGATGCCGCCGTCAGCTGCGACGGGGCTTGCGGTCGAGCTCTCGCAACGCATCGCGGCCGATCCAGGCCTCGATCTCGTCTTCCGAGCCGGCCAGTCGCTTCGCGGTCGCGATCGCAGCGGCGCGCAACTTTGCGTTTCGCGTGCCGGTCGCTCGCAACGCCATGTTCACCGACTTCTTCACGAAGTGACGGTCATCGCTCGCTGCCGACTCGATCAGCTTCAACCCTCGGATGAAGCTCGCGTCGTCGGCCTGTTTGTCGTGAACCGTGAGTCCCCACAACAACGCAAACGCAGCTCGCCGCTCGAACTCCGGCTTTCGCTTCGACCACTTCTCGACCTTGCCCCACGCGTGCAGTGTTCGATCGAAGAGGTGAAAGCAGACCTGGTCGCAGACGGCCCAGTTGTCGAAGTCCTTGCACCAGCGATCCATCAGCGCGGGCGTGACTTGCTCCGGCTCACCGACGAACGCAGCCAGCATGCGCGCTTCGTAGATCTCCGTGGCCCACAACTCCTCCGCCAACGGCTGCTGGCGTCCGAGCCCCTTTGCGATCTGCTTGAGTGCGCCGACGGACACACCGAGCGCACTCGGCGCGACGATCCCGTACCGTGACAGAGCATCGCGCTGTGCCTTGGAGCTCTGCTTTCGCAACGTGTCGATCACCGCGCGAGCATTCGAAGTGGAAGCCGGGGCCATGCCGCCTGGTTACCACGAGTAGTGTTCGCGCGAGCGGTGACCGTCTCCAAATGGGTCTGTTTGGCCGTCTGGGGAAAAGATGACCCGCGGACGCCGTCCCGCTCCACGATCTCGTGGACCATGCACCATCCTCGATGTTCTTACATGCACGGCAGAAATAACTGGCTGCGGCCGTTACTCACCACCGGGGCGCTCTGGATCGCGATCGGCTGCGGTGCGGACAGCGACATGGGCAGCCCCTCTCAGGGACAGCCGGCGGGGACAGGGGGCGGTGGAACGAACGCGGCCGCGAGCGGGAGTGGAGCTCAACCCGGAGGCGCCGCGGGTAGTCTCGCTGCGGGGTCGCGCGCGCCGGCGGCTGGCGCACGGGCGATGACCGCAGGCAACGCAGGTTCGCCGGTCACGAGCGCAGGATCGCCTGCGCAGCCGATAGCTGCGGGTGCAGCAGCGGGCAGCGGTGCGGGTGGCGCTGGCGGATCGATGCCGACTCCAACTGCCGGAGGTGGAGCAGGGCAGGCCGGCGGTATGGCGGCGGGAGCGGGCGGAGCCAGTGCATCGATGGGTGTCACGGACCCCGGAGCACCACCGGGCGCCAGCAACTTCACCGCGGTCTGCGCGGGTGGCAAGGTCGGCATGGACAGCGATGCCGCCGGCAAGATCCCGGGCCTCGACGTCGGGCGCGAATTCGCGGGCGTGAAGTATCTGGCCAAGTCGCCCAACGAGATCTTGAGCTTCAAGACGACGCTCGTGGTTCCGAAGACTCCGACCGCCAAGCAGACGCTGTTCATCTGGCCCGGCCTGCAGGCGCGCGACCGCGCTGCCGACCCCGGGCGCGTCGGTAACGGCGTCATCCAACCAGTACTCACCTGGGGCCCCTCGTGCGCGCCGAAGAAGCCGGCCAACCCGTACGACGTCGGTTGGTGGATCGCTGGTATGTACGTGAACGTCACGACCGGAGCCGCGGGCGCGTCGGGTTGCGCGGGCGGTGACTACGTGACGACCAAGCTCGGCGACTGGCTCGAGATCGACATGTTCCTGAAGGACGGCAAGCAAGCGCAGACGATCAAGAACGTCCAGATGAACAAGACGGTCGACTTCTCGATCGACCTCAAGGGCCAGGTTCAAAACGAAGCGATGTGGCTGATCGAAGTTCCGAGCGGCTCCTCGGTTCGGCCGGCCGAAGACACGATCTGGCTGCAGAACGTGCTGACGTTCAAGGAGCCAGTCACGTCGTGCCAGCCGCGTTCGCGGGGTTCCGCCGACTATTTTTCGGCGCCCACGCTCTCTCCCGATGGTCTGCACTGCTGCTGGGACAAGATCATCTTGAAAGCGAATCGCTGAGCGGGATGCCTCGATCGGTGGCACCATTCGATTGAATGGCCACCTCCGCCAGGGTGTACACGTTTGGTCCATTTCGCCTGGAAGCGGGCGAGCGGCGGCTGTTGCGCGACGGCCAGGCAGTGCCGGTCGCCGGCAAGACGTTCGATCTGCTCGAGATCCTCGTCGAAGGGGCCGGTACCCTGCAGAAGCAGCAGAACCTGATGGATCGGCTGTGGCCCGACGTGGTCGTCGAGCAGAACAACCTGCAGTACCATGTCTCGCTGCTGCGGCGAGCACTCGGCGACGTGGCCGGCGTGGAGATCCAGACCGTGCGCGGCCAGGGGTATCGGCTCGTCGCCGAGGTGCAGCCATCGGCAGCAGCTCCGGCCCCTGCCAAGCTGCAGCGCACGCACTTCTGCAAGGCGCACGACGGCACACGCCTGGCCTACGCGACGCTGGGCGAGGGCGCTCCGTTCGTGAAGGCGGCGAATTGGTTGAGTCACCTCGAGGTCGACTGGCAGGGTCCCGTCTGGCGCCACTGGCTCGAGTTTCTGAGCCGCGACCGCTGTCTCGTGCGCTACGACGCGCGCGGCAACGGCCTGTCTGACTGGCAGCCGCGCTCGATCACGTTCGAAGACTTCGTCGAAGATTTCGCGAGCGTGTTCGACGCGGCGGGCATCGCGCGCGCGCCCGTGCTCGGCATCTCGCAAGGCGCTTCGGTCGCGGCGAGCTACGCAGCGCGTCACCCGGAACGCGTGTCGGCGCTCGTCCTGCTCAACGGCTGTGCGCGCGGATGGCGCGTGAAGCAGAACCCGCGCCTCAGCCAGCGCTTCGAGGCGCTGATGGTGCTCATGCGTCAGGGCTGGGGCGGCGAGAACGCTGCGTTTCGACAGATCTTCACGACCGGCTTTCTGCCTCACGGCACGCCCGATCAGGTCGCCTGGTTCAACGCGCTGCAGCGCGAGACCGCCTCGCCCGAGAACGCGGCCCAGATCCTGTCGGCGCTGGGCGACATCGATGTGCGCGAGGAGCTCGTGCGGGTGAAGGTCCCGACGATCGTCCTGCACTGTCGCGGTGACACGATCGTGCCGTTCAAAGACGGCGTCGAGCTCGCGAGCCTCACCCCGGGCGCGCGCTTCGTGCCGCTCGACAGCGACGGCCACTTGCTACTCGAAGGCGAACCTGCCTGGGAGCGCTTCACCCGCGAGGTAGGCGGCTTCCTGCGAGACTCCGGCGTGTGACTCAGGAAAGGCTCAGGCAGGCCTCAGTCCGGCCTCAGGACCCGAACCCCGCCGCTCGCTAGGTTGGGTCTCTGGCTGCCGCCAGTGGCGGCACACGGAGGACCCGATGATCGACCCGAACAGCTTCGAACGCTGGCTCTCGCTTCGCGCGTACGGCTGGTTCACCAGCGCCATGTTCCGCCCCGACACCGCCCCGCGGCGCATGCGCGCCCGCTTCGACCGCTGGGCAAGCAGCTCGCGCGAACAGCTGCGACTCAAGTACCCCGAGCTGGTCTTCGAGGATCATCCGGTCGGACCGCTCGCGATGGAGAGCGTGTGCGCCGTGCCCGCGCCGCGCTGCGTGATCCTGCACCTGCACGGTGGAGCGTTCTTCTTCGGCTCGCTCGCGAGCTACCGCCAGCGTGCGATGCGCTTCAGCTACCGTTGCGACGCCGAAGTCTTCGTGCCGGAGTACCGCCTCGCGCCCGAGCACCCGTTTCCGGCTGCGCTCGAAGATGCACTCGCCGCGATCCAATACCTGCGCGCCTTGCGCCCGGGCTACCCGATCTTCGTGACTGGCGACTCTGCCGGTGGAGGGCTCGCGCTCAGCCTGCTCGCGCGACTTCGCGACCGCGGGCAGCCGCTCCCTGCGGGTGCGATCATGCTCTCGCCGTGGATGGACCTCACGTCCGCGCCACGCACCCCGCGCCGCGACCGTTGGTTGACGCCTGCGCACCTCCTGTACTGGTCCGCGCACTACGCCGGCACAACCGAACGTGACAACCCCGAGCTGTCGCCGGTGTTCGCGGATCTCTCGCGGCTACCGCCCTTGCTCCTGCTCGCCGGCGAAGACGAGATCCTGCTCGACGACGCGCTGCGCGTGGCCGAAGCCGCGAGCCGCGCCGGCACGATCGCGAGCGTGATCGTCGGCAAAGGCATGCAGCACGACTGGCCGCTCACCATGCCGCGGCTCCCGGAGAGCAAGCAAGCCTGGCGAGCGATGCGAGCATTCGTGGACGCACACGCCGCTCAATACACTTTTTCGCCGACCCAGTTGCCGGCTTCCTTGTAGTTACACACCCAGACCTCACCGCCGTTGCGACCGCTGCCGCAAGTCGCCATGCCGCAGCCGACTTGTGAGGTGTTGCGCCAGACGAGCTGTGTGTAGTGACCGCAGCCGCTGGCGTGCAGCTGATCGGTGCAGCTCATGTCGCAGCTGTCCGCGCGCTTGTAGACGCCGAAGGTGTAGCACTTCTCCTCCTCTGCCCAGCCGTCGACCACCGCCGTTGGATTGTCCATCGAACCGGTATTGCCGGAGAGGTTCTCGCCCAGGTCGTTGTCCATGGAATGGACGAGGTTGAGACAGTCGCCGCTCGACGCGAGCTTCGTCGCGTAGGCCTGTGCGATCGCGGCCAGCTCCGTCGACCAGGTGAGGGGAGGCAGCGGCGGGTTGGGTACCGGGTTCATGAGGCGCGCACGAACTGCGTTGTGTGCCGCAGTCATGCCGACCATGCGGCCCGTCTCGCCGCTGGCAGCTGCACCGGCCGCGCCTGTACCAGCTGCGCCGCTCCCAGCTGCGGACCTGCCTGCCATGGCTGCAGTCCCCGCGACGCCGGTCATGCCTGCGCTGCCTGCAGCGCC
>DATEOF010000247.1:0-46040 GCA_035274465.1 Polyangiales bacterium
ACACCTGCTCCGCCCCGGCCGGCCTGACCCGCCCCGGCATGGCCTGCACCACCGGACATGCCGCCCGCAGCGGCCGTCGCGCCCGAGCTGCCACCGCGACCGGCATCCTGCGGACCTCCGCTGCCACCGCCTCTACCACCCGCACCCGCATCTGCGAGTGGAGGAGGCGCCGGGTCGACCGGGGCCGCGGGCAGCTTGCCGCGTTGCAGCTTGATGCTGAACTCGTCGGCCAACAGGACCATGCGATCGCGGGACAGCAGCGTGACCGCAGCCGTGCGCGGCATCGGCACCTCCATGTCCACACGCAGCGTCAGCGGCAAGTCACTGGCCGCGACGGACTCGCGGGACAACTCGCCCTGCCACACCAGCGCGCCGCTCGCCGCGCAGTCGCTCGATAGCGCGCTGCGGGCAACCAACTGCTTGCGCTGCTCGCTGATGGTCAGCTGGAGATCCCGCAGGCCGGCAGCACACGGAAAGCTTCGCGCAACCCACGATCCCGCAAACTCGAGCGACATTTCTTTGGAGCCTGCCTGCTGCTCCGGAAGCGGCGAGCATGCTGCCGAGAGTGCAAATACGGTCATCGCAGCGCGACGCTGAAACTCCCTGACCCGCCCGCGTGCGTACGCCATCGGCAACGCGCTAACATGTTGGATTCATTACCGCAACTGCGCGGAGATCCTCGCGTTCACACCGCCGCGATCGACGGTTTTCGGTTGCGTAGAGCGCCGAAAGTTCCGCCGCCGTCAGCTGCAGGCCCGAGTCGACCGACCCGAGCGGGACGGCGCGGCGGGCTCAGCCTGCCAGGACAGAAAAACTAGCTCTGCACGCCGTGTCGCGGAGCTGCCGACCATCTCTGACCCGCAGGACGCGGCCCAAACTACTGCTGAAACGTGACCTGGCCGAGCTTTCGTGCAGATCGAGGGACGCTCTCCGCGTGGGTGGTCGCGATCGGGCTCGCTGGCTGCGCCGGAGAGCTGGGTGACGCCGGCTCCGCTTCGACGCCGATCGGCACGCCGATGGTCACCGCCGGAGCGGCCGCAGCAGCCCCAAATGCGGGCGGTTCGCCGTTGGCCGGTGGGGCAGCCACGCCGCCGGGCGTTGCGGACCCAACCGCCTGCCAGGCGCGACCTGGCCGCGCACCGCTCCGCAGGCTCACGCGCTTCGAGCTCGACAACAGCGTGCGTGACCTGCTCGGCGACACCACGCAGCCGGCCCGCGCGCTGCCGAGCGAGGAGCTGGGCAACGGCTTCGGCAACGACGCCGATGCGCAATCGGTCTCGTCGCTCCTGGCCGAGCAGTACGGCAAGATCGCCCAGGACATCGCCCTGCGTGCGACCGCGACGCCCGAGGCGCTGGCCAGGCTCGACCGCTGCGCGCAGACGCTGACGGCGAGCAACGAAACCACCTGTGCGCGCAGCATCATCCTGCGCGTGGCCACGCGCGCGTTTCGCCGGCCGCTGGTGGCTGCGGAGAGCGAGGAGCTGGTCGTGCTCTACTCCGCGGCGCGCGCGGAGGCGACGTTCGGCGTGTCGCTGGCGACCGCGATCGAGGCGCTGCTGCAGGGCCCTGAGTTCCTGTATCGCATCGAGCTCGGCCAGCCCGACGCCACGGGCCGCAAGCGTCCGAGCGGCGCCGAAATGGCCACGCGGCTCTCGTACCTGTTTTGGGGCACGATGCCGGATGAGACGCTCCAGACCGCGGTCCAGCGCGGGGAGCTCTCCAGCAACGAGGGCGTGCTCAACCAGGCACGCCGTATGCTGGACGATCCGCGCTCGCGCCCGGTCGTGCGCTTCTTCTTCGACCATCTGTTGCCGATCGAAGGCCTGTCGCAGCTCGTGCGCGACCTGATGCTCTTCCCGGGTTGGACCGCAGACATCGGCGCGTTGTTGCACGAAGAGACGCAGACCTTTCTGGAGTACGAGATCTTCAGCGGCTCGGGCACCTGGCCGGGTGTGCTCACCGCCCCGTACACGTTCGTCAACGCCGCGCTCGCCAAGTTCTACGGCATGACGGCCGTGAACGGCGCGACCCTTCAGAAGGTCCCACTCGATCCGGCGCAACGCCTGGGCCTGCTCACGCAAGGCGGGCTGATGGCGGGCACCACCACGTCGAACTTCACCAATCCCGTGACGCGGGGAGCGTTCGTGGCCCGGCAGCTGATGTGCCGTCCGCTCAAGCTGCCGACCGATCCCAACATCCTGGCCATGGTCAAGCCGCCGGATCCGTACACGGGCAAGACCGCGCGCGATCGCTACAGCGCACACAGCAAGGACCCCGTCTGCAAGGCCTGTCACCAACAGATGGATCCGATCGGCTTCACGTTCGAGAACTTCGACGCCGTGGGCCGCTATCGCACGACCGAGAACGGCGTGACGATCGACACTACCGGTCAGCTGCCCGGTGCGCCGAACATGGTGCGCAACGCAGTCGAGCTCGCGCAAACCGTCGCCACGCAAGACGAGACGCAGGCTTGCTTCGTCTCTCACTGGTTGGACTTCGCCTACGGACGCTCGCTGCAAGTCACGGACGACGCCGACAACTGTTTGAAGGAGCGCCTGCAAGCGAGCTTCAAGGCATCGGGATACAACATCAAACAACTACTGCTCGATCTGACACAAACCGATGCGTTCCTGTACCTGCCCGATCCCTGAGGAACACGACGGATGCTGAAGCCACGCTCCACACGACGAGCTTTTCTCCGCGGCGCAGGCGGCGTCGCCATCGCGCTGCCGTGGCTCGAGTTCTTCCAGGGCGCCCCGGTTCGGGCGCAGGCCGCACCCGCGTCGCGCTTCCTTACTGTGTTCCAGCCGGGAGGGACGGTGTTGAACAAGTGGCGGCCGACCGGGACCGAGACCGCGCCCGTGCTCAGCCCCATCCTCGCGCCTCTCGAGCCGATGAAGCAGAAGCTGCTCGTGCTGGATGGCCTGGACATGAAGAGCGCCATCGGCGGCATTCATGAAGAAGGCATCGTCGCGTTGCTGACAGGCACCCCACAGTCAGACAAGAATCGCCGCTTTGCATCCGGACCGTCGATCGATCAGGTGCTGGCGGACCGGCTCATGAAGCCGCGCCGCAGCCTGGAGCTCGCCATCCGTTGGGCGACCGGCAAGGCGCACGGCCTGCTCGCCACGAACAACTGCCTGAACTTCGAGAACGCTCAGGGCAACAAGCCGATTCCTCCGCGCCTCGATCCCGTGGAGATCTGGAACGGTCTGTTCAAGACGACGGCGGACCCTGCACAGGGCAACGACGCCAAGGCGCGCCTCGCACGCAAGCGCTCGATCCTCGACTATCTCGACCGACGCTACGCGGGCCTGGCGCAGCGCCTGGGTACGGAGGACCGCGCGAAGCTCGAGCAGCACCTGACCAAGATCCGCGAGATCGAGCGCACCCTCGGAGAGCTGCCCACCACGTCGATGTGCAAGGCGCCCGAGCTGGTGGACACGCGCAAGTACAACCCGTTCACGGGGCGGAACTCCGCAGACGACGGGAGCATCAAGGACAGCGCGACCGACGCCGAGATCCCCAAGGTCGGCAAGCTGATGATGGACATGTTGGTCATGGCGTTCGCCTGCGACATGACCGCGGTCGGAACGCTGCAGTGGACCGACACCGAAGCCAAGCACACGTTCCCGTGGCTGAACCTGTCGGAGCACCACCACTACTATCAACACGATGGCGGATTCAAACCTGCCGAGTGTCAGAAGATCTGCACGTGGTACTCGGAGATGCACCTGTACTTGCTGCAGGCCATGGCGGCGGTCGACATGGGCGGCCACACGCTGCTGGATGAGAGCGTGGTGTTCTTCGGCTCCGAGCTGCAGGAGCCTCCGAGCCACAAGACCAACAACTTGCCGATCTTGCTCGCAGGCGGTGGCGGCGGGCTGCGCACCGGTCGCTGGCTGCGCTACAACGCCCTGTCCCACAACAACCTGTTGGTTTCGATCCTCAACCTGTTCGGGGATACGCGGCGCACGTTCGGCGATCCGAAGTACTGCGATGGCCCTCTCACCAACCTGACGTGAAGAGATCACTACTCAGCTGAAGCTACGCATCGCGGCCACGATGGCTCGATCGCTGACGCAATCTGAGAACGCTTCGACCACGCCCCGTTCCGGGACGCGTGGTTTTTTGCAACGAGGCGCACAGTAGTCAACCATCGACCGCACTGATAGAACGGGGACATGTTGGTTCGCCTGAGTAACAAGCGAACGGGGCCGACCGAGCGTGGTTCACGCGCGTTCAGCAAGCGAGTGCTACTCGCGGTCACACCGTTTTGCTCACCGAACTTTGCCTACCCAGCGCCCGCCTATCTGGCGCGCTATCTACGCCGACAAGGGGTCGCGGTCGCGCAGGCGGATATCAGCCTCGAGTTGATGCTCAAGCTGTTTTCGCGGACGGGCCTGGAGCGCATCTTCGCTCAAGCGGATCGCGTACGGCGACCGCTGTCAGAGTCGTCGCAGCGCATCCTGCAGCTGCGCGATCGCTACATCAACACGGTGGACACGGTAGTCGGCTACCTGCAGGGGCGCGACGCGAGCATCGCCTATCGGTTGTGTCATGCGCAGTTTCTGCCGCGCGGCGAGAACTTCGAGCGCAACAAGGGCTTCGACTGGTACGACGGCACGGGCAACACGCTGGCGATCCACGATCGCGCCAAGTTCGTGGGCACGCAGTACCTGTACGACATTGCGGGCCTGATCCGCGAAGCTATCTTTCCTTACTTTCAAATCGGGATGCTCGACGACCTGCACGACTCGTTCGTGCACTGGTGCACCACCTTCGACGCGATGCACTACGAGCTGGAGCGCGCACCGAACATCGTCGACTGCATGCTCGACGAGATCATCGACGCGCACCTCGATAGCTTCGCGCCCGACCTCGTCGGTGTGAGCGTGCCCTTCGCGCGCAACCTCTACTGGTCGCTACGAATCGCTCGCCGCGCGCGTGAACGCCTCCCGGGGATCAGGACAGTGGCAGGCGGTGGGCTCTTCAACACGAGCATGCGCGAGCCATCCGAACCGCGCCTCTTCCAGTACCTCGATTACGTCACGCTCGACGACGGCGAACGACCGTTGCTGTGTGTCGTCGAGCACATGGAAGGCTGGCGAGGTGCGACCGAGCTCAAGCGCACCTTCCTGCTCGATGCGGCGGGCAAGATCTGCCGCTCGGACAGCGCGAGCGAGTGCGACGCCAGCCACGAGGAATCAGGCGCGCCCGACTACACGGACTATCGCGTGCCAAACTACTTCGACACGATCGAAACCATCAACGTCAACCAGCGCCTCTACTCCGACGGCTGGTGGAACAAGATGACGATGGCGCACGGTTGTTACTGGAACAAGTGCGCCTTCTGCGACATCCACCTCTCGTACATCAAGGACTACGAGACGGCACCGGCCAAGAACCTGGTCGACAAGGTAGAAGAGTGCATCGCGCAAACCGGACACACCGGCTTCCATTTCGTCGATGAAGCGATGCCACCGAAGATCATGCGCGACTTCGCCATCGAGCTCTTGCGCCGAGGCCTGAACATCTCTTGGCACGGCATGATGCGCTTCGACAAGGCGTACACGGCGGAGATGTGCAAGCTGCTCGCGGCGAGTGGTCTGGTCGCGATCTTCGGCGGCCTGGAAGTCGCGTCCAACCGCATCCTGAAGCTGATGAAGAAGGGCACGTCGGTCGAACAAGTCGCGGAAGTGGCCAAGAACTTCAGAAACTCCGGCATCCGCGTCCACGCCTTCATCATGTACGGCTTCCCGACCCAGACCGCACAGGAAACAGTCGACGCACTCGATGTGGTGCGCCAACTCTTCAAGTACGGCCTCGTCACCTCGGCGAGCTGGGCCAAGTTCGGCGTCACGCCCCACAGCCCGATCGGACGTGACCCCCAGGCTTACGGCATCGAGCTCGACCCGGTGCCGCTTGACGCGTTCCTGGAGCAAATCCTCTCGCACAAAGATCCAAGCGGCGCCGACCACGACAAGTTCACCGCAGGCCTCACCAACGCACTCAAGTTCTTCGGCCTCGGCATGCACCACGACGTACCGGTAGAAGGCTGGTTCGACTTTCCGGTGCCCAGCGTCAGCATCGACCGCGACCTCGTCGGAAAAGTGCTCGAGCAACAACCCCTCGCCGCGGCAGCCAAGGCTCAAGTCCTCGATCGCCGGGCCCTCTGGCTCGGCGCAACGCCCACACTCAGGCCCCTACCCTCGGCAGAAGGCGCGCCGGCGCAAGCCGAGCTGATCTTCCACGACACCCAGGCAGTACCATCGATCACCCTTCCGCTCACCCAGGCCAACTGGTTGCACCACCTCCTCGCCACGGCCCAACCCACGGGCGCAGGGCCACTCGCGCTGCAGGATCTCGAGGCGACGTGGAACGGAGAGGGACCACGCTTCCAGGAGTTCCTGGAGTCGGCGTCGTGGCAGATGCTGTTGGGGCGAGGATTGGCGCTGGTGTAGCTAGTACATCAACGAGACGTTCACGCCGCCACCGAGGATCATGCCCTCCGAGCTGAAGCCCGGCCAGCCTGGGTTGTTGGTCTGCAGGCCGTAGGAAGCCTGGATGACCTCGTCGCGGTTGTTCATCGCGCCGTCCACCCACTCGTCTTGTACGAGCTGCGAGTACTTCTGGTCGGCGTACATCGGCAACTTCGGATCGATCTTGGTCTGCGATCTCTCCGTCAGCACGTGCAGCTGGCCCTGCGCTCCAATGCGCAGCGCCAGCTTTTCGTTGAGCGGGATGTCGTAGTTGACGCTCGCCGCGAACGCGTAGCGATCGTTGTCGACGTAGTTGGTGCGGCCTGTCTGTTCGGGGACCGGGCTCGGTTGAAACGTGGCGTCGATCCCGCTCGAGAGTCGGCCTTCGTACGTATGACGCAAGCCGAACGTCATACCGAACGTATTGGACCAGTCATAGCCTTGCTGAGGTCGCTCGTTCTGACGGTTGATGTAGCCGGACCACAACGAATACGTCGCGCTCGCCACCGCGCCGAAGCGATGGGTCTCGCTGCGCACGAAGTCGTACTGCACGCCGAGGCCGAACTTCCACGGCTCCCACGCCAGGACCGCGGTTCGGTCGGCGCGCTGTAGATCGCCGTTCGGCAAGAACGTGCTGAACCCCGTGGTGATCTCGAGCTTTTGCGGCGCGTGCGCGGTCACCGTCACGTCGAGCCCATCCACCGGTGTGATCGTGGCGCCGAAGTTGGGCGCGACGCCCGTCGCAACCTTGATCTTGGTGTCCAGCTGCAAGGTCCCAGCGATGTCAGTGCTGTTACCGACGTACGTGCCCGCATCCGCGGTGTTGGTGAGGCTCAACGTCACGCCCACCCCGAGCGACAGCCACTCAGCCACCTGACTGCTCGCGCCGAACGCGAGCGCCATCGCCGTGAGCCGGTCGGAGTACAGCTCGGGGTGCAGGCTGTTCGAGAAGTACTGCTCGCGCTCGTTCACGTAGAACGAGTGTCCCTGCATGAAGGCCGAGAATGGGATCATTCCGTAGATGCCGAACGTGAACCAGCGTGGCACCACGTCGGTGACCAACCCGAACACCTGATACACGTGCGTCTCGCCGCTTGAGCCGTCGCCCTGACGCGGTCGTGGCGCGAGCTTGCTCACGCACTTCCCGCCCATCGCCGGGTCGCAACCATTCTGCAGCCACGTGGTCGGCACGGGAGGAAAGTAGCCTTCGAACTCGCCGAGCGCCGCCTCGGGCACGTCCTGGGCGGGGTTACGCGCGAACAACGTGAGGTCGATGCCGTCGTTCAGCGCGAACACGCCGAGCTGCAAGCCCGGTTTCGCGCGCGAGAGTCGCGAGGCATTGAAGTACGTGGACGAGGCGTCCGCCCCAGTCGCGCGAGCGGAAAAGCCCGAATCGCCGAGCAGGCCGCCCGTCAACTCGAACGGAGGGGAGGCCTGCGCGGCACGGATCGGTAGCGACAAGCTCGCGGCCAGACACGCCGCGAAGACAACGCGATGCTTCACTTAGATTTCCTCAGCCGGGAATGCATCCTGGATCGCGAAGCACGTGTCCACGTCCGTCGCCTTGACGATCTGGCTCACGCGCGGGTCCGACTTGTCGCGGCCCAAGAAGCGCAAACGCAGGATGTGTTTCGCGGTCCCGCTCGGCTTGCTGCCGGAGGTGAGCTGGCCGCTACTCGGATCGAGGACATTCTCCTGGTTGTCAAACTCGGAGCGGATCTTCAAATCCTGCTTCCAGTCGGTGCTGGGCGTGATCTCGTAGCCCCCAGTCGCAGTGAACCACCGCGTCCAGTCGCGCTGCACGGAGTTACGCGTGCCCATGACGATCCCCATCACCTCGAACGCCACTCCGAGCTTGCTGTCGTTCTCGGTGTCTTGCGCACCATCAGTCATCGTCCTGCTCGGCAAAGGCTTCGCGGTCTCGACTTGTTGGATGCTCTCCATCGAGTCTCGCCCGTCGTTCGGAAGGAAGCGCGTCTCGTCTGCACCACGGATGCTCCAGAAGCGCGCCCCGTCGAAGACGCACTTGCCGCCTTCCTTCTTCAGCGTCGCCTTGCGTCCCGTCTGCACGTTGTGCTGCATCAGAGCCGTGAGCGTGGCCTTTGAGATCTTCACGGTCACCGAGCCATTCACCTGGATGCCACAGTCGAAGTGCTTGCTCACCTCGACGTTGGTCCCGTTCTGCTTGAACTCGAGGTAGTACCAGTTGTTGCTCGACTGAGGCAGGGGGAATGCGTCGGCCAAGCTCACCGTCACCTGCTTGCCGATCCAGATTCCATTGAAGTCGCAGTCGGCGTCCTGGGCCACGTTGCCATCGCCGCCTTGACCGCCTTCACCACCCGTTCCGCTCGCGCCGCCACCCTCGCCGCTCGCCCCGCCTGTTCCGGCTTCGGGTTCTGTGCCGCCGCCGCTGCCGCCACCGCCGCCACCAGCTGCAGGCGTGCCGCCGGTCCCGCCGCCGCCCCCCTTGCCGCCGGAGGGAGCCGTCGACCCGCCTTTGCCTCCGCTGGGTTGACCCATACCCGACCCACCCGTGCCGCTGCCAGCGGCAGGCGTTCCGGCGCCTCCGCGCCCGCCTTCCGCGCCGCTTCCACTGCCAGCCGCCGGAGTCGCCCCGCCGCCAGCAGCTGCACCCGCGGCGGGCGTCCCGCCTCCACCGGTACCCGACGTCTGGTCGGGTTGCAGCACCGTGTCATTGGAACCTTGGCAACCGAGCAGGCCCGCGCACACGAGCAGCAACACGTAGCGTTGTGTTACACCCACAGTCGCACCTCCACGCTCGAGTGCACGTGCGCTTTGCCGGGCTTCGCGCAAGCACCCACTAGAACATGTTCTATTCTGAACAAAGGAACACCGCAAACGTTCATTGCGCGATTTGCGCGCAACTCTCGTGATTTACCATATGCAACGTCCGCAACCACGAACTCGAATACGTGCTCATGATCTTGGCATCGTGCGACCTGGCACACCGGCTCCCAACTTGCGGCATAGTTGTATGTCACGTATTACGCACCGATCGTGTCGGCACGCGCAGCGCTGATGCCTGCGAGGCGTCCGAAGAAGGTGGCGCAGCCGATCGACATGCCGCTGGAGTAGCCTGCGGCCGACCGTGGCAGCCCACAGCTGTTGCGGCCCGCGGCGTAGAGGCCGCGCACGACATTGCGATCAGGGCCGAGGACCTCACCAGTTGGCAAGGTGTCGAGTCCCCCCATCGTGAAACCCGGCACGATGGCGCGGCCCGCCGAGAGGTCGAGCGCCGCAAACGGCCCGTGCTCCAGCGGCGTGAGGTACGCGGCAGCTTTGTGGAACAGCGGATCTTTCCCGATTCGCGCGTGCTCGTTGTAGAAGCGGAGCGTGTTCACGAGCGAGCTTTCGGGAAGTGCAAGCTCTCGCTCGAGTATTTCCAGAGTTTCGCCCGCCGCTTTGAGCTGCATACCGGCGATCGGGCGGCCGAAGTGGGGTTCGTCGACGATCAAATACGCCGCGGCGCCGCTCTGACGCAAGATGAAGTCGCCCGTGCGGCCGTGGTAGGCATCTTCATTCACGAAGCGCTGGCCTTGCACGTTGACGATCACGCCGTGCACGAGCTTGCTGGGCGGATAGAACGGCACCGACACGAAGCCTTCACCCATGCCGATCGCGTAGCCGCCCGCCGACAAGCCCAGGAGGATCCCGGCTCCATCGTCGCCCGGGTTTCCAATTTGCACGTTGACGTTGAGCAGCTTCGGCGCGTGCTGAGCGAGCATCTCGCGATTCATCACGAACCCGCCGGCGCACAGAATTACGCCACGCCGCGCTCGAACGGCGCATTCGGCGCCGGACTCACGCGCGATTACACCCGCGACGCGCCCCTCGTCATCCACGACCAGCCCGACTGCGCGCGTGTCGTATTGAAATCGGACGCCGTGTCTCGTGGCCTGCGAGAGGAGAGCTTCCATGATCACGCCGCCGGCGCTGCCCATCGTCGCAGGCTTGTGCCCCCGCGGCGCGGGTACCGCGATCTCGTTGAACGGCCAGACGTTCTCGTTGCCCGAATACAACAGGCCGTCGTCGCCGGGCGGCTCGGTGGTCTTCTTGGCGTAGAAGCGCGGGTTGAAGCGCAAGCCCTGGTCCTTGCACCACGCGAAGTGCTCGAGGTTGCGCTCGCAGTAGAGCTGCACCTTCTCCGCGTCCGGGTTGGGCCCACTTGCCGCCAACAAGTACTTGTACATTTCGTCAGCGGAGTCACTGAACCCACATGCGGTTTGAATCTCGGTTCCGCCGCCGAAGTACAGGATGCCCCCGGAAAGCGCGGTCGACCCGCCGCACGCGCCCGCACGCTCGAGGATCAGTACATCGGCGCCCAGCCGGCGCGCTTCGATCGCCGCGCTCGCCCCGGCCGCGCCGCCCCCGATGATCACGACGTCCGCGCTGGCGTCCCAGCGCGATTGGTCACGCAGGCGGCGCGGGCGTTCGAGTAGGCTGGCGGACGTCGCGTGGTCGCTGTGACTCGTGGACACAACCGCCGTATGGACCGTCATGCCGTTGAATAGAACACGTTGCAATCCACGTCACAACCCCAGTCCACGGACTCCGCGCGCAACTGCACCCATGCTACCGCTTGACGCTGCGAATAGAACGTGTTTCATTTTCGAACGGGTCCTCCAGCGATCGAGCCGCGCGGGAAGCATGTCCTCAGCTTGCGAGCGCACATTCATGTCTCGTGCGTGCCTTGCCGGCGCGCTGCTGGTCGTGTTCGCAGGCGGCTGTGACTTGAACCGCTTCGCGGCGGATCAAGCGGGCAGCATCGCAGCCCGCAGCACGGGCTACATGCGCGGCTTCTGGGACTACGAGATCGCGCGCTCCGGAACGGCCTCCGCGATCATGCAGCTCGAGGCGATGCACTCGGTCAGCCCCGAGAACGAAGACCTGACGCTGACGCTGGTCTCGACCTACGTCGGCCACGCGTTCGGCTGGGTGGAGCTGGACGCGGAGCGCGCGCGCGCGGACCGCGAGTTCGCCAAGGCCGAGCGCTTCCGGCTGCGTGCCGAGCTCATCTACAAGCGTGCGCGAGATCTGGCGCTCGGCGCGATGCGCGTGCGCGACTCGCAGATCGACGACCTGCTGGCGGGCGAGCCGGCGGCGCTGCGCGACTACCTCAAGCGGCAGTACCCTGAACGCGAGGATCTCGCGCCGGTGTTTTGGACGGCGAGTGCCTGGGGCTCGATGCTCGGTCAGACCGACGCCATGGACGCGGCGGTCGACCTGCCGATGATCCGCACGATGATCGAGCACGTCATCTCGATCGATCCGGGCTACGAGGGCGCGACCGGGCTCGTGTTCCTGGGCGGCGTGTATGCGCAGACCCCACCGGACTTCGGCGGCGACCCGAAAAAGGCCAAGGAGTTCTTCGAGCGCGCGCTCCAGCTCACCGAGCGCAAGTCGCACGTAGTCCAGCTCAACTATGCCAAACTCTACGCGCTGACCCAGGGGGACAAGGCGCTGTTTCGTTCGCTGATCGACGAGATCTTGGCTCCGGAGGACCGTGGCAACGACGTCCGCTTGAGCAACAAGATCGCCCGCATGCACGCCGAATTGCTCTCGAAGACTCAGTCCAGTTCGCAGTGAGGTCAGGCCATGACAGTCCCGAGCATCCGTCACCTCTCGCTCCTGGTCGTCGCTCTGTCACTCGTCTTGCTGCCATCGGCTGCACCGCCGCTGCGAGCGGCCGAGATGCAGCTGATCCGCATCGCGACGCTCGCGCCGAAGAACTCACCGTTCCTGCGGTCGTTCGAGGAGCTCGATCAGACGATCCGCTCCGTGTCGGGCGGCTCGGTCGGGTTCCAGATGTTCAGCAGCGGCGTCGCGGGCGATGAGGTCAACGTCGTGCGCAAGATGCGCGTCGGGCAGCTCGACGCAGGCATGGTCACCTCGGACGGGCTCGGCTTGCTCGTGCCCGAGGTCAACGTGCTGCGCGCGCCGGGCGTGATCAAGACCTACAAACAGCTCGAGTCCGTCACGCGCGAGCTCTTGCCGGAGTTCGACAAGATCTTCGAGCAGAAGGGCTTCAAGCTCATCTCCTGGGGAGAGGCGGGCGAGTTCCGCTACTTCTCGCGCGAGCCCATCTACCACCCGAACGACATCAAGCGCCAGCGGCCCTGGTTGTGGCCGCAGAGTCCGATCATGCAGGAGACCTGGCGCGCCTGCGGTGCGACGCCCGTCCCGCTCGGTATGCCCGAGGTCTACGGCGCGCTGCAGACGAAGATGGTCGACCTGGTCGAGACCACGTCGCTCGCCTACGTCGCGCTGCAGTGGCACTCGACCGGGCAGAAATTCGTCACGCAAGAAGCGAACGGCATGCTGATGGGCGCATGGGTCATGAACAAGCCCACGTTCGATGCGCTCAAGCCCGAGCTGCAGGAGAAGATCGTCAGCATGGCGCGCGTGAACAGCATCAAAGAGAGCGCGCGCAACCGCCAGTCCGATCAGGGATCGTACCGCAAGCTGATCGAGCGCAGGTACACCGCGACGACCTACTCCGCCGACGGGGCGAAGGAGTTCGATCGCATCCACACCGAGGTGCGCAAGCGCCTGATCAACCGCGTGTATCCCGAGGCGCTGTTGTCGAGGGTCATGAGCGTCGCGCAGAACGCCAAGTAGCTCACTTCTGGCCGTACACCGGCAGCGCCTCGGGCGCCCGCGCCAACAGGTCGGCGACGACGTCGCCGAGCTCGTCGACGTCCCAGCGCGCGCCCTTCTGGACGCTCGGCCCCGGATGGTGGCCCTGGTAGAGGCAGATCGCACCGCCCGAGAGCTCGAACACACGGCCGGTGACGTGGCGTGAGGCGCTGCTGCCGAGCCACACCACGAGCGGCGCGATGTTCGCGGGATCCATCACGTCGAAGCCGGCGTCCGGCTTCTTCATCATCTCGGCGAACGTGCTCTCGGTCATCCGCGTGCGCGCCGCGGGAGCGATCGCATTCGCAGTCACGCCGTACGACGCGAGCTCTGCAGCCTGCACCAGGGTCAGCGCCAGGATGCCGCCTTTGGCTGCAGAGTACGCGCTCTGGCCGACGCTACCGAGCAAGCCTGCGCCCGAGCTGGTATTGATGATGCGCGCATCCACCGCGTGCCCGGCCTTCGCCCGCTCGCGCCAGTACTCGCAGGCATGCCGGGTCACGCAGAAATGCCCCTTCAGGTGCACGCGCAACACTGCGTCCCACTCCGCCTCGCCCGAGGTCGCGAACATGCGATCCCGCACGAAACCGGCGTTGTTCACCACCACGTCCAGCCCACCGAACGCGTCGATCGTGCTCGCCACCAACCTCCGCGCCGCCTCGAAGTCGGCCACATCGTCCGCGTTCGCGATCGCCCTTCCGCCGAACGCCCCAATCTCCGCCACCACCTCCTCGGCCGGGACGCTCGCTGCAGACTCCCCGCTGGCAGAGGTCCCGAGATCATTCACCACCACGCTCGCTCCAGCACGAGCAAACGCCAGCGCATGCTCACGTCCAATTCCACGCCCCGCACCCGTCACGATTACTACACGACCTTCACACGACTTCTTCATGGGGCTGGAGCCTAGTCGAGTCGAAGTCAAAATAGAACATGTTCTATTTTCGGACCCAGGACGGGGACTTGAGTGCTCGCCGCGCCGCGACTGCTCAACCACCTCTCGGTGCTCGCAGCGCTGCTGCTCGAGGCGGGTGATAGGCCGGGCGCCCGGCCGGAGTAGCGTCAATCCGGGATGACCGGCAGCAGCAAGTGCGAGTCGTACTTGCCGCCGGTGTAGATCGTGTGCCGCCCCGCGTTGCACGTCTCGCGGTGATGGTGCATCGCGTTGCTGAACACGTCCTTGCCGCTGATCAGCAGGCGCAGGCCCTCGCCGGCTTCGAAGCGGGTGCTCGAGGGCAGGATCTCGATCTCGACCGTGACGATCTCTCCCGGCTTCACGAGTTGCACGCGCTCGTGCTTCAGCACGGGTTGCCACGGCATACTGCGTGCGGGATCGAGCTCGCGGTGTGACACGCGCAGCCAGCCGTTCGACACCAAGCCGTGCGTGTCGTTCTCGCGGCCTTCGAAGTGGACCACGTCGCCACTGGCGTCGAGCTTCTCGATTCCAACCAACAGGTCGAGGTCGTCTCCGGCGTCGGTCGAGACCGATAGCGCGAGCTTCATGTGTCCGGTGAGCTCGGTCGCACGGTCGAACTTCAGCTCGAAGCTCGCACCGCGCTCGGCATTGCTGTCGTAGTCCAGGCGACTCTCGGTACGCGGCGCGTCGAACGAGAGCGTGCGCGTGGCAGCGTCGAGGGCTGCCTTTCGGTACTGCGTGCGTGGCAACGGCCAGTCCGACTCGGCGCGCACGTCGTAAGAGTCGATCGTCCGCCGCACCTCGAGGCGCACCGGCGGCTCGCGATCCATCCCGTTGTCCGCGCCCTTGAGGAAGTGATCGAGGAACCTTCGCTGGTACGCGAGCGCGTCCTCACTGTAGTAGACGGTCCACTTGCCGCGGCCGTGGGTGTACAGGAACTTGTGCTGGGAGCCGATGCGTTTGAACGCGTCGAAGCAGCCCTTGGTGTGCAGACCCTGGTCCGAATAGCTCCCACAGATCAACGCCGGCACCTGGATCTGCTCGAGCCTCGCAGGATTGCCGCGCACCTCGCTGATCGGCGGCGTGCGACTCGGCCCCTCGGCCGGGCTCTCCTGCACCGACTCGGGATCCATGTTGCGCTGCCAGCCGCGGAAGAACGCCGTCTCGGGCACGCCTCCATGAAACATCACGTCTCGGTAGCGATCCGAGTTGCCTTCCCACGGCACGATCGCGACGAGCTGAGGCGGCGGTGCCGCGGCGACATACCACTGCACGATCGCGAGGTACGACACGCCGTGCAACGCGACGCGTCCGTTGCTCCATGGTTGCGAGCCCGCCCACTCGACGATGTGGTAGTAGTCCTGGATCTCGGTGCGACTGTAAGGTTTCGCCTTGCCCTGCGACTTTCCGCGGCCGCGCAGATCGACGTGAACCACCGCGTAGCCCGCGCGCACCCAGTACGCAGGATCCGGCGCTTCGAACGGCGTCGAGTCCGAGATCTTGTAGCGGCCCATGCCCAGGCCGATCTTCTTGCGCCGAACGATGCTGCGCTCTGCCAACTCTCGAACGTCGACGTCCTTGTCGTACGGAGTCAGAGCGAGCACGACCGGAAGCGCGCCCGTGGCCTCGGGCAGGAACACGTTCGCCGACAGCCGGGTGCCATCCGGCATCGTCACCGCGACGTCCCGCTCGGCGCGGATGTCTTGCGGCAGAGGGAAGACTTCGATCGCGTTGTCGGGTTCACGTGGGGTGGCCATGAGTCGCGCTTCTAACACCGGATGCGACACGCGAGAAGTCGCAGCTCGGCCGATTCGCAAGCAAAATCGGAAGCATACGCGAACGCATATACCTAGTATTCTCGCTTCGAACAGTCGGTTGGACCAAGCGAGACGCCAGCCAAAGGTGCGCTGCGCAACGGTAGTTAAGGCTGCTTAAACGCGTCCGCCGCTCAGAGCGAGCGGCGGATTCGTCAGTATTGGCCGGCTTGACTACCGTGTCTGGCTATAAGGCATTACCACCAGGTTACGTACGTGCAGCTCTCGGCACCCTTCTTTCGGCAGGGTGAGCTGCTGTCGTGCACGGTCCGGGCGTTCGGATCGAAGCGACTCGCGAAGCCGCCGACGATGCCGCGCTCGAAGTCGCAAGGGTACGGCGTGTTCGACACGACCATCACGCGCTTCTCTTGCGGATCGACGGTCGTGACGAAGTGGCCGATGCCCTCGAGCATCATGCCGGTCTGCGGATCGAACATGATCACGCCGTTCTTGCGGTGATTCATGTGATAGGCGACATCGAGCGAACCGAGCGCCGAAGGCACGTCGCAGATCTGCGGCGGCAGGACGGCGTTCTCGATCATCGCGCGACCCACGCCGTACAGCGAATTCACGCCAATTTCGTTGCTGATCGCCTCGAATGCGAGCAGCCAGGCCTCTTCCGGATACCAGCGCGTGCGGTCGAGATCACCGATGGCTTGCTCCGGCTTCAAGAACCCGTACTTGCACAGATACTTCTGAGCAATGGTCGGGAACTTTCGAAAACCTTCGACGATCGCGCCGACGCTCTCGCCGCTGTTTTCGATACCCGGCTCAATCACCTTGAATTGCATGCGCTCTCTGCTCCTTAGCCGATTTGATGCGCGTGCTGACCTGCACGCATTAACCATCTTAGCTAACGTTCGAGTGCACGATAATAGGTGTGCGACGGTGCGCGCTCAGCGGTGCTGTCGCCGCGCGACGACTATGGCACCTTGAGCATGGTCAGCGTTCGACCGGCGACGCCGTTGGCCCAGGTCAAGCCTTCCCCGTAGGCGACGTGGCCGTTGGCGATCGTGATCGTGCCCGCAACGGTTCCACCCTTCGACGGAACCGTCTTGAGGATCTTGCCCGTGTCCGAATCGAACACCACCAGCGCCCTACCTGCGCCGACGAAGCCCACGCCATTGGCCGCGCTGATCCGACCGTAGACCTCGCCGTCGAGCGGCGTCATCCACGCCACGTCACCCGACGCACCGTCGATGCCGAACAACGTGGACTTGCCGGCGTTGTTGCACGCGAACAGCATGTTCTTGCCCGACCAGGCGCCGTTGACGAAGATGCCCATCTTACCGTCGCGCGTGTTTTGTCCCATGCACAGTTGTCGAGTCCAGAGCATCATGCCGTCGGCTGCCTTCACTGCATGCGCAGCGCCGATCTTCTGACCCGCCGAGACGACCTTCGTCAGCTGACCACCGATCATCACCTGATAGAAGACGGGGCTCGCGCCGAAGTCCGCGTCGGGAGGAGACGCGTCGGTGGTACCGGCCGAACCGTTCCAGGTGTCACCCATCGTGCGCTGGTTCTTCCACTTGATGGTGCCGGTCATGAGATCCATGCCGATCAACGAGTCCGAGCTGTCAGTTCCCGGGGGTCCGTGGTTGTTGCCCGTCGCAGCGAAGGCTTGACCGCCGGAGAGATCGATCGCAGCCGAGTTCCACAGCGAGGCACCCGAAGCGCCGTCGGGCACCGTGAACGAGGTCCAGATGCCCTCGCCGGTCGCCTTGTCCATCGCAGCGAGAAAGCCTCGGAAGCGACCTCCGATGATCTCGGCGCCACCGTTCGATCCGCCGATGAACACCATGTTGCCGGCGATGACCGGCGAAGACGAGCCGTCGCCGCCAGGGTTGCCCTTGGGACCCTTCGACCACTTCTGCATGCCGCTCTGAGCGTCGATCGCGGTGATCGTGCCTCGCGCGTTGTAGAGGTAGAGGATGCCGTTGTCGTACGCGAGCGAACCGCTGGTGCCCGAAGGATTCGACCAGATCTGCTTGCCGGTCTCGGGCTCGAGCGCTCTCACGCCGCTGCCTGAAGACGCGTAGACCTTGTCTCCAACCTGCAGCGGCGCGCCGTAGACGTTGCCACCCATGTCGATCTGCCAGGCAATCGCGAGCGAACCCGCGTTCTCCTTCGTCAGCTTCTTCTCGGCGATGTTGTTGTAGCTGCCGGTCTCGTCGTACGCGATCATCTTCCATTCGCTCGCGCCCGGGGCAGTCATCGGCGCGCTCGAGCCGGCTTGCGCGGTTGCACCAGTTCCAGCTTGACCTGAAGGTGCACCGCTGCCTCCGACCGTGACGTCTCCACCACTCGGGGTCGAAGATGAACCGGCGCTGCCTTGCGATGGGTTACCTGGCGTCGAACCCTGCGTTCCCACCGGTGCAGCCGTACCTGCAGCCGCAGGCGTGGTTTGCGGCGGGGTGGAAGGCATCATCGCGTTCGGTGCAGCAGCGGTGCCCGTCCCCGCAGTGACGAGCACGGTGCCCGCGGGAGGTGCACCGGACTTCGAACATGCGATCGCAAAGCAAACCGCAAGCAGCGACAACGTGCGATCGAATGAGCGGACGTTCGCTAGTGTGCGACGCGACATCGGAGCACCTTCTCTCATCGAGCTGAACGAACGCGATCTAGCACGGGGTCGTGCGCGTTGGACAGCTCTGTTCATGCATGCATTCGTGGTCGCGCGAATGGGCCATCACCCGTTGCGCCGCGCGACTGATTTCAAGAGACGAACAATCTGACCAACTGCTGCGAACTGCTGTGATCCTGATCCAACCGTGACCAAAAGCTGATCGGTTGCAGCCCTTAGCGGCATTGGCCAGTCAGCACGGTGGGACGTTTTGCTCGCGAACCTTGTTCCACTGGTCACCATCGGGCAGCTTCTTGAACCACTCGCAAGCGGCCTGGTCCCCGAGCAACTTCCAGCGCCACCAGGCGACCCCGATCTGCATGGTGTGCTCGTCCGGCGTCGGGATGTGCGTCGCGCCGACTGCCGACCAGTGGTAGGCCTCGATGTCGTCGGAGAGCGCGTCGTAACCCTGCTGCACCCAGGCCTGGGGCACCAACATGTCGGCCGTGCCGCTGAACGCCAACATCGGCGACTTGATCTTCCCGTACCAGGACTGCCAGGATCCACCCGACGGTTGTGTACCGAAGCCACTGGCCGGCTCCATCGCGAGCCCGGCGTACTTGAAGTCCGTCTGGCCCCACTTCTGCTCCGAGAGCACGAGCACCATGAACGCGGCTTGCCCGCCCTGCGAGTGGCCGGTCGATCCGAGCTTCTTCACGAACAGATCGGGGTACGCCTTCATCGCGGTCTCGAACGCCATCACGCCTTGCGTTCCAGCGCCGGTATTCGCGTTCTCGTAGCAGGTCGTCAGGAACCCGTGCGACGCGAAGCGTTCGAGGATCGGCTGATAGTTCATGCACGAGGCGCCGGTGCCGTTCGCGAGGTGCAGGATCGGCACCTTGCAGCCCGCAGGCACCATCGGCGCCCAAATCTTCACCTGACCCATCGTGTTCGGCATGAACATGAACGGACCCTGTTCATCGTACTTGGTGATGCCGTCGAGACAGGCAGACTCGTTGCCGCCCGACGACGGCTCGCCGCTGCCGGCAGTCGACGCCGCCATGCCGGCCATCGCCGGCTCTTGCATGCCCGCGGCGCCGCTGCCGCTCGCAGTGCTGCCGCCGTTGGCTGCAGTCCCACTGGCGCCGCCGCCGCTCGTGGCTGCACGTCCCGCCGCCGAACCGGCGCTCGTTCGCCCGGCGGAAGTGGCCGTCATGCCCGCCGCGTTGGCCGTCGTGCCGCCCGTCGTCGGTGTGCCCGTGCCGCCGCTGGCTGCTGCACCGGTGGCAGTCATGCCCTGCGACGGCGGCATCTCGGAGCCGCCACACGCCGCGAGCGCCAAGAGCATGGAGAATAGAGTCGTTCGATCGTCTGTCATCTGCTTCACCCGTGATCGCTGCGCAGTCTGCGAAGTGCATGCACGTGTGACCAGGCGCGACGCCGCCAAGCCCCGAGATCTCGGGATTTGTTAGGGCTTGGCAGTCGTTTGAATATTTTGGCAGCAGTTGCACGCGATCTCACACCGTTTGCAGCGGCTCTCGAGATATCCGGTGGATCTATCGCCGCCATGCCATTTACGAATGGAGCCGCCGCGCGCGCGGCTGGAGCGGTCTTGCTATCGTGCGCGGGTGTCGGAAAGCCGTGGACACAAGCTGCTCGCGTTCGGTGACTACGTGTTCGATCCGGTGGCGAAGGAGCTGACCCGACACGGCACGCTGGTCAAGGTCGAGACGAAACAGCTGCAGATGCTCGACTGTCTGCTCCGCGCCGAGGGCAGGCTCGTGGGCAGACAGGAGCTGATCGAGCAAGTGTGGGAAGGTCGCGCGCTCGCCGAGAGTGCGGTGAGCGTCTCGGTCACCAAGCTGCGCAAGTTGCTCGGCTACGCGCCCGGCCGGCTCCGGTACATCGAGAATCGCTACGGACGCGGCTACCGATTCCTGGTGCCGATCACCGAGCTCGAGGTACAGCTGCCGAGCGAGCCCACGCCGGCGTCAGCCGCACCATCGACGAACTCATTCGTGGGGCGAGGCGACAGCTTGCAGCGCCTGGAGGCCGCGCTGCTGCGCGCGCGCGGCGGACAGGGCAGCCTGAGCGTGGTATCGGGCGAACCAGGGATCGGCAAGACGCGCACCGCCGAGGTGCTCGAAGACAAGGCGCGCGCACACGGCATGCGAGTCGCATGGGGACGCTGTCACGCCATGCGCGGAGCGCCGCCGCTGTGGCCGTTCGCGCAAGTGCTGCGCGACCTGGGCGATGGCGCGCTCGCCGATCAGCTGCTCAGCGCGGCGTCCAGCGCACCCGGTGCATCCGCCTGGCGCAACGCATTTTCAACGGACGCGGTCGGGACCGGTCATCGCATGGCGGACGAGATTGCGCGGGCGGTGCACCGCGCCAGCCAGGCTTCGCCGCTCTTGATCCTGCTCGACGATCTTCACTGGGCGGACGCAGCGACGCTTCGCGTGCTCGCGTACCTGGTGGGCGACATCGCGCGCGCGCCGATCGCGCTCGTGGCCATGCAACGCCGCGCGGAAGCCGATGCACCCGAGTTGTCGCGCCTGCTGACCGGACGCCACGCGGAGTACATCGAGCTCCCACGCCTCGGCGAAGCCGAGACCCTCGAATACGTGCGCACGGTCTTCGAAGACGCCGATGAGGAGCTCGGGCGCGCGGTGTTCTCGCGCGCGGAGGGTAACCCGTTCTTCATGGTCGAGCTGTTGCGCCCCTTCCTCGGGTTGCCCGCGCCGCGTACGGAGCAGCTGCGCCTCTCGGGTGTGGCGCTCGAGCTCGTACGACAGCGGCTGCGGAGCTTGCCGGAATCGACGCGCGAGGTGCTCGGTGCCGCGGCGGTCATCGGGCGCAGCTTCGATCTCGGCTTGCTGGGCCGGGTCAGCGCTCGCGAACCGGACGAGTTGCTCCACGCGCTGGACGATTCGCTGGCCAACGAGACCATCGTCCCGTCGGCGGAGGTTCCGAACGCCTACGCGTTCGATCACGATCTAGTGCGCGAGGTCTCGTACGCATCGTTGCCCGCCGTGCTGCGCTGCCGCATGCACCACCGCGCCGGCGAAGCGCTGGTCGAGCGCCGCGCTGCCGGCGAGGCAGTGGCGAGCGCCGAGCTCGCCCGTCACTTCCTGGCTGCCGTGCCACACGGAGACGCCGGCTCCGCGATCGCACACGCGCGCGAGGCTGCTGCGGCGGCATACCGAGCTTGCGCGCACGAGGACGGCCTGTCCATGCTGCGGCGGGCACTCGAGGCGGTCAAGCTGTGGCCGCAGCCCGATCCGTGTGTGCTGAGCGAGCTCTTGCTCGAGCTGGCGATGGTGGAACGCGTGCTCGCTGAAGGGGAGTACGTCGAGCACCTGCGCCGTGGCGTGGCCCTCGCGCGCGAGCACCGGCTCGGCCCGCAGCTGGCAGCGGCAGGACAGCTGCTGAGCCTCAGCCCGGGCACCCTCGCCCACCCGGATGCATGTGGCGTGCTCGAGGCCGCCGTACAGGTATTGCCGGAGACCGAGGCGGCGCTGCGCGCGACGACGCTCGTGCACCTGGCCTGGACGCCGCCGCACTGTGCGAGCGCGCGCCGGGTCGCGGCGCTCCTGGCCGAGGCGGAGGCGCTGGTGCTACGTTCGCAGGACAGGCAGGCGGCGTTTACGCTGAAGGAGGCGCAGCTCTACTTCGGAGCTTGCAGCGGCGACCACGTCCGGACCACGGCGCTCGCGGATGCGATCGACCGCGAGCAGGCGGACCATCCGGAGTTCGCGCGGCAAGTGCGCGCGTTGGTCACGCCGACGCTGCGCCTGATCCACGCCCTGCAGCGCGGCGATCGGCCTAGCCTCGAGCGGGCGCTCGAGCAGCGGCGCACCGCGCTGGCCAAGATCCGAAACCTCGAGCTCGATTGGCACCAGGAGCGTGTGGAGCTCGTGCTGCGCATCAACCGCGGCGAGTTCGCGGCGGCACTGCCGGAGCTCGCGCGCCTGCGAGAGCTCGCGCAGCGCCTGCAGCTGCAAGGCTGGCCGATGATCTGGGCGCGCGACTACGCCGCGGTCTTGACCTGGACCGGCGAGCTGCGCGAAGGCGCCGAGCGCGTGCGCTCGGTGCTGATTCCGACGCTCGGAGACTCGCCTGCGACGCGGGCGCGCAAGCTCGCGACGCTGGTCGACTACGGCTTGCTGGACGACGCGCGCTGCGCGTTCGAGCAGCTCTCGTGCGAACAGCTGCGCGACTTGCCGCAGGACCGCGAGTACCTCGCGACGCTCGCGAACCTGGCGCAAACCAGCGCAGCCGTCGGCGGCGAGGACCAGCAGCGGACCCTGTACGAGCTACTGACGCCGCATGCCCCGTACTTTGCGGTCGGCATCTCGTACCACAACGAAGGGCCAGTCAGTCACTGGCTGGGTGTGCTGTCGTGCAAGCTCGGGCAACCCGAGTCGGCCGCCGGCCACTTCGAACGCGCGATCGAGCTCGCGAGGGCGTTCGAGCAGCACCCGTACGCGCTCGCCAGCCAGTACGAGCTCGCGAGCCTGCTGCGCGCAGTGGATCCGTGCCGGGCTCGAAGACTGCTCGAGGCGACCCTGTCAGACGCGGAACGCCTCGGGCTGCGCCCGCTCTTGCAGCGCGCGCAACTCGAGGCGGACACCTTCTCGAACCGGACCGCCTAGCCTCTGCTACTTGAGCCCGGGCAAGTCTTCCTCCCAGTACTCGTGCGGCCGACGGAGCGAGTGATCGCGCCCGGCCTCCAGCTCGCGCAGCTCGACGCGGCGGATCTTGCCGGAGATCGTCTTCGGTAGGTCGAGGAACTCGATTCGTCGCACGCGCTTGAATGAAGCGAGCCGTTCGCGCGCGAAGCGCAGGACCGAGAGCGCCACCTCCGGGCCCGGAACCACACCGGGGCGCAGCAGCAAGAACGCCTTGGGCACGCTCAGGCGCTGAACGTCGGGGCTCGGCACCACCGCGGCCTCGACGACGTCCGCGTGCTCGACCAGCACGCTCTCCAGCTCGAACGGGCTGATGCGATAGTCCGACGACTTGAAGATATCGTCGGCGCGGCCGATGAACGTGAAGTAGCCGTCGGCATCGCGGCTGGCGACGTCGCCGGTGCGGTAGTACGCGTCACCCAGCGCTGCCTCGGTCTTGGCTGCGTCGTAGGCGTACCCGCTCATCAAGCCCGTGGGTCGTGGCGCGAGGCGGATCGCGATCTCTCCGAGGGCCGCCGGCTGCCCTTGCGCGTCGAGCAGCGCGATCTCGTAGCCCGGCAACGGCCGGCCCACCGAACCCGGCTTCACGTGCTGGCCGGGTGTGTTGCCGAGCTGCGCCGTGGTCTCCGTCTGACCATATCCATCGCGCACGGTGAGTTGCCACGCCTGGCGCACGCGCTCGATCACCTCGGGGTTGAGCGGCTCGCCTGCGCCCACGACTTCGCGCAGGCGCGCGGGCTTGTACGCCGACAGCTCCTCCTGGATCAGCATGCGCCACACGGTCGGCGGTGCGCACAGCGTATCGATCGGCTCGTCGCGCAAGGTCGCGAGCACGCGCTGCGCGGAGAACTTGGCCTGATTGAGCACGAACACACAAGCACCTGCATTCCAGGGCGCGAAGAAGCAGCTCCAGGCGTGTTTGGCCCAGCCCGGAGAGCTGATGTTCCAGTGCACGTCTCCGGGCCGCAGCCCGAGCCAGTACATGGTCGAGAGGTGCCCGACGGGATAGCTCTGCTGCGAATGCTCGACGAGCTTCGGCAGGCTGGTGGTCCCGGACGTGAAGTAGCGCAGGAGCGGCGCCTGCGCGTCGCGCAGCACGTCGCTGAGCAACTCGCTGTGAGTGTCGGCGTGCTCGAAGGGGGTCCAGCCCGCGACCTCACCACCCACCACGAACCGGCACTGCAGGCCCTCGATGTCCGCGAACTTCGCCACGTCGCCGCGGTCGACGATCGCGTACTTCACCGCCCCGCGCTGCACGCGATCCCGCACGTCTGCGGCGGTGAGCATGCTGGTGGCCGGGACCAATACCGCGCCCAGCTTGATCGCTGCCAGCAGACTCTCCCAGAGCGGAACCACGTTGCCCAGCATGACGAGGATCACGTCGCCGCGCTGCACGCCGTGAGCGCGCAGGAAGTTGGCGACCTGGTTCGAACGCAGAGAGAGCTGGTGGAAGCTCAGCTGATCCTGCGAGCCATCCTCGTGCACCAGCCACAACGCGCGCTGCCGGTTGTCCTTCGCGAAGGCGTCGAAGTAGTCGTGCGCCCAGTTGAAACGTTCCAGCGCGGGCCACGCGAAGCTGCGACATGCGCGCTCGTAGTCGTCGCGGCATGCGAGCAAGGTATCTCGGGCTGCGGTGAAGAAACTGAGCTCGGACATGACAGGGCCTCCATTCCGATCACTTTGGAAAGCGCTCGAACTGCGGCAACGCGTCGCAGATCTCGGACCACGCGGGCCGCTCGCTGACGAAGACGTGAACCTCGGGGCCACGCACGACGTCGGTCGCGTCGTCGAGGGTGCCCAGGCGCAACCGAACTACGTCGGGCTGCGCCGCGTTGCGCTTGAACAGCGGAGAACCGCAGCTACGGCAAAAGTGCCGAGCTTGCCCGGGCTGCCATTCGTACGCACCCAGCAGCTCTTCTCCACGCAGGATCCGGAAGCCATCAGCGGGCACCCCTCCGTTGGTCGCGAACTCCGCACCCGACGCCTTGCGGCACTGGACACAGTGACACCGCGCGATGACCGTGAGGGGGCCTTCCGCTTCGTAGCGTACGCCTCCGCATAGGCAGCTGCCTGTCAGCACATGCACCTCCTTCGCGCAGCACGTTCTAGCACGACGGTCACGTGTGGTACGACATGAGGATGCGTTGGCGCGCCGCACGCTGCCTGCTCGCGATGCTGCCCGTGGTCGGGGCGGCTTGCAGCAACGGGGTGAAGGTGGAGTTCTTCGAGATCGACGGCCAGAGGCTGTCGGCGTCGGAGCAGCGCAGCGTGGAGCGCATCGCGCGCACGACCCTCGACGAGCTCAGACGCCTGCCGCTGCCGGGACTTCCCGACGAGGTCGTGATTCGCGTTCAGCCCGGGAACGAGGTGATCCCCGAAACTGGAGAGACCGGGACGGCGGTAGTGCCGAACACAATCGTCTGGATCGTCGATCCACGGCACCCAGGAGGCGTCGAGCAGGTCGCCCGCACGTGGCTGCGCGCCAGCCTCTACCACGAGCTGCATCACTTGGTGCGCGACGCAGCGATCGATCGCAGCAGCATGCTCGACGTGGCCGTGACCGAAGGCATGGCCACCGCGTTCGAGCGCGACTATGCCGGCGTGCATGCCCCGTGGGGCGACTACCCCGCGGATGTGGACCAGTGGGTCGAACAGCTGCGCGCGCTGCCCAAGACCGCAGAGCGCAAACCATGGCTATTGGGGCATCCGGACGGCCGCCGCTGGATCGCCTACAAAGTGGGCACCTACCTGGTCGATCGCGCCCTGCGCGCATCGGGCAAAAGCCCGGCCGAGCTCGTGATCCGGCCCACCGAAGAGATCCTCCAGCTCGCAACGCAGCCGTCAGCGTCTGGGCGCTGACGCCCGGGAGGCGGCGTTTCCTCCGGCCCTGAGCGGACACTGCTCGGACAGTCGGACAGCCCGACTGCTGCGGACGCCCCAGAGCGCCTCGCGCAGCATCTCTACCCGCAAAAGTGCTGGCACACGCGGTGCATTAGTTCACAGATTCGCCAGCCGGGGGAGGAATCAATGCTTGGAATCCGAATTGGCTCAGCACTCACACGGTCAGGTCTCGCCTGTCTGTTAGTCTGTCTAGCTGCCTGTGCGGCCGATACGTCCGGGGAGGACGAAAAGCCGAATAGCAGCCAGGCCAAACGCAAGCCGGCGTCCGACGCAAACGTGGAGAGAGTCACCGGCGACATCGCGGTCGTCGAAGCGCTCGACTCGGTCGTGCCGAATGAGACCGAGGACGACACGACGATGCTGATCTTTCAGGAGCAGCACGACCTGACGCTCGGCAGCGCGCTCGGTTACGACGTCCGGCTACCGCAAGGAGCGGCGCAACCGAGCGTCGCGCAAGGCGAGGTTCCCGCCGGCACGAAGGTGAACGTCTACTTCGTGCACTTCGATCCGGTAGGCCGCGCGTCCAAGCACTTCGCTGCGTCGATCGTGTTCTCCGACACCGTGCTGGGCGTGGCCTTCCGCATGAAGACGCTGGACGCGGGTGATGAGATCGCCGGCCGCGCCGACGTCGTGTACCCCAAGCCCGGCTCGGCGACCGAGCGCGGCCTCGAGTACCCGGGAGCCGACAAGCTCAGCTTCGAAGCAGACGGACGCACGCTCGGCATCGACCTGGCGACATCGACCTCGTCGGACCAGATCCGCGTGATCACTGCGGCGGCCACGAAGTAGCCCGCGACTTACCCTCAGCGCTGAAAGAACTACCTCCAGCGTGGGAGGGCGAACCGAAGCGGCTGAACGGGTGCACGTAGCGACTCAACCGACCGGCCTCGCGGCCTGCAGGAGAGTTGCGAATGTGCACGTGTACGCTTCAGTCGAGGATGTGGATGGCGATGCTAGTGAGCGCATGGCTCGCCGCGGCGTGCACGGGTGCTCCCACGGCGCCGCCCGGCGAAGGCGTGGTGGCCGGAGCCATGAGTGCGAGCGCGGCGGGAGCAGCCGCAGCGGGGCGCAGCGGAGGGCTGAGCGCGACGGCGGGGTCGAGCGCGACGCTGGCCGGACGGAGTTCGGTCGCTGGATCGAGTGCGGCAGGCTCGCCCCCAGCTGCTGGGTCGAGTGCGGGATCGAACGCCGCAGGCGCGAGCGCAACTGCAGGATCGAGCGGTGCCGCAGGCGCAACTGCCGGTGCGGGCGCGAGCGGAGCGGCAGGCGCCAGCACGAGCGCAGGCGCGAGCGGTGCCGCAGAAGCAGGCTCGAATGCAAGCGCGGGCATGGGCGGCAGCGAAGCCGCAGGTTCCGCTGCTCCGCCGTCCGGCACGCGAGATCCAAACGGTCCATGTCGAGACCTGATGCTGTTCTGCTTCGATCCCTTCGACATGTTCATCCTCAACCCCGAGTGCTTCACCTGCAACAACGGGATGGGCTGTCAGGACTGCGATTTCTTCCAGGCGATCTAGTAGATTGGGATCTTGCCCAGCCTGATCAATGCCGCCATACGCTGCCGAAACTCCGGCGTAAAGAGCACCGCCGGACTATCCAACAAGTGCTGGACGCGCTGGACCATGCGATTGATCTCCGCATCCTGAGCCGCCATGTGCAGCAAGATTTGGCTGCGCATCGCACGCTGAGGTAGATCGTTTGGTCTGGCGCCGACCGTCTCGGGGTACTGGAGGTCCGGAATTGCACTCGCGCCCCACGCTGCGTCGACTATCGACGCCAGCTGCGCCCGGAACTCACCGGCCAAAGCCTGCCAGGGGTCGACACCCGAGCTTCGCGCTTGGAGCCATTGCCCGAGTGCACACGCCTGTTGCGCGGCGATGCTCATGCCCTGGCCGTAGATCGGGTTGAAGCGACAGCTCGCGTCTCCGAGGACGACAAGGTGCACGGGAAATGACGACATCGCTTCGATGTGCAAGCGCACACTCTCGCGATGAGCAAACCGGGCCGGCTGGTCGAGCAGCGCAGCCCCGTCGATCGCCTGCGCAATGGTCGGCGTGCGCAATGTGCGCGCGAAGTCGGCAAAGCTGGCAGAGTCGCCGCCGGGTTGGTGGGCGTGGCGCCCGCTCAGGCTCACGATCCAGCGATCTCCTTCGATCGGTGCCAGCAAGCCACCCGCACTCGATACGGGCGCTTGTGCCAGGGTGACGACCGCCTTCCAGTCAGCAGAAAATCCGCGCGGCTGTTCGAAGGTCGCAGAGCTGTACATCAGCTCGATCCCGATACGAGTCCGTGGTGGCTCCGGCAGATTGGCGGTTCGAATCAGCGCACCGAAGAGCTCCGAGCGGCCCGAGCAGTCGACCACCAGGTCGGCCTCGAGCTCGCGCTGATCGCCCGTCTCGCACGCGTAGCGCACTCCGCGCACGTCCCCCGCCGCAGACGACAACAAGGCAAACACGCGAGTGTCGTCCCTGATCTCGACGTCGGTCAGCGCGCGAACGCGGTCGCGCAGGCACTGCTCGAGGAGCGGGCGCGACAGCGCATACGAGTAAAATCCACAGTCGCGCGCCGGTAGCGGATCAAATGGAGCTCGTTCGACGCGCAGATCGCGATCGATGCACAATCGAACCGCGCCGGCGCGAGACAAGTCCTCGCCAACGCCTGGCATCAGCTGTTCCAGCGCGACCAGCCCCCCCGCGAGGAGGACGTGCACGTGGGCGGCTTGCGGCACTGAGGGACGCCGCAGCAGAGTCTCCGGCAATCGATCCCGCTCGAGGACGATCGTGCGATCGAAGTGTCCGCGAATGGCTGCCGCCGCCGACAGCCCCGCGACGCCTGCGCCCACGATCACCGCTGTGCGGCCCCATGCCTTCCTCGAGTCCCGAGCGTCCTGTTGGATGGAGTTCACGGAGTTCACCCCTGCATTCGTCGCGGGTTCTGGCGAGCCGCGCCACGATCTCGTCGGCGCGGGGTCGGAGTGTCGGATCGAGGCTCAGAAGGTCTACGCATAGCGCCTCGAGATCGCGCGGGACTCCGCGTTTCACCTGGCTGGGGGGAAGCGGAGCCTCTCGCTGTTTGGCCCAGAGTACCGCATCGACGTCGCCCGAGTACGGCAACTGACCCGTGAGTGCCTCATAGAGCATGACCCCGAACGCATACAGGTCACTCGCTTCAGTGACGCCGCGCCCCGCAGCCTGCTCCGGAGCCATGTACGCCGGGGTACCAAAGATCTCGTCGCAACCGAAATCGACCAGGTCGCAGTCGGGCGCGTCGGAGGCGAGGCCGAAGTCGAATAGGACGAGCCGTTGATCGTT
This sequence comes from Polyangiales bacterium, assembly GCA_035274465.1. Taxonomy (GTDB): domain Bacteria; phylum Myxococcota_A; class Polyangia; order Polyangiales; family JAFGIB01; genus JADGRF01. The sequence goes on from DATEOF010000247.1 coordinate 29,330, forward strand.
CGTGACCATCACATTTTGAGGCTTGAGATCACAGTGGAGCATGCCGGCGCCGTGCAAGGCTCTGAGCGCAGCCGCGAGCTGCGTGAAGCCGAGTCGGATCCTCGCGTCGTAAAACCTCGGTTCTGCCCCGAGCCAGCGCTCGAAACCGACACCTCGAATCAGCTCCATCGTGAAACACGGCCGATCTTCGCTGGCAAACAGCTCGTAGTGTTTCACCAAATTCGGGTGGCACAGCGACGCTCCCGTATGGAACTCGCGTTGAAAACTCAGCCGATTCGCCGGACTCGCGTGCGTGAGCACCTTGACGGCCAGGCTGGCTCCGAGACGTGGGTCGTACGCCTCGAAGACCGTGCCCATCCCACCACGGCCGAGCAACGAGAGCAGGTGAAACCTGTTCGCGACGACCGGCTCGGACGACTGCATCGTGTTTTGGTTCACGTGTGCCTCACAGATCTGCAGCCTGGACGCGCACGCGGATCCACTCCAGCGGAACCAGACGAGCTGCAGCATTGACAGTATGGAACCGCCCCAACTGGCGCCAGGAGACCGATGGCCCGGTGGTGCGCGACGTGACTCAGGAGCTCGCGCAAGCGCTGGCGCGCACGGAAGACGCGAGTCCCCGCGGTCACGGTCGACACCTGCATGCGAACGGCGATCTCGGCCAGCGACAGGCCGTGGAGCGTGCGCAGCTGGTATGCTTCACGAAAGGTCGGCTCGAGAAGCTGGACGCAGGCTTCGACCTCCGCGGGTTCGATGCTGCCCCAGACCGGCTCCGCGGCAGGTGGCTCGGAACGAGACGGCACGTCGCACTCGTGTAGAGGAACCCAACGCCGCCGTCGCGCCGCTCGGCGATAGTCGGTATGCAGGTTTCGCATCACGACCATGAGCCACGCGCGCAGCTTGTCCTCGGGCAGCGAGGGCGGTGGGCCCTGTTTGAGGGCGCGTTCGAGCGTGTCCTGCAACAAATCCCACGCATCCGCCTCCGACTTCATGAAGTGGCGCGCTCGAGCGAGCAGCGCGTCGTGATGGTTGGTCAACAACTTCCTGACTGTGGACTCACGGGTAGAATGCGAGACTCCATCGAAAGCGTCGAACATCGTCACCTTCCGGGTAAATCGACTGGCGAGCTCGTTTGAGTCGGCCATGGACGATTCTTAGCGCCCGAGATGTGAACCAGGTGATGCGAACCGATGAAGTGCTCCGCGAGGCTGACAGCGCGCTTAGACAGCCGACCGGCTGCACTAACACTCAGAGATTTCTGAGCCCGTCGGCATACATCCGACTCACGGGAAGCTCGGTGCTGTTCGTGTCTCGCAAGACCACGAAGAGCTTGCCGTCGAACGAGCGGCGAATCTCGGCAATCCACGCGACGTTCACGAGCGTGGAGCGATGGATGCGCAAGAAGTCCTGAGGGTTCAAGCTGCGCTCCAGGTCCACCAGCGGCGTGTCGATCAGGAACTCTTTGGTCCCCGTGCGCACGGCGGTGTACTTGTTGTCAGCCTGAAAGCACAAGACCTCCCCGGTCTTCACGAGGACCGTTCGATCCCCCACCTTACATGCGATCCGGCTCAGGTAGCGCGAACCGGAAAGCTCGAGTAGCTGCTCGAGGGCGCGCGAGAACTGAGCATGGTTGAAGCCCATCGCCCGAAGCTTGCCGAGCGCTCGCTCGAGTGCATCGCGCTCGATAGGCTTCAGCAGATAGTCGACGGCGTACGCCTTGAAGGCCTGCAGCGCGTGCTCATTGAACGCGGTGGTGAAGATCACGGCTGGTTGACGCTCGAGTTGCTCGAGCACCTGAAAGCCGTTGCAGCCGGGCAGGTCGATATCGAGGAACACGAGATCCGGAGAGGCCTCCTGGATGGCGGTGACAGCCGCCGGACCAGTCTGTGCCTCGCCGACTATCTCGATATCAGATGGAAACTCCCCGAGCAGGCGTCGCAGCCGGGACAGCGAACGCTCTTCGTTCTCGACCAAGATTGCCCGGTAGCGGGGGGATCCCATCCATAGACTCGCGCGGGAGAGAGCAGGACGACTCGAATCGCCGGACATGGATAGGCTGCGGTGTGTGAGGGCCTGCGATGTTACCCTCCCGAACCAGTTCCAGTCCAGATGCAGTGACCTGAGCGTAGCGAATGCGTCGCCCAAATCGACGACGAACCGACGAGCCGCAGCGGACGCACGACAGCCGGGAGATTTCGACGATGAACAGTGGCGTTCGGTCGACGGCGAAGCGCAGGCCGCGTGACCACGCCGCGAATCGGGGGCTGGAGCGGGAATAACCGACACACACGTCGTTCGAAGGTCGGCCGATGCCGGAGGGCTACGGATGGAAGATATCGACAAACTGCTGAACAACGTATTGCCACTCGAGGACAACCAGGGCGCCTACGAAGGGCTGCTCGGGGACCTGCAGTGCGGAATCCTCACCGGGCATCGCAAGCCGCGGGCTCGGCACTTCTTCATTCGCTTTCGAGGCGACGCCGCGTCCCTTCGGGGCCTCGCGCTACCCGACTCACTCAAGGAGTTTCAGCCCACCAGCGAGTGGGCGCACCGACTGGCGTTGAGCCAGCAGGGTGAACAACCGCGCTTCGGGGTCACGATCATGCTCTCCAGCAAGGGCTATGAGAAGCTCGGGCTCGAGGCGCCGGATGATCCCGCGTTTCGAGCTGGCATGGCAGCGCGCGGGAAGCTGTTGAATGACTCTGTACCGATCGCCTGGGAACGTGGGTACCGCGAGGAGATCCACGCACTCGTCGTAGTCGCGTACGGGACGCGCGGCGCGCAGACGTCCGCCGAGGACGAAAAGGCGTTGGCCGAGCTCGCGGAGTTCATCGACACGCACGCCAAGCTCGTGTGGGAAGAAGATGGGATGGAGTTGCGTCAGGGAGAGGGCAAGCAGGCGTATTCGATCGAGCCCTTCGGCTATCGCGACGACATCAGCCAGCCCGTGTTCTACGTCAGCGACCTGAAGGCGCGTGCAGCGATCGAAGGTCGAGCCGCCGACCCGAAGGGCGGCAAGTGGCGTTCCTTCGAACCGCTACGCGTCGCGCTCCGCAAGGATCCGCACGGCGCCGGCGCCGTCTCGTGCGGCAGCTACTTCGTGTTTCGAAAGCTGCGGCAAGACGTCGAAGGCTTCTACGCCCAGGCCGAGAAGCTCGCGGCGTCGCTCAATCGCAAGAACGATTGGGCGGCCGTTGCGGACGGGTTTGTCGGCCGACAACCCGATGGCACGCCGCTGGTCGATGCACCCAACCTCAACGATTTCGACTATCGAGGAGCCTCCGCGGCAGGATGCCCGGCACACGCCCACGTACGCAAGGTCAACTCGCGCGACCCTGCCTACCGCGCACACGAGCACCGCGTCGCGCGGCGTGGAATCCCCTATGGTCCGGAGTTGAAGCGTGACGAGAAGGGACGACCCGTGCGTGCCAAGGGCCGACTCCAGTTCAAGAACAAAGCGCAGCGCAAGGCAGACGTCGGCCTGTTGTTCATGTGCGCGCAAGGCAGCATCGAGGAACAATTCGAACACCTCCAGCGGCGTTGGAGCAACAACACAAAAGGCGGCGCCGACGCGATCAATGGACAGTTACCGGACGGGCAGGAGCACCAGATCGCAATCGCCTACAAGCCCCCTCCCGGATCGAAGGCAAAGGAGCTGTTTTCACGTGGTCTCGATCAGACACTGAAGCCGGTCGTCGAGCTACGCGGCGGAGAATACTTCTTTGCGCCCAGCCTCAGTTTCCTACACGGACTCACTCGAAAGCTTTTGCAGGAGGTATAGCCATGGCCGACATCGCAACCACGTACAATCCAAAACTGACTGTAGACGCGGGGTTCTTCAACGCCGTTACTGAGGATCAGGATCGTCCCATCGGAGAGAACGGCAAGACGCTCCTCCACCTCCTCTTCTGGCTCACGTATACGAAGCTTGGTCGGGAATTTCTCGCGAAGAATCACGTCGAGGACGCTGAACCAACGGGACCGCGCATCGAAGCCATTCGCGCAGCGCTGCGTGAGGAATTCTTGAAATTCAACGTCGACAATGAAGTCGTGGTCACGGCGTTGACGGATGCCCACTTGGCCGCAGAAGATTGGGTCAAGGCGAACACGGCAGGCAGCCTGGTCGAGCGCGACAAGTTCGAGGCGATCTACAAGCAAAACATGTCGGTCGTCACGTGGTGGCTGTGGGAAGAATCGCTGGGAAACAACTTCTCCCTGCTCTGGTAGCGCGACGAGTAACTTACACGGGTTCGACGGGAACCTCGATCTCCACGCGGTAGCCTCCGCGCTGCGTGATCGCAAAGGCGTAGTGTTGGCCGTACATGAGCGCCAGGCGCTCTTGGACGCTGCGTAACCCGAAGCCGGTTCCCGCCGTTCCGTGCCTCACCCCATCGCCGTCGTCTTGAATCACGATGGTGCAGCGCGTCTCACTCACCGCGGCGTGGATCCACACGTTCCCGGGGTCGAGCTTCGGCGCGATTCCGTGACGGATGCAGTTCTCCGCGAGCGGCTGGATCAGCAATCCGGGGAGCTTGACTCGGTTCGGGTCGCCTTCGCACGTGATGGAGGAACGGAGCTTGCTGCCGAAGCGCAACTCCTCCAACGCGAGATAGTTGCGCACCACGGCCAATTCCTGCTCGAGGGTCACGCGCTCCTGGACCGAGCTCTCCAGGATGTACCGGTACAGGTGGGCGAGCTTGAGGATCGCAGCCTCTGCCTTCGTACCATCCGCCAGCGCCAGATCCGCGATCGAGCTGAGTGCGTTGAACAAGAAATGCGGATTGATCTTGGCTTGTTGGGCTTCGAGCTGCAGGGTGTGGTAGCGGGAGTTCGCGATGGAGATCGCCGCCTGGGCCGCGAGCAAGCCGACGAGCTCCACCCGCGTTGCCGTGAACACGTGGCTCATGCGGTTGTTCTCGAGGTAGGCCAGGCCGAGCAACTTTCCCTGGTACAACACCGGCGTGCACAGCACCGACCTCGCCTGCCGGCGCTTGAGGTAAGCGTCGTCAGCGAACTGTTCGTCGCGCGACGCATCGTGAAGTACGACTGGCTTCTCGAGCCGCGCCGAGTAGTGGACGATCGCGTGACACAGTCGGTCGCTCTCCTCCAGTGATTCACCCTTCAACAACTCGACTTCGGCATGATCGATGTCGGCTTCGGCTTCGACCGAGAGCTCACCTTGCCGTTCGAGCAGCAGTAAGCCGCGCTGGGCTCCAGCGTGCTCGATCATCGTCTTCAGCAGCTTCTCCACCAGGCGCGGCAGCAAGATCTCACCGGAGATCGCCTGGGAGGACTTGACCAACAATCGGTAGTCGAGGTTCCTGCTCTGCAGCTGCGCGTCCGCACCAGCTTCGATCAATGCCAGCTGCTGAGGGTGAGCATGCTCCAGGCGCCGGGTCACGCCGACTGCGCCCCAGCGACGATAGCCGAGATAGGCTTCGCGCAAGTAGACGCGCGCGAGACGCTGCAGCGACCTCGCCAGATAGAAGTCGGCGGCGCGCTCCTGGGCGAGCGCGGTCTCGTGCGGGAACCCATGCAGCTGGGATAACTCGATCGCGCGTTCGTAGTGCTCCGCGGCAGCGTGCAGCTGTCCGGCCACCCGGCAGCGCTCGGCGGCGACGAGGTGAAGCTTGTTCTCGAAGTTGGCGGGGCAACGCCGCGCAGCTTGTGCGATCTTGCGCTGATTCACCGCAACCCGTAGCGCGGCGTTGCGCGAGATGCGCTCGCCGGAGCCGGTACGCAGCAGTGCGAGCGACTCGTAGAAGACGAATACGATGCCGAGATAATTCGCGAATGCGCCGCTATCGAGATGCTCGCGGCCGAGCCGGGCCGCGGCGCGCGCATCCTCGGTGCGGTCGAGGAACACACACATCATCAGCTTGGCCAAGTGATTGTGAAAGATCAGGTTGTGGTCGAGCGGATCCTGAAAGCGCGCCAGGCCTTGCAGTTCGACGTAGTGCGGTCCCGCGAGCAACCGCCGAGGCTCGCTCGAGAGATCGAGTACCGTTTGACACAGCAGCTCCTCCAACAGTATCGACCGCTCCTGTGCCAACGAGCTGATCTTCGCGCGTTGTGCCTCGAATTCCGGCTGCAGCTCGGCGAGTGACGTCCCCGCGTATAACCGGTTGAGGGAGTGCACCGTCATCAAATAGCACGCGTACTCGAAGTCGCCGTACTCGACACCCGCACGCCAGCCCTCCTCGCAGAAAGGCAACATGGTGCGCACAGGATTCTTCCAGGGGTAGATGAACAGGTAGTACCCCATGAACACGCGCGCCTTCAGATAGCGTGCGTTCGCTTGCTCCAACAAGCGAAGTGCGACGTGGGCAACGGCCGTTGCACGCTCCACGTCACCCAACCCCGCGAGGATGAGGGCGAAGCCCGTGTAGGTCGCGGCCGAATACATCTCGTTTCCATGATCGAGCGATGCGTTGACGTGTTTGTAAATCAGCAGCGGAAACAGCTGCGGCGCACACAGATATGCGGCCGCGTAGACAGTCTCGATGATGCGAGCTACCGCCAAGGCATGAGGCTCCTGCATCGCCGGAAACGCCGCGAGCCGCTCGATCGGCCCCTGGAACACGCGGCGCTTGGTTGCCAGATACCCGGCCGTGACGTGCAGCAACGTCGGCTTACGCGGGAACGTCACGCGCAGCTCGGCGAGGATCTCGAGCGCGGCCGCGACTGCCTCCGAGCCCTTTCGTTCGGTATTGAGGCCTCGAATGCGGATGTCGTACGCCGCGATCTTCTGCAGGGGTGAGCGCACGTGGGCGAGGATCTCGTCACACAGCGCGTGCATACGCTGCAAGTTGCTCGTGAGCAGAGCCGCCCCGGCCGCATGCTCGTGCAACTCGAGCATCAACGCCGGCTCGCGCCTCCAGCGCTCAGGTGATGCTAACGCCAGCGCGGCGTGCAGGTACTCGAACGATTGACTGTACGCTCCGCGTGCCTTGGCGCGCTTTCCGGCCTCCAGATTCAGCGCAATGCTCAGGCGCTGCTCCTCATCGTCGACGATCAGCGACCGTGCCGCATCGATACAGCGCGCACGCTTGTAGAGCTCCGCGTCGTCGAGCGCCGTCGGGTCTGCCCCGCCGCGCGAGCGCACGAGCTGCAGACTCCAGCGCGCGCGCTCCTCCGCTGACGACGCGACCTTGCATGCGTCGACCACCCGGTCGTGCACGAATTCATACTCGAGGTGCGGTAGCTGCTGATCCGCCGGTGCGACCAGACCCGCAGCGACGGCCGAGACCAGACACGAGATGGTGGACTGCCTGTCATGCCCCCACGCCGCGCACACATCGTCCACGGCGAACTTGGGACCCACACACGCCGCGACGCGCACCGCTTGCTCGATCTCCGGCGGTAGCTCCCGAATGCGGCCCGCCAACAGGGCCACGATGTCGCTAGTGAGCGGCACCGCGCCGATGACCTGTGTTTGCCAGCGCCACCCGGTGAGCGGCTTGGTCGGCACCAACACTTGCTGCTGAACGAAGCTGTGGAGCAACTCGCGAACGAACAAGGGATTGCCGCGGGTACGCGTGGAGATGAGCTCCATGAGTCCCGGAGCCGCGCAGAGCTCCGCATCGAACGCCTCGGAGACGAATGACGCGATCTCGGCGTCACTCCAGGGAGTCATCTGAACGAGCTGGCAGGTGACAGATTTTGCGACCAGCAACGTCCGCAGAGAGCGCAGCGCCGCATACTCCCCGCCCTCTTCGTCGCAGGAGCGCGCAGCACCGATCGCCGCGAGCTCGAAGGGTTCAGGCCAAGTCAGGAGTAGCTCCAGGATGCGCAGCGACGAATCGTCCGCCCAGTGCAAGTCGTCGAGCAGGAGAACTACCGGCCGGCCCGACTCGGCGCAGCACTGCAAGAGGCGCTGCAGCGCGATCGCCAGTCGATTCAGGCTGGCGTCAGAGCTGTCGTACGCGGCCGACTCGAATCGCAAGATCGCTCGCCACTCGGGCGCGAGTGCACCGAGCAATGCAGCGCCGTCTCCTACCGCCGCCGAGATCCGGGAGCGCCAGAGCTCGAGCTCGTGATCATCGGACACGAGGATCGAGTTTGCGAGCTCGCGGAGGACGCCTGTCCATCCGCCGAGCGGAGTGCCGGCGCCGAGGCGCCCGAAGCTGCCGGCACAAAACATCACGCCGCGCCCCATCCTGCGTATCTCCGAGAGCAGTCGCGACTTGCCGCTGCCGGCCTCGCCCTCGAGCAGCGCAAACACCTGCGTCGAGCCGCGGCGTCGCACGAACTCGTCGAGCACTCGTAGCGGCTCGCGATGGCCGATGAGCGTTCCAAAACGCCCGAGCTCGCCGGCGCCATCTTGCTCGATGCGCGGGCTCGCGCGCGCGGTCTTGCCGACTGCGGAGTCTACATGGCGCGTGAACTCTTGTTCGAACGCGCTGACGCTCTCGAACCGCTCACGCGGGTCCTTCGCGAGCAGTCGCATCAACACGCGGGCCAGCGCGGGCGAAAGCAACGGCACTACCTCCAACAGCGGCCGCGGTTGCTTTGCCAGGTGACACTGAATCAACTCCGCTGGATCGCTCGAGTCGAACGGGGGGCGCGTAGTGACCAGCTGATACAATATGGCGCCCAGCGAATACAGATCGCAGCGTGGGTCGAGCGGAAGCGTTTGACCGACGACCACCTCGGGCGCTGCGTAAGCCAGGTATGGGCTCCCGATCCAATCGTCGTTCGTGCGTGGAAACGGGGCTCCGATCGGCTGGGCGAACGGTGCGTCCGCCAACAACACCTGCTTCCGCGAGTCGTCGCGCAGAAATGCGTGTGGCGTCGTGCCGACGAGGCACAAACCTTGACGATGAAGCCGGTCGAACACGGCACACAGCGCTCGCACGACTGCGACGACCTGCGGGGTCTCCAAGCTCTCGAGCGCGATCGGCGCACCGTCGAAGTCGCGGTAGAAAGCCGCGAGTCGCTCGCCGCTGCGAGACATCCGAACGGGTGCAAGGGCATGCGCCTCGCCGAGCGTCGTGAAGAGCGAAAACTCGGCTTCTAACAGACGCTCGTCGCTGCCGCTATCCGATGCAAGTTTGACTAGGTAGCGCTCTCCGTCCCGACTCACTACACGTTGAACTTGGAACAACGACTGAGTTTTCAAGACCCATGCCGCTGTGAACTCGAATGGCGCCACTTGCCACCTGTGCCCGTGCGTTAGTCCGGCCTCCGTGCAGCCGGCCTGTGCGGCATGAGGCCGAGATAGGCCTTTGCTTCACTGGGCATGCCCCCGTCGAAACGGACCTTAACGTACCACGCGCGCGCGACTGTACTGCCATCGTTTTGCGGTGCCAGCGGCTCGAGTGCGGCCTTCGCCAGGACTTCCGCCTTCGCAGGTGCGCACAGTCCCGCGCCCACGAGCCGGTCGAGAAAGGCCAAGCGTGCCTCGCGCGAGACCTGACTCTGGCCGGCGAGAAACTCGGCCTCGAGGACCGATCCGAACCCCGGTGTGAGCGGAAGATTCAGCTGGATATGTTGCTGCTCGGGGAGCAGCTCACGTACGGCTCGTTGTACGGCCATCGAGCTTCCCGGGCGCCACTCCAGCCGATCTAGCAGGTCCGCAAGGCGCGCGACTTCGAGTCTCACATCGACTTTGGCCACCGCGGGCGTTCGCGAGAGCATGAAGGAAACATGCTTGACCTCGATGTCGCCGACGTTGCCGAGCAAGCGTTGAAGCTGCGCCAGGGGCTCCGGCTGGAAATCGTGGCCGTGCAGCGCGACGTGACATGCGCGCGACAGCTCTTGGAGCTCCTCTGCCGACTGGGGCACGTCGAGTCCGATACGACGCGCGAAGTAGTCCGAGTCGACGCAGACGCTCATGCAAGGGATCGGCAGCGCGTCGACAGCCTCGAGGTCGAACGCGATACATAGAAACGGTGCGCGGGCCAAGATGACGTCGTCCATCGAGGACCAGCGTTCGATGAAACGAACGCAACGCGTCCAAGCAGGGTCTCCCTCATGGGGACGCAACAGGCTGTTGAGAGCGAGACGACTCGCGTCATTCGCGCCCGGGAACAAACACAGAGCAAAGTCCGTCCGTGGGTCACCCTGGCCGAGGCGACATTCGTAGCAAGCAATGTACGATGGCATGGCAACCCGCTCCGCGAGCCGAAGAATGGCAGCGTAGCGGTCAGCGTCGACCAGCGGCGCGAGCTGGGCAGGGGCGACTGCACCGACCAACGTGTGCGGCGACCAGCAGCGCGTGTTCCAAAGCATGATCCCGAGCCTCCTCGGCCACAGCAGCGGATACGACGCTCTACCCGCTGGATCTTCCCGAGAATTCGACGCTACGCGCTCCCCAGCACATGGATGTCCGACGACTCGAGGATCTGCTTTGGCGCCTTGCCTTGGGCCGCGCCGATGAAGGCTCGGCCCAGGATCTCCGGGGTCGTCACGAAGTTGGGCCACATTCGGTGCAAGCCGGGTCCCAACACGCGCGCGGTGCCGAGGAAGACTCGGTAGAGCGGCGTGCTGGATGAGCCGCCCGGAGCCGGGACCAGGCCCGCGAGTCGGATGATCGTGACCGACTTGAACGGCATGCCGAGGAGCAGGTTTTCCGCTCGTCCCTTGACGCGCGCCCACATCACCGGGCCTCGCTCGCTCGAGTCGGTGCTGCGGCCGGAGACGAAGACCATCGACATGTTCGGGTTGAGCGGCAGCACGACCTCGGCGATCGCTTTCGTGAGGTCGTACGTGGTGCGCGTGTAGTCGGCCTCGTTCATGCCGGCCGAGGTCACACCGATGGTGTAGAAGCAGGCGTCGTAGCCCCGGAGTCGGTCCGCGACCGGCTTCAGATCGAACAGGTCGGCATGCAAGAGTTCGCTGTGCTTGGGGTGCGCGACGCCGTTGCTCCGTCTGCCCACGCTCGTGATCGCGGCGACCGCATCGTTTTGCAGGCACTCGTGCAGCACCGCGTGGCCGACCATACCGCTCGAGCCAAACATCAGGACCTTGAGTTTGTCTTCCATTCGAGCCCCTTGAGCACGCTCGCGCGATGGGTGACAACGTCCGTGTTGCGCGGGCATCGCCGAGCACGATGCCTAGCATATGTTCCGCGTATGGGAGGCGACAATGAGTGAGCAGGCCGAGTTGTTGGAGCTGGAACGGCGCCGCTGCGCTGCGATCAGCGGCGGGGACGTCGAAGCGCTGAAGGCGTTGCTCAGCGACGACTACGTGCACGTGCACATGAATGCGGCCGTGGACGATCGCGCGGGGCACCTCGAAGGCATCGCCAGGCGGCCGCGCCAGACCACGCGCGGGCAGCTTCAGGTGCGCATCTACGCCGACTTCGCCGTCCTGACCGGTGAGCTCACCAATCACATCGCGTCCCCGAACGAGCCGCCGCGCGCCGTACGCGGCTATTGCCACCAGGTCGCCGTGCGCCAGGGCGGAGTCTGGCGCTTCGTGTCCACGCAGCTCGCACCCATGCCGGCGGTTTGAACCATGACATCCGAACGAGACGCACTCATCGCACTGGAGGCACGCCGCTGCGAAGCCATCGGCACCGGCGACCTCGAGGCATTGGCAGACGTATTGGCCGACGACTATCTGCACATATTTGCCACCGGCTCACTCGCCAACAAGGCACAGTACATCGAGGTGATCCGCAGCGGCCCGCGCAAGCCCGAGCGCGGCAAGCTCGACGTGCGCGTGTACGGCTCGGCCGCGGTGATCACCGGCGATCTCGACAATCACCTCGGCGCTCCCGGCGACGTGCAGCGGATCATCGCCGCATACTGCACCCAAGTCGCCGTACGCGAGGGCGGCAAGTGGCGCTTCGTCTCCTACATCCTCACGCGCAAACGTGAGCTACACTGAGCCATGACCGAAGCGTTGTCGTGGATCATCGGCATCACGACCCTGTGCATGCTCAGTCCTGGGCCGGACATGATCCTGGTGATGCGCAACACGCTCGCGGGAGATCGCCGCAGCGGGCTGCTCACGTCGCTCGGCGTCCTGACCGGCAACTTGGTCCACATCACGTACTGCATGCTCGGCCTCGGTTGGTTGATCGCCAACTCCATCGCGGCCTACAGCGTGCTCAAGTTCGCCGGCGCGGCATACCTCCTGTACCTCGGGTGGAGCAGCATCCGCTCCAGCGCGAGTGAGGGCGCGCACGAAGCGCCATCGCCCCAGCGGAGCGATCGCGGCGCGTACGTACAAGGCCTGTTGAACAACCTCCTCAATCCCAAGGGAGCGCTGTTCTACCTGGGCGTGTTCACGCAGCTGATCCACCCCGACACGCCGCCCGCGCGCAGCGCCGTGCTGGTCGCCGCGATGGTCACGACCAGCGCACTGTTCTGGGTGCTGTTCGTGCACGGCCTCGCGCTGCCGCCGGTGCGCGTCCTGCTTCAACGTTCGCGCAAGACAGTCGACGGCATCTTCGGTGCGCTGCTGATCGCCCTGGGCTTGCGCGTGGCGCTGCGCGATTGATCAGCAACTCGGCTGGAACGCGGCTAGACTGCCGGCCGGAGCCACCGGCATGTCCAACACCACGGAATTGCGTACCGCCTTCGATCGCCAGCGCGCTGCGTTCGCTGCCGACCCCTACCCCGCACTGGACGCACGCCTGCGCGCGCTGGCCGCACTCCGATCCGTCTGTGCGGCCATCAGCGGCAAGATCGAAGCGGCACTGCGCGCAGACTTCGGGAGCCACGATCGCAGCATCGGGCTGCTGTGGGAGCTGAGCGGTGTGCTCTCGCGTATTCAATTCACCGAACAACAGCTCGCAGGTTGGCTCGAGCCTCAAGATCGCGGCAGCGATCCGGCGAGCGGTGCGCGTGCCTACGTGCGCTACCAGCCCAAGGGTGTGGTCGGCAACATGGCGCCGTGGAACTTTCCGGTCGACATCTCGCTCGGACCGCTGGTCGACATCCTCGCCGCGGGCAATCGCGCGCTCGTGAAACCTTCGGAGCTGGCGCCGCATTGTGCCGAGCTGGTGCGTGCAGCCGTGGCCGATCACTTCGATCCGGACCTCGTGCACGTCGTCACGGGCGAGGTCGAGCTGGCCCGCGCGTTCAGCGAGTTGCCCTGGGATCACTTGATCTACACGGGCAACCCAGCCGTCGCGCGCCAGGTGCTCGCGGCGGCAGCCAAGAACCTGGTACCGGTCACGCTCGAGCTCGGCGGCAAATGTCCGACCTTGATCGCGCCCGATCGCGTCAACGACGACTCGCTGGCCGAAGTGCTGTCGGTCAAGGCCGTGAAGAGCGGTCAGGTCTGCATCAACACCGACTACGTGCTGGTGCCGCGCGCCGAGCTGGAAGGCGTGGTAACCGCGCTGCAACGCCTGTGGCGCGGCATGTTCCCCAGCTTCGTCGCGAGCCCGAGTGCGACCGGCGTGATCAATCAACGACACTACGATCGGCTGCGCGGCTACCTGGCCGAGGCCAAGGAGCAAGGCGTGCGCGTGATCGCGCTCGGCGACGAGGCTCCCGATCCGAGCCGCCGCGTGCTGCCGTTGCACCTGGTAGTCGATCCGCCGGATCGACTGGCGTTGATGCAAGAAGAGATCTTCGGGCCGATCCTGCCCATCAAGCCCTACGACTCGCTCGACCAGGCGATCGCGTACATCAACGCGCACGAACGCCCGCTCGCGCTCTACGTCTTTACCGACGATCAGGCGCTGGCCGACGACGTCCTGTCGCGCACGACTTCGGGCGGCGCATGCGTCAACGCCATCGCCGTGCACTCCAGCCTGCCCTCACTGCCGTTCGGCGGCGTCGGCCACAGCGGCATGGGTAGCCACCACGGCTTCGAGGGCTTTCAAACCTTCTCGCACGCACGCGCAGTCTTCCGCCGCGGCACGACCAACCCGTGGGAGATCATGCGACCGCCCTGGGGCGAACCGCTGGCCGCGCTGGCGAAGATGCTGACCGGCGCGTCGGACTAGCAAGTCGCGGCAGACCGTTTCGAACGCGACCGCTCACGCCGAAGGGCGGCCTGCGACCGGTGGGCGCGGGTTAGACTGGACGGGATGTGGTGGAACACCCTGCGCGCCCTGGCTGTCGAGCGCCGCGCCGCACGGCCGCGGCGACATCGACCCGGGCCCCTGCTCTTCCGCTACAGCATCTCGGCCACCGGCTTCTCGCTCGGCAGCGCGCGAGCCGGCGACAGCCAGCACTTCGCCAGCGTGTTCCGCACGGCCAACCTCTTCGGCGCGCTGCGCGGCAACGATCGCGGGCTCGGTTTCGCCGCTGGAGGCCCACTCGGCAACGCCATCATGCTCGCGATGCTGAGCGCCCCGCGGAGCTCGCAGCCATGAGCAGCAAGCTGATCTTCCGCATCTTCGCCTGCCGCTGGTGCATCGCCCTGCTCCTGCAAGAGCTCCTGCTCCGCACGCCCGTGCTGTCCAACGCTGTGGCCTCGCTCATCTCCCCCGGCGCACACACGCCGTGGCTCAGCCTGGCCATCGCCGGTGGCTTCCTGATCCTGCGTGTATACGTCCTTCTGCTCTGGCCCGCGGCGCTCGTCTCGCTGGTGCGCGTCGCCCGCCTGCTATAGTTTGGAAGCCATGGTCGAGCTCACGCGCAGCGGGGTCACCTCGACCGAAGAGGGGCGCGCGTTTTACCAGGCGCGACTGTCGATCTTCGGCTTGTGCCTGTTCGCACTGGCGGGCGGGAGCTGGCTGATCCTCACGCTGGTGCACGTGGTCGCCACGCTCCAAGGTTCACCGACCACCTACGATCCGCGCGCACTCAGCGGCTTCTTGCACCTGACGAACGGCTTGTTGGGCGGCGTGATGTGGTTGGCGACGCGGCGCGGCGTGCGCAGCGGTGCCACGCTCCACGCGCTCGACGTCGGCATCTCGCTCGGTCTGGTCGCCGTCTGGGGCTCGGTGGGCGCGACCCTGCCGCCGCCCTCGGGCCCGTTCATCGCGCTCCTGTCGTTCACCATGGGCACGTTGGCGCGCGCGATCGTCGTGCCCAGCACGGCACAGCGCACGGCATTCATCGGCATCCTCGGTGCGGCGATCATCGTCGCCATGGTGATGATCTACACGCAGAACCCCGGCGCCCCGATCGCGCTCGGATGCTGGAGCGGCTCGGCGGTCGCACTCGCCACGCTGGCCTCACACACCATCTTCGGCCTGCGCCGCGAAGTCCGCGAGGCGCGCGTGTTCGGGCAGTACACGCTCGAGACCAAGATCGGCGAAGGCGGCATGGGAGCGGTCTGGCGCGCACACCACGCGCTGCTGCGCCGGCCCACCGCGATCAAGCTGCTGCCGCCGGGGCGCATGGGCGAGCCCGCGATCAAGCGCTTCGAGCGGGAGGTCCAGGTCACCGCCAGGCTCACCCACCCCAACAGCGTAGCCATCTACGATTACGGTCGTACCCGCGACGGCATCTTCTACTATGCCATGGAGCTGCTCGATGGCATGGACCTCGAGCGCCTGGTCGAGGCGCACGGCGCGCAGCCGCCCGGCCGTGTGGTGCACGTCGTCAGCCAGATCTGCGGCGCACTGGCCGAGGCGCACGATCTCGGCCTGGTGCACCGCGACGTGAAGCCCGCCAACGTGTTGCTGTCACCGCGGGCCAACGAGCACGAGTTCGCGAAGATCGTCGACTTCGGCCTGGTCCAGAGCATGCAGCTCACGGGTCAGCTCACGAGCATCAGCGGCAGCCAGGTGATCACCGGCACGCCGCTGTACATGTCTCCGGAGGCAATCCTGACGCCCGATGCCGTGACCGGGCGCAGCGATCTGTATTCGCTGGGTGCACTCGCCTGGTACCTGTTGGTGGGCCGCCCGCCGTTCGAAGGGGACAGCTTGCTCGAAGTCTGCAGCCAACACCTGCAGAGCGAGCCGCGCCGGCCTTCGGCTGTGTTGGGGCGATCGCTGCCGGCGGACCTCGAGGACATCCTGCTCGGTTGCCTGGCCAAGCAGCCTGCCGACCGACCGGCCGATGCGCGCGCGCTACGCCGCGCCCTCGAGACCAGCAGCGCAGCGGATCAGTGGAGCGCCGAACAAGCGGCAGAGTTCTGGCGCGACCATCACTCCGAGCCACCCGAACACGCGAGCCTCGCGCGCACCCTCGAGCTCGACGTCGACGGTCGGATCAAGGCGCAGAGCCTGTAGTCACCGACACCACGTCCAGGCGCAGCGATTGGCCGAGGCTGGGCTTGGTGTCATACGGCGGCACGCCCTCGAAGTAGTCTTTGGTCCAATTGGCGATCTCACGCTCGTTGCCGTCGTTCATCGTGACAGTCACGCTGGCGCCGCCCGCGATCTGCAAGGTGGCCTGATAGTCCATCTTGTGGATGTCGTGCGCGAGATAGCCGTGGTCGTTCAACCAGTAGGTTTGTTTGGGTTCTGACACCTTGATCGAGTACTGCTGATACGAGACCGCGTCGCTCGAACCCGTGCCGGAAGGCAGCATGCCGCCGACCGTGAACGGGATCTTGTCCTTCGCGAACGGACGCTCGCCGCCATCGATCTTCGTTGGCTCCCAGATGCCGCGCACGCGCAGCTTGACCGAGTAGACGGTGCCGGGCGTGCCACCGAGCTTCACCTGCTTCTCGATGCGCATCATGCCCGCCGGATGGTTGCAGGTCGCCATGTTCGCGAGCGGCGTGGGCGTGGCCGCGTCGCACTTGGCATCGATGAACAGTTCGTTCAGGTCCTTGGCGTAGTCGTTGAGGCCGCCCGCCGATCCTCCAGCGCCCGCAGTCGCCGGCGCGCCAGCCGTCGCCATCT
>DATEOF010000248.1:0-10023 GCA_035274465.1 Polyangiales bacterium
CTCTCCGCTGCAGCCGCCTGCCCTCTGCCGCTGCCGCTCGTCGAGCTGGGGCTCGGTTTGGTCTCGTCGCCGCTGCAAGCGACGAGGAGAGCCACCGCACATGGCAGCCACGGGTAGCTCTTCATTCCTGAATGACCTCGCGTAGTCCTAAGTAGCGGTGAGCGCTGTACGCGGGTCAGCAGTTTCCACTGCCCTCGAGCGCTGGACTTATCCGCTATCTGGAGCTAGCGCCGCGTCGGTCCCCTGCCTGACTCGCGCTGGCACGCGGGTCGATTCCGCGTGCCAGCGCGCGCAGTCGTCACACGTTCTAGACCGCGCCTTCGTCGGCATCCGTATCGTCATCAGCTGATTCATCGCTATTCGTATCGTCGTCAGCTGCTTCGTCGGTGTCCGTGTCGTCGTCAGCTTCGTCCGTGGCTGCATCGCGGTCGGACGCTTCGTCCGTGTCTTCGTCGCCGTCCACGACACCCGCATCCGGGTGCGCCTTCTTGGGCTTCTTCGGCTTGTTCTTGCCGTTCGCCTTGCCCTTGTCTTGCCCTTGGCCTTGGCCGCCGTCGGCCTTGGTGCCGCCCTTGATCTCATCGCCGCTCAGTGCCACGCCGTTGGGTGATGCTGGGCTCGCGCCGCAAGCGAGCGGGCCGATCGCGATCAGCAGGCACAGGCCGGCGCATTGGATCCATGGTCTCATCGTCTGCTCCTTTTGATGTGCGCGCGGGAAGCGCACGGCACCTGGCACTGTGGAGTCACGCAGCGAGACGGTTGAAAATATCTGTACTCGCCGCCATCAGCGGCGAGGCGTGCATTTTCTTTCAACCTCGCTGGGCGCCGCAGCCACTGACTTCACCGGGCACCCGTGCCCCAAAGGGAGTCCTCCATGTGCAAGGTCCTCGTTCTCCTCGTCTGTGGGTTCGCGCTAGCCGCTTGCGGCACCGATGATCTGCTGCCACCGCAGACGCCGATCTCTCGCAATTTCGCGGCCCTGGCGGAGGCCGTGGCAGGCTGCGTCGATGTGCTGCACGAGTGCGACGACCAGGAGGACGCCGGCGCGCGGGGCTCCGCGGCATGTAAGACCCAGTTCTTGGACTGTCGAAAGAGTGCCGGTAAGTCTTCGGAGAACGATCTTGCCGAAGCCATCGGTGCCTGCCGGGACCGCCATGACCAGTGCAAGGCAGATGCGGGCAACGAAAAAGGCCGTGAGGCGTGCGCGCAAGTCCTGCGCACGTGCATCGGCGACGCTCGCTCGACCGAACGCAGCGAGGCGCGCGATGCTGCGGCGCCGAACGCTGACGCGCCGACCTACCAGTGCTTCGGACAGCTACGCCAGTGCATCACCGACGGCGAATCGCCGAGCGAGTGTGCGGCCAAAGCTCGCAGCTGCGTGATCGCAGCCGTGGGCGACCCTCCCGGTACCAACCGGCCGAGCTCGATGCAGCCACCAGCGGCAGGTATGCGAGCTGCGGATATGCCTGCTGGCGGCAAAGGCGGCAAAGGCGGCGAGGGCGGCAAATCAGGTGAGGGCGGCGCAAGTGGCGCGGGCATGGGCGGAGCCGGAGCTGGAGGCACGGGCGGTGCAAAGCCGAGCGATCCACCGCGCGCCGGTGCAGGCGGCAGCAAGCCAGCCGACCCACCGGCAGGCGATCCCGACGAGTGCGCGAAGAAGCAGATGGAGTGCGTGATGAGCGGCGAGAAGCCGATGACCTGCATGCGCGAGCAGCGCATGTGCGAGAAGGGCATGAAGCCCTAGAGCACGCGTCAGTTGCCGCCTGGGCACCCACAAGCCGCAGTACACATCCGTCCGCCCTGGCGCCAGCAGGTGTCGCGCCAGAGCTCGGCCCACTCGTAGGTCAGTCCCTCGGGGCCGACCGCCGCGATGCGGATGATCTGCAGCGATGCCACGCTCTGGATCAGGATCACGTTGCCTACGGCGGGCAAGAAGACCTTGTCGCCTGTCACTTGGGTCGGTGGATCGCCATAGGCTTCGAGCGAACCGTTGTAGTCCACACGCATCAAGCTCACGGCGCCGAGGCTCTCCGGGTTGTTGCGCCAGATCGACGAGCAGTCTTGTGGCTTCGTGTCGGGCAGGCCGCAGACCGTGAGCCAGGTCAGCTGTCCCGGGTTACACGGCGCGTTGCCGAACGCGTTCTCGCACACGATGCCGAAGTCACCGATCACGTTCCAGGACGCGCCATTCGGGACCGTGCGCGTGCCCGTGCCGCTGCCGCCCTTGAAGCACTGGTCATTGCCGACCTTCCAACCTGCGCCGCAACCGCAGTCATAACCATCGACGGTGTTCGTGCAGCTGTTGGCACCGCCATCCGTCACGCCGCAGCGGTTGTCCTCGAACTTGGCGCACTCGTTGAAATTGCAGCCCTTGTCGTTCGGGTTCTTGGCGAAGCCCTCGGTGCAGTGGCAGGCGTTGGTCAGGCAGACCGCGTTGGCGCCGCAGTGTGCGTTCGCGGTGCACTCGACGCAGTGCGCGGCGCCATCGCACACCTTGCCGCCTGCGCAGTCCGTGCCCGATGACTTGGGGCGCAGTTGACAGCTGTTGTCGGCGCTGCGGCAAAAGGCTTCCTGACACACACCCGAGCCGCTGCAGTCGCCGTCGTCGATGCACTGCACACAACGGCCCGCGAGGCAGCCGCCGGCACCGAACGCGCCGCTACAGGCCGTGCCGTTCGCGACCGGGGTCGGATCGCAGGTGCGGCTCGCCGTATCACAGTGCTTGGCCTGGCACACTCCGGCTGCAGGACAATCCGCATCGGCGTTGCAACCTGAACACTTGCCCGAGCCATCGCAAACGCCCGCCTGGCACTTCGTGCCGCGCACGACGTTCGTGGGCTTACAGGTCCCGCTGGCCATGTCGCACTTCCGCAGCTGACACGCCGGTGCCTCCGGGCAATCGCCATCGGCCGTGCAGGCGGCGCAGTGACCCATCCCGTCGCACCTACCAGCGCCACCGCACGCTGCGCCTTTGGCAGCCGGTTGCGGCTTGCAGCTACCCGCGGCGTCGCAATGCCGCATCTGACAATCGCCGGGCGCCGGGCAATCCTCGTCGCGCAGGCAGCCCAAGCACTTGCCGTCGGCCGAACATACTCCGTCTGCACACGTGCTCCCCGCGATACGCTGCTGCGGCTCACAGCTGCCCTTCGCGATATTGCAATACGCGCGCATGCAGCCGCCGGGATCGTCGCAGTCTGCATCGCGCGCGCAGCGCACGCAGCGGCCGGCGCCGACGCAGTGCGCGCCGTCGGCCGCGCAGTCCACGTGCTCCTGCGTGCTACCGTCGGCCGAGCAGCGTAGCGCGGTGTCGGACTCACAGCTGGCGACGCCCGGTGCGCAGCGATCGCATGCGCCTGCGATCGCATCGCACTGCCCCGGCCCGCAGCGCGCGACCTCGTGGAAATCGCGCGCGCCCTTGTCGCAGGTCTGCAGCACGTCGCCGCGACACAGCGAGCGCGTCTCGCTGCAACTCGCGCCGCGACAGCGCCCACCCTCGGCGTCACAGCTGCCGGCGGCGCAGCTCTCGGCGGCGACGAAACTCTGTCCGCCTGCGTCGCAGCGCTCCAGCTTGTCGCCCTGACAGCGGAACTCACCCGGCAGACAAGCTGCGCAACTCATGGAGTCGATACCGAACCAGCAATGCCGCGCGCTCGGGCAGCTCGCGCTGGACTTGATTACCCCGTCGGGACCGCAGCGGTACATCACACCCTGGCCGTCACACACGATCGCGCCGGGACTACCGCGACACACGCCTGCCACGCCCAGGCAGCTCGCATCGGCGGCCTCGCCGTCGCCGCTGCACACCTCGCCTTCGCTGCACTCCACGCTGGGCGTCCAGTAGCCCGCCTGGCAGCGCTCGCGCTGTCGCCCGCCACCAGCGCAGCGAATGCGCCCCTCCGCTGCACACGGCTCGCGCTTGGGGCCCACGCGGGTCGCGACCGAGTCGTCACGCGGCGCCGGCTCCTTGTCGTCGCCTCCGTCGGCGGCAGTGGCGTCCGGGGCCGCATCGCCGGTCTCGACCGCGCTCGGCGTCGAGACGACGGTGCACGCTGCACATCCGAGCAACAACGACCAACTCCAACTCCGACCGAGTTCGGGAAAGCGCATCATCGGACACCCTCCATATCGTAGGGGTGCGCTCCCGGGACAGAGTGTTGCACGGATCCAGGCCTATTTCGGCCAATTGTACGCCGCGCGATCTCGCCGGACGGTGGATTACGAGCGGTCGTAGACGCGCACGTAGTCGACGCTCAACGTCTGCGGAAAGCTGGTCGTCGCGTCGGGGTTGCCGGGCCACTGACCTCCGACTGCGAGGTTCAGCAGCAGGAAGAAGTCGTGGTCGTAGACCCACTTCGCGCCTTGCGGCAGATCGCTCGGCTTGCGCGTCTGGTACAGCATGTCGTCGACGTGTCCCGCCCCCGCTGCGTCCGCAATGCTCGCATCCGCAGCTGACGGCTGCGAATCGCCCGCGTCATCTCCGCAGCACCCGAGCAGACACGCACCGACGATACGCAGGACACGGCGCAGCATCGTCAGGTACGAGCCAGCGTCGCCACGAATCGGTCCAAAAACGGGCGCTAGCGCCCGTTCTCCATCTGCTCCACGAAGCGCTGGAACAGATAGCGCGCGTCGTGGGGGCCGGCGCTCGCTTCGGGGTGGTACTGGACGCTGAAGGCTCCGGTTTCCTTGTGCCGGATGCCCTCGCACGTGCCGTCGTTGAGGTGCAAATGCGTCAACTCGCACTTGCTCTCGAGCGACGACAGATCCACGCAGAAGCCGTGGTTCTGCGTGGTGACCTCGATGCGTCCGGTCGAGAGATCCTTGACGGGCTGGTTCAAGCCGCGATGGCCGAACTTGAGCTTGTAGGTCTTGCCACCCAGCGCGAGCGAGAGGATCTGATGCCCGAGGCAGATGCCGAACAACGGGCGCTTGCCGAGCAGGTCACGGACCGTGCGGATGCCATGCTCGACCGCCGCGGGATCGCCCGGACCGTTGGAGAGAAACACTCCGTCGGGCTTGTGCGACAGGACGTCGGCCGCACTGCTGGTGCTGGGCACGACGGTGACACGACAGCCGCTCTCGACCAGGCAGCGCAGGATGTTCTGCTTCACGCCGAAGTCCACCGCGACGACGTGCAGGCGCGGCTCGCGTGCACCCGGCAGCGCCCAGGCGCCCGTCGAGCTGGACCACTCGTAGCTGCGTGCCGTGCTGACGTCGGCGGTCAGGTCGCGACCCACCATCGAAGGTGCCGCCTTGGCCCGATCGTGCAGCGTGGCCACGTCTTCGCAGCCGATGGCGGCGGCCTGTGCACCGTGGTCGCGAAGGTGGCGGGTGAGCGCCCGCGTATCGACGCCGGCGATCGCCACGATGCCGTTCTGCTTCAGGTAGTCGTCGAGCGAGTGCTGGGCGCGCCAGTTGCTGTGCAGGCGCGCGAGCTCGTGGACCACGAAGCCGGCCACGAACGGACGCTGGGCCTCGGTGTCTTCGGCGTTCACGCCCGTGTTGCCCATCTGCGTCGCCGTCATCGTGACGATCTGGCCCGCATACGAGGGGTCAGTCAGCACTTCCTGGTAGCCGGTCATGCCGGTGGTGAACACGGCCTCGCCGACCGTGTGACCGGCGGCGCCGATCGCGACACCTGGAAATGCCGTGCCGTCGGCCAGCACGACGTGCGCCGTGCGACCGCGGGCCAAAACCGATTGTGATGTTTCTTGGCTCATGCTTCGTAGACGATCCGCCCGCCGACGATGGTCATCGTGGCCTTGCCGCGCACATCGCGCTGCAGAAAGGGCGTATTCGCCGAGCGGGAGCATAGCGAAGCAGGCGTGATCGTCCAGCACCGCTCGGGATCGATCAGCGCGATGTCGGCGAGCGCGCCTTCCTTGAGCGTGCCGGCATCGAGCTTGCCGATCCGCGCGGGCTTGGTCGAGAGCGCCTCGACCAGGCGCGCGGCCGACAGCACGCCGTCGCGAACCAGATCGAGCAGCAGCGGCACGGCGGGCTCGAGCCCGATCATGCCGGGCGAGGCTGCGCTGAATTCGCAGTCTTTTTCGAGCGAGGAGTGCGGCGCGTGATCGGTGGCGATGCAGTCGATCGTGCCGTCCTTGAGCGCCTGGCGCAGCGCCTCGATGTCCTCGGGCTCGCGCAGCGGTGGGTTGACCTTGCAGGCGGTGTCGAAGCCGAGCAGGGCGCTGTGGTCGAGCAGCAGGTGGTGCGGCGTGACCTCGGCGCTGACCGCGAGCCCCCGCGACTTGGCCTCGCGCAGCAGGCGCACCGCGCCGAGGCTGGACACGTGCGCGACGTGATAGCGAGCCCGGGTAGTCTCGGCCAGGATCAGATCACGCGCGACGATCACGTCTTCGGCCGCGCGGGGCCAGCCAGCCAGACCCAGGCGGGTCGAGACCTCGCCCTCGTGCATCTGCGCGCCGTGGGTCAGGTGGTGGTCTTCGCAGTGCTGCGAGAACACCAGGTCGAACGTGCGCGCGTACTCGAGCGCCGCGCGCATCACGGCCGCGTTCATCACGCACTTTCCGTCGTCGCTCACGCCGATCGCGCCGGCGTCGCGCAGGTCCGCCATCTCGGTCAGCTGCTCGCCGTTCGACCCCATGGTAGCTGCGGCGAAGGGGTAGAGCCGCGGGCCGCCCGACTCGCGCGCACGCGCCATCATCATCTCGGTGATGGCACGGGTATCGTTCACCGGCCGCGTGTTCGGCATCGCGCACACGCTGGTGAAGCCTCCGGCCGCAGCCGCGCGCAGGCCCGAGGCGATGTCTTCCTTGTACTCGAACCCAGGCTCGCGGAAGTGGACATGGAGGTCCACCAGCCCTGGTATCACCCACAGCCCGGTAGCGTCGATGACACGGACGTCATCGCGCGTGACACTCGGGGTGGGGGGCGCCGCACCGCGTCCTACGCGCACGATACGGGGGCCATCTACGACGACGTCGGCGACCTCATCGAGGCCGCGCGAAGGATCGATCACTCGACCGCCGCGGAGCACCAGCATGGGGAGCGCGAGTACGCGAGCGGCCGGAAGCTGTCAAGAGCTGCGAACGCTTGACCCTTCCGGCTGTTCGCGCGCTGTTGGCGAGTTGCGTGACGTACACGCGGTCAAACTGCAGTCGCCAAGTCTTGGTGCGCGTCGGCGCTGTCGGTGGCCTTGGTGGCCTCTGCCAGCGGCGCCGCTACGGAACCCACCGACGATTGCTCGTGGCTGGCCCGCTTCAGTTCGTTGACCTTCGACTTCATGGCGTGAATTTTCCGGCACAGCGAGGCGAACGCTGGGTGCCGGGCGACCACGGCAAGGCTGCCGCCGCGGAGCGCAGTCTGTTGCATCAAGTCGAGGACCTTGATCTCGTCTTCCGAAAAACTGTTGCTGATTCGCATGATTGAGAAGCTACCAGATCGCATTCGATACGACAATCGATGACGTGCCATGTATCGTCATAAAATGTCACGCACAGGCATAGATATACACTACATCGTATGGATATTGCTCGAGAATCGAGGAACGCAAATTTTTTGCAAACGATCGCGATCGCCGCGGCCGCCCGCCGGGGCGGGAGGCAGATCGCGGGCACATGGCCTAGTCCGTGCCTGGCGATCTGCAGACGCGATCGTCTGAGCGATCGTCTGCGTTGCAGCCATCAGCTGCGGAGCAGATCTGATCCGCGTCGCGCTTGATCCGCGATCGCGCGATGGCGCGCGTGCAGATCGCGTGGATGAATCGCAGTGAACGATCGATGCACGATCGGCACTACCGCTGCCGATCGGCGACTAAGCTTTGTCCGACACCGTGACGCGGCAAACCTCTTCGACCGTCGTCACGCCATCCAGGATCTTGCTGATGCCGGACATGCGCAGAGAATTGATGCCTTCCGAGATCATCTCCTGCTTCAACTCCGCGGAAGACGCTCCCTGCAGCACCATCTCCTTCAGGCGATCTGTCATCGGCATGACTTCATACAGCGCGATGCGGCCCTTGTATCCGGAGTCGCCACAGGTTCGGCAGCCCGTGCCCTTGAACAAGCGCGCGGTCTTGACCTGAGCCTCGGTGAAGCCGGCGACCTCGAGCGCACCTGCATCGACCTCGGTCTCGACCTTGCAGTCTGCACAGACCTTGCGCGCGAGGCGCTGGGCGAGGATCAAATTGACCGACGCCGTGACCAGGAACGGCTCGACGCCCATGTTGAGCAGACGCGAGATCGTGCCCGGAGCGTCGTTGGTGTGCAGCGTGGACAGCACCAAGTGGCCGGTCAGAGCGGCCTTGACCGCGATCTCGCCGGTCTCGAAGTCACGGATCTCACCGACCATGATGATGTCCGGGTCCTGGCGCAAGAAGGCGCGCAGGGCCGCAGCGAAGTTCAGGCCGATGTCGTCGTGCATCTGCACCTGATTGATTCCCATCAGGTTGTACTCGACGGGATCTTCGGCGGTGGAGATGTTGGTGGTGACCTTGTTCAGATCGCTGAGCGCCGAGTACAGCGTGGTGGTCTTGCCGGAACCGGTCGGGCCCGTGACCAACACCATGCCGAACGGCTTGTGGATGGCGTTCTGGAAGTCGGTGAGCTGCTTGTGCTCGAAGCCGAGCTTGGTCATGTCGAGCTGCAGGTTGCTCTTGTCGAGCAAGCGCATGACGATCTTCTCGCCCCAGATCGTCGGCAGCGCGTTGACGCGGAAGTCCATCTCGCGGCCCTTGCCGAGCTTGAGCTTGATGCGTCCGTCCTGCGGCAGGCGCCGCTCGGAGATATCCAGCGACGACATGATCTTGAAGCGGCTCGCGATCGCGTTCTTGAGCTTGAGCGGCGGGTGCATCTCGTCGTGGAGCACACCGTCGATGCGGTAGCGTACGCGCAGCACTTTTTCGTACGGCTCGCAGTGAATGTCCGAGGCGCCCTTCTTGATCGCGCTGAGCAGGATGGCGTTGCACAGGCGTATGACCGGCGCGTCGGCGGAGAGGCGCTCGAGATCGATCGACTCGCCCTCGAGATCGTCCTCCGCGAAGTCGATCTCCTCCTCGTCGAAGCCCTCCATGATCTCGTCGTACGAGATGTTGGTTTCCTGGGCGTAGTAGCGCTCGATGGCCTCGGTGATCGAGGCCTCCGACGACACCACCGGCTCGACGTTGTAGCCGGTGGTAAATTTGATGTCGTCGATGGCGTGCAGGTTCGACGGATCGGCCATCGCCACGATCAGCGACGAGCCGGCGCGCGAGACCGGGATGATCTTGTGGCGCTCGCACATCTCCTGCGAGATCAGCTTGATCACCTCGGGGTCGATCTCGTACTCGCGCAGGTCGACTGCCTGAACCTTGTACTGCTGGCTGAGGAAGTCGGTGATCTGGTTGTCCGAGATGAAACCCATCTTGGCGAGCGCATAGCCGAGACTCGTACCCTCTTTGCGTTGAGTCTCCTGGGCCTTGCGCAGCTGCTGTAAGCTGATGAGCTTCTGTCGGACGAGTAGCTCGCCAATGCGATCTGATGACATCGGAGGCTCTCTACTCCTCGCAGTAAAATGCAGGCGTTGGAGGTTTCAGGGTCGAAGATCGCGCTCCCCACTGTCAAGCTGGGTGCTTCGAGGTCCAGCGCGCACATGTGGCATGTGTTAGGTGAGCGGGGTGAGTGTCGATTCGCGCGTCGTGTTCGTGGACCTGCTGCGCTTCGTGGCTGCGCTGCAGATGTTGCAAGGCCACACCATCGCCGCGCTGCTCGCACCTGCGGCGCGCCACGGCCCGTGGTTCGCGCTGTGGAGCGCGGCGCGCGGGCTGACGTCCGTGGCTTTTTTGTTCGCGGCCGGGCTGTCGTTCTACCTGGCCACCGAACGCGCCCGTGATCCGCGCGCGGCGAGCCGGCGTGTGCTGCGCGCGCTGCGGCTGATCGCCCTCGGCTACCTGTTGCACCTGCCGCTGGCCGCGCTGTTCACGAGTGATCCGGCGTCGCGCCTGCGGGCGCTGCACGAGTTCGCCGCGGTCGACGTGCTGCAGTGCATCGGCGTCAGCCTGCTCGCGCTGGAGGCGCTGCGCCA
>DATEOF010000249.1:0-30985 GCA_035274465.1 Polyangiales bacterium
GTGGGCCCGGTGTCGGCGTCGGCGCTGGCTGCGGGAGCGGCCGCCTCGCCGGCTTCGGGAGCCTCCTGAGCCTCGCCAGTGCCCTCGCCGCCCTCGTCTGCCGCGGCCGGCGCGTCCTCGGCCTTCGGCTGCGCTTCTTCACCGAGGTCCTCGTCCAGGTCGTCATCCTGCGCTGCAGCCGTGAGCTGCGGCCCGGCGAGCGCCCAGCAGCCGATCAAAACCAGCCATGCCCAGCTGCGCGTGCTCATAGCACCAGCACTCCGGATACCGTGCCCTCGAAGGCAAAGATGCGCTGGTACGGGATGAAGTCGCTGTACAGGTAGAGCGTCGGCCCGACCGACAACACCAGGCGAAACGATTCACCGGAGCCGTGCAGCGGCCACTCGCGCTCCCACTCGACAGCCAGGCGATGCGAGCTGAACGGCGAGAGCTCCTTGTCGCGCGTGTAGTAGTTCGGGAGAGTCGCCAGCGGCGCAGCGTCGCTCGCCGGGAAGCGCGACTTGTAGTGGAACGCGGCGTTCTGCAGATAGAACCGGTAGCGCAACGCGAGCACGTTCGCGTCATCCGGCAACCAGTTGAAGTCGAGCAGCACCGTGTGGGACATGACATCCCAGTCGTCGAAGTAGAAGCGGTACGCCAGCGCGAGCGAGAAGGCGTCGCCCAGCGCGCGCGCGCCGCGTAGCACGAAGGCATTGCGCAAACGCTCGTCCGGGTTCTTCTCGGGCAGGCAGTACTGGAGACCCTCGAGCTGCCCTGGCGCTGTGCCCGATGGGCCCACAGGCACACTCGTGCCGGGGATGTCGCTACCGCACGCGCCGTTCCAGCTGCCCAGGCCGATGTAGCGGTACGGGCTCGACAGGTATCCGTCCGAGTAGCCCATCGTGTACACGCCCTGCAGCAGCGTGTCCGGGTCGAGGACCTGCGTGAACGTGAGCTGGCCGGTGAAGGTCTGGAGCGAGCGGTCGAAGTTGGGATCGCCGGCGCGACCCACGTCGTCGAACGAGGCGCCGCCGCCGAGCTCCAGGGTCGAGGCCTTGTTCGCGAAGTCGAACTTCAAGCCGAGCGACGCGGAGTTCGAGACGTAGTCGGGCTCGTACGAGTAGCGGTAGGCCACGCTCAGACTGATGTCGGAGAAATCGTGCGACACGCTGGCGTTGATCTCGTCGCGGCGCTCGGTCACCGCGCGCGACGCGGAGGTGCGAATGTCGACCGACGCGCTGCTCCAGACGTCCGCCGAATACGCCACGTCCACCCGTGTCGAGTCGTCGATCGGCGCCTGCACGCTCACTCGAGGTGTGATCACCAACGTCTGGTCGGTGTCGCTGCGCACGTAGACCGCGCTCGCTGCCTGCTGCGCCGCGACCCCGCGCGTCCACGCGAACGCGCTCGCCAAACCGAACAGTGCGAACAGAGTCTGCCAAAAGCGTGGCGAACACCACGCGCTGCGTGAACCTACGTGCATTGCGACTTCACGGTTTCACGGCGCCTGAATCCACGGCACCGGGGGCCCAGGTGAGCTTGATGTCGGTAAATCCGGGCATCGGTGTGATCGCCATTTCCCGGGGCATGGGGCCCTTCTCGAACGGAATATGGATGTAAGGCCCCTCGGGCACGAACTCGCTCTCGGTCACCTGCAGCCAGAGCGTGAACTGACCATCGGGTGCGACCACGCCGCGGAAGTCCTTGCCGTCCCAGGTTCGCGTGTGCGCCTTGTGCGCGTCGAGCGTGGCACTGGTCACCACGTCCTTGATCGTGTTGTCGTCGCGCTGACACGCGCGGGGGGCCCACAGCGTGATGGATTGCACGCGCTCACCCGCCCAAAGCTCGATCGTGCGCACGTATTCCATCGAGGGGCCTTCGATCCAGGCCGCACCCACGTTCTTGGGCTTGTACGTGCCCCCGAGGAAGGTGGTCGTGAACTGAACTGTCAGAGTGCCGGGCGTGCCGGGCGTTGGGACACCGATCTGCAGACAGCGATCGACCCCGTTCACGTCGTCGAGGAAACCCTCGGTCACGCTCAGGTCGGTCGAGATCGGACCTTGCGCCTCGTCGGTCTTGTCGTAACAAACCTTGCTGTTCGGTGTGAACGCGCCGAGGCACGACTGAGTCTCGTCCCGCTCCGCGAGGTAACGCGATGTGCCGTCATTCCCAATGCCCTCGCAGGCCGGGAACAGCGCGGCCAGGCACGCGACGCACGCGACATGTTGCCACCTGGAACCGTGTCTTACGCTCATCTGCGGCCTCCTGCGCGCGACCTGCGGCCTCGCCATACCAACAGCAGACACAAACAGCATACCGGCGCGAGCGAGCCACCCGCGCTGCCCACGCGCTTGACCGTGCACACCGGCTCCAGCTCGGACTGAAACACTTCGTTCCCCGCGGGAACCAGCGGAATGGTCACTTCGGTCAGGGCGTCCTCGGTCGGGGCAAGGTTGATGCGATCGGTTGCGACGAAGCTCGTCGAGAACCAGATCGTGCCCTGCCACTTCGCTGGCGCAAACCAGGTGAAGTGCACCTGCGAGCTGCCGCAGCCACGCACGGCAATCAGACACCGCGTGGTGTTGACCGCGTCGCACACGCTGACCGATTTCGGTTTTTCTTGCCCGGGAACCTGCTCGAACAGCGAAGCGCCCAGGCGCTTCAGCGTCGTGCCTTTGCACAACTCACCCATCTCTGCATGCACCAACGCGCGCTGCACGATTTGCCCCGAATCCTTGGCGGATTCCGCGATCAACTCGGCAGTCAGCGCCGCGCGTGGGATCTGGTCCGCGGGCACGTTCGGCGGATACAACATGTCCGTGCGCGCCGCGAAGTCGGGCCAGGAGATGGTGATCTCGTATTGATGGTTGGTCACGTAGCCGTTCTTGGGAAGGCCCGTGACCACGAGCTTCTCGTGGGGTTTGTCGCCGCTGTGGCACGCGTCGCAGCCGTAGCCGTCGGTCGGCGCACCGGTGAACCAGCGACCTGCGGTGCCGCCCTCAGCCGGCGGCGCTCCGAACTTCAACGGATCGGTGAATGCCCGTGCGGAAGTGGGCGCTGCCAACACGTACAGGCAGAGACCCGAAAACCCAATCGCTCGACAGAGTCTCAGAAACCGCACGACCTCACCGAGTGCTTCTTGCGATGCGACCGCGGCCCACGTCGCAGTCGACTTGGGGACCAAAACCGCGGCTCGCGGTGTGGGGAAACCAAAGCGGAGCGCGGTAGCGCTGCCGCGCTGGACAATAACACCGCGCGGGCACGCCTGAACACGAACAGCAACTACTCCGCGCTCTCATCTGGGTCAATGGCAGAACACGGAAAAGCCTAGAGAGCCACGCATCGCTGAGTCAATCAGAAACCACGTTGCAGAACGCCGCGCACTCCGCAGCTGGTGACTGCGGCGACTCGTGAGTTGTCACTTGGCTTCGCGTTCGATGGGTCCGCTCGGAGCGGCGGGCAGCGTGAAGTGAAACGTCGCGCCTTGCCCGGGCGCAGAAGTCACACTGATCTGTCCGCCATGGCGTTCGACGATCTTGCGCGCGATCGCCAGACCGAGGCCGCTGCCGTCGTACTTGCTGCGCTCGTGCAGGCGCTGGAACATCTGAAAAATGCGCTCGTGGTAGCGCCTGTCGATGCCGATACCGTTGTCGCCAACCGAAATCCGCCACATGGTGCCGTCGCGCTCGGCACTGACTTGGATCAGCGGCGCAGCCTCGCTGCGAAACTTGAGCGCGTTGTGGATCAGGTTCGAGAACAACTGTGTCAGTTGCACGGCGTCCACCAACACCACGGGCAGCTGCCCATAGTCGATCTGCGCCCCGCTGTCCTGGATCAGGACCCGCATGTCGCTGAGCGTGTCGCGCAGCGCGTCCGAGACCGCGACCGGTAAGCTCGGCCGACCGGAGTTTTCCAGTCGCGCGTACGCGAGCAGGTCGTCGATCAGTCGCTGCATGCGCGTCGCGCCTTGCACGGCGTAGTTGATGTACTTGTCGGCCTTCTCGTCGAGCTGACCGCGATAGCGCTCGCCCAGGAGCTGCGTGTAGCTGACCACCATGCGCAGCGGCTCCCGCAGATCGTGCGAGGCCGTGCTGGCGAACTGCTCGAGGTCGGCGTTCGACTGCTCGAGCGCCCGGCTGCGATGCTCGAGGGCACGCTCGCGGTGCTTGCGCGCGCCGATCTCGTTCAC
Source organism: Polyangiales bacterium (assembly GCA_035274465.1). Classification (GTDB taxonomy): domain Bacteria; phylum Myxococcota_A; class Polyangia; order Polyangiales; family JAFGIB01; genus JADGRF01. The sequence goes on from DATEOF010000249.1 coordinate 4,169, forward strand.
CATACCCAAAAACCCTCGGCCATCGGGCAGGCGCGCCAGACGCAGCTCGATCTCCAGCTCGGCGCCCGATTGTGTCACTCCGCGGAGCTCGAGCGCCGCCGTCAGCTGCTGGTCGTCGCAACGCTGCACGTAGTCGAGCAGGCCGCGCGGGCGAAACAGCTGCGCGGATTGCACCTGCCAGCGGATCGTGCTGTCGAGCGCCATGCCCGCGAGCCCACCCGGCGGATACTCGAGCAAGCGTTCCAGCGCCGGGTTTGCGAAGCTGATCGTGCCCAGCTTGTCGAAGACGATCGCGCCGCTGGGAGAGGCGCTCACGATCAGCTGCGAGAGCGCTGGATCGACTTCCGAAGTCTCAGCGGACCGCGCCGCCTGCAGCACACCCGTCGACATGCTCGGTCCTCCAGATTTCGAAGACGATCCGATGCTCGCATCCTACCCTCGTCGAACCCGCATTCGCGCCGAGATCGTGCATCGCACCCCCAATCAGGCTAGTACAAGCGTGTAAGGGCTACGTCGATTGCCTTGTAGCCGGCTTGAGCCTGCCGCTTAGTTTGTGCGATCATCGCTCACCGCGAAGGGCACATGCGCGACTCCAGCCCGAACGCTCCCGGCACTCCTCAACGCGTCTTATTCGTGGACGACGATGACTTGATGCGGCAGGCGTTCGTGAATGCCATGCGGCCGTTCGACTACGAGATCGACACGGCCGGCTCGGGCAGCGAAGCCGTGGCACGGGTTCAGGGGCGAAGCTATCCGGTCGTGGTGTGTGCCTTGCGCATGCCGGGCATCGACGGACTGGCGCTGATCGAACAACTGTGTGCGATTAGGCCCGACACTGCATTCGTCATCGTCAGTGCCGACCAGAACCCCGAGGTCGGCCGCAACGAGCGCATCGACAGCGCGATCGCGTCGATCCTCGAGAAACCGCTGGATGTCGACGACCTGGCGCGCACCATCGCCCACGCCTTCGAGTTTCAGGCCAAGCGCGCGCGCGCCATGCGCGGCGTCCGGCGCAGCGAGCCTCCCGCGACGAGCGTGCTCGTGGTCGAAGACAACCCGGGCGACGCCGACTTGCTGATAGAGATGCTGCGCGGCTTTCACGTCACCGTCGCCACGCGCCTCTCGGACGGCCTGCGCCTGGTGCACGACCGGCGCTTCGAGACCATCATCACCGACGTCGCCTTGCCCGATGCGCGCGGCATCGACGCGGTCATGCGCCTGCAGGCGAGTTGTCCCGAAGCAGCGATCATCGCCATCAGCTCGCTCGACGACGACGCGCTCGCCCACCAGGTCATCCAGCTGGGAGCGCAAGACTATCTGCTCAAGCAGACGCTGGCGCGCCGCCCGCTGCTGCGCGCCGTGACCTACGCGCGCGAGCGCAAGCGCGCGGAGCAGCGTTTGATCCAGCTCGCGCACTACGACCAGCTGACCGGGCTGGTGAACCGCACCAGCTTCTACGAGTCGACCAGCCGCTTCGCCACGCGCGCGCGGCGCATGCAGCAGCGCCTGGGCGTCATGCTTCTGGATCTCGACGGCTTCAAGGCGGTGAACGACTCGCTCGGCCACGACGCGGGCGACGTGCTCTTGCAGGAAGTCGCGCACCGTATGCGGCAAGTCTTCCGCGAGTACGACGTGGTCGCACGTCTGGGCGGCGACGAATTCGCGGTGCTGGTGTCCGAGGTCGAAGGCGTCGATCAGCTGGCGCTGATCGCGCAGCGCCTGCTCGACACGCTCGCGCTGCCCACCTGGGTCTCGGGCGTCGAGGTCCGCATCACGGCCAGCATCGGCATCGCCTTGTTCCCGGACTCGGCCGAGTCGATCACCGAGCTGCTCAAGTGCGCGGACGCCGCGATGTACCAGGCAAAGAAGTTGGGCAAGAACGGCTACCACATCAGCAGCGGCGCCGGCGAACCCCCGCCGCGGCTCTCGGCGCGCCCTGCCCCGCTGGTCAGCGACGTGCGCGCGGTGCTGCCGAACCCCGGCACGGCCACCCAGGACCGCGCCTCGGTCACCGAGACCGGCCGCCGCGCCATCAAGAACTAGTTCGACTTGGGGCTGTTCGACGTTTCGCCGCCGCGAGAAGGGCTGAACCCTTAAATGCCGAAGCCGGCGCGACCCTCTTGGGCCCCGCCGGCTCCAGTGTGTGCTGCAGCTAGGAGCTGCTCTACTTCATGCCCAGGACGGCCGTCAGCGCCACCGAGTCGTTCAAGCTGTCGGTCAGCTTGTCGGCGGACTCCGCCACCGCGTCGGTGACCTCGGGCAGCTGCCCGAGCGCGCAGACCAAGGTGAACTTGGCCTTGATCCCGGCGCTGCCCTGCAGCTTCGAGATCGACGCCTTGACGGCACCCTCAGCCGCATCCGTCAGGTCCTCGCCGGCCTGTGCGACCAGCTTGGCGCGTGCGGTCGCGGCGACCAGCGCCGGCAAACGCACCTTGGCCAACGACTTGAGCGCGGCTTCGAAGCGAGCTTGCGCCATCGCGTCGACGCCCGCCTTCAGCCTGTAGTTGACCGCGATCGCCGGCGGCGTGCATTGCACGTTGAGCTTGGCTTCTGCCTTCGCACTGGCCTCGCACTCCGCGCTCGCGCTGGGCGGCTTGACGTCGCCTTCGCACTTGCCCTTGCACATGACCGACGCGTCGGCCTTGGCCTTGCACTCGGCGTGTGCGCTGCCCTTGCAGTCCACATCCGGACCGCTGACCTTGCACTCGCCCTTGCAGGTGCCCATGCACTTCGCGCTGGCTTCGAGGTGTGCCTCACAGGTGCCCGTGCACATGCCCGAACACGTGCCTGCGCACTTGGTACCGGCGGCGTCGGAATAGGCCGAGCACGAGCCCGAGCACGTACCGCGGCACGTACCGGAGCACGAAGCAGCGGCATCGAGCTTGGCTTCGCAGCTGCCCGAGCACTCGCCCTTGCAGTCCACCGTCGGACCGGTGAACGTGCACTGCAGGTCGGCGCCGGCATCGCACTTGAGCTCGGCGTTCGCCTCGATCTGGCACGAGCCCTTGCACTCGACGTTCACCTCGCCCGGGTCGACCTTGGCCTCGCAGCGAGCCTTGGCTTCGATCGTCGCCTTGGCGTCGATGGCACAGCGCGCAGGCGTGTAGTCGACGGTCACACCACCCTCGAGGTTCGCCTTGATCTTGGCATCCAGCTCGGTCTTGAGGTCTGCCTTGGCGTCGATGCCGAAGTCGGCCTTGATGCGACCGAGCTCGGCGTTGATGCCCGCGCTGACGTTGTCCGCGCTGCCGCGGAAGTTGTTGACGGCTGCGAAGAACGCATCGACCGACGCTACGCCGGAGATCGCCGCGTTACCTTCGAGCACGCCTTTGACCTTCTTGCCGTCGGCGTCTGTGTCACCTGGGCAAACGAAGCCACATTCTTTGTCGACACGCGGAAGGCCGGGCAGCCCCCCATCGTCCCCGCCGCAGGATGTCGCTCCCGCGAGCATGATCAGGCCCACGCAGGCATATGAATAGCGGTTCATTGAGCTCATCTCCTTCATGGCCTGTCAGATCTTCAACATTGAGGTGAGCTTGCCCGCAGCTTCGATCTGCGTGTTCAAGTTGCTCGTGGCGCCGGAGACGACCTTACCTACGTCTTTCAGCTGACCGAGTGCGCAACCCAACGCGAACTGCGTCTTGAGGCTGCCTTTGCCTGCGGCATCGAACGCGCCCGTCAGCGCGCCGCTCGCGGCACCAGAGAGATCCCCACCGGCCTTGACCACCGAGTTGGCCTTCGCCACCTCGGCCTTCAACGCTGGCAGGCGCGAGTCGATCAACAGCTTGAGCGCCGCTTCGAACCTCGCGCGCGCCATGGCGTCGAGACCGGCCTTGATCTTGTACGTGAGCGCGACGCGCGGCGGCGTGCAGTGCACGTTCATCTTGGCTTCGGCCTTCGCGCTCGCCTCACACTCGACCTTCGCCGAGCCAGGCGTCACTTCGCCTTCGCACTTGCCGCTGCACATGATCGAGGCATCGGCCTTGGCCTTGCACTCGGCGCGAATGCCGCCCTTGCAACCGCCCATCGGGTTGGTGACCGTGCACTCGCCCTTGCACGAGCCCTCGCACTTGGCGCCAGCTGCGAGCTCGGCATCGCATGAACCCATGCACATGCCGCTGCAGCTGCCCTGGCACTCGAGCTGACCCATCGCATTCTTCACGTAGGCCGAACACTCGCCGTCACACGAGCCCTTGCAGGTGCCGCTGCATGCGGCCTTGGCCGTGAGCATGGCGCTGCAGGTGCCCTGGCACGTACCCGAACACTTCAGGTCCGGCGGCGTGTAGGTGCACTCGAGATCCGCCATGGCGTCGCACTTCACCTCGGCCGAGGCATCGACTTCACAGCTGCCCTTGCACGAGACCATCGCGCTCGGTGCCTTGACCTCACCCTCGCAGCGCGCACGCGCTTCGAGCGTGGCATCGACGTCTACCTCACAGCGCGCTGGCTCGGCCTCGAGCTTGAAGCCCGCTTCGAGGTTCGCCTTCATCGCCGCATCCAAGCCCGCAACCACATCGGTGTTGGCTGCGATGCCGAAGTCCGCCTTGATCGCATCGAGCTGGCCCTTGATGCCACCCGCGACGCCGCTCGCTGCGCCCTGGTACTTGATCACCGCCGCGAAGAACGCATCGACGGAAGCGACGCCGGAGATCGCTGCATTGCCGTCCGCAACGCCTTTGATGGTGACTCCCTTGTCATCCTTGTCGCCGGGACAGGCGAGCCCGCAGAGTGCTGCGAGTCCTCCGAGATCTAAGGCTTGTTCCGACACCGCCACTTCTGGTTCTGGGCCGGTGCCGGCTTGCGCCGAGCTGCATCCGGCCGCACCGATACCGAGTGCGGCCCAGGCTCCCAGCGCTAGCGAGCGCTGTACGAGCCGAGTTTGTAAGAACGTCATTGGTCTTCATTCCTCCCGCACCCTGCGCGCGCAGCAGTGCCGTTCACCAAAAAAATCCAGCCGGGGCGAAGATGTTTTCACACTCCGAACCCGCCAGGCAACTTTGGCTTCGGTTCGCAATCGATCTCTCTCGAACGAGCACCGTCTGTCGCGGCGCCATCGGCTGCTCATAGGCAAGTTCGAGGCCAGCGCAGTGCACCCGCCGTGCAGGAGCCGGTTTCTTGCGAGATTGCGGCTGAAACGCGAGTGTATGCGGGGACACTTGTGCTCGCGGGCCGATACGCGCGCACAGGTTTTCTGCCAACTCGGGGTACGAACCGAGACAGCGCTGTCACATCCGGCGGCCGCGATTAATGCAGCCATCAGCTGCAGGCTTGCGCAGAATGTCGGTGTGTATCCGATGACTCAACCAGGCTACATGTTTGCGCCCCGTGGCGTGGGGCGATCAGCCAAAGCTTGCAATCTGCGCTTTGAACCGGCTACGGTCCGCACACACCCCCTCACCGGAGGCGCCTGCATGACAGATCACGTGGCCCGCATGGTGCACGGCTGGTTCGATCGCGCGCAGGAACAAGCGCAGGAACCCGGCGTGTCGCAGCTGGTGGATGCAATCCACCGCATGATCCGCGAGGCCGAGGATGAAATGCGTCTGCGCTGCGAGGAGATCGCGCAACGCGTGGCAGGGCCCGAAATGGGCGGACAGATCGCGCTCGCGATCCGCTCCTCGAAGGTCGAGAGTCTGCCGCGGCGCAGCCTCATCGATGCCTACGCAGAGAGCTCCGGCAACTAGTTTCTGCTGTGACCTCCGGTCACAGCGTCGCTACGACCGCTCGCGATCGCAGAAAACCGCGAAGACGCTGGTGTAGCCGTGCAGATACGTCTTCGGGCCCACGGGACCGATCTCGCCATTGCTGAAGAAGCCTGAGAGCGAGACCGGGCTGACCCGCTGCGCGAAGGCATCCGAGTCGTGGTTGGGCGAGCCGTACAGTCGCTCTCCGCGGCCGAGGCACGAGAACAGCAGCGCGCCGCGGATCTTTTCCGGCGCCTGGGCGGCACTCAGCGTGCGCAGTCGCTGGATGAGATCCTGCGCCGAGGCTTCGTTGTCGCGCAGGTGAAACTGCACGACCTGGTAGTCGCGCACCTTGGCGTCGATCGCCATGGCGCCCGACTCGGGATCAATGCCGAGCACGTTGCGAATCAGGAAGTCGCCGGCCTGATACCGGCTCTTCTGGTCGCCCATGTCGATGCCGAGGAAGAGCGACGTGTTGAACAGCGAGTGGTCACGTGCACTCATGTTCTCGTACAACCGGCGCAGCACCTCGGCGGGTTTGCCGGCGTTGAGCTCGCGGATCACGTTGCCGCGCGCGCGCGTCACGATGTACGGCTCGCCGACGGGGCGACAGCCCTGCGCGACCACGGTGTGCATGTCCCAGTTGCCGCTGAGCGCCAGCACCAGGGCACCCTCACGCAGCAGATCACTGCCGGCGAAGAGCGCGGTGGCCTTCTGCTCCGCACCGCCGCTGACCAAACCGCCCAGCTTGTTCGTGCTGGGATACGCGCGATCCAGCCCATCGAGCAGGCCCTCGGCGTCGAACGAGTACGGATCGACCAGGGTGATCAAACACGACGCCTCGGCCGGCGCCGTCTCCAGCAAGCGCGGCCAGACTGTCTCCGGCCGATCGGGATTGATCTCGACGTGACACATGCGCACGCGCGAGTCGGGCAGCCATGCCGCCGTCAGCGACACACCTTCGCGGTTCTCGAGCTCGCGGCCAGCCCCTATCACCCCCGCCGCGGAACAGCCCGCGAAGGTCCCCGGGCGCAGGTACTCTTGGACCCAGATCGGCAACTTTCGGTAGTTCGCCGAGTGATGGGGGGACACGAAGGCGAGCGCGAGATCGGGCGGCCGATCGTGGTCTGCCATCAGCTCGAGCGCGGCTTCACGCACGGCTTCGCGCGTATCGACCCGCTCGGACACTGCCGAGACCCACTCCATGCGTTCTCCTGGTTGAAACACAAGCATAGGGCTGCAATGCCCATGCGCCAAGAACGGACTTGGCCGTATGCTCCAGGCGACATGCAGGACTACAAGCGCCAATTCATCGAGTTCATGCTGCAGTGCGATGTGCTGCGCTTCGGAGACTTCACCGCGAAGAGCGGGCGCAAGACCCCGTACTTCGTGAACGCGGGTAACTATCGCACAGGCGCGCAGCTGGCTCGACTTGCACGCTTCTATGCGCAAACGCTGCGACAGGAGCTGGGCAGCGAGTTCGACGTGCTCTTCGGCCCGGCCTACAAGGGCATCCCGCTCGCGGTCTCCACGGCCATGGCGCTCCACCAGGACTACGGCCACGAGGTGGGCTTCTGCTTCAACCGCAAGGAAGCCAAGGACCACGGCGAAGGCGGCAACCTGGTCGGACACGCGATGGCGAACGGCGATCGGGTGGTGATCATCGAGGATGTGACCACCGCCGGCACCTCGATCCGCGAGACGGTCCCGCTGCTGCGAGCGGCGGCCGAGATCAAGCTGACGGCGCTGATCGTCGCGGTCGACCGCATGGAGCGCGGCACGGGACACCGCACGGCGTTGCACGAGATCCGCGAGACCTACGGCATGCGCACGCTGGCCATCGTGACGATCGAGGAGATCATCGCGCACCTGCGCAGCACGCCGGTCGATGGCAAACTCCTGATCGACGACGCGCTGCACCAGCGCATCCTGGACTACCGCGCGGCGTACGGCGCGCAGTAGCCAGGAGTCAGGCGGAATGTCACGGCGCGAAGATCTTCATGATCACTTCGCTGCCGTTCTGGTGCGCCTTGGCGTCGGTCATGTCCGAGATCTTCTCGAACGCAGCCGCGAAGTCCTCGACGCTGGCGTTCTGACCGATCTTCACGCCCTTGCTCTCCACGATCTGGGCCTTGGCAAAGTAGCCCGCGCCCGCCTCGATGATGCAACCGCTCGGCGCGTCTTCGCTCGCCAGGTAGACCACGGCGGGCGAGATCAGCTCGGGCTTCAGCTGCTTCATGACTTCCTCGGGGATGCCGAGGTTCTCGGTCATGCGCGTGGCGGCGACCGGCGCGATGGTGTTGACCTTGATGTTGGCCTTGGCGCCTTCGAGCTTGAGCGTGTTCATCAGGCCGACCATGCCGAGCTTGGCCGCGCCGTAGTTGCTCTGGCCGAAGTTGCCGTACAGACCCGACGACGAGGTGGTCATGACCACGCGGCCGTAGCTCTGCTTGATGAAGTGCGGCCAGGCGGCCTTGGTCACATACGCGGCGCCCAACAAGTGCACCTTGAGCACGAGCTCGAAGTCGTCGAGCTCCATCTTGGCGAAGCTCTTGTCGCGCAGGATGCCGGCATTGTTGACCACCACGTCGACGCGGCCCCACTTGGCGATCGCGTCGGCGATGATGCTCTCTGCACCCGCGCGGTCCGCGACCGACGCACCGTTGGCGATGGCTTCGGCGCCGAGCGCCTTGATCTCTTCCACCACCTTCTGCGCGGCCTCGCTCGAGCCGCCGGAGCCGTCGACCTTACCGCCGAGATCGTTGACCACGACCTTCGCACCGCGGCGGGCAAACTCCAGTGCGTGACAGCGGCCGAGCCCTGCGCCGGCGCCGGTCACGATCACGACCTTGTCTTTGAAACTGATGGCCATACCTGTTCTCCTCGAAATCTGACGTTTCGTGCGTGTGACGGAGTCGAGCCATGCGCGGCTCGGCCCAGAAGCGGGCGGACCGCGACCATTACTAAGCCGGACTGTCCCGCGTCAAGGAGCTCGGACCCGGGTAATTGGACCGCGGGTCAGCGCAGGAACGACCAGGCGAGGACTACGACCGCCAGCGCGAGCGAGATCCAGCGAGCGGCCGAACGCAGCCTCTCGGGCACGTTGCTAGAGCCGGCTGGCTGCTCGCCCGGCAGGATGGCAAGCCGCGAAGCGCTCACCATCACCGCGTCCCGCTGGGCCGTGGTCAACACCGGCATCGCGGAAGCGTCATCGCGCGGGGTGGTTCCAGCCGGAACGCGCCCCGATTCCGGGCCCTTGATGGCCGTCGGCTCGGCCTGTTCGGCCCCTTCGATCGGCGTGGCGGAGACGACCGATAGCCGCTGTGAGCTGCTCAACCGGCCCTCGCCCGGCGGGAAGCTGTCGGTGGCGGAGTAGTTCGCGGGCAGCGGATGCGTGGGTGCGGTCATGCCCTGCAATTGCGCCTCACGGATCAAACGCTCGATGACCTCGGCCGTACCCGGCTCGAGCTTCACGAACTTCAGTCCCATCCCGCTGGGCCGGTCCCGCTCGCCACTGGTGCGCTGCCAGACCACGCGCGCCACGCCCTTGATCGGCGCCGATTCGCCATCCACCTGGCACTCGAATTTCAGCAGCGTTCCGGTGTCGAGCGGCGCCGTGGACGCGATGAACATGCCGCCGACGGAGATGTCGAGACACTGACCCTCGACGGGCTCGAATCCGGTCGAGCCTCGATACCGCGGTAAGAGCGGAACAGACGCACGTGTCGATTTGCGGCCTTGCATGAACTCTCCCAACGCCAGCTACCGGAAGGCTCGCGCCTGATGGGCGCGACCCTTCCGTTGACTATCGGTCGCCGGCGCTGCGCGGCGGCTCCGGCCATTCTTACCAAAAACGAGCCATCCGAGTGCGGACAACTTCACACTGTTGCTGCTGACAGCGGCAACGGGTCGGTCGCGATTTTCCTGATTACCCACGTGTTGTCGGTCTACATCACCCGCAAGCCCGCGCAGCATCCCACAGGCCTGTCTTCGCCTGATTTGCTCGTGATTTGCGGCCGAGTGTGTACACCAGTTAGTGTTGATCACGCTGCGAACCTCTCGGGGGTCCCATTGAGTGAAGTCTCGGTAGAACGCCTTCGTGAAAAACTCGCCGGCCTCCAGACGGCGCAGCTGTCGGAAGCAGACGTGATCAAGCTGCTCACCGACCTGATCAATTGCGGCGGCGGAGTGAGCCTCGAGCTCGATGAGCTGCGCGTGAAGCTCATCCGCCGCGAGGGGCACTTTGCCTTGAAGGACGGGCGCTTGCATTCGAGCCTGCCTCCGCGCACCAGCCGGCCGCGGTAAACGAAGTAATCCCCGCCGGCGCGCTTGCACGCGCGGATCCGTTTCAGACGCGCTGTGTCCGCGCACGCAAGATGCGCATGATCGCCAGCGCCGTCGGATCGTTCGCCAACTCGGCGAGTGTCGCCCTCGTGCGCCGCGCCCACGGCGGATGCTCGGCCGAGGCGATGCCCGGCACGTTGAGCGGGCGCTGCTCGAGGCACAGATCGTCGACCGATGCAGCCACCAGCAGCGCCGGTGTGCTCGCCAACAGCCGGTGCACGGCGAGCACCCAGTCCGCGTCCGATCCCGTGCTGTCCTCGGTCCACAATTTCTCCTCGATCAATCGCCTGCGCAGGGCAGCCTTGGCCGCCAGGCGTTCGGCGCGCACGCGCTCGAGGCTCGCACGATCGGCGAGCAACCCGAGCTTCAACAGCAGTTCGAGGTCGTGCGCATCGAAGTAAGCCGCGAGAGGCGGCAAATCGTGACTATCCACCGTAGCCAACGAATCGCGGGCATAGTGTGAAGGGCTGATGAACTCGCCGTAACCATCTCGTTCGAAGAACAACACTTGCGAACGCAGCATTCCGAGCTCGCGCATGCGGTCGCGCAGACCTTCGGGCACCACGCCCAGATCCTCGCCGACCACGAGCGCACCCGCACGCTGGCTCTCCAGCGCCAAAACCCCCGTGAGTTCTTCGAACGGAAACCGCACGTAGCCGCCCGAGCGCGCGTCGAGCCCCTGCGGCACCCAAAATTGTCGCAGGAGTCCCATCACATGATCCGCGCGCAACATGCCCACACTGCGCAGCGCGTTCCGGAACAAGCCGCGCATGTGGCGGAAGCGGTCCTGGCGCAACTTCGCCGGGACCAGCGGCAACAACCCCCAGTCCTGCCCGGTCTCCGAGTACACGTCGGGCGGAGCGCCGAGGTTCACGCCCTGGGCGAAGAGCTCTCGGCGCGCCCAGACTTCGGCGCCGCTCGGCGCGTTGCCCACGGCGAGATCGCCGTACACCCCGATCGCCATGCCGCGCGCCCGCGCGTCTTGCTGCACCGCGCGCAGCTGCCGATCGAGCTCGAACTGCAGGTAGCTGTGGAACAGCACACGCGGCCGCAGCTTCTCTCGCAGCTCCACGACCGCCAGGCTCCGCGCATCGCGCAGCGGCTCGGGGAAGCGCTGGAAGTCGTAGAGCGGCGTGTCGTCGCCACCCAGCTCCTCGGCCAGCGCGCAGAAGGTGGCGAAGTCGCGTAGCTCGTCGCCCTGCTCTGCCAGGTACGCCGCGTAGGCGCGGCCGCGCTCGTTGTCCTTGTCGAGCGAGCGCTGGCTGAAGCTCCGGCACAAGGCGCGCAGCACGTCTCGCTTCAGCATCCAGACCGCGCCGTAGTCCAGCCGCTCTCTCGCGCGCAGCGAGGCCAGCGCCTGTTGCAGCTGTGGGCTGCGGAGCAGCGACTGCGCTTCGGGGCTGTGCGAGAGCTCGGGGACGGACTCGAGGTCGATGTAGATCGGGTTGCCGAAGGCGCGGCTCAGCGGGTAGTACGGGCTGACCACGCCGTCATGGTTGTTCAACGCGTGCAGCGGGTTCACCGCCACGAAGTCCAGGCCCTGCCCGCTCGCCAGCTCGACCAGCGCGCGCAGATCGGCCGTGTCGCCGAGCGCGAACCCCGAGCTCGAATCGCGCTGCAGCGCGTAGAGGTGCGTCCACAGGCCCGCACCCAGGCGATCGCCCAACCGGTCCGCGGGCGTCGCACAGCGCAGCGGGGTGACGATCAGATCCTGATCGGTCTGCGTGGCACCGAGCGTGAGACGCAACTCGTGATAGCCGGGCGGCAGCTCGAGCTCGGGCATCGGCACGCGCAGCTCCCGCGCGTCGCCGAGCGCCTTGCCCTGCTGGCGCACCACGCGGCCACCCTCCAGCGTGAGCTCGAGCGCGTAGTCGAGCGCGCGCCCATTGCGCTCGGGTGGGCGCAGCGGCAGCCAGCGCAACGCGTCGGCGCCCACCGGCAGCACGCGCACCGGCGCGAGCCCCGGGCGGCTCTCCTCGAACTCCAGCGCCGAAAGCGCGTCGCGCGCGCCCGACGGCGTTGCGGCGTCGACGCCCATGGCGGCGAGCAAGAGCAGCCGCGTGTCGTCGCTCGTGTGCTTGTAGTCGCCGTGGTAGCCGCGGTAGCCGCTGGCGATGCCGAAGCGATCGGCCAGCTTGCGGATCAGGGCCACGTGGTCCTGCCGCCGTACGCTGCGCGGCGCCGCGGGCTTCTCGACCAGCAGCGCCACGGCGTGAGCGGCCAGCTCGTAGGCTGCGCTGAACACGCCGTTGGCTGCCGCCAGTGGCTGCGAGCTATCCAGCAGCACCTCGAACTTCGTCGCTTCATCGAGCGGCAGGATGAAGCGTTCGGGCGCGCTGCCAGCGTTGAGCAGGAGCAGCAGGCTGGGCTCGCCGGCCGCGTGATCGCCCGAGATCCAGGCGCCGAAGGCCTGGCGCCGCGCGTCCGACCACTGGTCGCCCTCGAACGTTCCGCCCTCGGGCCGCAGCCAGCTCACGTCCCGCCGCCCGTCGTGGAGCCGTCCGTCGAAGTACCGGTCGCGGTGCAATCCGCTCCATTGCCGGCGCAGCTCGAAGCATCGCCGCGTGAACTCCAGGAGCTCGCGCGCGCGCGGCGCCCATGACCACGGCATCCACGTCAGCGGGTTGTCCTGGGTGTAGGCGTTGTTGTTGCCCTGCGTGCTCTGCCCGAGCTCGTCGCCCTGGCGCAGCATCGGCACACCCTGCGAGCAAGCCAGCGTCACCAGCATGCTGCGCATCACGCGCTCGCGCACGGTATTCACATCCGTGCGATCGGTCTCGCCCTCCACGCCCCAGTTGCGCGGGTACTCGTTGTCCGAGCCGTCGCGGTTGTCCCAGCCGTTCTGCTGGTTGTACTTGCCCTCGTACGTGACCAGATCATGCAGCGAGCGGCCGTCGTGGCAGGCCACGAAGTTCACGCTGGCGAGCGGGCCGCGGCCGCTGCCCTGAAACATATCCGAGCTGCCGGCCAGGCGCGTGATGACCTCGGAGAGGCGACCGCCATCGCCACGGAAGAAGCGCCGGACGCTGTCGCGATAGCGATCGTTCCACTCGGCATAGGGCGCGCCGAAGCCACCGGTACACACACCGTGCGGCCCGACGTCCCAGGGCTCCACGATCAGCTTCACGTCGCGCAGCACCGGGTCTTGCGCGATGGCCGCGAACAAGAACCCGCGCAGCTGCAACATGCCGAAGCCGCGCGCCAGCGTCGGCGCGAGATCGAAGCGGAAGCCGTCGACGTGCATCTCGCTGACCCAGTAGCGCAGGCTGTCGAGCACGAGCTTCTGCGTCTGCGGGTGCTCGAAGTTCAAGCTGTTGCCGGTGCCGGTGGTGTCCGGGTACTTCGCGCGGTCGGCCGGATCGAGCCGGTAGTACACTGCGTTGTCGATGCCGCGCAGGCTGAGCGTCGGCCCGAGCTCGTCGGACTCGCAGGTGTGGTTGTAGACTACGTCGAGGATCACCTCGATCCCGGCGCGATGCAGCGCCTGGACCATCGTCTTCCACTCGCGCACTTGTTCGCCGAGCGTGCCTCCCGAGGCGTAGCGCGCATCCGGCGCGAAGAAGCCGAGCGTGTTGTAGCCCCAGTAGTTCACGAGGCCGCGCTCGGTCAGCGAGCGCTCGGAGCACGCGTGGTGCACGGGCAAGAGCTCGAGCGCCGTCACGCCCAGTGCCTTCCAGTGTGCGATCACCGGCTCCGCGCACAGCCCGAGGTAGCTGCCGCGCAGGGCTTCGGGCAGCTCGGGATGCAGCTTGGTGAGGCCGCGGACATGCGCCTCGTAGATCAGCGTGTCGGACCACGGAATGCGCGGGGGCGCGTCGCCTTCCCAGTCGAAGCTGGGATCGGTCACCACCGAGCGCGGGGCCAGCGCGCCGCTGTCGGTCACGTCGGGCACACCTGCGCTGCTCGGATGCTCACCCCGCAGCGCGGGATGCCAGCGCGCCTCGCGATCGATCGCGCGCGCGTACGGATCGACCAACAACTTCCGGGGATTGAAGCGATGGCCGTGCTTGGGTGCGTACGGCCCGTGCACGCGATAGCCGTAGCGCTGGCCCGGTGCGATGCCCGGCAGGTAGCCATGCCAGACGTTGCCGTCGCGCGCGTCGAGCGTGACGCGGGTCTCGCGCGCGCCGGCGTCGTCGAACAGGCACAGCTCCACCTGTGTCGCGTGCTCGGAGTACAGCCCGAAGTGCGTCCCCGCTCCGTCGTAGCTCGCACCCTGTGCGACAGATGGGCTGGGCTGAACGCCGGTGATTGCTGCTGGATCGCGGAGCATGGGTCTCTGGTATAAAGGAATGCGTTCATCAAATCGAAGAGCGCGCGCGCTCTTCGGCCTTCGGAGGCTCATGTACGTGCTGCGCGAGCGCCTGCTGCGACTGTCCCAGAACCTCTGGTGGGCCTGGAACGACGACCTCGATGGAATCTTCAAGGCGATCGATCGCTCGCTGTGGAGCGAGGTGAACCACAACCCGATCGCGTTCCTGCAACAGGTCGCACCGGCCGCGCTCGAGAACAAGTCCGGCGACGCCAGCTTGCTGGCCCAGACGCTGCGCGCGGAGAAGCGGCTCGAAGACTACGTGAAGAGCGAGCGACACTGGACGAGCTGGAACGCGCCCTCGTTGACCGCGCGCCCGGTCGGCTACTTCAGCTTCGAGTTCTGCATCCACGAGTCGCTGCCGATCTACTCTGGTGGTTTGGGGGTGCTCGCCGGCGATCACTTGAAGAGCTGCTCTGATCTGGGCGTGCCCGCGGTCGGTATCACGCTCTTGTATCGTCAGGGCTATTTCCAGCAACAGATCGATCAGCACGGAAGGCAGCACGAAGTCTACAAAGAGTTGGATGTATCGACCGTTCCCATCGAGCACGTGCGCGGCCCGGACGGCCAGTTCATCAGCGTGAACATCCCCCTCGGCGAGACTACGTTGACCGCCGAGGTCTGGCGCGCCAACGTCGGCCGCTGCCCGCTGATCCTGCTGAACCTCAGCGAACAACAGCAGAACGATCCCAACCTGGCGCGCGTGTTCAGGTTGTACGGCGGTGACCGGACCACGCGCATCGTGCAGGAGCTCGCGCTGGGCATCGGCGGCTACCGTGCGCTTCGCGCGCTGGGCGTGCGGCCGGGCGTGTTGCACTTGAACGAGGGGCACTGCGCGTTCGCGACGCTCGAGGCGATCGCCGACCGCATGGAGACTACGGGGCTGCCGTTTCGATCCGCCGCCGAGGATGTTGCCGAGTCGACCGTGTTCACCACGCACACCCCGGTCGCGGCCGGCCATGACTTCTTCGATCCTGGCCAGGTTTTGCACTATCTGCGGCCGCTGCAGGCGCGGCTGGGTTTGTCGGACTACGACCTCCTGAGCCTGGGACGCGTGGAGCCGCAGAATCCGCACGAGCAGTTCTGCATGACCGTGCTGGCGCTCAAGCTCTCGCGCCGCGCGAATGCGGTGAGCTCCCTGCACGGCATCATCTCGCGACGCATGTGGCACGGGCTGTGGCCCGAGCGCCGCCCGTCCGAGGTGCCGATCGGCCATATCACCAACGGCGCGCACGTCGACACCTGGCTCGGCGCAGAGCTGTCACAGCTGTACAGCGACTGTCTCGGTTCGGACTGGCGCGAGCACTCGTGCGACGCGCGGTTGTGGCGCCGCATCGAGACGCTGGATGAGTTTCAGCTCTGGAACATCAAGGTGATCCTGAAGCAGCGGCTGTTCGAGTTCGTGCTGCGCCGACTGGCCGCGCAGCGCGCCCGCCTGGGCGACGAGAAGCCTCTGCCGCGCTTGAAGCCCGAGATCCTCACCATCGGCTTCGCGCGCCGCTTCGCGTCGTACAAGCGCGGCACGCTGTTCTTTCAGGACCTGGACCGTGCCAAACAAATTCTGTTGGACCCCGAACGCCCGGTGCAGATCATCTTCGCCGGCAAGGCTCACCCCGCAGACGAGCCCGGCAAGGGTCTGATCCAGCGGCTGTACGAGCTCAGCCGCGACCCCGATCTCCACGACCGCGTCGTGTTGCTCGAGGATCATGATCGCAACGTCAGCCGCCACCTGCTCGAGGGTTGCGACCTGTGGCTCAACGGTCCGCGCCGGCCACTCGAGGCCTGCGGCACCAGCGGCATGAAGGCCGTGTTCAACGCCACGCTCAACTGCTCGACGCTCGATGGTTGGTGGGACGAGGCATACGACACGCGCAATGGGTTCGCCTACGGCGACGCCGCGGTGCACGCCGACCCCGCGCGACAAGATCAGCACGATGCCGAGCAGTTGCTTCGAGTGCTGACGACACAGGTGCTGCCTCGCTACTACGAACGCAATGGTCAGAGCATTCCGATCGAGTGGCTGCGCATGGTGAAGCACGCGCTCACGACGCTGGCCTGGCGCTACAACGCGGACCGCATGGTGATCGACTACACGCGCCACATGTACATCCCGGCGGCGGGTATACGAACCGCGCACATCCTGGACTAGTCAGATCGGCAGTGGTGTTGCGGCGCCGGGTGTGTATGTGCGTGTCAAATCCGTTAAGACTTCGCCGCATTGTTGGTCGCCCACAGAGTTAGCCTTGCGCGCTGCGTATGCACGTGTCATCCGGTGTCGTCCGGATTGATGTCGGGTTGTCGCGCTGGTTTCCCTCTGGCCATGCGCACGAAACATTGACTTGGTACGCACCTGCTGACCTCGCATGAGTGCACACGCTCAAGACCTACCCACGCCCCGGACGAGCCCGAGCACCGAAGCCCGGCACGACCCGCCGCAATTCGACGACACGGTCGAGCTGGACGAGCTCGAGTCCGAAGCGCCGAGTTTTCGCGCCACGCGCGCGGGCATGCCGCGGCTCGGGATCCCCGAGGGAACGCAGTTCCACGTGCTGTCGTTCGAGGGACCGGATGCCTACTCGCGCATCGGTGGCCTCGAGACCCGCGTCGCCGGGCTATGTGAAGCGCTCGTCCAGGCGGGACTGGAGACGCATCTCTGGTTCGTCGGCCAGCCGGACCTGCCCGGGTACGAGTGCCGCGAGGGACTGCATTTGCATCGCTGGTGTCAGTGGCTGAGTCAGTACCACCCGGTGGGCGTGTATGACGGGCAAGAGGGCAAGGTGCCGGACTACGCCGGTTCGCTGCCGCCCGTCTTGCTGCGAGACTGGCTGGGCCCGCATCTGGCCAGGGGCGGGCGGGCCGTGGTGATGGCCGAGGAGTGGCAGACCGCAGACGCGCTCCTGCACCTCGACCACTTGCTCAAGCAACTGCCGGGCCGGCAGCAGGCACGCGTGCGCATGTTCTGGAACGCCAACAACGTGTTCGGCTTCGATCGCGTGCACTGGGAACGCATGCGCTCCGCGGCGCTGGTCACCACCGTCAGTCGCTACATGAAGCAGTTGATGCAACACGAAGGCGTGGAAGCCGTGGTGCTCCCGAACGGTCTGTCGCCCGACGCCTATCTCGCGCCGGACCGCGCCGCAGTCAACCAGCTGCGCAAGATGTTCGCCGGTCGCATCGCCATCACCAAGATGGCGCGCTGGGACCCTGACAAGAACTGGCTCGGCTCGATCGACATCATCGCGCACATGAAGCAGCTCGGGCTGCGTCCGCTCTTGATCGCGCGCGGCGGGCTCGAAGACCATGGCCTCGACGTGCTGCGCGCCATGCGTCGCGCCGGACTGCGCGTCGCCGAGCGCGATCACGCCGAGGCTGGCCTGCGCGGGCTCGTGCAGGCGCTGTCGGACACGGCCAGCGTCGACGTGCTGAATGTCACGCGCCACGTCGATCGCGACAGCCGCCGTGCACTGTTCCGCGCGTCGGACGTGGTGCTGGCCAATAGTGCCAAGGAGCCGTTCGGCCTGGTGGGCCTCGAGGCCATGGCCGTGGGTGGCATCGGTTGCACCGGGCTCACCGGCGAGGACTACGTCATGCCGGGGCGCAACGCGCTGGTCCTGCAGACCTCGGACCCCTCCGAGTTCGTGAAGCTGTACATGCCGCTGCGCGCCGACCCCGAGTACGAAGCGGCGATGCGCCGCGCGGGTCGCGCGACGGCGCGGCAATATGCCTGGCCCGAGGTCATCCGGACGGCGCTCGCGCCTCGGTTGGGCCTTTCACGCGTCGATTGACCGCCTCCACGTGAGCGTGGACTTGGGGTGGCTGCGCCAGGGTTTACTTAGACCTGCGCGGCTCGTAGCCTGCCGCGACTAAGGTGCCGCAATGAGCCCCGACTCAGACCGCTTACTTGGGACAGGAGGCTTCGTGACCAAAGCATCGAGGCTCACGAACGACGACATTTACTTGTACAACGAGGGCACGCACTACCGCCTCTACGACAAGCTGGGTGCGCATATCCAGGAGGTCGACGGGGTCAGCGGCACGTATTTCGCGGTGTGGGCTCCGAACGCGGCTGAAGTCCAGGTGATGGGCGACTGGAACGGCTGGGACCGGCAGAGCCAGCCACTCTCGCCCCGCGCGAGCTCGGGCATCTGGGAAGGTTTCCTGCCGGGCGTCGGCCAGGGCAATCACTACAAGTACGCCATCCGCTCGCACCACGGCGACTACCGCGTCGAGAAGGCCGACCCCTGCGGCTTTCATCACGAGACGCCGCCGCACACCGCATCGATCGTCTGGGGGCTCGACTACGCGTGGCAGGATGGCGCGTGGATGGCCGACCGCTGGAGGCGCAATGCCCTCGATGCACCGATCTCGATCTACGAGGTGCACCTCGGCTCGTTCATGCGCATACCCGAGCAGGCCAACCGCAGCCTGTCGTACCGCGAGCTCACGCCGCACCTGATCCGGCACGTGCTGCGCGGCGGCTTCACGCACGTGGAGCTGTTGCCCGTGATGGAGCACCCGTTCGCGGGCTCGTGGGGCTACCAGGTGACCGGCTACTTCGCGCCCACCAGCCGCTTCGGCACGCCGCAAGACTTCATGTACATGGTCGACCAGCTGCACCAGGCGGGGATCGGCGTGATCCTCGACTGGGTGCCGGCGCACTTTCCAAACGACCAGCACGGCCTGGCGTACTTCGACGGCACGCACCTGTACGAACACGCCGATCCGCGGCTCGGCTTTCATCCAGACTGGAAGAGCTGCATCTTCAACTACAGCCGCAACGAGGTACGCAGCTTCTTGATCTCGAGCGCGCTGTTCTGGCTCGACGCGTACCACGCCGACGGCATCCGCGTGGACGGCGTGGCCTCGATGCTCTACCGCGACTACTCGCGCAAGTCCGGCGAGTGGATCCCCAACGCGCACGGCGGGCGCGAGAACCTGGAGGCGGTCTCGCTACTCAAGGACTTGAACTCCGCGGTGTACCGACTGTTCCCCGACACGCAGACCATCGCCGAGGAATCCACTGCGTGGCCGGCGGTCTCGCGCCCGACGTACCTGGGCGGCCTGGGCTTCGGGCTGAAGTGGGACATGGGCTTCATGCACGACACGCTCGGCTACCTGGCTCACGAGCCGGTGCACCGCAAGTACCACCACAACGAGCTGACCTTCCGCGCGATCTACGCGTTCCACGAGAACTTCGTGCTGCCGCTGTCGCACGACGAAGTGGTGCACGGAAAAGGCTCGCTGATATGCAAGATGCCCGGCGACGAGTGGCAACGCTTCGCCAACTTGCGCCTGCTGCTGTCGTACATGTTCGCGCAGTCGGGCAAGAAGCTGTTGTTCATGGGCGGCGAGTTCGGGCAGGTGGCCGAGTGGAACCACGACTCGAGCGTCGACTGGCACGTGCTGCAATATCCGCTGCACGGCGGCCTGCTCTCGCTGGTATCCGATCTGAACCGCGTCTACCGCGAGCAGCCCGCGCTGCACCGCCTCGACGTGCAGCCGAGCGGCTTCGAGTGGATCGCCGGCAACGACAGCGAGCAGAGCGTGCTGTCGTTCCTGCGCATGGCCGAAGGCGCCGCGCCGATTTGCGCGGTGATCAACTTCACGCCCGTGCCGCGCCTCGCGTACCGCGTCGGCCTGCCGCGCAGCGGCGAGTGGCGCGAGCTGATCAACAGCGACTCTGCAGCTTACGGCGGCAGCGGCATGGGCAACCTCGGGCGCGTGGAAGCCACCGCAACGCCCTGCCACGGCCGGCCCTACTCCGCCGAGCTCACGCTGCCGCCCCTGGCAGCGTTGTTCTTGCGTGCGAGTGATTAACTTCTACTGAGCGCCCTGCGGATGTAGGGGTTGGTCTTGCGCTGCTCGGCGATCGTGGCCGTCGGCGTCGCGCCGTAGTCGTGGCCCGGGTGCAGCACCACGTCGTCGGGCAGCTTGGCCAGCGTGCGCAAGCTCTCCTCCATCTGCGCGGGATCGCCGCCGGGCAGGTCCACGCGCCCGCATGCATCGATGAACAGCGTATCGCCCGCGACCAAGCGGTTGCGCACGAGGAAGCACTGCGAGCCCGGCGTGTGCCCCGGCGTGTGTATCAGCTGGATCGCGACATCGCCGATCTCGACCACGTCGCCCGCCTCGTGTCGCAAAAGGTCGTTCTCCGACACGCCTGTGATCTTTTTCAACCCGTCGGCCTCGTGCTTGTTGACGTGGATGCGCCCGCCGACCTTACCGAGCAACTCCGCCACACCCCCGGGCACCTGGAAAGATCCCATACCTCCTCCGACGTGATCCGGGTGATAGTGCGTGACCAGTGAGCCGATCACGGTCATGCCATCTTTCGCCGCGAGGTCGAGCAAGGCCTGGGTGTCCCAGGCTGGATCGACGATCAGGCACTCGCGGGTGGTCTCACTCCCGAGGAAGTAGATGAAGTTCTGCATCGGTCCCACGAGGACCTGGCGAAAATAGAGATCATGCGCTGTCACGAGGGTTGCCTTTCAACTTCCAGCAATACTGCTCATGTTTTAGCCTCGAAAGCGAGACCGAGCGCGTGAACGATCGAGTCGAGGAACCAGGGGCGGAACCCGAAGTTGCTCCCGCCTCAGAGGCAGCCACGGAACCCACGCCTGCGCAGGCCGAGGCCCACCAACCGGGCGCGCTGCGCAAGCTGGTGATCCGCGGCTCGGCCTTCGAGATGATCGGTTACGGCACAGGCCAGGTGATCCGCTTCGGCAGCAACCTGGTGCTCAGCCGCCTGCTCTTTCCCGAGGCCTTCGGCTTGTCGGCCCTGGTCAACATCATGAACCAGGGTCTGATCATGCTCTCGGACGTCGGGCTGCCGACGGTGATCGTGCAGAGCCCGCGGGGCGACGAGCCGCGCTTCTTGAACACGGCCTTCACCTGGCAGGCGGTGCGCTCGCTGCTGTTGTGGATCTGCGCGCTCGCGATGGCCATCCCGATGGCCTACATGTTTGCCGAGCCGGAGCTGAAGTGGCTGATCCCGGTCGGCGCGATGTCGGTGCTGTTTTTGGGCGTGCGCTCGACGGCGTACTTCACGCTGCGCCGCCAGCTGCGCCTCTTGCCGCTGCTGATCCTCGAGCTGGTCGCGCAGATCGGTGCGGTGGCCTTGATGATCCCGTGGGCGATCAAGTCGCCCTCGGTGTGGACGCTGATCGGCGGCATGTTGATGACGTCGGTCCTGACCTCCATCGGCAGCCACATGATCAAGGTCGGCTACCGCAACAAGTTCGAGTGGGACTCCGAGTCGGCCAAGAGCATGCTCGAGTTCGGCAAGTGGATCGCAGGCTCGTCCATGCTCACGTTCGCGAGCCAGCAGGGCGACCGCTTGCTGCTCGGACACTTTCTGGGCGCGGCCACGCTCGGCGTCTACAGCATCGCGGTGTTCCTGAGCAGCGCGCTCGGCGAGGCGATCACGCGCGTGACCACGGGCGTGTTCTTCCCCGCCTACAGCCGCGTGAACAACGAAGGCACCGGGCGCCTGCGAGAGGTGTTCTACAAGACGCGGCTGGTCACCGACGCGCTGATCCTGCCGGCGCTGGGCGGCCTGGCGGTGCTCGGGCCGTTCGTGGTGCACCTGCTCTACGATCCGCGCTACGCGGACGCGGGCTGGATGTTGCGCGTGCTGTCGGTGCGCGTGGCGCTGGCGTGCATGGTCTCGCCCTTGCAGTTTTGTTTGTTCGCGCTCGGACACGCGCGCTACGGCTTCTACCTGAACCTGGCGCGCGTCATGACGCTCGCGATCGGCGTGCCGATCGGCTTCAACGTCTCCGGGGTGGCCGGGCTGGTCTGGGCGGTCGCAGCGTCCGAAGTGCCGGCGTTGATCGTGTGCTACTTCGGGTTCGCGCGCGCCAAGCTGCTATCGGTGCTGCACGAGCTGCGCGCGCCGGCGTTCTACCTGACGGGCCTCGTGCTCGGGTACGCGGTGTTGAGCGCGCTCGAAGCGCTGGGCTGGTCGCAGCCCGGGCGCATCCGCTTTCACTGAGTCAGTTGACGTCCCAGTCGGGCTTGGGACGCGTGCCCTTGCTATCGAAGATCTTGTCCCAGTTCTTGCGATAGCGTTCGTTGGACACGCGCACCGGCCGCGAGCTTCGCTCGGCGGCCGGATCTCGACCCTCAGGCCGCGAGCTTCGCTCGGCGGCCGGATCTCGACCATCAGGCCGCGAAGTTTTCTCGGCCGTGGCGGCGGCGGCCTCGGGCGGCGGCTCGTGCAGCGTCTCGACGCGGCAGATGCGTCGCTCCACGTCCATCGGGTGCAGCCGCACCAGCTCCTTGTGCGTGACCGGCTCGCCCTCGCGCACGGGGCGGATCTCACCCGCGCTGACGCTGCCCTCGCGGAAGCGAAGCAGATGGGCGCCCTGTCCGTCCTCGGTCGGCCCTCCGAGGATCGCAAAATCGGACGGCTTCTCGTCTTTGCGTTTACGGGGGGGTTTGGCGGCACTCATCGGACTGCCATGGATCCTTGTATGCCGGCCTAGACAAGTCAACGCGCGCGCGCAAAACTGGCCGAGCGAACGATGGTCAAGGGTCTTGCTCGGGTGGGGGTAGTAGCCATCGGCCGCAACGAGGGCGAACGCCTGCGCAGGTGCTTCGACTCGATTTCGCGAGACATCGGCGCCGTGGTCTACGTCGACTCGGGCTCGAGCGACGGCAGCGTCGCGCTGGCCCGCTCGCGCGGCCACGAGGTGGTGGCGCTGGACATGAGCACGCCCTTCACCGCGGCGCGCGCCCGCAACGCCGGCTTCTTGCGGCTGAGCGAGCTCGCCGGCCAGCTGGAGTACGTGCAGTTCGTCGACGGCGACTGCGCGCTGGCCCCCGAGTGGCTGGCGCGAGCCACGGCCGCCCTGGACGAGCACGCCGGCGTCGGGGCGGTGTGGGGCCGCCGCCGTGAGCTGCACCCCGAGCGCTCGCTCTACAACCAGGTCTGTGACGTCGAGTGGGGGCAGGAGCCGCCTGGAGACACGCAGGTGTTCGGCGGCGACGTGTTGGTTCGCTGCCGCGCGGTGCGCGAGCTGGGTGGGTATAACCCGGGGATCATAGCGGGGGAGGATCCGGAGTTCGCGTACCGGCTGCACAAGCGCGGGTACCGAATCTTGCGGCTGGATGCGGAGATGACGCTGCACGACGCGGCGATCACGCGCTTTCGGCAGTGGTGGACGCGGACCAAGCGGTCCGGGTACGCGTACGCGCAGGTCTCGGCGCTTCATAGCGAGGAGCCGGAGCGGTTTTGGGCGCGGGATACGCAGCGCGCGCTGGTGTGGGGGGCGCTGGTGCCGGCTTTGGTGCCCGTGCTGGCACTGCCGACGTTGGGGATGTCGTCGTTGTTGCTCGGAGCGTACCCGGTGCGAGCGTATCGAATCGCGCGCGCGGCCAGGCAGCGCGGGCTGCAGGCGGATCACGCGCGGTATTGGGCGCTGCACTGTGTCGGCGCGAGCTTTCCGCAAGCGGTGGGGATCCTGAGCTATCACTGGGAGCGCGCGCGCGGGAAGGCGCCGAAGTTGATCGAGTACAAGTGATCGTTGAGGTCGGGGCGCCCGATAGCGCGGGCGTAACCTTCGGCAGGCGGTGGCGATTGCAGTTGCCACAGGCAGCCGTGCTGGCAATACGCCGAAAGTGATCGAGTACAAGCGATGCTTGCTCGGACTGACCGAGCGCGAGCTTCTACGCGGGCTGTCGGGGTGTTGAGTCTCTAAGAGCACGCGCGGGGGAAGTCGCCGAGGTTGGACGAGCACAAGTGATGTGACTTGAGTGCGCCGTATTGCTCACTAGGGGGCGCGAAGGCGGCGTGCTGCTCGCCAAGGTGGCGGCGCCAGAGGGCGTGGTGCAGCGCGGTGATGTCGGAGCGCCAAATGAATGGCGGTTGCTGAGCGAGAGGCCTCGGGCGTGGTCCACCGTTGTGCCGCGCGCGAGGTCGGCGGCCTACGGCTCGCTGCCGCGAGCCTCACTGGGGGCGTCCCGCCCCCAGCCCCCGGTCGGTGAGTTGAGCCGCCTGCGAAGCGCTGCGTGCTTCGAGGGAGGATCATCTAGCTGCTCATTCAGCTCTCAGCTGTCGTCGGGCGCAGCGGAATGGAGTTGCACGAACTCGCATCGGATCATGCGTGAAGCAAGTTCTGGGACGACCGAGAGGTCGATGGGCATACGGCTCGGTACCGGGAGCCTCACCGGCTTCCCAGCCCCTGCCCCGTCGTCTGTGCGTTGCTTGGTGGAACATCACCTTTCTGCTCCGCTGAGCTTTTAGGTGTTTGTCGGTCGGTGCGGAATGAAGTTGCATGAACTCGAATAGAAGCACGTCTGATGCAAGTTCCGGAACGAACGGAGAGGTCGGTGGGTCTACGGCTCGCTCGCGCGAGCCTCACTGGAGCTTCCAGCCCGCAGCGCCTGGTCGATGGGTTGCTTGGTGGAAGATCACTTTGCTTCTCCGCCGAGCCTTCAGGTGTTAGTCGGTCGGCGCGGGATGAAGTTGCGTGAATTCGAATAGGGGCAGGTCGATACAAGGTCCGGGACGGGCAAGAGTATTTGTTGTTAGTTTTGTTTAATAGGACGATTCCGCTTGACGGATTCGGCGCACCGGTTGACTCCGTTCTGCGTCCGCCTTCTGAAACGCACGTTGCGCGTGCTCTGCGGTGTTCTGGAGTCTCCGCTCGGCGATTTTGAAAATTTCATCGAGCGGGACCACGTCCTCGGCACACGAGGCCTCTCAGAGGGTGACTGAACACCCGTGCTACATCGTTGTGTCAGCAACGGGGGGTGAACATGAGAGACAACGAGTTGGATCGGGCGGCTGTTGCGCACTTGAGCGATGCCGAGCTCATGACGGGGCTGGATGGGTTGGTGCAGCGGGATCGCGCGCTCACCGCGCGACTGTTGCTGCATCTCGGAGAAGTGGAGGCACGCGGGTTGTATCGGGACCGCGCGTTCTCCTCGATGTTCGAGTACGCCGTCGAAGCGCAGCACATGTCGGAACACGAGGCTTACGCGCGTTTGCGCGTTGCGAAGCTGGCGAGAGATTTTCCCTTGGTGCTGCACATGCTGGGTAGGAACGAGTTACATCTGAGCGCAATCAAGCTGTTGGCGCCGCTTCTGACTCAAGCCAATCACGTCGATCTGCTCTCGCGCGCGAAGGGACGCAGCAAGCGTGAGGTGGAAGTCCTCGTCGCGCAGCTCGCGCCCAAGCCGGATGTGCCGAGTGTCGTGCGCAAGTTGCCCGCGGCTCGGCCGTCAGCACGCGTGGTGCCGCAGCCCGCCGCCAAAACCGCGCCTGCAGAGTCGCCTGTGCAGCAGTTTCGGCTGGAAACGCCTACTCAGGTGACAACTCCCCTCAGCCCCGGCCGATACAAGGTGCAGTTCACGGCGACGCAAGTGCTGCATGACAAGTTGCAGCAACTCAAGGACCTCATGCGACACCAGATACCTGATGGCGATCTCTGCGTGATCGTCGAGCGCGCGGCGGATCTGCTGATCGAACAGCAGATGAAGCGGCGGTTTGCTCAGACGAAGAAGCCGCGTCCGGCAACGCCGGATGCCGGCCGCGATGCGCAGCCGCCGAAGCGCGATGCGGCGCCGGATGCCGTGCGCGATGCGCAGCCGCCCTCGCGCTACACCCGACGTGAAGTAGTCAGAGAGGTGTATCGGCGTGACGCCGGACGATGTGCCTTCGTCAGTACCGACGGTCGCCGCTGCACGGCGCGCGGTCATCTCGAGCTGCACCACGACGATCCGTACGCACGAGGCGGGCAGCAGACGGTGGGGAATTTGAAGCTGTTTTGTCGTTCCCATAACGGGTTGTTGGCCGAGCGGGATTTCGGCCGCGCTTAAATGCAAAGCAAGCGGAGGCGGCGTTGACCCCAACACGGAAGCGATCGAAATCGCATCGCTTCGAGTCGTTTGGGGATTTCCTTGGGTCCGGAACGTGAACAACCTTGATCCCCTTCAGGAGTCTGGCCCGGAAGGCTCGCCACCGCGTCACGGCCTCAAACCTCCGGCCGAGAGCTCTCGTACGCCTATTCCCTGGTTGCCGCTCGGGCATCACCGCGCTTCTCGAGGCTTTCTAACGCCGCGACGCAAGCTAGCAATACGTCGCAGGGCGCAGCGCTTTGGCTGTGACCCCCTTCGCGTTGTATGCCTGGAAGCTCAGAACTTCAGCTTGGCTCGGAGCTCTGCGGAGTTGGTGCTGCGGATGATCGGGCGCACTGGGAGGTTGTCGAGTAGCGATTGGGTGCGGCGCTCGCGGGAGCCGTCGTCGCTCAGCAGGAAGTAGGCGCCGAGGCCGCCCGAGACTGCTGCTGCGCCCAGGAAGACGTACTGGAGGACTTCGAAGGTGCGGCCGGTGCTGCACTGGTCTTTGACGTCTGCGAAGGCGTCGCTGCCGAGGCCGTGCGCGTGATTTTCGCTGGCTTCATCGCAGGCGTCTTCTACGTTCGGGTCCATCTTGCCGACCGCTCGGCGGTAGTGCTCGAGGTTTTCGTTCGA
>DATEOF010000250.1:0-4981 GCA_035274465.1 Polyangiales bacterium
GGCGCATTCGCCCGTGCCCGAAGCGGGCAAGAGCGTCGGTAGCGACCGGCCAAGTCAGAGGCCGCGCACCAACGAGAAGCGCGCAGAGGCGCGGCGCGCCGCGCGGCGCAAGGCGGCGAAGCAATTGCCACCGCCTCCCACGACGCCGCCCAAGAAGCGTTGGGATCCTGCGCGGGTGACGCTCGCGGCGTTCGCTGCCGTGGTGGGATCGTTCGCGCTGGCGGTCACCGCGGCGACCGCGGGCTGGTTGCCCTTGCCGCCTTCGGCGGCTGCGATGTTGGGGTTGGGGCAGGCTTCGCTCTCGCGAGTGGATGAGGAGCGGCAGGGCCCGGCGCCGAACCTGGTGATGCCGCAGGCCCCCGCAGGGCCAGTGGAGAGGCCGGCGGTGGTGCGGGTGGACAAGCCGGAGGCGATGGCGGCACCAGCTGCCGAAGCCGTGCCGGTGCCAAGTGCCGAGGCCGCGCCGACTGCCGAGGCCGCGCCGACTGCCGAGCCGGTGCCGGCTGGTGCAACGATGCCGGCTGCCAAGGCGATGCCGTTGCCGTCCGCGCCCACGCCCACGACTCCGACCGGAGCCGCCCCGCCTGAAGCCGTGGCAGCAGCCGCGCCCGAAGCAGCGCCGCGCGCTGTCGAACCCGAGCCCGAATCCGAGGCTGCGCCTGCTGCCGAGGAACCAGCGGGTGCAGGCAGCGCCGGGCTCCTGTCAGCCGGTCGAGCTCGGTTGCGAGCCGGCGACAACGCAGGCGCCGCGGAGTTGTTGATGAAGGCGGTGGCCGCGGATCCCGACGACCACCACGCGATGGAAGCTTTGGCCCGAGCCTGGGTGGGCATGAAGCGCGCGCAAGATGCGCTCAAATACATCGATCTGATCATCAAGAAGCGGCCCAAGCGGGCGGCCTATCGGATCCTCGAAGGCGACGCGCGGCGCCAGATCGGCGACGACGCCGGGGCCGCAAATGCGTTTCGCGAGGCGCTGCGCCTGGAGCCCAACAATCGCGAGGCCAAGCAGAAGCTAGGTCTGTGACCGGGCGGTTTTGGCCCGTTATCGCGAAGGGCCGGGCGCGCAGGGCAAGGCGCGACGACGAGGAATAGTGGCCGCTATTTTTGAGGAGGAGCAACGCAGCCATGCGCGTCCGGAACGAGCGAGAACGGGTCAAAACCGCCCGGTCACAGACCGCAGTCTGTGATTGTGCGCGCTTGCCGCTGATGGCGGCGTAGGTAAGCCGCCGCGAACCTGTTGACCGCGCACGCAGAGCTGCTCACCATCGCGGCATGCGTGCATTGCCGTGGCTCCTGACATTCGCCCTCGCCGGTTGCTTCATGTCGCAGAGCAGTCCGGCCAAGAAGCTGTCTGACAGCGTTCGCGACATGAACGATCACGCGCGCTGGGGTCGCCTGGGCGATGCGGCACAGATGGTCGACGGCAGTTACCGCAACGCGTTCGTGGCCTCGCACCAGGAATGGGGCGAGAAGATCGAGGTCGCCGACACCGAGGTGGTGCAGCTGCAGATCGCGCCCGACGCCGAGCACGCCAACGCGCTCGTCAGCTACAGCTGGTACGCGATCGACACGATGACGCTGCACCAGACCACGATCCGCCAGCGCTGGTCGGCGGTCGGCAGCAGCTACGCGCTGTTCTCGGAGGCCATCGTCAAGGGCGACCCGCGCTTGTTGAAAGAGGCGCCACCCGAGCGCGGCTCCACGCCCGACGATGCCGTGCGCAGCCACGCTCCAACGGCTCCGCCCGCGGCCGTGCAGTAGCCCCTCGAGCTCAGTCGATGCCGATCGCCGCGCGCACGCGCGCGATGGTGCGGCGCGCGATCTGCCGTGCGCGCTCGGCGCCGGCGTCCAGGACCTGATCGATGTGCGCGGGATTGTTGCGCAGCTCGACGTAGCGCTCGCGCAGCGGGGCGAGCTGCGCCTCGAGCACCTCGTACAGCTCCTGCTTGGCGTGGCCCCAGCCGTAGTTGCCCGCGCGCAGCTTGCGCTCCAGCTCCGCGGTCTGCTCGGGCGTGGCAACCAGCTTGTACAGGTCGTAGACCAGCGCGCCCTCGGGCACCTTCGGCTCTTCGAGCGGGGTCGAGTCGCTCTTCACCTTCATGATCGCGGCGCGCAGCGCCTTGGCCGGCAGGAACAACGGGATGGTGTTGCCGTAGCTCTTGCTCATCTTGCGGCCGTCGAAGCCCGGCACGATGGGCGCCTCGGTGATCAGCGGCTCCGGCACCACGACCGTGCCCTCCCCGTACAGGTGGTTCATGCGCGCCGCGATGTCGCGGGCCAGCTCCAGGTGCTGCTTCTGATCGGCGCCCACTGGCACCACGTTGGCGTCGTACAAGATCACGTCTGCAGCCATCAGCAGCGGGTAGTTGAAGATGCCGGCGTTCGGCGCCTCGCCGCGATCGAGCGCATCTTTGTAGGCGTGGCCGCGCTCGAGCTGACCGGTGGCCACGATGCAGGCGAAGATCCAGGTCAGCTCGAACACCTCGACCACCGCCGATTGCCGGTAGATCAGGATCTTCTCGGGATCGAGCCCGCAAGCCATCCAGGTCGCGGCCACATCCCGCACGTTCTCGCGCAGCGCGTCGGGATCGCGCTGGGTGGTGAGGGCGTGGTAGTCCGCGATGAAGTACAGGCAGTCGTATTCGCTCGCCATCGCCAGGCCCGGACGCACCGCGCCCAGGTAGTTGCCCAGGTGCACCGAGCCACCCTGCTCGATACCGGCGCGCTGTCCGGTCGGCTTGACGCCGGTGAGCGAAATCTTTCTGTGGGTCTGGGCCATTTGCGAGCTGTGAAGCTCTAGCAAGCACACCCGGCCTTGTCACTGAGAAGCCACCTGTTGCGGTCCGGCCCGGGGGCTTGCTACGACAGCTGCATGACGCGTCCCTTTCGCATCCTGGGTCTGCAGCAGATTGCCGTCGGCGCTCCCGACAAGCAGGAGCTCAAGAAGCTCTGGGTCGACATCCTCGGCGTGACCGTCGTCGATACCTACAAGAGCGAACGCGAGAACGTCGACGAAGACATCGCCGTGCTCGGGCGCGGTCCGACCCGCGTCGAGATCGACTTGATGCAGCCGATCGATCCGGACAAGCGGCCCAAGGTGCACGACCCCGCGCTCAATCACCTCGGTCTGTGGGTCGACAACCTGGCCGCCGCCGTCGAGTGGCTGAGTGCGCAGGGCGTCCGCTTCACGCCGGGCGGCGTCCGCAAGGGCGCCGCGGGCCACGACGTGTGCTTCATCCACCCGAAGGGCGATGGCACCTCGCCGATCGGCGGCGTCGGTGTGCTGATCGAGCTGGTCCAGGCCCCACCGGACGTGATCGCCGCGTTGGGCTAGAGATCAGCGCGGTGACGTCGAGGCGGCCGCCGGCGGCGTGGCAGTGACTGCCGCTGCCGGCTGCGAGGCGAGCAGCTCCTGCGCCATGGTGAACTCGTAGAAGTTCACCATCTGCGTGTCGAGCACCTTGCTGAACATGGCGCGCGCGCCGCTGTCATCGCCCTGCGACAGGCGCCGGCCACCCTCGTAGAAATAGGCCTCGGCTCGCTCACCCACGGCTTCGGCCTCTTCGAGCAGCGTGTCGTAGCTGAGCTTGCCCGAGCCGAAGCGCGCCAGCTTCGCCCACCAGTCTTCGCCCTCGGCGAAGGTGTCGAATACCGCCGTCACGTCGCCCTCCAGCTGCAGGCCGCTGCGCCCGGCGATCATGCGCAGCCAGAGCGCGAAGTAGACCTTCCACTCGGGCTCGAGGCCGACCTGGTTCTGGGCGATGTGAAAGACCTTCTGCGCGAACGCGGCGTCCGGCGCGCCCACCACCAGAAACGCCAGGATGGTCGCGTAGGTCTCGCGCGCGGAGGGCGCCGCGTCCATCGCGCGTTCGAACGCGACCTTGGCCTCATCCAGGCGCGACAGCCGGCCCAGCAAGACACCGCGCCGCAGCTCGGCGTTGCCCGCGCGCCGCGCGCGCTGCAGCGGCAGCAGCGTGTCCCACAGCGCGAGCGCCTTCTCGTAGCTGGACAGCGACTCGTCGCGCTGGCCCGAGATGCGCTCGGCGTCGCCCAGCCGCTCGTACAGCTCGGCACGCTGGCGGTCCTGCTCGCTGCCCTGGTCCTTGATCAGGCTGAGCGCGCGCTTGTACTGCTCGGCGGCCTCGCGCGGCCGACCCACGCGCTCGAGCAGGATCCCGAGCTGCAGGCAGGTCGCAGCTGATGGCTGCGCGGCCAGGCTGTCCTTGAAGTAGCGCTCGGCGTCCTTGGCGTTGCCGGCGTTCATCTCCAACGCGCCGATCGCGGCGTACAGGTCTTCGGGTGCGACCGGCGGCGGCGCATCGGGCCAGCGCTTCATGCGCTCCGACAGGATCTCGGTCGCGCGCACCGACAGGATGTGCGTACCCACGGCGTTCGCGCTGAAGTTGCCCTGCTCGATCAGGCCGTTGAGCACTTCCAGGATCTCGTCGTAGAGCGCGCGCTCCTCGGGCACGATCGCGATCGCGTCGGCGTACCAGGCGAGCGCGCCCACGAAGTCGTTCTCGGTCGCGGCGATGCGCGCCAGGCACTGCGGGAAGCGCGCGTCCTCCGGCCGGCTGCGCAGGCCCGAGACGCACAGGG
Source organism: Polyangiales bacterium (assembly GCA_035274465.1). Classification (GTDB taxonomy): domain Bacteria; phylum Myxococcota_A; class Polyangia; order Polyangiales; family JAFGIB01; genus JADGRF01. Next base: position 4,600 of record DATEOF010000250.1, read on the forward strand.
CGCGCGACACGTCGGCCCTGCCCGCCTCGAGGTACGCGCGCGACAGGTCCAGCAGCGCACCGGCGCCCGTGTTGCCGTCGTCGGCCGTGGCCTCGAGGATCTCGATCAAGCGCTCCTCGACCCCGCTGCTGGCGCCCAGCTCGCGCACCTGCGCCAGCGCCGAGGCGGTGTCGCCGTAGCGCAAGAACACGCCGGCCACGTTCAGCGCCGTGCGCTGGACGCCCTGGAAGATCGACGCGCTCAGCGGCACCTGCTCTTCGCTGGACTGGAACAGCCGCACCAGGGCGTCGCGCCGCTCGCGGTAGAGCTGGACCAGGGTCGACAGCACCTCGGGCGTGGGGGTGATGCGCGCGTGCTCTTCCCAGGCTTCGACCAGCCCCTC
>DATEOF010000251.1:0-16430 GCA_035274465.1 Polyangiales bacterium
GAGGTGCGCGCGCTGGACGCGGAGCTGGCGCTCTCGCAGCTGACGGCAGCGGGCGAACGCTTCGACGCGGTCCTGGTCAATCCGCCGCGGCGCGGGCTGCCGGCCGCGCTGCGCGCCCAGCTGGCGGCGCTCGCACCGCGCGTGCTGATCTACGTCTCCTGCGACCCGGAGCGGCTGGCGCGCGATCTCGCCGACTTCAGCCGCCGTGGGCTGCGTCCCAGCGCGCTCACGCCGTTCGATCTGCTGCCGCTGGCTGCAGACGTGGAGAGCGTGGTGACGTTGCAGCCAGGGGCCGCGGCGCAGCCGGCAGTCTTGTACGAGGACTCCGAGCTGCTCGTGGTGGACAAGCCGCCGCATCTTCCGACCGTGCCGCAGCGCGAGCACCCGGGCAGCCTGCTCGAGCAGTTGCAGCAGCGCCACGGCTCCGAGCTGCGGCCCGTTCACCGGCTCGATCTGGGCACGAGCGGGGTGTGCCTGTTCGCAAAGACTGCCGCCGCCGCGTCCCGCTACGCGGCCGAGCTCGCCGCCGGCCAGAAGCACTACGTCGCGCTGGTCCGCGGGCGCGTGCACGACAAGGGCATCATCAAGAAGCCGCTGGCCGAGGACGGCAAGCAGCGCGAGGCCCTGACCCGCTATACGCGCAAGCAGCTCATTTCAGGGCATTCGCTGGTGCGCGTGCGGCCGGTGCAAGGCCGCACGCACCAGGTCCGCCGGCACCTCGCCGCGATCGGCCACCCGGTGCTGGGCGACGAGCGCTACGGGGATGCTCCGAGCAACCGCCACTTCGAGCACTTGCACGGGCTGGACCGGACGTTCCTGCACTTGCAGCGCCTCGAGCTGGGCGAGCTGCAGTTCGAGGCTGCCTTGCCCGCGGATCTCGAGTCGGTGTTGCGTAGCTTGCGAGGGCAGGGGTAGGACTTTACGCGCGCGGCGATCTGCTATAGGAGCCCCCCAAGACAGGGAGACACCGGATGAGCACGTTGGACGTTTTGGTCTTGGAAGGTGACGGAATTGGCCCCGAGGTGACAGCCGAGGCGTTGAAGGTTCTGTCGCGCGTCGCGAAGGCCGCCTCCATCACGCTCAACGTCGAGCACGGGCCGTTCGGCGGCGCCTCGATCGATCAGCACGGCGAGCCGATCACGCAGGCCGTCCTCGACCGTTCGCACAAGGCTCACGCCACCCTGATGGGCGCCTGCGGCGGACCCAAGTGGGACAACCTGCCGACCGACAAGCGCCCGGAGAAGGGCTTGCTGCGCCTGCGCGAGCACATGCAGGTCTACGCCAACCTGCGTCCTGCCAAGCTGTTCAAGGCGCTGGCGGAGGCGAGCCCGCTCAAGCCCGAGCGCGCGGCCGGCTTCGACTTCGTGGTCGTGCGCGAGCTGGTGGGAGGCCTGTACTTCGGCAAGCCGCGCTCAATCTCCGGCCAGCCCGGCTCGCGCGTCGGCGCCAACACGATGACCTACACCGAGCCCGAGATCGTGCGCATCGGCAAGGTCGCGTTCGAGACCGCGCGCCTGCGCAAGAAGAAGCTGTGCAGCGTGGACAAGGCCAACGTGCTCGAGGTGATGGGGTTGTGGCGCGACGTCATGATCCAGCTCGGCAAGCAGTACCCGGACGTCGAGCTGTCACACTTGTACGTCGACAACGCGGCCATGCAGATGATCCTGCGACCGACCGACTTCGACGTGTTGGTGATGGAGAACATGTTCGGCGACATCCTCTCCGACCTGTCCGCCGCGGCCACGGGCTCGATCGGCCTGTTGCCGTCCGCCGCCATCGGCGACAAGCTCGCGCTCTACGAGCCCATCCACGGCTCCGCGCCCGACATCGCCGGGCAGGGCAAGGCCAACCCGCTGGCCGCGATCATGACCATCGCCATGTTGCTCGAGCACACGCTCAAGCGCCCGGAGCTGGCTGCAGCCGTCAACGGCGCGGTCGAGGACGTGCTCGACGCGGGCCTGCGCACCGGCGACATCGCCAAGCGCGGTGAGGCCGTGATCGGCACGCGCGAGATGGGCGAGGCCGTGGTGCGCGCGTTGGACAAGCGGTTGCGCTGAGCGTGCGCCCCGCAACCCGCGGTTTGGTTGAGTCCGAGCCGCTTCGCGGCCGCGGTGGGCAGCGGCGCTTGCAGCTGATAGCTGCAGGTGTGTGTTGGCTGCTGGCGGCGGCGCGCCTGGGCGCCGAGCCGGCGAGCATCTCGCGGGCCTCGGTGCTGAAGAACGCGGCCTTCCGCACGCCGGCCGGTGCGCCCAGCGTGATCGTGCACGCGCCGCCGGGCTGGAACCCGCGCGCGCCCTTGCACCTGGTGGTGTTCCTCCACGGCTACAACGGCTGCGTCAACGTGCTGATGGCCGAGGGTCCGAGCCACTGCAAGCCCGGAGCGCCCGAGCGCGACGGCTGGGATCTCGGCACCGTGCACGACGCGGCGGGCACCAACACGCTGTTCGTGGTGCCGCAGCTGGCGTTCGCGCAGCGCAACGGCGACCCGGGCGCGTTCGGGACGGCCGGCGGTTTTCGCGCCTTCCTCGAGGAGCTCTTGCGCGACGGCCTGGGCAAGCAGCTGGGTGGCGCGCGGAGGATCAAGGACGTCGCGAGCCTGACCCTGGTCGCGCACAGCGGGGCGTACCAGGCCGCGCTCGCGATCGCCGAGCAGGGTGGGGTGCGCTCGCAGCTCAAGGCGATCGTGCTGCTCGATGCGCTGTACGGCGAGACCGATCGCTACGCCGAGCTGGTCGAGAACTGGCGCGGCCTGCGCTTCGTCTCGCTCTACCTCGAACGCGGCACGCCGCGTACCGAGAGCCAGCGCCTCTACGAGCGGCTCTCGCGCTCGATCGGTGGCGACAAGGTGCTGCGCGCGCCGAGTAACGAGCTGGCACGCGCAGTGGTCGCGCATCCGATCGTTTTCGGACTCGGCCGCCCACCGCATCGGCTGCTGCCACAAACGCACCTGGCCGAGCTGCTCCGAGCCTTCGGACAGCTGTATCTGCCGAAGCGCTAACCACTCCCGCCTGTGGACCCCCGATTGGGGAAACTCAGGTAGCGTCGCACTTCCCTTCATCCTGCGCATGAAGTACACACAGGGCCCTCACGAGGGAGAACTGGATGCGAACGCGTAGCACCTTCGGCGTGGCCATTTTGCTCGGCTGCTTCAGCCTGGCCGCTGTTGCGAGCCCAGCGCTGGCGGCTCCGAAAAAGAAGAAGGCGGAGCCGGCTGCAGAGACGCCTGCGCCCGAACCTGCGAAGGACAAGAGCGTCGACGATCTGATGCAGGACTCCGCAACCACGAAGAGCGGTTCGTCGGGTGCGGCAGCTGGCGGCGGCGAGAAGCCCAAGGCCGAGGAAGAGCCGGTCGGCGAGCCCGACGCGTGGGAGCGTCCGCCAGCGGACGAGGAAAAACCCAAGCCTGTCGCTGCGCCCAAGGCGGAGAAGAAGACCGGCGATGGCCGCCGTATCGAGGTGGGCATCAATGCGGGTTATGGCTTCAAGGTAGGCGATGCGGACTGGGCGACGCTGAATCCCTACAGCGTGGGTTTCGGTATCCGCGGCGGCATGACCTTCCTGGACCATCTCTATATCGGTCTCGGCTTCGTCTACCACCTCGGTGAGAACGACATCCTCTACAACGCAGTGACAGGGTCGCCGACGACGGTCGCGACCGCCGTCAGCCAGAACTACATGCTCGCCTATGCCGAGGCTGGCTGGGACATCTGGGCCAGCAAGTGGATCATCCGGCCGTCGATCTGGCTCGGTATGGGTTTCGCGCTGGTCGATCCCTACATGACGCTCGGCGTCTTGCAGACGGTGAGCGACTTCCTGGTCGCACCTGGTCTCAACGTCTACTACACGATCGACAACTGGTTCGTCGGCATCGATGCACGCTACGTGTTCGTGACCGCCGACGGCGCGAAGGGCCTCGATTTCTTCGGCGTCGTCGGAATGCGCTTCGAGTGAGTCCCGCACGCTGCGGGGCGCGATTGTGTGTAACATCGCCCCCGCAGCACGGGTCATCACGGGGAGCGCATGCGACGCACCAGTCTCTGGATCTTCGCGCTGTACCTGATCACGAGTTGCGCTCACGAGCGCACGCCTTACGCCAGCACGCAGAGCCCGCTCGCGCTCTCGCGCGTGGTGCTCTATCGCAACGGCATCGCCTACTTCGAACGCCAGGGGGCGATCGACGGCGATCGGCTGGCGATCAAGGTCCGCAAGGATCAGATCAATGATCTGCTCAAGAGCCTGACGGTCATCGATCGCGGCTCGGGCAAGACGCTGAGCGTCTCGATCCCGCTCGATCCCAAGGCCTGGCAGGACGCCGCGCTGGCCATGCTGACTCCCGGTCGTGGTCGCCTGGCCGAGGTGCTCGATGCGTTGCGTGGCACCGAGGTCGCGGTGGATGCCGAGGGTCGCTCGGCGCGCGGTCGCATCGTGATGGTCGAGCGCATCCTCGAGACGCCGGAGCCGGTGCGCGGCGGCCAGACGCCGACGGTGCCGCAGGAGGACCATCGGCTGACGCTGCTCAACGGCGGGGCGTTCGAGGTGCTGCGCCTGTCGCGCGTGCGCACCATCACCTTCCAGCAGGGCGACCTGGTGATGCAGCTCGATCGGCACCTGGACGCCACCGCGGGCGAAGGCATGTTCCAGCAAGTCGACGTGGTCGTGCGCCTGGCGGACTCGGCGAAGCACGATCTGGTCGTGAGCTACGTGGCCCAGGCTCCCCTCTGGAAGCCGACCTACCGGCTGGTGTTGTCGGACGACGGCTCGGGCAAGGCGTTGCTGCAGGCCTGGGCGGTGGTCGCCAACGTCAGCGGTGAGAACTGGGACAAGGTCGACCTGTCCTTGACCTCCGGCGCGCCGCTGGCGTTTCGCTACGATCTGCACACCCCCCAGCAGGTCGAGCGCCCAGACCTGACGCAGAGCGGCGTGCACAAGCAGGCGCAGATGGCCTTCGGCGAGGCGACGTACGCGCCGCCCCCGCCGCCATCAGCTGCAGCGCCCACAGCGCAAGGCGAGATGATCCAGCTCGACGAAGCCGAGGACGCCGCCAGCGGCGCGCCCATGGCCAAGGAAGAGCGCTCGCGTCGCGAGATGTCGAAGAAGGCCGGCGTCGCGCGGCCGCAGGTTGCCCCGGCCGCGCCGCCCGCACCCAGCATGAGCGCGGTCGATCTGATGAAGATGGCCTCGAGCGCAGCGCCCAGGACCACTGCGCGCCGCGTGGCCGGCCTGACGCGCTTCGACATCGCCGAGCGGGTCACGCTGCCCGACGGCAGCGCGAGCATGGTCATGCTGATCAACAAGCTGGTCAACGGCGAGGAAGCGTTCCTGTTCAAGCCAGGCGGCTCCGGCCAGGGCTACGAGTTCAACCCGTACCGCGTGGTGCGCTTCCAAAACAGCACCGAGTTCGTGCTCGAACCCGGGCCGATCAGCATCTACTCCGGCGGCAGCTTCGTCGGCGAGGGCCTGTCCGAGAGCATCGCCAGCCAGGACAAGGCCACCATCCCGTTCGCGGCCGAGCCTTCGATCATCGTGCACTCGGGCAGCGAGGCCAGCGGCGACGCGGTCAAGATCAGCCGCATCGTGCGCGGCGTGATCGAGGTTGAATCGTTTCAACGTGTGCTGACCACCTGGACAGTGCAAGTCAAGCCGAGCAAGCAAGGTTACCGCGTGCTTGTGCGCCAGGGCCGCGCGGGCGACCTGTACACCCTGGTCGATCCGCCCAAGGATACGGAGACGCTTCCGGACGGCTACTTCATTCCGGTGGTGGTCGGGCCCGATCAGGCTCAAGCTAGTCTGCAAGTCGTGGAACGAACGCCCTCGAACTACTCGCTCAGCGTGTGGGACGACAAGGCGCCCGAGCTGCTCAAACAGCTGCTCGAGCTCCCGGGCCTGGACAGTAGCGCGCGTGCTGCGCTGCAACCCGTGGTCGATGCGCGCCAGCAGATCGGTCGCATCGACACCGAGCTCGCGGGCCTGTCTGCGCAGCAAGAAGAGCTGGACGAGCGCGCCGAGGAAGAGCGCCAAAACCTGCACGCGATCCAGAAGGATCCGAAGGCCGGCGCGCTGCGCAAGCGGCTCAGCGAGCGCCTCGAGGAGCTGACGCAAAAGGCCGCGGAAATCGGCCGCAGGATCGTGGATCTCAACAGCCAGCGTTTGTCACGTAAAATCGAGCTCGAGGATAAACTTCGTGAGCTCGACCTCACAACGACCAAATAGGTATGGCCACTCAATTCGTTTCCGCCTGCCGGCGCACACGTCTTTTCGGGGCCGAACGATCGACGCCCGCTCGGACGCCCCTTATCATCCGAGGAGCACCCGAAGGCGCACGTCTGCACGACTTGCGGTGACCACAGTGGGTGGCTAGGTAACAACCAGGGGTAGGGAGGTGCCATGCAGATTCCGCTCGAGATCGCATTCAAGAACATGGAGAAGTCGGATGCTGTCGAGGCAAGGATCCGCGAGAAGGCCGAGAAGAAGCTCGAACGCTTCGCCGGGCGCATCACCAGTTGTCGCGTGGTCGTAGAAGCCCCCCACCGTCATCAACACCAGGGAAACTGCTTCGACGTGCGCATCGACATCCACGTCCCGGGCGAAGAGCTCGTGGTGACGCGCGAGTCGACCGACCCCGCACATACCGATGTCTACGTGGCGATCCGCGACGCGTTCGACGCGGCGGTTCGTCAGCTCGACGGTCACGGCCGCCGCAAGAACGGCCACTGACGCGTGTGAGTCGTGTACCCGCAGCTGACGATCGAGTTGGTGGCGAACCTCGAGCTCGCAGCTGCGAGCGGCGTTCGGGCCTGGTCCGATCGCCTGTACGTGATCGCTGACGATGAGCTGAGTCTGGGTGTCTACGACCTCCGCGGTGCGCCGTGCGGTCGTGTGCCCCTGCTGCCGGGCGAATTGCCCGAGGAGCACACGGCGCGCAAGGCGCACAAGCCGGACTTCGAGGCGCTGCTCAGCTTGCCCGACGGAACGCTGCTCGCGCTCGGCTCAGGTTCGACGCCGCAGCGAAGGCGGAGCGTCTGCATCTCGCTCGGCGAGAGCCCGCGTGCGCAGGTGCTCGACTTCAGCGAGCTCTACTGCGCGCTCGAACGCGAGCTGCCCGAGCTGAACCTGGAGGGCGGCGCGGTCTGGGGCGAGCGCGTGTGGCTGTGCTCGCGCGGCAATTCTGCGCGCCGAGACGATGCGTTGATCGAGCTCGATCAGGCGGGCTTCTGCGAAGCGATCGCGGCCGGGCGCGCGCCGACTGCCGACGTGTTGCGGGTGGTGCGGCGGGTGCAGCTTGGCGAGCTATACGGCGCGCCGCTGTCGCTCACGGATCTCAGCGTGTGGCGCGGCAAGCTGTTGTTCTCGGCGGCCGCCGAGGCGAGTGAGAATACTTACGATGACGGCGCCGTGACCGGCTCGATCGTGGGCGTGATGTCTCTGCTGGGGCTCGCGCAGGCTCCGGAGCAGGTCCCCGGGTTGAAGATCGAAGGCATCTGCGCGGCCGACGAAAACACGCTGTTTCTGGTGGCGGACGCGGATGACCGCGGCTCGCGGGCGCCGCTGTTTCGCGCCCGGCCGCGGTTGTAGACGCGGCGTAGGTGTGCGCATATCTAAGCCACCATGGACGCCACCGTGACAGCCACCGCCATCGAAGAGTCGGAGCCCGGGCTGCCTCGGCAGCTGGCGGAAGACCTGCTCGACATCGCCCGCTTTTTGCGCGGCCTGCCCCGCGAGCTCACGCTGCGCGATCTGCGCTCGGGCTTGTGGTACGCGAAGCTGCTGCGCGCGTACTTGCGCTACCACGAGGCCAACCACCGGCCGCAAGACGTCTCGCGCATGTCCGCGGCGGAGCGCGCCGAGCTGGCTGAGACACGCACGCGGCGTGCCGCGCTGATCACCACCATCGCCGGCATTGCAGCTGCTGGCGGCGTGACCGCGGCGTCGGTCGCGACCGCGCAGTCGGGCGGCTGGGCGGGGCCGCTGGTCCTGCCGCTCGCAGCTGCAGGCATGGTGGGCGAGATGCTGCTGCGCACCATCGTGCACTTGCAACTGGCCTGCGACATCGCGGAGATCAACGAGCTGCACGTCACCACCGGCCGCGAATTCGAGATGATCCGCGCCTACGCACTGGCCGTGCACGCCGAGATGCACCAGACCGAAGACGACCCGGGCCGCGGCCTGGTCGAGCGCGTGATGCAGCTGCAGCAGGCGGGCGGTCTGGGCAAATTGATCGCATCGAACCTGGTCGGCGAGATGTTGTTGAAGAACGCGGTGCCGTTCTTCGACGTGATCTTCTCGTCGCTGCGCAACTGGCAGCTGACCGAGCAGGTGGGCCAGTTCATCCAGAGCTACGCGCGGCGGCGCGTGCGGCTCGACATCGCGGTCGAGGCGGTCGACCGCCGCAACGAACACTGCACCGAGCTGGTGCTCGAGGGCATCTGGTTCATCTTCATCACCGACGGCCGGTTGACCGGCGTCGAGACCGCGTTGCTCGCGCACATGATGCGGGGGCTCGACACCTCCGACGATCTCACCACGCACTTCGTCAGCGACGAAGCCGGTTGGCTCGAACGCCTGGGCAAACACGCCGTCGGCGAGCGCGACTTGCGCGTGTTGATCCTGAACGCGCTGCAGGTCGCGGCCGAGATCGAAGGCCCGATGACCCCGGTCAAGGTCGCCATCCTGCAACGCGCGGCGAAGACGCTGGAGCTGGAGCCCCCGACGGTGACGACTCAGTCACCTTTGCGGAGCGACGTGTAGCGAGCGTCGAAAGCTGCTAAGACGTCGCACGTGTTGACTACGATGTTCGGCGTATTCGCTTTCGGGCTGTCGGGCGCGCTCGGCATGCCGGTCAGCCGCGAGTTGATGCTGAAGCTGGGCACGCTGGTGGACATGACCAAGCGGGCGAACCCTGCGCTCTTCGAGGAGCGCATCGCGGCCATCAACCCGTTCGAGGGCAAGAAGTTCAAGCACCACCGGATCGGGCCGATGTTGAAGGCCGATTTATCCCAGTTTGGCGAGCTTCCACAGCGTCTCCAGCGCGAGGCGAAGGCGCTCGATCGGCGCGCCCATGTGGCTATGTTGCCCGTGCTGGCGTACCTGGTCGGGCTCGGGGTTTGGTTCGCGATCCGGTAGTCGCGTGTGTCCGCGAAAACTCTGGAGATTCGCGCACTGCGAAGCGTCCTGCCGCAACCCGCGTGACAGTGGTTGACTGCTCGGACAGGCACTCTATGGTAATCACTCAGTCATTGCGCCGGGTACCGTGTCCCAATCCATGCTGTCGCAGTTGATCGCCAAGCAGGGCCACAGTTTCTTGTGGCTCCAGTTCTACTCCGTAGCGATGTTCGTCAGCATGTGCTTCTTGGCCGGCCTGGTCACGAAGGTGCCGATGACCGCGAAGCCGCCGGCCGCGCTGGTCACGGACATGTGGTACTGGATGGTGGCCCCGTCCGTGCGCATGATCTGCCGCGCGATCGTCGCGGGGCTGATGATCCTCGGTGCCGGCGTGCTCGGTCAGCGCGTGAGCCCCGAGCTGTTGGACGGCTTCGGCCCGGTCGCGCAGCAGCCGAAGTGGCTGCTGGTGATCGAGGCCTTGATGCTGATGGATCTGTCTTCGTATTGGATCCATCGCTTGTTCCACAACGTGCCGTTCCTGTGGCGCTTCCACGCGATCCACCACAGCGCGACGCAGATCGGTTGGTCGACCACGGCGCGCGTGCATCCGATCAACGAGTTCTTCAACTACACGTTTGGCGCGGTGCCACTGTTCCTGGTCGGGTTTCCGCTCAGCATGTCGCTCGCCACCATCCCGGTGCTCGCCTGGTACGCGGTCGCGGCGCACGCCAACTGGAACCCTTCGTACGGGCGTTTGAGCAAGATCTTCGCGTGCCCGCGCTTCCACCGCTGGCACCACACGATGTCGCACGAGGGTGGCAACAAGAACTTCTCGAACGTGTTCGCGCTCTGGGATCTGTTATTCGGTAGCTACTACCTGCCGGAGAACAAGCTGCCCCAAGTCTTCGGCCTCGACGATGAGGTGCTGCCGGAGAACTACCTGGCGCAGCTGGCGTCGCCGTTCCGCAAGAAGGACGCGGCCCCGCAGCAGCCTGCGGTCAAGCCGGGCGACTCGCAACCGGCTCCGAGCGCCTAGCTAACGCCTCTCGCCGACGCGCCGCCACCACGGGTCGATCTCCGGCGCGCGAGCGATCTCCAGGACCTGCCCGAGCTCCGGCATGATCAGCCGCGCGCCGTGCGCGCTGGCGCCGGTGTAGAGCTCTTCTGCGGGCTCACACCAGGTGTGCAGCGCCAGATCGAACGTCCCCCAGTGGACTGGGAGCAGGCAGCCGCCGCCGAGCATCTGGTGCGCTTGCAGGGCGTTTGCGGGGCCCAGGTGGATGTCGCCCCAGGCCGGGTGCCATGCGCCGATCTCGAGCATCGTGAGGTCGAAGGGGCCGTGGCGCTTGCCGATGTCCTCGAGCTCGGGGAACAACCCAGTGTCGCCGCTGAAGAACAGCTTGTGGCGTTCGGTCTGGATCACCCAGGACGCCCAGAGGGTGGCGTTGCGATCGCCCAGGCCGCGGCCCGAAAAGTGTTGGGCCGGCGTGGCGCTGAAGCGCACGCCGGGCAGCTCGACCGACTCGTGCCAGTCGAGCTCGTGGATGCGCGCTGCCGCCACGCCGTAGGCTTCGAGGTGCGCGCCCACGCCGAGCGCGGTCACGACTTCGACGTCGCGCTGGGCGAGCTCCTGGATGCTGGCGCGGCACAGGTGATCGTAGTGGTCGTGCGACAACAGCAGCACGTCGAACTCGGGCAGCTGCGCGATCGTCACGGGCGTGGGCGAGTAACGCCGCGGGCCCATGAAGTTGACCGGTGACGCGCGGTCTCCGAACACCGGATCAGTCAGGATCCGGACGCCGTCGCTCTCCAGGAACAACGTGCTGTGCCCGAGCCAGCTGACGCGCAGGCCGGTCTCCGCCGGCCTCGCCCAGTGCGGCAACGGGTCGTGCGAGGGCAGGGCTGATTTCGGCGCACGGCGGCCGCCACCGAACATGAATTCGCCGGCGATCGGTGGCGAGAGGCCTTTGAGGTCCGGCTTGACCTCCGCGAGGTTGCGGAAGCGACCCCCGCGGGCGTGGGGCGAGCCCTGTACGCGCTCGCGCCGCAGGCCGGTGGACTTGGGGTTCGGTGACATGACTGCTGAGCTCCACGTGCGTTGCCGTGCCGGCCGCCCCGGACGCGGTGACGCGTCCGGAGATGGCCATGATAGCGGCCGGCAGCAGCAAACGCCCGTGTGCTCAGAAGTTCATGGCGCGCACTTGCTCGCAGGTGATGTTGGCAGCGGAGCGGATGAACTTGAACTTCATGGACTGCACGTCCTGGCTCTGGCCGCCGCCGCCGAGGAAGTCGAGCAGCGAGCTGCTGCAGGCTGCCTCGCCGTCGCCGTTCACGCGCACGCAGCCGCCGATCACTGCGTCGACGCGCTGTATGCCACCGTTCGGACCCACCACGTCACCGGACATCTGGTTGCAGCTGTCGACCTTGCCCTTGTAGGAGGAGATCGTGCGGTTGGCCGAGTAGAAGCGCTTGACCCTTCGCACCTGCAGGCCGTCTGCAGCCGGCGGGTAGTTGTACGGCCAGCGCGCTGCGTTGGCGTTGTTGCGCGGGCACTCGGGAGAGGTGGCGCCGTAGCTCTCGATCGGCCGCGGACCCGAACCCTCCGACGAGATGCCGCCCGGTCCGACCGCGTAGGTGGTCAAGCCGATCAGCGAGTCGTTGTCCGCGTCGATCCAGCGCGCACCGTTGGTCGCGCTGCCGTCGTAGTCCGGACTGCCCTGGACGTCGTGGCGAGTGGCCGGCCACGCGCCCATCGGGTCGGTGAGCGAGATGCCCACCAGCGTCGCCATCGGCGCGGTCTCGAACGGCTCGTTGGGCAGCGCCTTGGGCACCTTGAAGGTCATCATCGCCGGTGCGTTTGCCGTGCCTTCGAAGTAGCTGGCTGCCGCGTACTGCGAGAACGATTCGTTGCCCAGCACGGTGCTGCACAGGTCGGAGTGCGATTCACCGCAGTTGATGATCTCGGTCTCGACCGTGCCATCGGCCTGGTACTCCTGGCGTTGGATGACCCAGGAGTAGCTGGTCTCTTCTCCGTCCTCCACGCCAGTCATGTTGGACCACTTCAACTCCGCGGTGGAGCGACCCGCGAACGTGCCGCTGAGATCGCATACGCACGTGCCGCCGACGGCCTTGTAGCCGGCGCTGCAGCCGCATGTGTACGTACCGAGCGTGCCCGGCGTGCAGGTGCCGCGCCCCTCGCCGCACGGGTTGTTCTTGCACGGCTCTTTGACCGTGCAGGTCTTGCCGTCGCCTTCATAGCCCTCGTTGCACTTGCACGTGACGTCGTTCGGCCCGTTGCTCTGGTCGAAGCAGGTCGCGTTGGGTGAGCAGGGGCTGGGACTCTGCGCGCACTCGTTGTTGGTCGGGATGCACAGGCCCGCGGACTCGACGTAGTCCGCCTTGCACGTGCAGTCGTTGGGCGTGCCGGCCGTGCAGGCGCTGGCGTTCGGGCCGCAGGCGTTGCCCTGGCCCTTGCACATGCCGCCCATGCACTGGTCGGTCGGGGTGCACGTGCTGCTGTCGTTGCACGCCTTGCCGTCTGCCACCGGCTTCTTCTTGCAGCTGCCGTTCGACGGGTCGCACTCGCCCACGTTGCAGGCATCGTTGGCCGAGCTGCAGTTCATGAGCGTGGTGCTGCCGCACTGGCCGCCGCCGCACTTGTCATTCAGCGTGCAGGGGTTGCCGTCGTCGCAGGTGGCCGTGTTGTTCTGGTTCTTGCAGCCGACCAGCATGTCGCAGCTGTCATCGGTGCAGGGATTGTTGTCGTTGCAGTTGACTGCATCCGTGCCCTTCTGACACGCGCCTTCCTTGCACGTGCTGCCGCTGGTGCAGGCGTTGCCGTCGTCGCAAGCCGCGCCGTCTTTGGCGACCGGGTAGTTGCAGGTCTTGCCGTCGGAGCAGGTCGCCATCTCGGTGGACCGGCACTCGGCGTCCGGGGTGTTGCACGCGACCGCGCAGCAGATCTTGCCCACGCAGTGCTCGTTCGCGCAGTCGAGCGAGTCGCCGCACGCGGCGCCGTCAGGAGCGAGGCACACGCCGTCTTTCTCGGTGTAGCCGTCGCCGCAGCTGCAGGACTTGCCGTCGCCCTTGTACGCCGGCGCGTTGCACTTGCACTCGTAGCCGCCCGGCGTGTTGTTACACGTGGCGTGCTTGGCGCAGTCGTTCGCGTCGTCGTTCGCGCACTCGTCCTTGTCCTTGCACTCGCTGCCGTCGCCCTTCGGGTCGTCGTAGCCGCTGGGACAGCTGCAGTGCGCCTTGCCGTCTTTCACGCTGCAAGTCGCTGGCGCTTTGCACTTGAGATCGTCGCACGACGTGCCGGGGCTGGTGGACATCCCCGAGTCTTTTTTCTCGTCGGTGGAAGCGTCTTTCTTCGGGGGAGTTTCGTCACTTCCCGAATCGACACCAGCATCCTTGGTGACCTCGTTCTCCTTGTTCGAATCGTCACTACAACCAGTCACTACAACCAAAGCCATCAAGCAAATGACGCGGCGCAATCCTTGATCCATACGGACCCTCCATGGATGAGCGGAAACCACGCGCTCCCCGCGTGCTTAAGCCAACCGTGTTAACCTTGCACAGCCCCTGTGGGAACGCTACCTACCGGAACGCCAGCGTGCAGGTCCAGACAAACCGCCGCCAAGCCGTGCAAATAGCTCAAATGGATAAACATTTTTGGCTTGAGACCCTCGTCTCGGGTCCAGTGCCCCATTGAGCCAGTCCACCAGCGCGGGTAATGGGCGGATGCGCAACTTTCTGCTCGCGTGTGATCGCGCGGAGCCGGCGCGCATAGTTACGTTCACCTAACTATTCGCGCAGCCACGCTTGTCGCGGGCAACGGGTTCGGTATACACGTTCGTATACCCCAGGAGAACCATGGCCGAGCAGTCCTCGAAGCCGCTCTTCGACCTGACTTTGACGCAGGAACAGCAGTTGATGCGCGAGAGCGTGCGCAAGTTCGCGCGCCAGGAGATGCGCACGCAATCCCGCGCCAGCGATGAAGCCGGAGACACCCCCGAGACGCTCTACGAGAAGAGCCTCGAGCTGGGCTGGAACGCCGTGCAGCTGCCGGAGGCGATCGGGGGGTTCGGCGCGCCGCGCTCGCCGATCTCCAACATGCTCCTGGCCGAGGACTTGGCGTACGGGGATATGTCGATGGCCATCGGGGCTCTGTCCTCGCTGTCATTCATCAACACGGTGCTCGACCAGGGAACGCCCGCGCAGCACGCCGCGTTGCTTGCACCCTTCGCCGCTGATGGCTTCAAGCCCGCGGCGCTGGCGCTGCTCGAGCCGGGCGCGCGATTCAACGCGAGCAAGCTCAAGACCAAGGCCGCCCGCTCGGCGTCGGGCTACGTGCTGCGCGGCGAGAAGACCATGGTGCCGTTCGGCGCCCGCGCCGATCAGCTGCTGGTGATCGCCGAGCTCGAGGACAAGGGGCCGGCTGCGTTCGTGATCAGCCCGAGCCAGCGCGGCGTGCGGTTGTCGCGCGAGGCCTTCATGGGCCTGCGGGCGCTCTCGCTCAGCAGGCTGGTGCTCGAGGACGTGACGGTGCCCGAGACCCATCGCCTGGGTGAAGGTAAGCCGTTCGACCTGCAGCGCCTGATCGACCTGTGCAGCATCGGCAGCGCGGCGCTGGCCACGGGCGTGTCGCAGGCCGTGCTCGACTACGTGATCGCTTATTGCAATGACCGCGTGGCCTTCGGCGAGCCGATCACGCACCGCCAGTCGGTCGCGTTCATGATCGCCGACATCGCCATCGAGCTCGACGGCCTGCGCCTGTTGACGTACCGCGCGGCATCGCGCGCCGAGCAGGGCCTGCCGTTCCAGCGCGAGGCGTACCTGGCGCGGCTGCAGGCGGCCGACAAGGGCATGAAGATCGGCACCGACGGCGTGCAGCTGCTCGGTGGCCACGGCTTCATCCGCGAGCACATGGTCGAGCTCTGGTACCGCAACCTGCGGGCGGTGAGCGTTCTCGAAGGCTGCATCTCGGTTTAAAGGTGGTGGTGACATGATCAACTTGGAGCTTCCCGAGAAACTCGAGGGCGTGTCGCAGCTGATGCGCGCGGTCGCCGAGAACGTCATGCGCCCCGTCTCGCGCAAGTACGACAAGCAGGAGCACGACGTCCCGGTCGAGCTGCAGGTGCTCGATCGTCGCAAGGCCGCCGGCGGGCGCGCGGCCAACGTGCCGGGGCGTGCTGCTGACGGCGGCAACGAGGTCAAGAACGGCGCGAACCTCGCCAGCGTGATCTCGATCGAGCAGATGTGCTGGGGCGACGTGGGCCTGATGCTCTCGGTGCCTGGCGCGGGCCTCGGCAACGCGGCCATCAACGCGGTCGCCAGCGCCGAGCAGAAAGAACGCTTCGGCACCGTCTACGCCTCGATGGCCATCACCGAGCCGGCCTCGGGCTCGGACTCGGGCAGCATCGGCGCCACCGCGTACCTCGACGGCGACGAGTGGGTGCTCAACGGCGAGAAGATCTTCGTCACCGCAGGTGGGCGCAGCGACACCGTGGTCGTCTGGGCCACGCTCGACAAGAGCCGCGGCAAGTCGGCGATCAAGTCGTTCGTGGTGCCCAAGGGCACGCCGGGCATGGAGGTCGTCAAGCTGGAGCACAAGCTCGGCATCCGCGCCTCCGACACGGCCACGATCCTCTTCACCAACTGCCGCATCCCCAAGGACAACGTCCTGGGCAGCTCGGAGATCAGCGACGGTGGCAAGCGCGAAGCCTTCGGTAAGGTCATGCAGACCTTCGACAACACGCGGCCGGGCGTGGCAGCCATGGCGATCGGTTGTTCGCGCGCGGCGCTCGATCTCACGCGCGAGCTGCTCGCGCAGGACGGGCTCAGTCTGAAGTACGACAAGTCGATCTGGGATGCCTCCGCGATCGAAGCCGAGATGTACCGCATGGAAGCCGACTGGGAAGCCGCGCGGCTCCTGGTCTTGCGCGCGGCCTGGATGGCCGACAACGGGCAACCCAACTCGATGGAAGCCAGCATGGCCAAGGCGAAGGCGGGCCGCGTCGGCAACGCGATCACGCTGCGCTGCGTCGAGCTCTGCGGCAGCCTCGGCTTCAGCGAGGAGACGTTGCTCGAGAAGTGGGCCCGCGACTCGAAGATCCTCGACATCTTCGAGGGCACCCAGCAGATCCAGCAGCTGATCGTGGCGCGCCGCTTGTTGAACAAGTCGTCGGCCGAGCTGAAGTAGCCCCCACGCGGTTGAACGGGCCCTTTGGTCGCGCTCGCGCGAGCAAAGGAACAGCCCGTTCTAACCGCATGGGTATGACAATCATCTAGACAGGCGGACCGCGCTAGCGGTCGGCTCTCCAGGCCGAGAT
>DATEOF010000252.1:0-56650 GCA_035274465.1 Polyangiales bacterium
GTGGCTGCTCCGCGTCCGTGGCGCCGTCGGCCGCCGCGGTCGCGCGTTGCAAGAGCTGGGACAAACCCAGCGGCTCGCCATCGCCGGGCGAAGGCGGCGGCGGCAGCGTGAACGCGCGCTGCCGTGGCTCTGACGCGGGAGCAGGTGCGACCAGAAAGGGCCTCGCAGTGGGCGCCGGCGTCTGGCGTGCTCCGGCGGCCATCGCCGCCGTGCGGTTCGTCGCCTCGGCGCGCGAAGGCGGTGAGAGCAGATCGCGCGGCAGGAGGTCGATCAACTCGCGCAACGCGTCCGCGGCATCGGCGAAGCGCAGCGGCTTGTGCTGCGAGGTCGCGCGCCGGATCCAGGTGAGTAGCGTCGCATCCACCCCCGGCAGGGCACGCGCACGCGCAGGCAGGCTGAGGCGTTCGCCCTCCGGCTCGGCGTCGAACGCTCCGGGGTCCAGCATGGCGATCAGCATCGCGCCGACCGCGAACACGTCGGCACGCGCGTCCAGGGGCTCCCCGGAAGTGAGCTCGGGCGGAGCGTACGGCGAGCCCGCGTTGGCCGAGGCCTGCAAGAGCGGCGTGAAGTCCACGAGCTTCACGCGCTCGCGGCTCTGCGTCGGCGAGCGCTCCAGGAACACGTTCTCGGGCTTGAGGTTGCGGTGGATCAACCGCAGCCCGTGAGCCGAGGCCAGCGCAGCCAGCAACTGTCGGACGATCGCCAGTGCAGCCGTGAGCGGCAAGCCGGCGCCAGCCAGGCGTGCGGCCAGCGTCTCGCCTTCCAGCCACTCGACCGCGAGCCAGGCCTGACCGTCGTGCACGCCGTAGTCCACGAGCGTGGCGATGTTCGGGTGCGAAAGCCCGGACAGCGTGGACCCCTCCCACTCGAAGGCCGCGCGCCGCGCCGACGACCCGGCGGCGCGCTCGTGCAGGAACTTCAACGCCACGACGCGTTGCTGTTCGACGTGCCGCGCGCGGTACGTCGCGCCTTGCACTCCGGCGCCCACGCGCTGCTCGAGCCGCCACCGTCCATCGATGGTTCGCCCCACGAACGACGACTGATTGGCCACAAGCTCAGACATCGGCGCGAGCAACCCTACACCAAGAACCGCACTCCGGTTCCTGGATTTCGCGTGTCCGAAATCGGCGCGGTCGCGCCCCACGTCTAGCACTTCGCCACGTGTTCGAGACGCGCCGGACCCGCCTCAGAAACAGCCGCCGTATGTCCCTTGATAACTGGCTACGGCGCGAAGCGCTTGACGTTCTGCGTCAGCTTGCCAGCCGCGTCCTTGCCGTACTGGGTCTGGCTCAACACGCGCAGGCAGCGCAACGGCACGCGGTCGTCACCGAACAACGCCAGGTTCTCGCCGGTCTCACCGATCTTCGCCCACTCGTCGCGCGCGGAGGTCACCTTCAGGCCATCGATCAGCCCAGCGGAGGCGTCGAGCACGGCGTGCCCGAGCGCGCGGCAGAACGAGTACTCGCTAGCCTTGTACGCCTGACGCAACGTCGCAAAGTGCTCCGCGGCGAGCGCCTCGCGCACTGCCTTCTGTCCACGTAGCTGCTCCAGGAACGCGTTGCCGGCACTGGACTTAAGTGACAGATCCACCACCATCAGCGGCGACGTCAGCGCGTAGCGAAACGTCGTGGTCGACGAGAGCGCGTCCTGGGTGAGTACGCGCCCGAGCTCGGGATGGACGGGCAGGCTCGAATCCTTCGCGTAGTGCAACAGCTCGTTGGTCAGCGCGTCCAGGTGCAGGCTGAGGTACAGCGCGCCGCGCCCGGGCCCGCGCGGCCGCTCACCCGTCCAGCGATGGTCGGCCGTGGATCCGTCGCGAATCGTCCGCGCGCCATCGGCGGTCGGCGCGACGCCGTCGTACTGCGCCTTCACGCTCCGAAAGACGATCGTCCCCGCTTCCAGGCGCTCGACCGGCAGGGGTGGCAGGTTGCTGCGGATGGCGTCGTAGAATCGTTGGTAGCGGGCAGGCAGGATCATGCAGGCTCCAGAATCGGGGGGCTTTCGCAAACACGATGCTGCACTGACCGCTCGAGACTCCGATACGGCCCGAGCGCTGCACCGGTTCGGTCTGTGTGACGGAGTGGGCAGTGTAAGGCCCGCGTGCCGGGCACGTGCCCGCGACCTGCGCCGACGCGCTGGCGTTTCGAGCGCTCTTCGGAGCTCTCAGCCTTGGCACGTTCGCTGCGTAAAGGGACACATCCCATGCAAACGCAAGTCACCACCGCGCTGCGAGCTCTCGAGACGTTACCCGGACCCCGGCCCTTGCCGTTGATCGGCAACCTGGCGCAGCTCGCACCCGGCGCAGTGCATCTGACCTTCGAGTCGTGGGCGCGCGAGTACGGGCCGTTGTATCGCATCCACTGGGCCAGGAAGCCGGCCCTGGTGGTGGCGGACGCGGCGCTGAACGCCGAGCTGTTACGCAAGCGGCCGGACGTGCTGCGGCGCGGCAGCAACCTGGAGACGGTGTTCGCAGATCTCGGTGGCATGGGTGTGTTCACCGCCGAAGGCGAAGCTTGGCGCCGCCAGCGCTCGCTGGTCATGCAGGCGCTGGCAGCGCGCAACGTGCGCGCGTTCTTTCCGATGCTACGGACGATCGGCGAGCGGCTGCACGGACGCCTGGCCGAGGCCGCGCGCACCGCGCTGGTGTGTCAGATCGAGAAGGATCTGAAGCGCTTCACGGTCGACGTGACCACCTTGCTGGCCTTCGACACCGACGTGGACACCTTGCGCGCCGGCAGCCACAAGCTGCAGCGCCACTTGCAGCTGCTGTTCCCCGCGGCCATGCGCCGCCTGCTCACACCGATCCCGTACTGGCGCTGGGTCAAGTTGCCGTCCGACCGGCGGGTGGACGGCGCGCTCGAAGCCTTGCACGAGTTTCAAACGCAGCTGGTGGCGGAGCGCCGCGCGATGCTGCAGGCAGGCAGCGACGACCCTGACAACCTGCTCGATACCATGCTGCTGGCTCGCGACGAGGATGGCCGGCCTTTCGACGACGAGGTCATCTACGCCAACATGATGGTGATGCTACTCGGCGGCGAGGACACCACGGCGCAAACGCTGGCCTGGGCCATCCACGAGCTCTGCGATCGGCCGGACCTGATCGCACGCGCGCGCGAAGAGATCGACGCCGTGCTCGGCGACGAGCTCACGCCGCCCGACTTCGAGGCGACCGGCCGCATGCCGTTCGTCGATGCGATCGTGCAGGAGACGATGCGCCTGCGACCGGTGGCGCCGTTCATGATCCACGAGGTCCTGGAAGAGATCGTGGTCGGCGACGTGGTCGTCCCGGCCGGCAACATGGTGTGCTCGCTCACTCGACTGCCTGCACTGGACGGAAAGCACTTCGAGGCCCCGGACCAGTTTCGGCCGCAGCGCTGGCTGCGCGACCGACCCGACGACGTCGTGCACAAAGCGGCCGCGCACATGCCGTTCGGCTTCGGCCCGCGGATCTGTCCGGGGCGCTCGCTCGCGCTGATCGAGATGCGCGTGGTGCTGGCGCTGCTGTTCAAGAGCTTCGACGTGAAGCGCGTCGGCCGCGCGGAAGACGTGCGCGAGAACTTTCAGTTCACGATGGGCCCGGATGGCCTCCGGGTACGCTTCGAGCCGCGCGCTACTTCGGCAACCCCAGCATCGTCGCGAGCGTGAGCGCCCACCACGCCAGGTACGCGGAGGGGTCGCTCGCGGCGCGTGAGGTCAGCCCCGCGCTGCGCCTGAAGGCGTCTCCGCAACTGGGTTCGAGCGCGAGCGCCTGGTGTAGGGCCGCGACTGCCAGCTGAGTCTCGCGTCGATCGGGGGCCGGAATCGCGCTGCGGCGCAAGCGCGCCGCGTGCAGCGCATCGACCACCGGCTCGAGCATGCCGTGTTCGAACTCGAGCGCGCCGGCATTGTGCACGGCGATCGCGAGCTGGCTGTACCCGCTGCGGTAGAAGGCCGCGAGCGCTTCCACCAATTGTGTGATGCGCGCACCCTCACGCTGCCAGCGCAGCGTGAGCATCGTCAGGTCCGACCGCAGGCGAGCCGCACCCCGGGCCAACAGCGCCTCGAGCAAGCCATCGCGCGAGCCGAAATGATGATGTACCCCGGCGTCGGTCATACCGACGCGATTTGCAACAGCGCGCAGACTCACACCGCCCGGCCCGTGCTCTACCAGGAAATACTCCGCGGCTTCCAGGATCAGCTCTTTGGCCGTATCGGCACTCCGCCGAACGCGAATTCTGCCCGAATTGGTGGCGCGGAGACCCATCATGAAGAGTTAGTGGCCGCCGGTAGGGCTTTCCGTCAGCCCGCGCGCGCACGGGCGGCGACCGTGGTCAGCGCAGCCTCGAGCACGGTCTGCTCGGACAACAGCACGTCGAGCGCGGCATTCCCGAGCGGTACGAAGCTGTCGAGGCTGTTCACGCGCCGGAGCTTGCCCGTATAACCGGCATCGATCAGCGCAGCGCACACGCCCTCACTGACCGAGCCGCTCTTGCGGGTTTCGTCGACGATCAGCACGTTGCCGGTCGCGTTCGCCTCGCGCAGCAAGTCTTCGATCGGCAGCGGCGACAGCCAGCGCAAGTCGAGCACGCGGCAACGGAGGTTGTGCTCGCGCTCGAGCCGGCGCGCGACGCGCAGCGACATGTACAGTCCATTGGCGAACGTGACGAGTGTCAGATCGCGCCCATCGAGGTGTGTGCGACCTCGACCGATCGCAACGTGGACATCGGGCGCCGGATGAGGCACCAGCCACTCGGCATCGCCCTCCGCGTGGAGATCGCGCGTGTGATAGAGCGCTATCGGTTCCAGGAACACGCACACGCTGCCGTCGACGCGCGCCGCCGCGACGCAAGTTCGCAGCATGGCGGCGGCGTCGTCTGGCCGCGAGGGCGACGCGATCACGAGCCCCGGGATGTCTCGCAGCACGGCCACGGCATCGTCGTTGTGAAAGTGTCCGCCGAAGCCCTTCTGATATCCGTAGCCCGCGATGCGCACCACGAGCGGATTGCGATAGCGCCCACTGGAGAAGAACGACAAGCTCGCCGCCTCGCCGCGCAGCTGATCTTCGGCGTTGTGCAGGTACGCGAGGTACTGTATCTCCGGGATCGGCAGCAGGCCGGCCAGGCTCGCACCGAGCGCGAGCCCCAGGATCGACTGCTCGTCGAGCAGCGTGTCGAACACCCTCCCCGCGCCCGCCTTCTTGATCAACCCACGCGTCACACCGTACACGCCGCCCTTGCGCGCCACGTCCTCGCCGAACAGCAGCAGCTCGGGATACTTGACCAGCAGCTCCGCCAGCGTGCGGTTGATCGCCAGCGCGAGCGTCAGCGGACCCTCCGGCTCGGGCGCGCTCGCGGCCACGGGGCGCGCCGCTTCCAGCTGCACCTCGTCCGGCCGCCGCGGGGCGAGCGGAGTCATGATCTCGGCAGCAGATGACAGGACTGGACGCCGCTCGGCCCACACCGCAGCCGCCAGCACGTCGGTACGCACGCGCTCGTAGCGCGCGAGCACCTGATCCGGGGTCGACAGGCCCGCGGCGACGAGACTCCTGGCTGTTTGTACCAGCGGATCACGCCGGATATCGCGCTCGATCACGTCCGGACGGCGATAGGCCGTCTCGAGATCGCTGCCCGCGTGGCCCATCAACCGCACCGTGGCGAGCCGCAGGAACGCAGGCTTGCGGGTGCGCCGCACGTAGTCCGCAGCCTCGCTCGCGACCTCGAACGCATCGACGAGGTCGAGCCCGTCGGCTTCGAAGTAGCGCAGGCCCGGCCGCGAGCCGTAGGCCGCCGCGATCCAGCCTGCCGGCGTCTCCACGCTGATGCCGATGCCGTTGTCCTCGCACACGAACAGGATCGGCAGTGGCAGCTGCTGATACGCGCAGTGACACGCGGCATTGATCGCGCCCGCCGCCGTGGAGTGGTTGGCGCTGGCGTCGCCGAAGCTGCACACGACCAGCGCGTCGTCGGGATAGCGACACGCCACGCGCAACTTGTGCGCGCGCTCGATCGCGAGCGCGAGGCC
The DNA here is from genome assembly GCA_035274465.1 of Polyangiales bacterium. Classification (GTDB taxonomy): domain Bacteria; phylum Myxococcota_A; class Polyangia; order Polyangiales; family JAFGIB01; genus JADGRF01. The sequence continues at coordinate 6,001 of DATEOF010000252.1, forward strand.
GACGGCCCGCGGCAAGTGCGACGCGATGGTCGAGGTCTGCGGGATGACGTGCAGCTCGGCGTTGCCGAAGACCTTGTGTCGACCGCCGGCGATCGGCTCTTCGCTCGAAGCGACCATGCCCAGCAGCACGTCGCGCACCGCGTCGACCCCGCCGTGCATGCGCGCACGCTCCGCGTAGAACCCACCGGAACGGTAGTGCAGCAGCGCGGGATCGCTCACGCGCAACGCGGCTGCCACCGCGGCATTGCCCTCGTGACCAGAGCTGCCGATCGTGTAGAAGCCGGTCCCGCGCGCCCGCAGCCACCGCGCGGCAAGATCCAGCTGCCGACTCTGCAACTGTGAGTCGAACAGCTGCATGGCTCGCTCACCCGTGAGACGCGCAGGTGGTCGTATGGGAGTGCCCGGATCACCCGAGGCTCGTGCGGGCGACAGGGCTCTGACTGCCTCGATGAACGCAGTGTCGATGGCTTCCTGCATGAGTCCCGGAACCTCACTCTGCAGAACTTTTCATTGTGGCGCCAGCGGGGCACGATGAGCATGTGCCCGCGAGCTCGACTCGCCTCTACGTATTGATCGCGCGCAAGGCGCCTCGAGCGGTCGTGCTGCGCCGCGGCCCTTCGAAGCAGGTGGCCTGCATCGGCTGGGAGCTCAAGGACGACAGCTTCGAGGTGGGCCAGTGGTTCAAGGGCCGCATCTACGAGCGGCGCTGTGATCTGTCGCCTTCGGGCAAACTCCTCGCGTACTTCGCGGCCAACTGGAAGCCCGGCCCGATGTCGTGGACAGCGGTCAGCCGTACGCCGTACCTGAAGGCCGTCATGATGTGGCCGAAGGGCGACGCCTGGGGCGGAGGCGGGCTGTTCGACGGCGAATCGACGCTGGCGCTCAACCACCACGCGCTCCAGCGCTCGCTTGCCGAGGGGCAGCAGTTGCTACGCGGCTTTCGCGTCGAGCCGCTCGGACCGCGCCCGGGCATGGGCGAGGACGACCCGATCGACTCCGCGCGCCGAGCCCGCGACGGCTGGCGACTGGTGCAAGAGGCGAGCTGGCAGAAGGACGACTTCGACGGCCCGGTCTCTTTTCCGGTCGTGCGCGGCTCCGAACGGATCTGGGCGCGCACGCAGCCAAGAGCGGCGAAGAAGAAGCTTGCGCGCGCAGTGGTGGAGCTCGAAGAGATCCTGCACGGCATCGGCGAGCGTGACGGCAGCTGGTACATGACAGAGTACCGGCTGGTAAATCACGAGGACGAGGTCACGATCAGCCTCGGGCGCATCGACTGGGCAGACTGGGATCACGACGGCGACCTGCTGTTCGCGCGCACCGGGAAGCTCTACCGCCTGGATGCGGCGCACGCGCGCAAGCTCGACACCGCCAAGGCCCGCGAGCTGGTCGACCTGGGGAAGCTGCGTTTCGAAGCCAAGCGCGCGCCTTACTAGGTGAGCATGCGTCGATCGAGCGCCGCTTCGTAGGCGCGCTTGACCTCGAAGCAGTCGGCCAGCTTGCTCAGCATGACGTGTGGCTCGCAGCCCTCGGCGGTCGACAGGCGTTCCACCAACAGCAGCGCCGTCATCAACACGAAACCTTCCTGCGGTTCGAGGCTCGGCCCCGATCTGCTGGCGGCGTAGACCGCGTCGGCGGCTCGAATGGCGCCGCGGATCTGAGCCCGGTGAATGGGGATACGGAGCCTGGACGCCATCTTCGGGCCTTGCTCGTGCATATGCGTCTCCGGGTAGAGCTCGGGGTGGGACGAGCGTTGCAGTACGATGATCAGTACGTCCCGAAGCGCCGCGTGTATCGAAGAATTGTCTCAGGCGGACGCAGGCACTGAACTCAACATGACCAGACGGTGCCCGGAGTCGAGCGCGGTGCAGACCGGTGCCTCACACTGCAGAGGTCAGCGGCTCACGACCATCCGCCTTCCGCATCGTTGCTACAGCTCGGATCGCAGCTGCCGATCAGCCACTCCTTCGCCATCGTCAACAAGTCGGAATCGTACAGCAGCTCTTCACCGTCGCTGCTCGCATCCCGCACCGAGAGTGACCAAGCCGTGCCGGGCGTCGCTCGGATCCCGACGCGGTAGATGAAGGCTTCTCCCTCAGCCGAAAACAGCCCCGACCACGACGACTCCTCGTCATCGCGTACGAGATCGATCTCTTGCTCGCACGACAGATCACCGCCGAGCTCGGTATCGATCCAGACGCGCACCTGGGCGTCACTCGCGTCCAGGCAGTCGAGTGTCATTTTCAGTTGGAATTCAGACATATCGTTTCTCCTTTCCAGATCCGCTTCCGCACTTGTCATCTCAGGCCAGTGCTAACACCACTGTTAGCTGAACGACGGATGCTGACAGTGATGAAGGCCCCCTAGCTGGCGCCGCTCCCCGCTTGCGCCCCACTGTTGAACTGGACCTGCCATGTTGCGCGGGGTAGCGTCAAGCATGTGATCATCATTTCCGTGACATGATGCGAATGTTCCGCGAACGGTCACGGTGGCGAGCATTGCGACACGCATCGATCACACATAAATGCGACCCGTCAACCTCGACGGATGGCTCCGCGCACCCTGAAAATCCCGACCCGCGGCAGCATAGGAGCGCAACGCTCCTCGTTGCACATCGCCACGAACACGATCGCAATTGCCAGCTGCAGCCAAGGGCGGCAGCGCAAGCGAGCGTCAGGAGTGCAGCCCTTGCTTCAGCGTCTTCGAGAGCTCGCGCTTGACCGTGAAGCAGTCCGCCATCTTCCGGAGCACCGCGTTCGGTTCGTGTCCGGAGGCGGCTGCCAGACGCTCGACCAATAGCACTGCCGTCATCAGCACGACGCCCTGCTCCACATCGCCACCGAGCGGATCCTTGGCCGCGGCAAACACGGCGTCCGCAGCGCGGATCGCGCGACGCACATGGCCCTTCCGTATCGCGATCTCGACGCGCGGAGTTGCCGCAGGCCCTTCCACACGCTCGATGCGCTCGGAAGAAGATCGTTTGCCAGAAACTCGGTCAGCCATATGTGCGCATTGTATGCCACGGATTGGGAAAATCTGGGCCCTAAGTTACCCGGACATGACCAAGCGGTGCGCAGCGCAACCTGACCGGCGCGTCAGGATGAAGCAATTCGCCGAGATACTGCGGCTCTGGCGCAAGCAGACAAGCTTCGTGAGCAGATGCTCGTTGTAGTCGTTCTGTAGCTTCCGCGTGCGCCTTTGTATGTGACCTGGAGTCTCGCTGGCCAGGCCAGAATTGGCGCCAATCCTTTTCAGCCTCGATGGCCGAATGGGCAACCCCGGCTGTCTCGTATTGCACTCGCAAGGTCAGCAAATGTATTAGATCGCTGCTAATTCGAAAACTATGTTAGGTTCTGCTTGAGCGCGCGAACTATCAGTCTTACAAGCGCGCCATGACACAACCTCGGTGCGGCGCCGCGCTGCTCGTCGCCATCACGACGCTGCTGAGCGGCTGTCCCGACCCCAGTAGCTCGGGGGTCAGAGCGCGCTGCGTCAAGGCGTACGAGCGATGTCTGCTCTCGGGCGGCGTGCTCGGCGTCTGCGACCAGGTGGATTGCGAGCCGAGCCAGGCGCCTCCGTGTTTCGTCTGCCGCTCGCAGCACTGAAGCGACCAGTACAGATCTCTGGACGCAGCCGACATGTAGGGCTGGCGGAGCGCCACGCGGCGTGGCAAGAGCCCAGGCCATGTGGAACGGTCATCGCCGAGCCGCCCTGTTCGCATGCGCCCTCGCCTACGTCGCTTGCGACGACATTCCTGCCCGCCGCGCGCCCGAACCCGTCGAAGCCAAGGCCGAGCCCAGCGTGGCCCCAGCTGCCCCGGCGCCGAACACCGACGTCAAGACCGTCGATGCGCCCGCGCTCTTCGCGCAGATGCGCAGCACGGGCAAGCGCGGCACTGTCGTCAACATCTGGGCGAGCTGGTGCGGCTCCTGCAAGGCCGAAGTGCCGATGCTGCTGCAGCTGCGACAGGCATTCGCCGCCGAGAACCTGGACTTCGTCTTCGTCAGCGCCGACGAGACGCCGGACTTTCCGAAAGCCGCCGAGCTCATGCGCTCCTGGTCCGCGCCGCTGCCCGCGCTGGCGGTCGGCGGATCGATGGGCGAGTTCAAGCGCGCGATGCACGTGAACTGGAAGGGCGCGATCCCGGCCACGTTCCTGTTCGACGACACGGCCAAGCTGCGACACTACTGGGAAGGCCCGATCCTCGAGCACGAGATCTCACCGATCCTGCAAGGCTTCCTCGCGGGCGAAGCGATCGACGGCGAGACGCGTCCGCCGCTGGCTGGCGAGCACTAGTCGGCTCGCGCCACGAGCTCGTCGGTGCGTTGCCACAAGCGCGCAGCCACATCGACGTCGCGAGCGCCGCGGCTCATCTCGCGGACCCTACAGTCGCTATAGTACTGGCCGCCGGTGGTCGCGAGCTCGGGCGCGGTCGCGCAAAACACGCTCGTCGCAGCGCCCTGCTCGATGGTCTTCGCGAAGGGCTTCGCCGCGAGCGCCAGCAGACGCGCGGGGATCGAGCTGCGAAAGATCGAGGTGCCGATCATCGAGCCGGGGTGCAGTGAGTTGGCGAAGACGCCCTCACTCGCGTGGCGCCGCGTGAGCTCGTTCGCGAACAGTGTGTTGCAGAGCTTGGCCTGACCGTACGCGACCAGGGGCTTGAAGTTGCCGCGCTGCAGCGGAAACCGTGTGAGATCCAGCTGCGCGGGATGGCGGTGAGACTCCGAGCCCACCATCACCACCCGACCCGGAGCGGCGCGACGCAGCTTGTCGAGCAGCAGCGTGGTCAGCAGGAAGTGGCCGAAGTGACAGACGCCGACCGTGCTCTCGAAGCCCTCCGCGGTCTCGCGGTACGACGATGAAAACAGACCTGCGTTGCAGATCAGGGCATGGAGCACGTCGACGCTCAGCCCATCGACGGCGGCGCGAATACTCGCGAAGGCGCTCAGATCGAGGCTGACGGCCGTCAGCTGGGCGCCGGGATGACTCGTCCGGATCCGCTCGACGGTGGCGTTCGCCTTCGCGGGCTCTCGGCACGCCACGAAGACGTGCGCCCCGTGCGCGGCGAGCGCACGAGCCGTCTCGTAGCCGATTCCGGCATTGCAGCCCGTCACGAGCACGTTCTGATCCGTCAAATCGCGCCCGCGCAGCACGTCGTCTGCAGTCGAGCGAGCTCCAAGTACGGCAACCACTGCGGCACCCTAGCTGCGGTGGACGCCGGTATGCAACAGCGATAGCTTCCGCCCGTGTCCGGCGCGAAGAAGACCAACGCGGCGCGTGCACTCGACGCGCTCGGCATTCACTACGAGCTGCGACCGTACGCGGTCGACGAGGAGGATCTCTCGGCCGAGGCCGCGGCGGAGAAGCTCGGCCTGCCGCCCGAACAAGTCTGGAAGACCTTGTGCCTGCGCGCCGACGATCGCGCGGTGCTCCTGGCGGTGATCCCGGCCGGCACCGAGCTCGACCTCAAGAAGCTCGCGCATGCCGCGCACAAGCGCGCAGTCGCACCAGTGGCACTCAAGGAGCTCACCGAGCTGACGGGCTACATCCGCGGCGGCTGCACCGCGCTCGCGTGCAAGAAGCCCTACCCCGTCTACCTCGACGATACCGCGCAGCTGCTCGACTCGATCGCCGTCTCTGCAGGTCAGCGCGGCCTGCAGCTCGTGCTGCACCCAAACGACTACGCCAGCGCAGTCTCCGCCGTGCTCGCCGACATCACGCGGCCAAAGCTGTAAGCGTCCCTCAGCACGACCCCAAGAGAAAAATTAACAGGAAGCCGGTAAGGCGAGAGGAGATTTTGTGCTACCGCGGGCTCGCAAAGCCGGTCGATGCAAGCCCGCGGCAGCAAATAATCTCGCTTCCCGGCTTCCCGACTCCCTGTTCAATCCTTCTGCCTCTTCTCGCTACCGCCGGAATGCCTGAAGCGCCGCAAGAGAGTGCAGGTCGCGAACGCCGGCGGCCGAGGGATGGCATACTCGCGGCATGAAGCGACGGCCCAAGCGCTCGGCCGCTCACGGCAAGGCGCCACTCGACTTTGGGCTCGCGGCGCGACAGATGATGCGAGCGTTGCGCGGCAAGCGCTCGCAGCTGGCGTTCGCGCGCAGGCTCGGCTACCGCGGCAATCCGGTCGCCGACTGGGAAGCGGGACGCCGCGCACCGACCGTGAGGCGCACTCTGCGCGCATGCACGGCCGCGAACGTCGACGTGCGCGCGGCGTTCGCGGGGTTTCATGCCGCCGAGCCACCTGACCCAGACGATCAGCACAGTCTGGCCGCGTGGCTCGAGCGGATCCGCGGCAAGACTTCGATCGCCACGCTCGCGAGCCAGAGCGGGTACTCGCGCCATCAGCTCGGACGTTGGCTGTCCGCGCACGCCGAGCCGCGCTTGCCCGAGTTCCTGGCCACCGTCGAGGCCATGACCGGTCGCGTGTCCGATCTCGTTGCTGCCCTGGTGCCGATCGAGCTCGTGGCCGAGCTGCATCCCGTGCACGCGCGGCGCGAGGCAGCGCGCAAGCTCGCGTACGAGGAGCCCTGGACCGAAGCGATCCTGCGCGTCATCGAGGCCCAGAGCTACTCCGCACTGCCCAAACACGTGCCCGGCTTCATCGCCGACTTGCTCGGCATCGACCGCGCGATCGAAGAGCGCTGTCTGCGCAAGCTGCTCAGCGCAGGCGTGATCCGCAACACGGCCGGACGCTACAGGCCCTTCGGCTCGCTGACCGTCGACACGCGCTCCACCGCCGCGCTCAAGGCCCACTGGACGCGCACCGCGCTCGAGCGCGTCACGCAACCGGGCGCGGACGACTTCTTCGGCTACAACGTCTTCTCGGCATCGCACGAAGACATGGCGCGCATTCGCGAGCTGCTGCGCGCGACGTACCGCGAGATTCGCACGATCCTCGCGGCGACCAGGGCGGACGAAGACGTGGCATTGATCAACCTGCAGCTGCTGTGCTGGCCGCGGTCGGACTGATCACTTCGCGCAGCGCACGCGCACTTCCTCCGGGCCTGCGGGCGGCGGGGTCGCGGTGCGGGTCGCCGTATTCATTTGCGCTGGCATGAGGGGCGGCGGGGTGCTCGGCAAAGGCGGGGGCGTCATGGGACTGGCAGCCGAGCCCGCGGGCGGCAGCGGCTGCCCGTGCGGCGTGGTCGAAGCGCCGCTGCCAGCTGCAGAAGACGCCGGCTCGCTGGGCGGCTCCGGCGGCGGTTGGGGCGGATACAGCTCGTCGAACAGATCGGGCAACTCGGACATGCACTCGTCGCGGGGCTTGGTCAGCGAGGCGATCTGACTCTGATCGATGCTCACGCTGTTGCCTTTATGGCTGTTCTTGCCCACGACGAGCTTGTCGCCCCACGGGATCAACATCAGTTGGCCGCGCATCACGGCCTCTTCGCTGTGCTGAGCGCAGACGTCGTGGGTCGTCGTCTCACAACTCTCCTGACAAGCATCCACTTTGCTGCCCGCGCACTGGCCGGTGCACGCGATGTACTCGCAGCACTCTTGACCGTCTTGCCTGCCGCGCTGGTAAAACGCCAGCACCACATCTCCCACCTTGGCAGCTTCCGCGGTGCCACCGCAGCCGAGCTGACCGGACCAGTAACCTCCGAAGTGATCGGAGACCTGGATCTCGTCCCGCCCCAGCGGATCTTGCCCGAGGATCTCCTGCGCCACGAGCTCGTAGCGAACGGTGCTCACCTGCGGGAATGTTTCAGCGCCGACCACTTGCGCGCGTACCACGAGCGATTGCGGATAGCCGCCGCACGGGCAATGCGGCCGCGGGGGGATGCCGGGGGGGACCATCGCCGGAGGTCTCGTGGGTGTCATTGGGTCCCTCGGGATAGCCTCACTTCCGGACTGACCGATGCAGCCGACAGCGGCGAGCGCGGCGATCCACGTCAGCGCGACTTTGAGACCCGGCATGGCAACCTCCGCTTTCGTATGTGTCTCGAAAGCGGCGCGGGGTAAAGGTCCATGCCCGTCGGATTCGAACAAATTGGCTGGCGAACTCGCGTCCCGATGCTCGAATCTGCCAGGGTATCAGTGGGCCCAGCTGTCCCGCACGCACCTGCGATAGCGCCGCGTCGGGCGCGGAACACTGGCGGAGCGCACGCAGTACCAATCGGATGCGACGCTCATCCAGATCGCGCAGGCGATCAGCAGCGCTTCTCCGCTGCCGTAGCCGATGCCCAACGCGGTCGCGGTCGTCGCGATCGCGATCTTGATCCACGAACGCTTGGGTGTATGCACAACCCCTCCTGTCGTGGTCTTACGACCTGCACGCCCCTGCGACGAGTGACCTGCGCCACGTTTCTAGCGCATCCTTACGCCGCGTTTTGTGACGGAAAATCGACCGTCAATGCACGCTGTACTCGAGCGTGACAGGCTTGCCTTCGCGCTCGATCGCCAGGCTCAAGCGCTTGGCCGTGCTGAGCGCCGAGCGCGCGGTCAACATGCCGTCGATGCTCCCGACCTGAAAACCATTGATGGTCTTGAGCACGTCACCCCGCTTCACGCCCAGGCGCGCGAGGATGCCGTCCTTCGGCAGCTTGCGGATCGCCAGGCCCACGGGCTCGCCGTTCTTCTTCACCACCTTCGCGCGCATCCCCTTCGCGAGTTGCGGCATGCGTGCGATCGCGGTCTGCAGCAGGCCTCGATCCACGTTGAACTGGCCGTCACCATGACGCTGGATGCCGCGGTCGAGCTCTTCCTTCGAGAACGGAGTCTTCGACTTGTCCTTCGCCTGCTCCGCCGCCTTCTCCTTCTTCTTCGGAGCCTGGCCACCGGGCTCGATGCGACTCATGCGCAGCCAACACGCATCTCCCTCCACCGAGCCGAACAGCACCGCGGTCGGATGCACGGCGAGCAGTCGCAGCGCACCCAGGCGCGCACCCGCTCGATACACGGCCGTGTCCGAGCTGGAGGGCTTGCCCAGGATCGCCAGCGAACGATCGGGCCGCTCCGAGTCGTAGACCGTCCCGCTCAAGCGGACCTCGGCCTGGAGCTCCGACTGACACAGCTCGGAGTCGAAGGCCGCCTCCGCGGGCGTCACCAGCTCATCGCGCTCACTCGCAGCCGCCGGCGGCGCGCTCTGCGCAGACACCAGCTCGGCACCCGTCACCAGGCCAGCGGCGATGAGAGACCGCGATCGCTGCTGCCACCGGAGACCAAGCATCGGGCCGAGACTTAGTCGCCTCGCGCGCGACTGCAAGCAATTTAGGGGATGGGGAGCGCCTCCGCGCTGGATTTTTCCTTCAGGGCAGGCGTCGCGCGATCGCGATCAGGGGGGTTAGCAGTCCCCGCACCCAGCTTCGCAGCTCGGGGTGCGGAGCGATGAAGCGCGCCGCAGCGGGGCCGAGCCGGTAATAGGCGTCGACCAGCGCTCTGCCGATGGGATTGGCCAGCAGCTGTCGATCGCGCAGACGCCGCAGCGACTGCACTTCGTGCGCGAGCGGCGTGCCGTAGGCGGCCGTGGCGACGAAGCACGCGCTGACCGTCGCGAAGCGCCGCTCGGCGGTGCGCAGTGCGGCGACGCTGATCGGGCCATGTCGGTCGAGCTCGTCGATCGCGCGCACTCCCACGTAGTAGAGCGTTTCGGCGCTCAGATCGCCGATGGTGGTCTCGATCCACTCCCCTTCGGGTGTGTCGACCGGCAGCATCAGCGCCGCGGAACCCTCGCGACTCTCGGTCGCGCTGTGCGCCTGCCTGCCGTGCAGGATGAACTCACGCTCATCGCCGATCGGTTCCGGCGCGACGCGCACCTCGTACGCATGCAGCGGCCGCTCCGCATGCGTCGCTCGAAAGCGCAGGCGCATCCAGGCGTGTGCGTGCAACGGATCCTCGTGTCGCTGCAAGGTCAGCTCGGCGATCGGGCCGACGGGGCCCTTCACACCGTTGCCCGTGCGCTCGAGCACGATGCCTTCACCCGTGCTGGGTACCTGCGACTGCCCGCCTTCGCTCGCGGGTTGTTCGGATGCAGTCTCCTCGTTCTGCCGCGCGAGCACGACCACGCGCTTGCCCTGCGCGTCCCGCTGCAAGCGATCCACGCCACTGCCCGCGCTCTGCGCCAGCTCGTCGCCGAGCGGCTCGAGCTTGCCGTAGTCCGGTGCATCGAGCTCCCACGACGATCGACCCGCTGCATCGGCGGTCGCGAACGTGGTCTCGGCGCCGCCGAGCTCGATCGGCACGCGGTAGGCGATCGACGGCTGACCGCGGTACGGGTAGCCGAACGCCTGCGCGTACGGATCCCAGCCCTCGGGTGCCGTCGGCGTGGGATAGACATCCGTGTTCCAGTCCGCGGCGCCCTCGAGGTAGTCGCCCTCGACGTTCGCCTCGATCCACAGCGCGTACTTGCCGCGAGACCACTCTTCCGGCACGCGAAACAGGATGGCTTGCGGAACGCCGCCCGGTGCCGTGGCGCGCGTGACCGCGTCGATCTCCGGCATCACCGCGCGCACATCGCTCACGAAGCGTTTGACGTCTTCGTGATCGTAACAGTTGTTCCCGCCCCGACAGTACGTCGCGTCCATGCGCGCCGGATACAGCGACTCGAGCGACAGCGCGCGCTGCTCGCCCTCGGCCGGCGCGTCCGGGCTGCGATGCGGCAACTCGAACGGCTCGGAGTAACCCTTGGCGTGCTCGGCTTCGGTAAGATAGCGACCCTTGTCGCTGTTGAACACCGAGGCGCAGCTGACGGCGTCGAGCGCATCGCGCTGCGAGCGAGCGACCTCGTAGCCGAGGCAATAGTAGTCGTCGGGCGACTGATCATCCCCGAGCTTCATGATCAAGCCTTCGGGACGCTTCTGGTACACCACGCGCGGAAACAATCGCGCGTCGGGGACGCTCGCGCGCTGGCGCGCCCAGATCGGCAACGTGCCCTCGCGCCGGCCGAACGGCCAGCGGTAGCCGCTGTTCAGCTGCGCGGCGCCCGGTCGGTTGCCGATGCCGCGATACGCCACGGCCTCGGTCAACGCCACGGTCGCGATCAACTTCCCCGATTCGTCCTCGATCCAGATCGCGATCTGCGCGCGCTTGACCGGCGTGTAGCGGATCTCCAGCAGGGTCGCGGGTTCCGCGCGCGCCGGCACACACAGCACGGCCGCGACCGCAAACCCAACCAACCCGAACGACACCCGCATGCCGCGGCTAGCGTAGCAGGGCGAGTGCTTTCGGACAGCCACGGCGCGCGGCCGATGATGAACGCCAAGCGTCAGTCGGCCGCGCAACGGCTCGTTCGGAGAGCGCCGATTACTCCAGGCCCTTCTGTCCGTACTCGAACTCGCTCGGCATCCCGCAGAGCTTGCAGTCACTACCGAGGAACCACTTGCTGCTGTCCATGTCACCGTTGAGCTTGTACTTGAACCAGGCGACGGTGGGTTCGATCACGCGCTCCGGTTGTGTCATCAGCGTCAGGTGACCGGGCACCGAGCCCTGGCCGATGGTCTTGTGATAGAAGAGGAACGCGCCGGGCGGGTTGCCCGTGAGCGCATTCTTCATGCCGGACACGGTCGGGTTGCCGATGTCCTTGTCACCCGACACCGCGAGGAACGTCTTCACCGCGGTGCTGCCGCCGTTCCAGATGATCACCGTCTTCACGCGCTCGTCGCGCGCTGCGGTGATCGTGGCCATGCCACCTTGCGAGTGGCCCATCGCGCCGACCTTCGAGGTGTCGAGGCGATTGTAGTAGGGACTCTTGGAGTCGGCGGTCGCCGCGAAGGCAAAGTCGAGACCCTTGGTCATCGCGCCGTTGGATCCCGTCCAGCGTGAATTCGCTGCGACCACGAAGAACCCGTGAGATGCCACGTAGCGCAGCAGTGCGCCGTAACCCTCGGTCTTCGCGCAGGTGCCGTTGCCCCAGGTGATGATCGGAACCTTCTCGCCCTCGCGCCACTCTGCGGGTCGATAGATCGTGAACAGCGCGAAGTCGATCCCCGTGGTCTCGAGGAGCGGCTTGCTCTTCTCTGGATCTTCGCCGAAGGAAGCCACGACGCTGGTGCAGCTCGCGTTGTTGTCCGAGTCGCCGCGCGCGAGCGCCACCTCGAAGCCCTTGCCCGCGTTCTTCTCCATCACGGCGCCGTAGGGACCGAGCTGGAGCTTCGTGCCTTCTTGCGTGGTGAACGTCCCGCAGGGACCGAGGTCTTCGGACTTGCAGTCCATGAAGCTGGCGTTGCTGCCGGCAGCGCCTGCTGCGCCCGCGGCGCCGGCCATGCCTGCGGCACCGCCTGCTTCGCCGCCGCTACCAGCTGCAGCACCACCGCTGCCGGCTGCAGCACCACCCGCACCGGCGCCAGCCGCAGCGGCAGTACCAGCAGCGGGCGTCGCTCCCGCAGTGCCGGACGAAGTGCCGGCTGCGCCCTGCTTGCCCGCCGCTCCGGTCGCGCTCGCGCCCGCGGATCCTGGCGCTCCTGCCGCCCCGGGTGACCCAGCCGCGGCAGTCGAGCCCCCAGCTCCGGACGTTCCCTCCAGCGGAACAGACATCCTGTCGTTCGAACCTTTGCAGGCCACGAACCCCATGACCAACACCACTGCACCGATGCGTTGCGCGCTCGACAATCCCATGACGCTGCGTTCTCCCTTGGCGGCACCTGGTATCGCGAACTGGCGGCGAAGGGTCAAGCGTGCACCCAAACAATTTACGCCATAAGCGTAACGAATCAGCACTTAGCTTACTCCATATACGGTCAAGCTGACACGACGCCACGAATACGCCAGGTTTCGCGCGGCGCCTCGACGCGCGCCGGCTTATAGTCCGACGCGATGCACAAGCCCCTTCACGTCTCCTGGCTGTTCGCGCTGGCTCTTACAGCGTGTGGAAGTGACCCCGCACAACAGCAAATGCTGCCGGGAGCTCAAGCAGGCACCGCGGCCGGCATGTCTGTTCCACCGGGTGGAACGAGCGCAGGGGGCGCGGGGAGTGTTGCGGCAGGTGCGACTGCAGCTGGTAGCGGCGGCAAGGCCGGTGCGAGCGCTGGAGCACCCGCGGCGGCGGGCAGCAGCAGCGGCGGTGCAAGCGGCGGCGCAGCGGGCGCTGCGGGTGCGAGCGCCGGATCACCGGCTGCAGCTGGTAGCGGCGGTGCGTCGGGTGCGAGCGCCGGTGCAGCGGCGGATGCCGGCAGCGGCGGAGCAGGCATGCCAGCTGCAGGCGGCTTCCCGCGCATGGAAGAGATCAACATCGAGTCCAAGGGCCCCTACAAGGTCAAGATCTACACCGATGGGCTCAAGGCTTCGGAGTACTCGTCCGGAGTGATGTACTACCCGGAAGACGCGCAGCCGCCGTTTGCATCCGTTGCACTGGCGCCGGGCTACACGGCCAAGGGAACGGACTACGAATTCGTGGGCGACATGCTCGCGTCGCACGGCATCGCGGCGCTGCTCACCACGCCCACCAACACCGATGCGGACCAACCGCCCGCGCGCGGCGACGACCTCGTGGCTGCGGTCAAACACCTGATGGAGGAGAACAGCCGCGCCGGCAGCCCGCTGATGGGCAAGCTCGCGACTGACCGCATCTGCGTGACGGGCCAATCGATGGGTGGAGGCGGCACGCTCTACGCAGCCAACGAGCTCGGCAACATGATCCGATGCGCAATGCCCCTGGAGCCGTGGCAACCGGGCGGCAGCTTCCCCAAGATCACTGCGCCCATCATGATCATCGGCGCGGCCAGCGACACGACCGCAGCGGTCTCGAGCCACGCCGCCCCTCACTACCAGAGCATCCCGGCTTCGACCGAGAAGTTCCTGGTCGTGTTCGAAGGCGACCACTTCCTGTCGACCGACCGCACGAGCGGAGTCGCGGCGAGCATGATGGCGGTAGCCAACGACAACTACGACGACCAGGCGGCGTACATGATCCCGTTCTACAAGCTGTTCCTGGAGAGCGACGAGCGCTATCGCCCGTACCTCTACGGCGACAAGCGCTCGATGATGAACGTCACGCGTTACGAACACTCGAAGATGTAGTCAGTTCGCGCTCGACTTCAGGCCTTGCTGCAGCTCGAGCATCGCGGGTCAAATGGGTTCGACTGTGCCCAGCTCGCGATCGAGGCGAGTGCGAACGGCGCGCGCGGTGAGTCGCGCGACGATGCTCGGATGGAGCAACGCGGTCGGCGGGACCATCAGGTGTTGCACGGCGATGAACGTCTCGATCATCTCCCGGCTCTCGCACATGTCGCGCACGAACTGATCGAGGTACCAGTGAGTCAGGCGCTTGGCCACGCTCCTGGTACCGCCCTCGGTCGCCGGCCAGCGCAGATCTTCGCCGGTCGACATCACCCAGGCTGTCTCCAGCACACTGGGCAGCTTGCGCTGAAACCGCCGCGCGAAGCCGCGCAACGTGCTCCCGCGGTCCTCGAGCAGACGACTCAACAACACGGCTTCCAGTGCGGCGACGCTGATGCCCTGCCCGTAGACTGGATTGAAACAACACACGGCATCGCCCATGGCCACGAAGCCGTCCGGCCAGCGATCCATGCGTTCGAAATGAATCCAGCGATTCTCGGTGGCGCGATATCCATAAATGGGTGAGATCGGCCGCAGCGCAGGCAAGGTCTCATAGATCGTCGGGCGGGCGAGCCGGCGGGTAAACTGCAGGAACCCCTGCTCGTCGGTGGGCGGCTGCTCCTGCCCCATACCGGCGAGGGTCAGCACCCAGCGCTCGCCTTCCACGGGAAACAGCACGCCGATGCGACTGTTGCGGATCGGCTCGAGGCCCGTGTACACACCGAGCCACGGTTCGGATGCGCGGCGAGGCTTCTCATACCAGCGCGATGCGTAGCCGAGGTGTGCATTCACCGTCTCGATGCTCGGAGTCGGATAGTTCAGCGCCGCCAACCAGTCGAGCGCCTTCGAATTGCGACCCGTCGCGTCCACCACCAGGTCGGCCGACACGAGCTCGCGCGGCCCGGAGCGCCGCCGCAGCTCCACGGCGCTGACGACGCCGCGCGGAGACTCGAGCAGCGCCGCGACCTCCGCCTGATCGACGAGCTCGATGCCGGGCTGGACCCGCAGCATGGCGCGCAGCGTGGACTCGAGCCACAAACGGCTACACGCTCGAGTCTCGTGGACCGAGCGATAGCGCGGCACCATGCCCACGAACGTGAACATCTCGAGATCCCGCGTCAGGTTGATCAGCGGCACCTTCGAGCACTCGAACGCGGCCGGCAGCTCGGGAAACAGCACCTCCAGCAGCTGACGCCCCTTCCCGAGCAGCAGGTGCAGATGCCGGCTGTGAGGCACACCGCTGCGAAACGCCGGCCCGTCTTCCAGCCGATCGCGCTCCACGATCGTCACCCGGTCGAAGTGGCTGCGCAGCACGCGCGCAGCGCATAGACCGGTGACGCTCGCGCCGATCACCAGCGCGTGACTTCCGGGACCCGTGCGCATCTAACGCAGATAGTCCTCGGCGAGCGAGCCGACCGGTACAGTCAGCAGTGGCGCGGGCGAGCTCCGCAGCACGCGTTCGCTGTGACTGCCGCGCAGTGCGTCGAGGAACCCATTGCGTCCATCGGTTGCCATGACGATCAGATCGGCCTTGGCGTCGACGATCGCGTCGATCACGTTCCCGCTCTGGACGACGCGCTTCCACTCCCAACCCGACAGCTCGGGACAACGCACCTCCGGCATCGAGTCCGCTTCACCCACGTGCAGCAGCGTGAAGGTACCGCGCGGACAGTCGAGGCCGTTGACCAGGCGAGCGGCTGCCTCGACGGCGGGTTGCGGCGGAGGGACGTCGGCGACCGGAATGAGCACGTTCTGCAGGGACGCCGTGCCGTCGGCGGCAGAGATGAAGCCGTCCGTGTTCTCGCGAATGAACAAGGTCATCTGCGCCGCCTGACGTGCCAGCGGTTCGGCGACCCGCTGCCGCATCCAGCCCAGCTGCCCCCCGTCTTGATGCGCGGCGAGCACGATCAGATCGGCAGGAAACTCTTCGAGGTGGTGCAGCACGGCCTTCACCGGATCGCCCTGCCGTGAGACCAGCTTCCGCACATCGATACCGAGCTTGGGCACGGCCGAACGCAGACTCAGCGGCGGCAAGTACTTCCAGCGCTCGAGCGTCTCGCGCACCCCGGGGAAATCGAGCCACTCCGTCTCCGCTTCGGGTGCCTCCGCGTGCAACAGCGTCAACCGCGCCTTGGCGAGCAGCGCGATCCGGAGCGCGTGGTGAAACGCAACGCGGCTGGCGGGAGAGAAGTCGGTGGGATGGAGGATCGTCTCGACGATCGGAATGCGCGGATCTGTCATGGCTTGGCGCCGCAGAATGCCACGTTCCGGGCCTCACAACCACGCGTAAACGATCGACAGCACCGGATACCCACCGGCGAGCAACAACAGGCTCGAATCATCGTGCCGATTGGCCGCGCTGAACGCCGCGACCACGCCGGCGAACCACATCGGGATCCACAAGACGCTGACCGGACCGACCAGGATCGAAGCCCCGGGCAGGGGATGCGTCATCAGCGCGCCGAGCACGCACACGCCCACGAAGAAGGCCGGCACCCCGAGCGTCCAGTACCCTGCGAGTGCGACGCGACGCCCGCGCACCAGATTGCGCTCGACGTTCTCGAGACCATAGGCGCCGGTGGGGAGACTCGGCGCAGCGACTTCCGGAAGGCCGGCATTCATGTAAGCGCGGACGAGCGACGCCGCAGCCGCTAGCTGCAGGGGGCTGAAGAAGAAGATGCTCATCATCGGCCCGAGCCCGGACCAGCCGTCGTCACGACCCACGAGGTGGTAGTAACCGCGGAAGGCGAAGAGGTGAGCGACGTAGCCGAACAGCGCGACGGCGACCAGCAGCACGCGGAAGGCGTTGCCCAGGATGTCCTCGAAAGCACGAGACATGCGCCCACGCTAACGCGAGGGCCGACGTTCATCCAGCGTCATATGCGGCGGAGATGCAGCACGATCGAACAGGAAGACTTACTATTCAAACTGAGCACACCGGACGACTCTCACGCGACCTTCAGTCGCGGCTTCGCTCCGAGCACCGCCAGCGCACGTACGAGCGACTCGATGCTGGCCTGCGGATCGCCCCCTCCCATCTTCGCCACGCGCGCCTGACTCGAGCCGATGGCTTTGGCGAGTGCTGCCTGCGTGATGCCCGCTGCAGTCCGTCGCTTCCGTACCGCGGCAGCAAGTTCCAAGCGCAGCTCGATCACGGCCACGAAACCCGGCAGATCTCTCGCGGATCTCCGCGTCGACGCTGGAGAGGAATTGCCTGTGCCCGCACTTCATTCGCGACCACGTCGCCGCCATTTCCAGCGGACATCGATGCTCATCACGCGCCACAGCAGCGGCTCACTTGACCCTTGGCGTGGTCCCGGTACTACCTAGCGCGTGGCGTGGTTCACAAACCGGCTCGGAGCTACCTACGGCCTCTCACGATTGCTCGAAGGCGTGTTGTTCGTATCGTGTGCGATGGGCGCGGCGTGCACGGTCGTGCCTACGGTCAAGACGGTGCAAGTCGAAGCTACCGATCGCGACGCATCGAACGATGAATCACAGTCGGATGCACAGACAAGAGCGGAGCGACAGGGCAGCGCTGGTTCGCGCCCGAGCGCAGTAGCGCCGCAGCTGGCTGCAGCTGGAAGCGGCAGTGCGAGCGCGCCGACCGATGCAGGTGCGATGCCCGAGCCGCGCGGCGCAGCACCTACCCCGGCTGCGGCGGCCTGCGCCCAACGCCAAGCCGACGAACGCTTCTGCGTGGAGAACCGAGTCAGCGCCTGCGGTGCGGATCGGGTCGCGGTGACCACCGTCGAGACGTGCAGCGGCAACAAGCCGTTCTGTGAGGAAGGCAAATGTGTCTGCGGCACGCAGTGCGACGACAGCGCGCTGGCCGAAGGGATCGAGTGCCCGTTGGGCTTGCAGATCCACACCAGCGGCATCTACGTCCAGAGCTGCCGCGAGCCGATGCCCCTGAAGTTCACGTTCGAGGGTCAACGCGTCACCACATTCCAGGCAGCTTCGATCACTCCCCGCGGATTCGCCGTCGACCCAGACAATATGTTCGTGTTTGGCGAGGCGCTGGTTACGTATTCGCATGCGGGTGGTGCGGGCAGAGTGATGCTCGATCGAATGTCGATCACAGCAGTTGCTCCCGACGGTGGAGATACCTACTTTGCCGCGGCCGGTGAGATCCGGCACACGACGAGGTGGAGCGGCACGTGGAATACGCTCGCGCCGGCCGGCGGCGCGGGGCAAGTTGACCACATGGCCGTCGATCGAGAGGCGGTCTACTGGACGCTCACGGATGCGAAGACCGTGTGGAAACTACCGCGCGGAGCAACTGCGCCGGTGATGGTAGCGACCACGACCGGTCCAAGCGGCCCGACGGTGATCGTCGCAAACGGCGAATGGATCGTCTGGCAGGCGAACAACGCGACCTGGAAGGCTCCGTCGACGGGTGGATCCGCGACGATGGTGGCCGCGGGAGACTCCGCCGCGCTCGCGATCGACTTGACCCACGTCTACTGGGCCGATGTGAACGCCATCAAGCGCGCACCTCTCGAGGGAGGCGAACCACAAGTCGTCGCGCCCGCGGAGAAGGTGATGGGATTGGGAGTCACCGAGCGTGTGGTGTACTGGGTCGAGAACACGGCGCGCGGGAGCGTGAGACGCGCGTCGAAGCCAGACTGATCGGGAAACGAAGCGACACGTAGACAGACGCAACCTGGATCCGCGCCTACGCTGTGACTTCGAACTTCATGATTTCCGCGCGGCAACCTCGCAGCGTACGAAGCCATCTTCCCGAACACCAAGCTCGTGTTCGGCGCAGCCTACGATGCGTACGTCACGGACGCGTGGCGCCTGGACACGCCCCTGCCCACGGCGAACGCATCGCTACACCAGGTATTGCGCGCGCACGCCGACCACCTGTTGCAAGGCCTCGGCCCGGGGGACGGCGTGGTACAGCGAGTGACCGCCGACATTGCGAACACACTGCCCGCGGGTGAAGCGACGGCCACGGGCGCGGCCAAGCGACTCGGCATGACGCACGCTGACGCGCAAGCTCGCCCATCACGGCACCACGTACCTCGAGTGCTCGAGGAACAGCGCTATCGAACCGCGGCGCACTACCTTCAGCAGACCCACCTCACCATCGAAGACATCGCGTTCCTGCTCGGCTTCGCGGAGTGCCCCCCGTTCGTGCGCGCGTTCAAGCGCTGGAGCGGACATACCCCTCTCGAGTATCGGACGCTGCACGCGGGCACGTGTTGAGGGCAGGCCGCCGTGCTACAGCAGGGCATGACCCCCCGCTCGCTCGTCACCGGACTCGCCCACATCGGCATTCGCGTGCATGACCTGGCCAAGTCCGAGGCCTTCTACGCGCAACTCGGCTTCGAGCACACGTGGGGGCCGGTGGGGCCCGAGAACGTGGCTGCGATGCGGCATCCGTCGGGGCTGGAGCTGAACTTCATCGTCAATGCGCCGAAGGCCAACGGGCCGAATGTGCTGATGGATGGAAGCGACAAGTTCCCGGGGATCACGCACATCGCGCTCGCCATCTCGGATGTCGCAGCGATGGAGGCTGCACTCGAGCGGGCGGGGATCGCCATCAGCGGGCGGAGGGGCTCGGTGGCGCTGTTCGTGCGGGATCCGGATCGCAACGTGATCGAGTTGGCCGCCGACTAGCGATGCGGTTCAGTTCACTAGACCGTCCATCCAGGGCCGGCTAGAACCGCAACATGACCACCGCTCGCGAGCCCGACCCGATCTGGACCACCGTCGACAAGTACGTCGAAGCCCAGCTCATTCCATCTGACCCCGCGCTCGCGCGTGCGCTCGAAGCGAGCGCAGCGGCCGGCCTCCCGCCGATCGCTGTCGCGCCGAATCAAGGCAAGCTGCTTCAGCTGTGGGCGCGGGCGATCGGCGCGCGCAACATCCTCGAGATCGGAACGCTCGGTGGATACAGCACGATCTGGCTTGCGCGGGCGCTGCCTCAGGGCGGAAAGGTCGTCACGCTCGAGCTCGTGCCCAAGCATGCGGAGGTCGCGCAGGCGAGCTTCGAACATGCTGGGCTCGCCGATCGCATCGAGCTCAGGCTCGGACGGGCACTGGAGACGCTGCAACAGCTTGCGTCAGAACGCCGCGACGCGTTCGACTTCGTGTTCATCGATGCGGATAAGGCCTCGATCCCCGCGTACTTCGACTGGTCTCTCAAGCTCACCCGGCCCGGCAGTGTGATCGTGGTCGACAACGTGGTGCGGCGCGGTGCCGTGGCAGATCCCGACAACACGGACGTGCACGTGCGCGGTGTTCAGCGCTTTCACGAGGTGCTGGCGAAGGAGCCGCGCGTCAGCGCGACGACGGTGCAGACCGTGGGCAGCAAGGGCTACGATGGGTTCACGTTTGCGCTCGTGGTCGGGTGAACTACGGCACGTTAGCCCTTCCCCTTGTGAGTCTGAGGCCGCGAGCGCTCCAGCGTACCGAACAATGCATCAAAGAGTGGCAGCACCACGTTGAAGTTCTTCGTTCCCATCAGGCGTGGATCGTGGTGCAGGCGGTGATGCGCGCGCAACCTGGCGAGAAACGGTAGCCGCAACACCGGAGCACTCGCCGGCAGATGGCTGGCGAAGTGCACCAGTTCGTACAAGCCGAAGTACGCGACGGACATGGTCGTGAACAACAAGCCCACGTTCGGGCTGATCGCGCTCAGCGCGAAGTGTCCCAGCAGGAGGGTCGTGAACGCCAGGCCGGGGGCGAAGCCCAGCGGGAAGAGCGTGATGAAGAAGTCGCGCGCGCTGTGCGGCTCGTTGTGATCGAATGTGTAGAACCGATGATGCTGCAGCGTGTGGATCTTGTAGGCCTCTCGCAACCCGGGCACCGGGCGGTGCAGCACGTGTTTGTGGAACGTCCAGACGAAGAAGCTTCCGAACACGAGCATCAGAGGGACGGTCAGGAGCTCGAGCGGGCTGGGACGTTGCAGCTGGGAGATGCAGTAACCCATCGGGACGAGCACCCACGCCCCGGTCCAGAGCACGTGCAGCTGTCCGCGATACCACCCTGGAATACATTCTCGTCGGAACTCAGCGCGATACGCCTCGGTGGCACCGGCAGGGCGCGCGAGGTCGTCCGAAACATCGTTCTGCATGTCAGTCAAACCTTACTGTGCGCGGTGGCGCGCAGCAAATGTAGGTCCACTACTATCGCTGGCGGTCGAGCACGCTCGCCGCGCGTGCGAGCGCTGTCTGCTGATTGAGCTTGATCGCGGACAGACGATCCTGCGCGCTGCTCACCACGTTTCGCTCCGCTCGCGCGTACGCGGCACGCCGTGCAGGACCCAAATCGGCCTCCGTGAAGCACTCCGCATCGGCGGTGGCGATCAGGATTTCACGCTCGCGCAACGCTTCGAGCGTCAGCTTGCCGGAGTGGAACTCCCGGAGCAAGTCCGCCGAGGCGTTCGTGGAGTTGGCGACCGAGTACCCGCTGCGCTGCATGCACGCGCGCCACGCCTCCTTCGCGCGCGTGTAGTCGCCGTCGGCTTCCAGGAGCTTTTCGACATTCTCTTCGGCTTCCACGTGGGAAGGGCCGGACATGACGTTCTGATAGTCGTCTCCGTACAATCGACTGCGCGCTTGCGCGAAGCATGAATCAGCAAACCAGTAGACCATCGCACCCCCAGGCATTTGCAGCGAGGCGACGCGGCTTCGCACGCTCGGATCCGTCGGCGAGATGTTCGGACCGCGTAGAGCCTCGAGATAGCGGTCGCGTCGCGCGGGGTCCATCGCCGCGATGAGATCGGCGTTTGGATCTCTCGGAGGATCCCGCGTCGGAGTCCCACCGGTCAGGTTGCGCCAGAGGCCGTAACCCGAGGTGCGCGCAGCTTCGACGTCTCCGCGGCGGATCGGCGCGAGCGCTGCCATCTGCTCGGTCTCATCGTCGGCAGGCTGCGGCCAGTATTCGAAGCCGCGAGACTTCATGCACTCCGCGACGAGCTCCTCCTCCGCCAGCCATAAAGTCGCACTCTCCTCGTGGCTCGGCTGCAGCTCCTGCAGTCGATCGACCCGGCTCGGACCGGAGGGAGGCACCCGTGCGGCGGCACGAGAGCTCCGCCGCACGGGTGCTGGTTTGGGCGCGGAAGCTCGATCCGCTATCGGCGATGCGAGCGGTGCGGCGTCCTGCGCTGCAGCGTCGCGGCGAACCGCGCTCGCTTCGCGTGGATGCGGAGCGAGCGCGGCAGCCCAGCAGAGCAGGCCCAGAACGAGAGCAACGGCGGCTTTGCGACGCATGGGACCTGTCAGTCCGCCGGCGGGCGCGGGCACGTGGGGCTCGTGGTCCAGGCGTTCGAGTCGACGGTGTCGTACCAACGCGTCACCTGGCCGCGAATTAGGTGACGTGGCACTCCCTGGTAGTTCACGCTCGGATAGATGCAAGCGTTGTGTGTCCTGCCGTCGTTGCGAAAGTCGTCCGCTCGGTTGCCCCAGCCGAAGTCGTTCCAGTTGTCGTTCCAATCGAACAGGTGACCACAACGCCCGGGCCCTCCGTTCGGCCCGAAGTCCAGGAATGTCAGGTAGCCGTTCGTAACGCTGCACTCGTCCTGCACTCCGACGGCGAATGCACTGCCGACGCTGCCCGTGATCAGGGCTGCTCCGACACAAGCCAGGACGAGCAACCGGCGACGTGATCGTTTTGCGTGCTTGGTTTCCATGGTTTTCTCCTCGCCGCGAGCAAGAGGCACGCGACG
The DNA here is from genome assembly GCA_035274465.1 of Polyangiales bacterium. GTDB lineage: Bacteria > Myxococcota_A > Polyangia > Polyangiales > JAFGIB01 > JADGRF01. The sequence goes on from DATEOF010000252.1 coordinate 28,673, forward strand.
CACACTCAAGTGCACGGCGTGCGCGCTCGGTTCGGATGAAGTTTTTCGCACTGCGGACCGAACCGCGGGCGCCCCACTCGCACTCTAGGGAGACATGGACTCGCTGAAGGCTACGCAGCTGATGCCGGTGACCGATCCGGCGTCGGCCTCGTTCGAGGCGCTGACCGACGACGAGCTGATGGAGCTCACACGAGCTGGAACGCACCCCGCCTTCCACCTCCTCGTGCTCCGTCACCAGGCGCGCGTCCTGCGCGTGGCCGCACGCTATCTGCGCGACCGTACGCTCGCGACCGACGTCGCCCAGTGCACGTTTCTCGAGCTGTATCGCAGCCGGGATCGCTATCGAGCGTGCGGGAAGTTCGTCGGGTACCTGTGCCGCATCGCGATCAACCAGTGTCGCATGTCCACGCGCGACTCGAAGACGCGCGCCGCCGCCCGCGCGGACCTCGTCCACCGCGATCGCGCGACTACGGCTTGGAATCCGCGCGAGTGCCAGCGCGACCTGGAATCCGCACTCGCGCAGCTGAGCGAGAAGCTGAGGATCGTGGTGATCCTGCGCTACGGAGGAGATCTCGACCTGACGGAGATCGCGGACGCCCTGGAGCTGCCACTCGGCACGGTGAAGCGGCGGCTATTCGACGCGATGGCGAAGCTTCGCGAGCTGCTGGAGGAGCGCCCATGAGGTTCTACGACCGTTCGAGGCCGAGCACGCACGAGCTTGCGGCCTATCTGGAAGAGGAGCTGTCGGCCGACGACGCTCGGCGCGTGGAGGCGGAGCTCGTGCAATCGCTCGACGCTCGAAGGCGCTTGCGCCAATTGAGCGCCATCCGTGATCGACTGGCGGCAGACGATCCGGCGCTCGAGCGGATCGACCTGATCCCGGCGCTGGATCGAGCGATCACAGCGCCTCCCGCTTCGCGCTGCGCGAAGGCTCCAGCGTGGATCTGGGGCATCGGCGCCTTCGGCTTCGCCTGCGTCGCGCTGGCCGCATCGCTGTCAGGGCCGGGCACGGAAGAATATCGGGCGAAGTCCGCCCAATACGGGACGCCCGCGCCCACGCGTGCCGGCGTGCGCGTCTGGCGTGCAGACATGGTGCGACCCCCCGAACCCGTGACCGCGGCGATCGCGCGCAGCGATGGCTTGCTGTTCAGCGTCAGTAACCTCGGGTCGACGCCCTTCACGCACCTCATGATCTTCGCGGTGGACGCCAGCGCAGCGATCCGCTGGTTTTACCCCGCTTACGTGCAGGAAGGCACCGATCCGCAGTCGATCTCGATCGCGACGCGACAGGTGCACTCCCTCCTACCGAATGTCATCCGCCACCCCTACGCCTCGGGCCCGCTCGCGATCTATGCGCTCTTCACACACGAGCCGCTGCGAGTCCACAGCATCGAAGCCTGGCTGGTCGCGCAGCGACTGAGTCCGCACGAGCCGCCGCTCAGAGCAGCGAAACTGCAGCGGCTCGACCTGCTGGTGAATCCGTGACGAGGATCACGTTCGCAGCGAGCCTGCTGTACGCTGCGCTGACGCACTGCCAAGCCCGCGCGCTCGAACCTCCCGCGCGCTTTGCGATCGTGATCGGGAACAATCACCCCGAAAGCCCCAAGCAACTGACGCTTCGCTACGCGGACGATGACGCGGTTGCGACCCACCTGCTCTTGCAAGAGGCGGACACCGACAGCGTCCTGCTCGTCAGCCCCGACCTCGAGACACACGAGCTTTACCCACACCTGAGCCATGTCGAAGCTACGGCCGCCCAGCTCGAGCGAGTCACGGAACAACTCGTAGACAAGGTGCGTGCGGTCGCAGGTCGCAGCGAGCTGTTCGTGTTCTACAGCGGACACGGCGATGAGGACGACGCCGGTGAGGGCTACGTGCTGCTGGAAGGAGGTCGCCGCTTCACGCGCGGTATGCTGATCTCGCTCCTGAGCCGGGTCGGAGCCAGTCGCAACCACGTGATCATCGACGCGTGCAAGTCGAGCCTCTTCCTGTTCAACCGAGGGCCTGGCGGGGACCACCGGCCCTACACGGGGCAACCGCTCGCGATCTCATCGCCCGCGCTCCGCGCGAGCACGGGGTTCGTGCTCTCGACCTCGTCGGGTCGCGACAGTCACGAGTGGGAACGCTTTCACGGCGGCATCCTGAGTCACGAGCTGCGCTCGGCGTTGCGAGGGGCAGCCGACCTCGACAACGACGGGCAGGTGACGTACCGCGAGGTGCGCGGCTTTCTCGGCAATGCCAACGAATCGATCCATCCGCGTTTCCAGCCGGATTTCCTGGTCGTACCGCCGGGCAACCCGCGCGGCGAGCAAACCATGCTCAGCTGGTCGTGCCCAGCATCGGTCGAGCTTACGGCCTCGAGCTGGGGCCACATGTACGTGGAGAGCTCGCGCGGCGAACGGATCGCGGACCTCCATCCAGCGCCCGACCGGTCCACGTTCCTGTGGACGCCTGCGGAGAGGCCGCTGTTCGTGAGGAGACACGACGAACGCTTCGAGGTTGCGGTCGCAGGCTCCGGCGGCACTCAGCGCGTGGACTCGAACGCCGCACGGACACCCGCGATCGCCCAGCGAGGCGCGTCGAGCCTGGCGTTCGAAAACCTCTTCGCCTCGCCATTCGTCGCCAGTGACCTCGAGCGCTTCGCACGCCCGCCCCGGCGCGACATCGAGCCGAGGACACCGCCAACGGAGGCCCCCGATCGTACCGCCACGTGGATCGTACTCAGTGGTGCAGCCGTGTTCGGAGCCAGCGCGATCACACTCGGCATCCTCACCGTGCAGCAGCACGACGCGTACGAAAAGCTTCTCTCGAGCTGCCCGGAATGCGATCGGCGCTCGAGCGGGGAAGCCGCCAAGGGTCGAACACTGCAAACACTCACCAACATCTCGATCGGACTGTCCGGCACTGCCGCAGCGGCGGCGCTCGTGCTGTTCTTCATCGAGCCGAGCTGGACGAGTGATTCGACCCGGCTATCGCTCGTGCCGGGCGGAGTCGGAATCGAAGGGCGCATGTGACGGGTCAGACAGCGTGGCGCGCAGACGTGACATGGCGTCGAAGAGGCGGCGTTTGACCGTACCCATCGGGATCTCGAGCGCGTCTGCTATCTGAGCGTGGTCGAGGTCGGCGACGTAGCGAAGGATCACGACGCTGCGCAGCTTTTCGCTCAACTCCGACAATGCGAGGTCGAGATCGCGGCGCCTCTCACAGCTCGAAATCGGGTCGATGGCCAGACTCGACACGGACGTATCGATGTCGACGTGGTAGCGAGCCGTTCGCGACGCGCGAATGCTCATCCGACATTGGTTGAGTGCGATCCGGCAGAGATAAGCCAGGAATTTGCTACGCGGTTCATAGCGCGCCCGGTTGCGATACAGCTCGAGGAACACACCCTGGCTGACGTCTTGCGCCTGGTTGAGGTCGCGTACGTACCGAGCTGCGATTCGCAGCACCCGCGCTTGATGACGCCTGACGATCGCAGCGAATGCGACGTGGTTGCCACGCTGCACGAGCAGCATGAGATCATCGTCGGACCTCGCGCTGAGCGGAGGCGCCTTCGAGCGGTCCACCACCATCCACGCGGCCATGCGCGCACCCCCAGTCATGTGCCCTCCGTGAAGGGATTCACGGACAAGTGCCGCGCAGGTTTCTGGGTCTTCGATCGAGCAACCGAACTTTCTCGCGCTCTGCTGCACTCGAAGCGCATGAGGTACCATCACGCAGGCCGTACCTGGACATCCGCTCAAGCTGGTCGGCGGCTACGCGCGCTCCTCTGGCAGACGCTGAGCGTCGCCCTCGCCACCGCCTGTTCGATGGACTGGACGGACCCACACGAACGGCTAGACGCAGAACGGATTGTTGCTCGAGACGCCCTGCTCTGGTTGGACGCCACTCGAGGTGTGAGACTTGCGGCCGAAGGTAGGGTCGAAGTTTGGGCTGACCAATCGGGTTTCGGACTCGACGCTGTTGCGGTGAAGCCCGATCGAGGCCCGCGGCGAGTCGAGCGCGACGGCCGGTCGGTCGTCGAGTTCGATGGCCTCGGCGAGCTTGGACTGCCGGAGCTGCCTGCGCTCGCTGAGCTCAGCTTCTTCGCCGTCGCCAGCGTCGATGCAGCCGGAGCCGAACTGCGCTGCGCCTCGATGCTGCACCTGGCCAACACGACCGACACGATCTTTCAAAAGGACTACATCGACTTCAGGCGACAGAAGCAGGAGTTCCTCTACCAGGTGACGACCTCGCGCATCACGGCCGATCCAGAGTCGAAGGGTTCGTTTACGACCTCGACCCTGCATCTACTGAGCGTCGTGCACCGGCCCGACGAGACCGTGAGTATGAACCTGGACGGGAAACAGCTCCGAGTCGCGTCCGCGCCGCTCCCAGCGTTGGCCGCGCGCAGCTACAATTTCGTCGGACACAACCACTACCACGAGGACGCCGACACGCCGCAGTGCGATGCCTATCGCGGGCAGCTCGCGGAGCTTCTGTTGTTTTCGCGCGCACTGAGCGAGGACGAACGCTCGCACCTGGAACGAGAGCTCGCAGACAGGTGGCGAGTCGAGCTGCGCGAATGAGTCGAGTGGCGGTCAGGACGTGTCTCAGCTAGCCCCCTGTGCCGCTGAGCTGGGGCGCTTGCCGAGGAACGGAACCTTGGCCTGCTCGAGCGCCTGCTCGGGCCGGTCAGCGAACCAGTGCAGCTCGCCGGCGACGATCTCGACCAAGGGAATGCGCTGGTTCAGCCACTGCTCCAAGAAATTGCGCAGTGGCTCATCGTCCGCGTGTTCGGCCGCAGCCAGCATCAACTGCCCCAAGTCTACGCCGTGACGCAGACCCAACAACGTACCGCGATAGCTGCGCTCGGCGGTCAGCAGCTTGTCGGCAAGCGTGTCGCGAGCGCTGGAAAACAGCTTGCCGATCGCCATGCCGATGCCGCTCTGGCCGCGCGTGCGCAGCAGCGGAAAGTTGGGCAACTCTGCGAGGACTGCATCCGCGTGCCGCGCCGCTCCCAGGAGCGCTCGCGCGGGCGGCGCATCGCGCAAACGTTCGGCCTCACGCCGGCAGTGTCGTGACGCCGAGGTTTCGGTCTGCCAGAACTCATAGCCCAACTGTTGTAACAATTCGCGGTGCACGACTGTCTCCTTCGTCTGACTGTTAGTCGGTGTTCTCTGGTGCAGGTCACGCAAAGCCGGCCCGGTCAACACCCGGCCGTACGGATCGAAGCGGGATCCGTGACACGGACAATCCCATGACTCTTCGGCAGCGTTCCATTGCACGATGCAGCCAAGGTGTGGGCAAATCGCCGAGCATTCGTGCACCGCGCCGGACCGTGACACGTACCTGGCTACCGGTTGGACCCCTGACCGTACCACGTCGCCGGAGCCGCGCGCGGGGAGCGCCCGGTGCGCCGCCGATGGCTGCAGCAGGCCCTGTGCGAAGTGAACTGCCACGTTGGCATTCTCGCCGACGAAGGTCGGCAGACTGCGGCGGCGCGGTTTGCGTCGCGGCTCGTACAGCTCGGTCCATGGATGTTCGTGGCCTTGAATCAGCTCGCTGAGCAACAGCCCTGCGATCGCTCCATGCGTGATGCCGTTGCCTGAGTCACCGGTGGCGATGAAAACATGCTGCGAACCGGGATCTTTGCCGATGAAAGCCAGGCCGTCGAATGGCTCCTGGATTTGTCCTGACCAGCGCGCGTGTACCGCTTGGGCTTGAGGAAAGTGTTGACGTGCCCAAGCCTCCAGGCGGGACCACGCGTGCGCCGGCTCATTCGACTGTCCGACCTTGTGGTCCTCGCCGCCGACCACCATCACGCGGCCCCCTTCGGCAAGTCGCATGTAGTGGTAAGGGTCGCCCGTATCCCAGTACAAACCAGGTGTGACTGGGCCTGAAAGACCCATGCCAAGCACATAGCTGCGGTAGGCAGCCTGCTTGGTATGCATGGCGAGCCGATCGCTCACGGGCGTGTTGGTGGCGATGACCAGATCGCGCGCGCGCAGAGTCTTGCCGCCCTCCAATTTCACCTGCACCGAGGAACCTCGCGACTCGAAGCCGATGGCACGTGTCCCCGTGAAAATGCGCCCTCCGTGGCGCTGGATCGCGCGCGTCAGCCCAGCCAGGTAGTCGAGCGGCTGGAACTGAGCCTGCTGCTCGAACACCAACTGCCAGCCCGAACCCCAGGCCGTGCTGATACCGCTGAGCAGCTCGACGCTCAGGCCGGCGCGGCGGGCGGCGTCGTACTCCCGGCGCAGCTCGCGCTCGGCCTGGACTGCTGATCGATCGTCAGCCGCCGCCAGGTAGCCTGGAATGCGCTCGTATTCGCAGACGATTCGCTCGGTAGCAACGATCGCCTCGATGGCGGCGATGGCGGCGACGTGACTCGCCGCTGCCAGCCGCGCCGCCTTCTCACCCCGCAGGCGTTCGATCTCCGCGTAGCGGTCATCCAGTGCGCTCGAGAGATGCGCCGTGGTCCGGCCTGTCTCGCCGCTACCGATCAACCCCTTGTCCACGACTGCGACTGAACGCGCTGTTTGACACAAATGGTACGCCACACTCAGCCCAGCCATGCCCGCACCGATCACCGCTACGTCGACGTCTACAATCGGCGCGGTGAGCGGGCCATCTCCCGCCAGGCTGGCCTGAGTGTTGCCTGACAGGCGCGAGTACCAAAGAGACACGGTCTCGCCATTGGTTTTTGCAGGGTCGTACATGCTTTGGAGGCCTGATATGCAGGCTGCATGCCGAGTGCTGACGGTGGGCGGAATGTGTACGCTCGAGCGGCAAGATTGCCCCAACGCGCTCGCCTCCGAGCGCGCGAAGCCAGGGGTAGTCGCGCTCGTTGAGGTAGTGCGGTTGGATCGAGCGCACAGAAGCACCGTCGCTCGAGCGCGCGAGGCCGGCATCGACTGGCGACAGACTAGGAATCGTTTTCGGGATGGCACGCAGACATCACTGGTCAGACTGAGCGGCGGTGGCTACGTGCTCCTGGACGCCTATCGCGCGAGCGGCGATGCCGACCGCGAGCTGCTGCGCGTACCGACCAGGGACGCGAGATTCGAGCCGTCTTGAACCTGCATCCGTTTCACACGTTGCATGTCCGGGCCGTCGCGCAGCAGTTTCCGCACGCGCGGCTGTACGGCACTCCGCGGCACAAGGCGCTCGCGCCCGAGCTGCGCTGGGAGCCACTGCACACCGACGACGCGGCGCTGCACGGGCTATTTGCCGACGATTTTCGGTTCAGCGTACCGCGCGGCGTGGACTTGGTCCCTGCCAGCGACCATCTGCATTTTTCATCGGTGCTCGCGCTGCATCGTGCGACAGGCACGCTGCCGCGGAGTTTCGCGCCTGGGCGCAGGAACTGCTCGAGCTGTGCGGCGATGTGAAGCACATCTGCACCGCACATGCGCGGCCATTGCCGCCTTCGGACCGCAGCGCCGTCGAGCGTGTTCGAGGCGCGCTCGGCCACGTCTCCAAGCTGCTCGACGCGCACGAGCGACGCTACGGTTGAGCAGGCACGTTACAGGTGCCGAACTTCCTTCGGCTTCTCCTGCCACTTGTTGTTCAGCCCGTCGTAATAACGTGTCTCTGCAGCCATCAGCTCATCGATGTCGAGTCCGTCGACGCATGCGACCATCACGGAGTAGTACTTACCGCCGGCCTGTGGGACGTCGGCCCACTCGAACGCGCGCACGCCGCAGTGCTTGCAGAACAGGTGGTGGCAGCTGTTGCTGTTGAACTGGTAATCGGTCAAGTCGGCCTCGCCCTCGACCAGGCGAAAATCTTCGGGCTTGACCCGAAAGCCCCACAGGCGCGCCTTGGTGCAGATCGAACAGTTGCACTTGCCGGCGCCCTCGCTGACATCGAACTTGGCTTCAAAACGGACGCGGCCGCAGTGGCAGCTGCCCGTGTGAGTCTTCTTGGCCATGGCTTTCCCTCCTGAATTTCGCAGTCGATTAGTACACCTCTTTGCGGTCAGATCCAGACCTCGACCGAGCTACCGCGCGGCGGCCGCCAAGATAAACGCCGCGTATGCCCCGCAGCTGCCCAGGCCGCACAGGAACGTGGGCAGGCCGTAGATCGCAAAGCCCATCAGCGTGGAGCTGCGGCTGACCGCCCCGATGCACACGGCTGCGACGACGAAGTGATAGATGCCGGCAGCCAGACCGACGAGCGGAATGACGAGCATCCAGTTGAGTCCGCTCGCGTAGCACAGGCAGCGAAACGCCGCGCGGTAGCTGAGCTGTTTCACGCCGAACAAGCGCGAGATACCCAGCAGCAGCGCGGGCCATGCCACGAGATACGCGAGGTATCCGAACAGCACCGACGCGCTCGTCATCATGAAGGTGAGACCACCGAGCAAGAGCGTCGGCACTGGTGTGCCGTCGTTCGCGACCGCCACCTTGGCACCGAGCCAGCTCGTGAACGCGGCCATGAACAGCGCCCCGATAACGATCGTGATGGAGGTTGGAAGCAGCGCAAACGACAGCGCCCTGCCCCAGCCACCCTCACTCGGCAGCTCCTCGGCGAACCGCGGCAACTGCAACACGGAGCTGCGTACCGTCTGATAGTAGCGCTGCCACCAGCCCAACTTTCGATCCTCCCACGCCACGTATCCGCGAGGCGCATAACAGGCCGTGCAATAGCCGCGCTCATCGTCGCGCCGCCCGACGCACGTGTCGCAGTAGTAATTCCCGCAACGCCCGCAAGTACCGACGGCAATGCGCTCTGGATGCTGGGCGCAACGCGCCTCCACGTTCGTGGAGCTCTTGTGTTCGATCTCCATTGCTGGAAGATTGGAGCTCAAACACGCGGAGGGGCGCAAGTGAATCAGCCTGTGGCAGAGGGGTCCGCCGGCACAAAACCCAAGTGGCTCAACCCACTGGTCGTATCGGCGATCGTGATCGGAAGCTTGTTCGGTTGTTGTGGCGTCACGACCGTCGGCGGAGTCGCCGTCAGCCGCTCGGTGCCGCAACTCACGCTGCAAGCCCAGCTTGCGACCGCCAAAGATCCCGCGGCGGCCGATGCGTTTCGCCAACTCGCCGATCGCCAGCTGGCGTTTCAGAACCGCACCTTTCCCCTGACGCTGACGGTCGGCCTGCTCGGCCTGCTTCAAAGCATTGCGCTGCTCGTCGCGGGCATCCTCGCGCACCAGCGGCAAGTGTTCGGGCGCAGGCTGCTCGCGGCCGTGTGCGTGGTGGGCATCGGCGTCGAATTTCTCGGCGCCGGCATCGGCCTGTACTTGTCGCGCGAGACCAGCGCGTACACCGAAGACATGATGAAGGCCACGTTCGCGGCACAGCAAGCTCAGAACCCGCAAGTGAACGAGCAAGTGCGCGAGATGGGGGAGCAGTTCAGCGCAGGTGCCGCGCGCGTAGGCAGCGTGCTCGGCGTGGTGATGATGCTGGGCTTTCTCGCGATCAAGACCGGCTACTACCTCGCATCCACGCTCTACCTGCGGCGGCCCGAGGTCATCGAGTACTTCGAGGCTCCACGCGCTGCGTCTAGCTAGATATGTCGGACAAGGTGGCAGCCCAACGCTGCACGATTTCCGGAAACCGCGCGCCGTCGTGCAGCGTCACGCACTTGTTTCTGTTCAGCCAGGCAATGGACTGCGACATTGGCACGCAGATCCGTGGACACTTATCTTCGCGTCTGGTGGGCCTGGCTGACGTGGGTCGCCCTGTTCAACGTGGTGCTGTGGTTCACGGCGGCGCGTTGGCTTCGCAGGCGTGAGTCGACGCTGCCGCGCTCCAGGCGTGTACAGCACGCGCTCGCGGGCGCGTACGTCTTCGTGACGGCGTTCCGGTCCGTGCTACCGCGCGCCGATGTACAGCGCATGTGCCTCGTCGATTCTTATTTATCGAGCGTGCTGGTGGGCAGGACGGTGGCGACGGTTGCCGAGCTCTGCTTTGCGATTCAGTGGGCGATGTTCGTGCGGGAGCTCGCGGACCACACGCGGGTCGGGTCAGCGCGAGCGATCTCGCGCGTGCTCGTGCCCTTGATCGTCTGGGCTGAAGTGAGCTCCTGGTATGCGGTGCTGACCACGAACTTCCTCGGAAACGCCATCGAACAGTCGACGTGGACACTATCGGGGACACTGATCGCCGTCGCCTATCTGCGAGTCTGGCCGTACGTGGACAACGTCGAGCTGCGGCGCTTTCTTCGAAACACGGCGCTCGTGATCGCGTGCTTCGTAACCTTCATGTGCACGGTCGACGTTCCGCTGTACCTCTCACGGTGGCGTGCAGATGAGCTGGCGGGGCGAGCGTACCTGCCGTGGACAGACGGCTTCGTCGATGCGGCGCAGCGCTGGGTCGTCGTGCATGAATGGGAGCCGTGGCGTCCGGAAGCGGCCTGGATGGCGCTCTATTTCAGCGTCGGCGTGTGGGTGAGCATCGCGTTCAGCATGGCGCCGGCGCGGGCTGCCGAGCCGAACATGGCTCGGACGCCAGCGACCCCACCGGCAAGCCGCGCTTGATGCGACGCGAGCGGAGCAGCGCGAGGCGATAAGCCGGCCCGCTTGCCACGCCTGTGCAGGTAGATGTGGCGTTTGTGCCGCACGCACGCGTCATCGCGCTTGCGTGCGCCGTGTCTATTTTCGAGCCGAGGGATTCAGCATGATCTTGGTGTCGAACCGACTTCCCGTGACCGTTGGGGGCGGATCCGAAGCTCCCGCGTTGACTCCGTCCAGCGGCGGTCTCGCGAGTGCGCTGCGCGACTACCACGAGGCGAACGACGTGCGGTGGATCGGCTGGCTCGGCGACACCAGCGCGCTGTCCGACGACGCAGTTGCCGAACTGTCGGCGCAGGCCGCGCGCAAGCGACTCAAGCCTGTCATGCTGAGTGCTCGCGAGGTCTCGCTCTTCTACGACGGCTACGCGAACGCGGTGCTGTGGCCGCTATTTCACTACTTGCTCGACAAAGTACAGCTGGACGCGAGTGACGAGTGGCGTGCGTACGCGGAAGTGAACGAGCGATTCGCCGGCGCCATCGCCTCCGAGTTGAAGGCGTCCGACAGCGTGTGGGTACACGACTATCAGCTAATGCTCGTGCCTGCGCTGCTGCGCCAACGTGCGATCTCCGCGCGCGTCGGGTTCTTCCTGCACATTCCGTGGCCGTCGGCGGACGTATTTCGCATCCTGCCTTCGCGCGCGGAGATACTCGCCGGGCTGCTCGGGGCGGATCTCATCGGGTTTCAGACCGATGACGCTCGCCAGAATTTCTTGCACTCTGCGGCCGAGGTACTCGGTGTGGACTACGAACAGTCGACGATCCACTGGGAGGATCGCGAAGTGCACGTGGGCGTGTATCCGATCAGCATCGACGTTCCCGCCTTCACGCGCGAGAGCCGAGAGATCGAGGAGAACACGGCCAAGATCCGCGGCGAGACGCGCGGCAAGAAGATCGTGCTGGGCGTCGATCGGCTCGACTACACCAAGGGCCTCGACCGGCGCATGTTGGCTGTGGATCGCTTACTCGAGCGCCAGCCTGGCCTACGCGACCAGCTACATTACATCCAGATCGCCGTTCCATCGCGCGAGAAGATCGATGCCTACGCAGAGCTGCGCAAGACCGTCAACGAGCTCGTCACGCGCATCAACTCGAGCTACGGGTCGCCGACGTCGAGCCCCGTGCAGTTCTTGTATCGCAGCATCTCCCACGCGGAGCTGCTGGCGCTCTACCGCGCCGCAGACGTCATGCTGGTCACGCCGCTACGCGACGGCATGAACCTGGTCGCCAAGGAATACGTGGCTGCGCGCGTCGACGGGCGCGGGTGTCTGGTGCTCAGCGAGTTTGCGGGAGCTGCCGAGGAGCTTGCGACCGCGATCACCGTCAACCCGAACGACGTGGACGGCCTCGCCGGGGCGATCGAGCGGGCGCTGTTCATGTCCGAGGAGGAGCAGCAGTTGCGAATGCGCGAGCTACGCCAGGTCGTGACTGCCCGGCCGGTTCAAGCCTGGGCAGCCGAGTTCTTGCAGGATCTGTCGGCCATCCAGCCTGCTCCGCCCGCGCTCGTCTCGGCAGCGGCCGAGATCGAGCAAGCCTCGCAGCAGCTCGTGGCGGCAAAGCACCGCACGCTCCTGCTCGACTACGATGGCACACTCGTGCCGATCGAGGAGTGGCCTGGCCTGGCCGCTCCCAGCCAGCAGCTCCTACAGCTGCTGGCGCGGCTGGCCGATGGGCCGACGACGGCCGTGCACGTCGTTACAGGGCGTGCTCAGGACTCGATCGAGGCCTGGCTGGGCAAGTTGCCCATTTGGCTGCACGTGGAACACGGCTTGCGATCGCGCAGGCCGGATGGAGCCTGGCTGCCGGCCATCCGCGAACGGCCCGCCATGCTCGATGCTTCGCAACAGATCATGAAGAGGTATGCGGCGCAGACGCGCGGCGCGTTCGTGGAGACCAAGGCGGGTTCGGCGTCGTTTCACTACCGGCGTTGCAACCCGCTGGCAGCTGCGCGCTCGCTACACGATCTGCGCGCCGAGCTGCAGAAGGAGCTGGGGCGAAACACGCAGCTGCTGGACGGACACAAGGTGCTCGAAGCACGACTACCCGACGTCAGTAAGAAGCTGGTCGTCCAGCGCGCGCTGGCCGAAGCGCCGCCGGACACCCTCGTCATGGCGGCGGGTGACGATCGCACGGATGAAGACATGTTCGCCGCGCTGCCCGGGAATGCGTTGACGATCCACGTGGGGGCGGGTGCGAGCGCAGCCAAGCTGCGGGTCGAGGCGCCGCGCACGTTACTCGGGATGTTGGCGCGCCTGGTGTGAGCGGGTCCGAGAGCCGCCTGCTGAAAAGGCCCACGGCGCCGCTTGTCGGCCGAGGCTCGCCGTTCGTCGCCCGCCCGGCTGGCTCGAGCCCGGGGACGCGGTATGTTTCGCGCGTGAGCCCAGCCGCGCCGCCGACCAAGCCTCAGGCGATTCCACTGCTCCCGCCCGAACTGCCGTGGCTGTACTTGCTCGTGCCGCTGCCCGCTGCATTTCTGATGGGCCACGACGAGCTCGCTCGAGGGCGGCTGGCGCTGCCGGCGCTGCTCCTGGCGCTGGCGAAGATGTACCTGCCGTTCCTCGTCTATGGCGGGGCGTTTCAGCTGGTCTACGTCTACGTCATGCCGCGGTTGTTGCGGGGGCTCACGCGCAGCTGGCAGCGGATTGCGCTGCACGCGGCCGTGATGGTGACTCTTGTCTACGTGCTCAGCCTGCCGCTCACAGCGGCGCTCAGCCACTTCGAGACCCACCGCATGCAGCGAGTGGAATTCTTGATCGTGTCGATGATCTTCAGCTGCGCGTTCATCCTGCCTTCGCTCGCGGTGCAACGCCTGCGTGCGCGAGCCCGAACTGCCGAACACATCGCGTTGATGGAGCGCAAGGCGGCGCTCGAGGCGCAGCTGCAAGCGCTGCAGGCGCGCACCGATCCGCACTTCCTGTTCAACAGCCTGAATACGGTGGCCTCGCTGATCCCCGAGGATCCGGTGCTGGCAGAGCGCTCGCTCGAGCGCCTGGCAGATCTGTTTCGTTACGCGCTCGATTCGAGCCGCACGCGCACGGTGCGCCTGGAACGCGAGCTGGCCATGGTGTCCGACTATCTCGAGCTGCAATCTGCCCGCTTCGGTTCGCGGCTGAAGACGCGCCTGGACGTAGCGACCGACCTCGGCGACATCGAAGTGCCTCCGCTGTTGCTCCAGCCCCTGGTGGAGAACGCGATCCTGCACGGCACCGCGCAACGCCGTGGCGGACGCGTGGAGGTCGTGGTGCGGCGCGAGCAGGACTCGCTGGTGATCGAGGTGAGCGACGACGGCCCGGGTCCCGGAGCATCACAGCACGCGGGAGCGGGGACTGCGCTCACGGGTCTGATCGAGCGCTTGCGCCTGCACTACGCCGAGCGCGGTAGCGTGAGCTTGCTCGCCGACCCGCGCGGTGGTTGCCTGGCGCGTCTGCTCGTGCCGATCGGAGGCGGCGAGTGAAGGCGCTGGTGGTCGACGACGAGGCCCCCGCGAGGCGCCGGCTCGCGCGTATGCTCGAGGCGATCGAAGGCGTGCAAGTGATCGGCCAGCTGGAGGATGGCGATGCCGTGCTGCGCGCGCTCGAGACCTGTGCGCCGGACGTGATCTTCCTGGATGTGCGCATGCCGGGGCTGGACGGCATGACGCTGGCCCAGCGCCATGGCGATCTGCCGCCGATCGTGTTCGTGACGGCCTACGACGAGTATGCAGTCCGCGCGTTCGAGCTCGAGGCGATCGACTATCTGATGAAGCCCGTGCGCCCGGAGCGCCTGCTGCATGCGGTCACGCGGGTGCGCAGCCGGCTCGCCCCACCCGCTCCGACGGACAACGGGGTGCCGCGGGTGATCGCGGCGACGCGCGGCGTGTTCCGTGTGTTCGACGCGCGCGAGATCACGCGCTTCTGGGCCTGCGACAAGTACACCTCGTTCCGCGGGGACGACACCGAGCACCTGACCGAAGAGTCGCTGAATGCGCTCGAGGTGCGCCTCGCGCCGCACGGCTTCGTGCGCGTGCACCGCGGCGAGTTGGTGCGGCTGGATGCGATCCGCGAGCTGCGCGCGATCGATGGCGGCCACGAGATCACGGTTGCGGATGGACAAGTCGCGCGCGTCAGCCGGCGCGCGCTGCCGGCGATCAAGCAGGCGCTCGGGTTGTCGCGCGCAAAAGCCGCTTATCTGGGCTGAGCGACCGTTCATCGGCGTTCGGCCGTCGCTCATCGGTCGGCAGCGGTCGTGTTCGAGGTGCGCACGCATAGTCCTCGCATGCGCTACCTGATCCTGCTCGTAATGCTGACGGCGTGCAGCGCGTCGTCCTCCAACCCGTTCCAGGCAAACGCCCTGCCCCGCTCGGAGCGTCGCTGGGTCGAGGGCGAGGTGGTCGAACGGCTGCCCGCGGGACCTTACAACTATCTACTGCTGCGCGAGGCCGATGGGCGCTCGCAGTGGCTGGCGGCCCTGAGTGGGCTGACGCCTCGCGAATCCCGCGTGCGCGCGCTGGTCCTCGGACGAGCCGAGCACTTTCACTCGAAGCGGCTGGGCCGCGACTTTAGTCCTCTCGCATTCGCTGCGGTGCGACGCGCCGCTGAACCGTCAAACGATCTGACACTGGCCAAGGAGAACCGACCATGAACACACAACGTATTTCGAGCCTGGTTGCCGTGCTGCTGCTCGCGGGGTGCGCCGATGATGGCGCGGAGCCGAGCGACCCACCCGGCGCGGAGGGGGCGATGATGCCGATCGATGCGTTCGAAGGCTGCGAGCGCGGGACGATCGAAGAGGATCTACAGGCCGCGCCGCTCAGCGGGCGAGGCGTGCAGGATGGCGTGCTCGCGAAGGGGCAGTACCTCGTGGCCACGACGTATCTGCGCCTGCAGCCCGACAAGCGCGCGCGGTTGAACGAGCTGGTCGGTCCGGTCGTGACTGATCTCGTGCAGCGCGAGGGCCTGTTGGGGATGACGCTCGGAACGTCGCCTGGCTGCAACTCCGCGCGCACGCTCACGGTGTGGCGCGACGAGGAGGCCATGCTCGACTTCGTCGTGGGGACTGCACACGCTCGCGTGATGCAAGCGACCGATGAGGTCAGCCGCGGGGGGAGCCTGGGCACGCACTGGTCCGGGGACGAAAGCACGGCCAGCTGGGAAGCTGCTGCGGACCACTTGGACGCGGACGATCGGCAGGGGTTTTGAAGCCGCAGAGGGAGACCTCGGGGTTCGCTCAGTCGCAGTCGCGGCTCAGTGATCTCGAAGGTCTCCCCACGCGATCATCTAGATGGCGATTAGCACCGCACCCGGATCGAGCCGGCGGAGATCCTCTGGATCGCTTGTTACGATTGGCTGACGGTTGCGGCGGGCGCAGATGACAACGTGAGCGTCGACAATGTCGCGCGTGGATGTTGCAGCCAACAACACGCCCACCTGGGTAGCGTCCGGACCGTCCAGTGCTACCACGTCCGTGCTCGGTTGGCGGATGAGCCTGGACAAGCGCGTTTGAGTTCGAGGCCGTCTCATCGCTTGAGCCAGCGCGGTCGCCGGAACGGTCACTGTTTCACCGAGCTCGTGTGCTCGCGCGAGAAGAACGATGATGCGCCGGTCGTTTCGATCGAGCGCGATCAAGCCACCCGCGTCCAGCGTGACGCCACTCACGCGGCCTTTCTCCTGCGGCGAGACTTGGCCTTGGCGGGCTTCAACACAGAGTCGGCCCACGCGCGTTCCTTCGCCGTGAGCGCGCCACCGGTTTCCTCCAATGCCGCTCCAAGCAAAGCACCCCAACCGGCCATATCCGACAGGGCTACCGACACCGCATGCTTCACGAACCCGGAGACACTATCGGCCTTCCGCTGCGCGACGAGCCTGCGCACCGACGCGAGCTGGGCATCGTCGAGAGTGATGGTCACCTTGGTCGTCGCCATACCAAGTACCATACCACATGCTCCACATTCCGTCGACGCTCAAGCCCGATCGGACGACCGTGGTGTCGGGGCCGGATCTCGTGGCCTATCTGGGAAGGACATGATGCCCCTCGACTCGCCGCGTCTCGTCGTCATCCTCACCGCGACGCTGTGGCCTCGTCCGGTCGCATTGGATTGCACATGCCAGACGCGGCGTTCACCATCGCGCACAGCGCGTGCCTCAACAGGTCCACTCCAGATCCGAGTGGGCGCCCGGCAACCAAGGGTGTTCCCCCTCGTGGCTTGGCGGACGTGATGGGCTCGCTCAAGTAGCGATGCGTAACTGATGACTTTTCGAGCAGCGATGTCTCAGCAACTGTACGCGGGTCTCGGCGTCATGGTGATGGTGGCCTGCGGGCCTACCAATTCACCGCAACACGGGTCGCGAGCCCCGGCTGCGAACCAGCCGATCGTTGTTTCGTCAGCCGAGCCGAAGGACAACCCTCCACAGACCGAGCCACCTGTGCAGACGGCGCGACCGAAGTCTCATGTTCCGACCGGAGTAAAGGTCCGCAAGCTCCGACGTGAGGTCGAAGACAGCCCAGATTGCGTCGAGATGTACAGTTGGTGCGAGAAGCCTCCGGGGACGCGCTGTACGAGTGCACCGTTTACACTTCCGTGCGGCCAAGTTGATCGCATTCCCGGCACGAACGATTGGGTCGAGTGTGCCTGTCCATAGGATCGGCGTGTACTCCTCGCGGCAACCAACCACCAATCCGCTGGGCCTTGACAGTTCTCGTGGCGCTTCGTACTCACGAGTCGGCTTGACGGAGAAGTGACATGGGAGGAATCGAAGTCCGCGGGCGTCAGCAACGGTTGCGAGCTGATGAAGCCATCGGGGACGATCGCGTTTACGAGCCCAACAGAGCTGTCAACGGCAACAACTTCTTCAATCAGCTGCAAAGCGATCTCGCAACCAAGGCATCGAAGGCGAATGGTTCGGCACCGGTGAAGTTCTGGGCCAAGTACGTGATCGGAGCATTTCACGGTGCTCACAGCACCGGTGGGTTGGGCCGCATGGCGTTGTCCGTAGACGTCAACGTAACAGCGCGCTCGCGCACGGACTGGGAACTCGAAGGGACAGCTATCCTACGGCCGGAGAAGTGGGACTTCGATTGGAGTGGGGCGCTCTCGCAACGGAGCTCTGGCAGGGAGGTGTGTCACTCGACAAGGGCGACCTCCGCGGAAGAGAGCGAAGAACCGCCCTTGGCTCCCGCATTCCAGGCCAACGCTTCTACGTCGCAATGACAGCACCGATGAGGATTTCGCAACGCGCTGGGGAGCGGTGGGCCACCTTCTTCGTGTGACGATCGCTGTCGCGATATCGCGTGAGCCAGGCCACGCGCGGAGGCGCAGTTGAAAGCGCTCGGCGCGCGGGTGCTGCTGCTTGTGAGCGTGATGCTGCTCGGCGCCAGCATCGTGGGCGGCTTTGCCGTGAAGGACCAGTTCGGGCGCGACCGGGAGTGTGGTGCAAACATTCAGCAGCACGTGGATCGAATTGAGGCGTTCCGAGCGAAGCACGATCGCCTGCCTCAACGCGAGGAGCTAGGCGGCGGAGGGATGGCCGTCATAAACTATCGCGTCATCTCGCCGCCTCGTGGGTCCCGGCGGGCTCAGACCAGTACGAGTTGACGTTTTGGCGAGGGGAGCGAAGCGTCCGCTACGCCTCGGCAACGGGACAGCACACATGCGACAGCGGTGCCCTCCGAGCAGCGCTTTGGCTCGCACCGGGTATCGCCCTGCTGATCTGGGGAATACGTCTACTCCGTGCGGTTCGACCTGCGACCCACACCGGCGGCAGGTAGTTGGGAGTCGACCTTCGTGTCGTCGAGTGCCGACCATGCGCCGAACCGTGCAGGCCTACACCCGCAAACCAGTGCAATGTGCTTCGGTCAGCGCGTCGAGGTTCTTCGCGAGACGGGCTTCACTTCACGATTTGCACTCGTAGATCGCGTAATCGACCATGACCGGAAAGCTGACTCGCGTGCGTGC
This sequence comes from Polyangiales bacterium, assembly GCA_035274465.1. Taxonomy (GTDB): domain Bacteria; phylum Myxococcota_A; class Polyangia; order Polyangiales; family JAFGIB01; genus JADGRF01. The sequence goes on from DATEOF010000252.1 coordinate 47,103, forward strand.
GTTCGGTGGTTTGGAATAGCGAAACGACGTGATCACGCGCTTGAGGCACGTGACCACGGTTTCCTTCGCAGACTCGACTTCCTCGGGATGCCAAACGACGTTCAACACGACGTCGGAGATCGCACCGTCGGACTCCACGTCGAACGTCATTTGAAAGCGACCGACCGAACAGCGCGCCTGAGCCAGGCACGCGTCGATGGCATGCGCGTTCTCCCTGACTAGCAAGCTGCCGTAACGCGCTCCGACGAACACCGGCTTGGGTGTGCCGGATGCTGTGACACGGGCGGCCGGCGGGGCTGGGGCGGGGGCCTGATCCGGGGCCGGCGCGGTGGAGCTGCGTGCCTGGGTCGCTTGTTTGGAGCTCGAAGTGGGCGGTCCGCAGGCCGACAGCGTCGCGGCCAAGGCGAGACCGATGTGCACGCGCGGCGGCATGGCGCCCCAAGGATGATGTAACACCAGGCACACGTGTTGTGTGCGTCGCTCGCTCTGCGATTTGATGCCGCTTCGAAGGCCCGCCGCTCTTGGCGTCGGACACGCGGCCGGCCCGAATTCGGGCCAAGTCAGCGGCCGGCTCGCGCACGGTGTACAATGACCTCGCCCACCCCAGAGGTCACAGCATGCAGCGCGCGAGCCTGATTGCACTGTTCCTCAGCGTCCCGCTTTGGCTGACGCAGCCCACGGCTGCACAGCAGGCCGAGCCCCAAGCCGCCCCACCGGACACTCCCCCGCCGGCCGCGCCTGACACGACCCAGCCGCCGCCGCCGAACGCACCCCCGCCGACCTACGTCGCGCCCTCGCTCGAGGAGTACTCGTCGGCGGGCGGGCGCGAGTTCATTTACTACCCGGGTCCCGATCCGATGAGGCCCCACAACGAGGCAGAATTGATCATCGGTGTGCCGCTCTGGTTTACATCGGAGGACGGCGTGGTCGGCCCAGGCGTCGGGTTCGAGGCACGCTTCGCGCGCCGCATCGGGGCGGTGGCGCCTGAGTTCACGTTCGGCTGGCAGATCAACTGGCTGGACGAGGACAAGCTGCCGCACAACGCGGACGTCTCGATCGACACGTTTTACTTCAGCCTCGGCATGCGCATTTATCCCATCCCCCAGGCGCGCGTGGTCATGCCGTTCATCTCGGGAGCGGTCGACTTCGACTTCTGGCACATCTCGGGCAACGAGGACCTAGTCTGCGGTTGGTACTACTGCACCACCGTCGCCGAGTACGACTTTACCTTCGGCCTCTCGAGCCGACTCGGGGTGGCGTTCCTGGTAAGCCCGGAGATGCAGCTCGAGGTAGGCGCCAAGGTGAGCATGGCGTTCCCGATGGGGCCGATCGACGACACGGAGGGCTGGGTCACGCCCTTCATCGGCTTTGCTGCCCTGTTCTAGCGATGCGGAGCGAGCTACAAGGGTCCCGCACTCCGAAGGGACGCCATTTTAAGGCGAGCTTAGGCTTCGGTTTGCCAGCGCTTTGTCGCCGGCCTCGAGCTGGGTCACAATAGAGGTCGAAATGTATCAAGGACGCAAGCGCGACTTCGCGCAAACCGAGGCTGCTGCAGCACAACGCCGACGCCAGGACGCCGCCCCGCCCCTGCGCGATCAAGCCCCCGACCTGGAAACCCTCCGGCTCTCCTTCGACGAGCGGCGCCCGGATGGCGCCACACCCGCGATGCCGTATGCGCGCCCGATCGTCGTCGCCAGCGCTCGCGCACACTTCGAGTTTCGCTGCATGGAGCCGCGCTGCGATGGCCGGCATGATCTCACGGCGGTGATCTTGAAAGCGCTTCGTGAGCGGCGCGCCTCGACGGTAGCGGAGCAGGCGTGCAACGGCGTCATCGACAACACCGCGTGCGATCGCACGTTGATCGTCACCTGCGAAGCTACCTACCGCTCCTAGGCGGGTAGGCCACCGCGCCGATCGTCGCCGGTTTCTTGTCGCACTCGATCGGGGTGCGGTACATGAAGCTGTGAGACACTCGCTCGAGGTCACCCTGCTGATTCTCGCCGTGGGCTCGGCGGTGGCGATCGCGGCCAAGCGAGTGGGCATGGCGTACAACGTCGCGCTCGTGCTGGTGGGCCTCGTCCTCGTCTTTCTGCGCGTGTTGCCCGCACAACCGCTCGATCCCGAGCTGATCCTGGTCGGTGTGCTCCCGGTGCTGATCTTCGAGGGCGCGCTGTTCGCCAACCTGGATCACCTGCGCGACGCGAGTAAGCCGGTGCTGACGCTCGCGATCCCGGGGGTCGCGATCGCGTTGATCGGCACTGCGGTGGTCGCGAAGTGGGGGCTGGACTTCCCGTTTGCCGTCGCGCTGCTGCTGGGCGCCATCCTCGCGATCACGGACACCGTCAGCGTGCTGCTGGCGTTTCGCGCGGTGCGGGTGCCCTACCGGCTCGCCGCGATCATGGAAGGCGAGAGCCTGTTCAACGACGGGACGGCGCTCGTGCTGGTCGCCGTGACGGTCCAGATCGCGACGGGTACGCAGACCGAGCCGCTGGCGATCGCCAAAGACCTGGTGGTGGCGATGGGAGGCGGTGGCTTGGTCGGCGCGGCGTTCGGGGCGCTGGGTGCGATGGTGTTGCGCGCGACGCCCGACCACCTGACGGCAGTCCTGGTATCGATCGTCGTGGTGTTTGGCGCCTCCTTGTTCGCGGAGTCGGTGCACACGTCGTCGGTGATCGCGGTCGTCGTGGTCGGGCTTGCGCTCGGTCGCAGCGCACGACGATCGCTCTCGAGCTCGCGCGTGCTCGCCATGAACGGCTTCTGGGAGACGATGGGCTTCTCCCTCAACGTGTTGGTCTTCTTGCTGGTCGGCATGCAGCTCGATGCTCCGACGCTGCTGGCCGAGGCGCCGGCGATCGGTCTGGCGCTGTGCGCGACCCATGTCGGTCGTGCCCTCGCGGTGTACGGTAGCTTCGCCGCTCTGCGCGGCATGGCGCACGAACGCGTTCCGACGGCCTGGCAGCACGTGATGGTCGTGGGCAACATCAAGGGCGCGCTCTCCATGGCTGCCGTGCTCGCATTGCCCGAGTCCGTGCCGTTCAGGTCGCGCTTGATCGCGATCGTGTTCGGAGTGACGTTGGTCACGATGGTCACGCAAGCGCTACCCTTCCCCAGCCTGCTGCGCTGGCTCGGCGTGAGGATGCGCAGCCCGCGTGGAGATCTCGAGGGCGCGCGCGTCCGGCTGGTCGCCGCCCGCAGCGGCCAGGCGGAGCTCGATGCGCTGCTGGCCGCGGGGCTCGTGTCGCGTCGTGCGCACGCCGAGCGCAAGGCCGAGCTGCAGCGCGAGGTGATCTCGGCGGATCGAGCGTTGCGCGAGGTCGATATCGAGAGCGACGATCTACACGTCGAGTCTGCCGTGCTTCAGGCGCAACGCGGCGCGCTGATCGAGGCCGCCCACCGCGGGACGATCGACATCGACGCGATGCACGCGCACGTGGCCGAGCTCGACGAGCAAATCTTGCGGGTGCGCGACCGCGTGGAGGCAGTGGAGTGAGAATCGTGATCGTCGGCGCTGGCTTGGCAGGCACCAACCTCGCACGCGACCTGGGTGCGGCGGGGCACGCGGTGACCCTCGTCGATCGCGATTCGAGCATCGCGGAGCGCGGCTTCGTGGAGCACGGATTGGCGACGATCGTCGGAGACGGTACCGATCCGCGGGTGCTGCGTGACGCGGACGTCGGTCGCGCCGACGTGGTTGCTGCCATGTTGCGGCGCGACGCGGACAACCTTGCCGTCGGGTCCATCGCGCGCAGTGAGGGTGCGCGACGCATCCTGGCGCGGCTGCGCGATCCTGCGTATCGAAGCATCTACGCCAATGCGGGCATCGACCAGGTGTTCGGCGAGGTCGAGACGATGGTCGGCGCGCTGAGCGTCGCGATCGAGCACCCGCGCGTGCGTCACTCGATGGTACTCGGCAGCGGAGACTCGATCGCGTTCGAGATCGAGGTCCAGGCGCTGGCAGACACGAAGGGCAACACCGTGCGCGAGATCGGCTCGCACAAGGGCTTCCCGCGCGGGGCGGTGATCGCGGGTATCGCCGGAGTGGACGGCGCAGTGCGAGTTCCACGCGGCGACACCGAAGTGCGCGTCGGAGACGTGGTGCTGTTGGTCACGCGGCGCAACGACGTGGCGATGGCGATCGACTTCTTTGCCCGTACGCCGGAGTGAGCGGGCCTCGCCCTGCACAAAGCACTTGACGCGCGGACTGAATTCATACACGTGTATGAATCAGGAGAGCCGCTCGTGAAGGCCAAACGTGTGTTCCTTGCGCTCGCCGTGCTGGGCGGCGCCACCGTGTTCTATTTGACCACCCGCGCTCGCTCGGACGAGCTGGTGTTGACCGGTATCGTCACGACGGATCCGGTGCACGTAAGTCCGCAGATCGGCGGGCGAATCGAGCGCCTGCTGGTCAAGGAGGGGGATCGGGTCGAGCGCGGCCAAGTCCTGGCGCTGCTGGCGGCCGGCGAGCTGCAAGCGGAGCGGGAGTACTTCGCACACTCTGCCGAGAGCTCGGAGAACCTGCTGCAAGAGAGCGAAGCCGCCCTGCGTTATCAGGAACAACTGGCCAACCAGCAGCTGAAAGAGGCGGAGGCCACGCTGGCGGCGACCCAGGCGCAGCTCGCGGAGTCGAAGGCGAATCAGGACAACACGCGGCGCAAGCTCGAGCGCGACGAGTCGGTGGCGCGCACCGGCGGGCTCTCGGCTCAAGCCGTGGACGAATCGCGCAATGCCCTGAGCGTGAGCGAGGCGCGCACGCAAGCGCTGGAGCGGCGAGTCGAGGCGCAGCGCGCAGCCGTGGGCCTGGCCCGCTCGGCCGAGCAGCAGGTCCTCGCGAAGCGCAGCGCCTCGAGTAGCGCGCGCCGGCAGCTGGCAGCTGCGCGCGCGCAGAGCGACAAAGCGGACGTGCGGCTGGGCTACACCGAGCTGCACGCACCGGTCTCGGGGCTGGTGGATGTGCGCGTCGCCCGCGAAGGTGAGGTCGTGTCGATGGGGCAGCCGGTCGTGAGCCTCCTCGACCCCGACGATCTCTGGGTGCGCGCGGACGTCGAAGAGAGCTACATCGACCGCGTGCGCCTGGGCGACCGGCTGCGCGTGCGACTGGCGTCCGGGGCAGAGTTGAGCGGCAGCGTGTTCTACCGCGGGCTGGATGCGGCGTTCGCCACGCAGCGCGATGTCAGCCGCACCAAGCGCGACATCAAGACCTTCGAGGTGCGCCTGCGCGTGGACAACCGCGCGCGGCGCCTTGCGGTGGGCATGACGGCGTACGTGATGCTGCCGATCGCGCCAGCCTCCCTGGCGGCCCTATGAACGCCATCGAGGTACGCGAGCTGCGCAAACGCTTTGGCGACTTCACCGCGGTGGACGGCATCTCGTTCGACGTCGCGGAGGGCGAGGTCTTCGGCTTGCTCGGACCGAATGGCGCGGGAAAATCCACGCTGATCCGCATGCTGACCACGCTGGTGCGCCCGACCTCGGGCACGGCGCGCATCGCGGGTTGCGACATCGTGCGCGAGCAAGAGGGTGTGCGCCGTGCCATCGGCGTGATCCCGCAGGCGATGACCAGCGATCTCGAGCTGAGCGCCGAAGAGAACCTGCTGATCTTCGCCAAGCTCTACGGCGTGCCGCGCGCCAAGCGCAAACGCCTGATTCCGGAGCTGCTCGAGGCGGTCGAGCTGACGCAGTGGGCCGACAAGCCGGTCAAGAACATGTCCGGCGGCATGCGCCGGCGCGTCGAGATCGCGCGTGGCCTGGTGCACGAGCCGCAGATCTTCTTCCTCGACGAGCCGACCACCGGGCTCGATCCGGTGTCGCGCACGGCGGTCTGGGAGATGCTGCGCCGCCTCAAGCAAGAACGAAAGCTCACGGTATTGCTCACCACGCATTACATGGACGAGGCCGATCGCCTGTGCGATCGCGTGGCCATCGTCGACCACGGCGCGCTCAAAGCGCTGGCGCCGCCGATGCAGCTGAAGGCTGCAGTACCGAGCAAACACACGCTGGACGCCGGCTTTGCAGACACGCCGGCGGACTGGCGCGAGCGCCTCGAACGCATACCGGGCGTGGAGACCGTCAGCGCGTCGGGACACCTGTACCGCATCACTTCGAGCGCCGGGGTCGACACCACGCGTGAGCTCCTGGCCGAGGCCGCGCGCAGCCAGGTGAAGGTGCTGTCGCTGGCGGTCGAGAGCACATCGCTCGACGACGTGTTCGTCCACTTCACCGGCAACGACCTGCGCGACGCGCTGCAAGCGCCATCGGCGCTCGATCGCCACGTCATGTTGAGGCGCTGACATGGAACGCATGCTGGCCATCATCGAGCGCGAGTTCCGGCGCTTTCGCCGCAGTCCGGCGCTGATCGTGATGTCGCTCATGCTGCCGATCGTGCAGCTGGTCGTCCTCGGCTACGCGTTCGGCGGCAACGTAAAGCACCTCAAAGTGGCCGTGGTCGACCAGGATCACCACGTGCCGGCGACCAAGCTGCGCGAGTTGACGAACGCGGTGGCCGCCAACGCGGGCACCTTCGACACCGTCTCGTTCGCCGATCTCGGCGCCGCAGTGCACGCGCTGCGTGAAGGCCAGGTACACGGCGTGCTGTCGATCCCGCCGGATTTCTCGCAGAAGACGCTGACCAAGACGGGCCCGCGCGTGGCGCTGATCGAAGACAACACCGACGGCTTCGTGTCGAGCGCGCTGGCGGCCACGTTGTCCGGAGTGGTCGGTAGCTACAACACGCCCCGCGCGACCGCCCAGCGCATGCCAGCCGGCGCGGCGCTGGATGTGGTCGAGATCTACCCCTACGTACCGTACATCCAGTACCTGCTGCCCGGCTCGATCGTGATGTCGATCTTCATGATGGTGATGATCGGCGGCGGCATCATCTTCATCGACGACAAGGCGCGCGGCCTGCACGAAGGCTACCTGGTGACACCGATCACCAAGCTCGAGCTCATCATGGGCTTCAACATCTCGGGTGCGCTCAAGGCGGTGCTCTCCGGCACGCTGTTGGTCACGGTGGGCTCGCTGATCGCCGGTGTACCCGATCCGTTCGAGCCCCTGCGCCTGCTGCGGTTGTTCTGCGTGATCAGCGTCACGAGTGTGGCGCTGGTCAGCATGATGTTTCTGCTGATGGTACGCATGAACGACCCGCTCCTGCCGCGTGCGATGTTCGGCGTATTGAACACCCTGCTATATTTTCCGAGCGGCGCGGTCTATCCGCAGTACGCCTTCCCCGGCTGGATGCGCGCGCTCGCGGTAGTAGACCCGTTCACCTACGCCGTGCACGCACTCAAGTGCCTGCTGCTGAAGAACACCGGCTTCTCGGCCATCGCGGGGGATCTCGCGCTGCTGCTCGTATTCGCGCTGGGCTCGATGTTCTGCGCCAGCGCCTTGTTCAGGAGAACGCTTTGAAGGACACGCGCGAGCGACTACTCGAGGCTGCCCTCGATCTGTTTGCCGAGCACGGCTTCGAAGACGTGACGGTGCGGGACCTGAGCGCGAAGGCGGGAGTGAACCTACAAGCCATCGGCTACCACTTCGGCGACAAGCTCGGGCTGTATCGAACGCTGGTCGAGATGGCGATGGACGGCGCGCGGTCGGTGCAGGAGAAGCTACGCGAGGAGTCGCACGGCCTCACGCCTGACGAGCAGCTGCGCCACTACGTATGCGTATACCTGCCGCTGATCGCGGCGAGCGAATCGCCGCGCATCCAGAAGCTGCAGCGAGTGATGCGCCACGAATTCAACACGCCATCGCCGCTGGCCAAGCACTTCATCGAACGCATCATCGTGCCAAGGCTGCTCTACCTGAGCGAGATCATCGCCGGTATCCTGGAGTGTCCGGCAGACGATCCGCGCGTGCGCACGTGCACGCTCAGCGTCCAGGCGCAGTGCATGTACTACGCGCGCGAGCCCGTGCGGAAGATGCTGCCGCCGGCGTGGCGCGTGGAGGCGAAGGAGCTGCCGAGTATCGCGGAGCACGTGGCGACGATCTCGCTCGCAGGCATCAAGGCCTTGAAGTGACGATGAGACCACAGCTGCCAGATCAGCCAGGACGCGCCCAGCTGGTGCAATGTAGCGAACGCAACCAGGACTGCGCCCTTCGTTCCTCCGGCTAAGAAACCCATTTCAGACTTTCGACCTCGGCGCCTCGAGTGCTAGGAAGGCGGAGACTACATCACCTTGGAGACGATCGGTGTGCACGCAGCAATGCTCGGCAGACTTCGCGACCACTTCGCCAAAGGCGGGTTCGTGCACCTCCAGCACTGCGAGATAGGTCAAAATCAGGCGTTAATGATCGCTTTCTCGCGCGTCTTCGGAGTCGACGTCTATGGTGGAACCGGGTACCACAACCCGATCTATCGCGTTAACCTCGGTGAATATGTAGTGTGTAGACATTCTGGGCCTTGCGAAGTTGGCGTTGACAGGCCCTGAGATGTCGAAGCGTCAACAAATCGCCCGAGTCTCGGCCTACAGCACGGTCGGGTTGACCGCGCTACTCCTGGCGTGCCTCGCACTCGACATACTCGGGCGCTATCGCTCCGACACGTTGCGCGACTCTATGGATGTGCCCATGGCGCTTGCGTCCTGGGCGTACGCGCTGGTTACGCCGATCGCGAGCGCGCTGGCATTGTGGCTCGGAACGACCAGTACTCAGCTCAGGATGATGGTCAAGGTCCTCGTTGCACTCTGGTTGCTTGGCCTGGCACTGCTTTTCTTCCTACCCTTCTTGGCATCAGCCTCGAATGGCTGACCTTCGCAGTGTACTTCCGCGGGCCGCTTTGACCTGCGCACCAGAGCGAGCAAGCGTCAGAAGGGGCGCGCTGGCATCCCGCGCTTCAACCACAACTCGTAGGGCAAGAGCGCGTTGGTCGAGATCAGCGCGACACTCGCTGCAACGCAGAGGGCCGCAATGAGCACGAACGTGATCGAGAGTCGCCTGGGCAGACGCCGCACGAGTGCTGTCGCAGCGGCAAGCTGAATCGCAAAGAATGGGAGCAGCAGCCGATTGTCGAAGCCCCAGTGATTCTCCGGAAAGCTCACGATTCGGTGTCCGATGTAGATCCAGGTCAACGCGTCCACAGCGAGCAGCGGTCCTATCAGCAGCTTCGCAAGAGCGGTCATGGATGGAACCCTACATCAGGATTGGCGCGCCCCAGAACGCGAAGCTCAAGTGCGGATTTGAACCGCCACTTCAAGAAATCATGAATATTTGAAGCAGCACAACAGATTCGCACGGCGTACCCCAGCTCAATTCTCGCTCCACTCCAGGAACGTGGCCGCCAGGGCCGGGGGACTCCCCTTGACAAGCGAGCCGAACGAACGGCAGCTAACGCCCATGCTCACGCGCGAAATCCATCTGGTGCAGCGTCCCGAAGGCGAACTCAAGGCGGCCGACTTCAAACTGGTCGAACGCGAGCTGGGCGAACCGGCAGACGGCCAGTTCGTGGTCCGGAACCTGTACATGTCGGTCGACCCGGCGCTGCGGCCGCGCATGAGCGTGGGCCAGGAGCTCAACCAGCCGATCATGGGCGGTGCGCTCGGGCGCGTGATCGG
>DATEOF010000253.1:0-56998 GCA_035274465.1 Polyangiales bacterium
CCCGCTCGACCGGCTTCAGCTCGACGCGACCGCTGTCGCTGCGCACGCGGGTGCGGGCGCTCGGCGTCGGCTCGCGCGTCAGCGACTCCTGCGCCACCGGCTTGCTCACGAACACGCCGTTCTGCAGCACGATCGTCTGCGCAGGCCGCGCGCGCAGCACGAGCTCCGCCAGCTCGCGGTGCGTCGTCAGTGGTGGCGTGAACGGATCGAGCGCGGCGATCACCGCGTCCATCGTGGCGTAGCGTTGGTCCGGGTTCACCGCGAGCATGCGCTCGATGACGTCGCCGAGTCCCGGCGGCAGATCGCGCCCGCGCTTGGCCAGCGGCACGTGCTTGCCGCTCAGGATGTTGGCGAGCGTCTCGCCGTCGTGCGCGCCGTCGTTCGGCCGCACGCCGCACAGCGCCTCGTACGCCATCACGCCCACGGCGTATTGGTCGACACGGCCGTCGACGCGCGAGCCCATCGCTTGCTCGGGCGCCATGTACGAGAGCTTGCCCTTGATCGTCTCCGAGATGTCCGCGCTGGCGATCGCCTTGGCGATGCCGAAGTCGACGATCTTCAAGTTGCCGTCGTAGTCCACGACCACGTTGCCCGGTGACATGTCGCGGTGCACCACCGGGCTCAGCGCACCGTGCAGCGAGCGCCGATGCGCGTGCGAGAGCCCGCGCGAGATCTGCTCGAGGATGTGCACCATCACGGGCGGCGTCAGGATGCCGCGCTGACTCGCGCGCAAGACCGCGCGAAAGTCCGCGCCGTCGACCAGCTCGCAGACGATGCAGCCCAAGCTCTCGTCGACGTCTAGTACCGCGGCGATGTTGGGGTGGCGCAACGATGCTGCCAGCGATGCTTCGCGCCGGAACAGCTCCAAGCCTTCGGGGTTCTGGAGCGACTCGCGATCGGCGACTTTGATGGCGACACGTTGTTCGAAGTTGGCGCCGACCACGCGCACCGCTTCCCAGGTTTCGCCCATGCCACCCGCCCCGAGTTGGCGAACGAGCGTGAACCCATTGAACTTGTCCCCTGCGGCAGCCATGCCGTCGTGTCGCCCCCGATGGGTCTCCAAAAAACGTGGTTTCGTCTAACCGGCGCGACTCGGTCTGTCAAACCGCATGCCATGGGTTGAAATGCGCACCAGGTCGCTTACACCACACGAAAAGCGCTGCAAATGCAACTCGTTGGCGGAGTGAATCGGGCTGCCGCGAGGACCTTTGTCGGCTTCAAAACACCCCCGAGTTTTGCGGTGCGGCGGGCTGGTAGAGGCCCTGGTCCGAAAGGCGGTGGTAGGCCGCGAAATGGCGCGCCGCCTGGACATCGTCTGCCAAGTGGTCGCGCAAGGTGAGGGCCAGGAGGTAGTGCGCGCGCGCATGGTTCGGCGCAGTGTCCAGCACGCGCGAGAGCTCGCTGCGAACCTCGTCGAAGCGGCCGAGCTCGAACAGCAGTTGCGCGACCTGGTACCGCAGCTGGAAGTCGCCGGGATTGAGCCGCAAATACGGTGCGGCGTAGCTCACGGCCACGCTCTGGCGGCCGTTCTTGTTGCACACGTCGAGCAGCACCGGCAGCACGCGAGCCGCCGGATAGCCGCCCTCCAGCGCCTCGGACAGGGCTTGCTCGGCCGCGGTGTACTGCGATCGTGTCGCGAGCTCGGTGCCGCGCTGGAAGCTCTCGGCCGCGCTCGTGCCCTGCGGTTCGGTGCCGCGAGCGGCGGCGCGCGCGGTGGTCTCGGAGTGCGCGGCGCCTGCACAGCCCGCCGCCATCAGCAGGCCACACAGACACAGCAGTGACGGAAGTCCCCAGCGCATGGCGTGTTCGCGGGTGCAGCATATGTGCCAGCGCGCAGGCCGCCCAGAAACGCGCGCGGCCCTCCAGCGCGCGCCGTCTGTCCGGCCGCGCCTGGACACTGGACACTGGACACTCGTGGACAGTACGGGCGACTTAGTCCTGACTAGCGCCGTCGGCGCAGTGACTCGAGCGCGAAGCCGGGCTGCTTGCCCAGAATGCGATACGCCTTCTGGCGGGTGATGCCGAGTGCCTCGGCCGCGCGCACCACCACGCCGCCGTTTTCGTCCAGCGCCTTGAGCAAACGATCGAACAGCTCGCGGCTGTCGGCCGTATCGGGTTCGCTGGCGGCTGCCAGCGGTGGCGCCGTGTTGCTCGGGTTGCGGTACTGCGGCGGCAAGTGCTCGAACGTCAGGCACGGCGCGTCGTCGTGCAGCGCCACCATCGCGCGTGCCAGCCACTCGAGCTCGCGGACGTTTTGCGGCCAGAGCTGCGTGCACAACCACTCGACCAGCTCGGGATCGATCAGCGGCGCCTCGCCCCCGGCCTGATCGCGTGCGAAGTAGCTGAACAGCGCAGGGATGTCTTCCTTGCGATCGGCCAGCGCCGGCAGCTGGATCGTGTACACGCCGAGCCGCGCCACCAGATCGTTGCGCAGCTGGCCGGCGTCCACGAGCACCGACAGCGCGCGCTGCGTCGCCGCCAGCACGAGCACGTCGACGCGGTAGGCGCGGTTGTCGCCGAGCGGCTGCACCTCGCACTCCTCGAGCACGCGCAGCAGCTTGGCCTGCGTGCGCGGCGCGAGCTCCAGGAACTCGTCGAGCAGCAACGTGCCTTGATCGGCCTGGCGGAAATATCCGAGCCGCGAGCGGTCGGCGCCGGTGTACGCGCCCTTGGCGTGTCCGAACAACTCGGCCTCCGCCAGATCGCTCGGGATCGCTGCACAGTTGACACCGACGTACTCGCCGCGCCGCTTGCTCCACGCGTGCAACGCGCGTGCGACACGCTCTTTCCCGGTGCCGGTCGCGCCCTGGATCACCAGCGGGATGCCTTTTTCTGCGAGCTTGCGTGCGCTGCTCAGCTCCGCCGCGAGGCGCGGTCCGCCCAATAAACCGGGCGCGATCTCGCCGAACTCCACCGGCCCGCACAAACCAGGCACCACGACGCCGACCCATTCGCCGAGTCGCACGACGTCCCCGTTCATCAACGCGGTGGCGCTGACCCGCTGTCCGTTCACCGATACACCGTTGCGGCTCTCGAGATCGCGAATGCCAAATGCGGCGCCGACCGGCGAGATCTCCGCGTGCTCGCGTGACACCCGCGATCCAGGCAAGACGGTGTTGCAGCTGAGCGAGCGGCCCACCACGTGTCTGCGATCCGGCGCAGTCAGGCGGCCGTACTCAGGAAATACCCAAAGGATTGCCGGACGTTGTTCGTCAGGCACCTTGGCGCGCATGGTGCGCTCGGTCTCGGTCTGATCTGAGTCGTGAACCACGTCTGGCGTCAGCGGGTGGATGGCGTTGGAGCGTACCACCGTACATACCAGCCTCGTCGGTTCCGTCCAAGGCCTCGAACCCGCACAACCCTCGTAAGTGGCGGGTCAGCGGGTCCGGGTCTGGGTCCCCCCGGACTCCAGAATGGTTCCGGTCACATCCCCGTGTTCGAGTAATTGCTCGGCGATTTCCTCTTGCAACTCGCGGCGCAGGCGCCGGCGGGTATCGCTGCTGGCGTGGAACACCAGGACCGCGGCCAGCTTCTGGTTGGGACCGTCGGGCCTGCTCAAAAAAAGCGGCTCGTAGGGTCTGCCGCGGGGGTCGACGAAGCGGAACTGGGCCTTGCGGCGGTTCGAGCGGTGCTTGCTGCTGGTAGCGGCGGCCTCCGCCGGCGGTAGATCGTCGCCCTGCAGCTCCTGCGCCAGGTACGCCGTGAACCAGCGCGACAGGCCCTCGGGCATGTCGTCGCCCTCGGGCAGCGCCGCCAGGAGCACGTGGCTCCGATCGTTCACGCCGAAGAGGTAGCCGGCAAAGCTGTCGAGCGACTGCAGCAAGATCGTCAGCGCGCAGCGGGCGCGATCGCCCTCGTCGACGCACTCGAGCATGCGGCTGTGGACGGTGGCGAATTCGCTGTCGAGCGCGCGTTGCGCTTCATCCGGGCGCGGCGGCGAGATCGACTCCGGGCCGCCGACCTCGGTCAGGCGGGCATCGTCGAGCAGCTGCGCGAGCTTGCCGGCCAACACGGCGTTGTGGCCGTGGCGATACTCGGTCGCGCACAGCTCGGCGTAGCGCTCGAACGCCGGGCGATCCTGCGTCCAGGCCGCGATGCGCGCGCGCGCCTCGTACATGCTGCCGATGCACACGCCGCGCTGACCGCGACTGTTGGCAGTGTCGATCACGCCCTCGAGCAGACGGATCGCGGCGCCGATCGCGCCGTTCTTGGCGAGCGCCAGCGCCGTCGCGACGTGCGTGACGTGTGCGGTGGGCGAGAGGTCCTCGCGCGTACAGGCGTCGACGTAGCTCTGACCGAGCATGGCGGCCTCTTCGTAACGGCCGAGCGCGACCAGCGCCTGCACGCGGCACGCGCCGAGATACGCGAACGCGGCGTGCTCGCCCGCGCGCGAGAACTCCTGCGCGGGCACCACCAGATCGAGCGCGCCCTGCGGATCGCCCTGGAGCAACAGCAGCGTCGCACGGCCGTAGATCAGGAACGGCTTCCAGCCCTCGAAGCGCGCGGCGAGGTGAGCCACGGCCTCGTTGGTGTGCTTGATGCCCATCACGTCGCCGATCAGCACGTGACAGATCAGCTCACCCAGCGCGGTCGTGCCCGCGTACTGCTGCGCGCCGCCTTCTTGCAGCAGCGTGAGCTCGGCGCGCCGCCTGCAGCGAGCGGCTTCTTCGGTGTCGCCCAGCGTCAGCTGCCAGAGCATGCGCACGCGCCAGGCGTTCACGCGGTACGAGCGATCACTCTCCAGCACCTGCGCGTGACCTTCGGCCGAAGGCACGCCGCGGCCGGCGTCGATCAGGCCGAGCACGTAGTGCGCGCCGAACATCACGCGCGAGTGCTCGGCCTGCGTCAGGCCTGCGGCGTCGGGCTCGGCCAGCCGTTGCAAGACCTTCTCGTAGCCTGCGCGCGCACTGTTGAAGCGGCCCATCAGCGTGTCGGCGTGCGCGCGTCCGCTCCACTCACCGAGCTGAATCGCGGGCGAGAGCGGGATGAACGGCTCGAGTGAGGGCAGGGCCTCGAGCAGCTGCTTGTCGAAGTACGACAGCGCCGCGCCGCGCTGCGTGGCGCACATCGCCGACAGCTGGCGGATGGCCTCGGTGACCGGGTAGATGCGGTCGCGCTCGGGCATGGCGCTGAAGCGTTGCTGGGTCTCGCTCAGGGCGCGCGACAGGCGCTCGCTCTCCGGCAAGCCTGCGAGCTCGCGGTAGCGCAAGAGGCCACTGTCGCGCTCCAGCTCGGCGAGCACGATCGGCGCGTGGTGGCGGAATGCCTCGATCGCCAGATCGAGCGCGGCGCGGTTCAGCAGCGACCGGCGCAGCTCGTGCACCGTGCGCGCAGGGAAGCGGCAGCGCTCGGCGGCGGCCACGGCCGGCTCCAGCAGCGAGAGCGGCGCCGGGCGCTGGCGCAGATCGATGGTGCAGAGCAGCTCGACCGCTTCGCGCTGGCGATCGCTCTGGATCAGGTGGTGGCTGCGGCGAAGCACGTCGCCGCCAGTAGCTGCGAGCAAGTCAGCCAGGCGCGCGTGCAGCCAACGGCGGCGGGTGTCGTCGAGCAGGCTGTCGGTCACCGGAGCGAAGCCACGCTGGCTGAAGCGGTAGCGCTCGCGGTCGCCCACCAGCACGCGCGCCACCACCAGCTCGTCGATGGCGGCGAACACCCGGCGCTGATCGCCGTGGCTGGTCAGCTCGGCGTAGCTGGCAATGCTCAGCAGCTCGCTGTCCGAGTCGGCCACGCACAGCGCCTCGCACAGCTCTCGGGCGTCGCTCGAGAGCGCGTTGACGCGTGTGGCGAGCGAGGCCGCCAGCGTGTCGGGCAGATCGCGCTCGCCCAGCTGGTGCGGCAGCGACCAGGAGCCGGAGTCGTAGCTGGCGAGGCCGCGATCGACCAGGTGCTGTGCCAGCTCCATGATGGTGCGTGGGTTGCCCTGCGCGAGCTGGTGGATACGCGCGGCGACCATCGGCAGGTACGGCACGTCGCCGAAGACCGAACGCAGCAGGTTCTCGCTTTGATCCGGCTTGAGCAGATCGAGCTCGATGCGATCCGAGACCAGCGAGAGCAGCCGCATCGGCGCGGACGTGGTGAAGGTCTCCGGATCGACGGCGATCGCCAGGAACAGCGGGTGGCGCTCGGTCTTGTGCGCGATCGCGGCCAGCACCGCGGCCGATGGCTCGTCGATCTTGTCCGCGTCGTCGACCGCGATCACCAGGCGTTGCACGCGTGCCAGCGACAGGATGAAGTCGCGCAGCTCGCGGATCAGCAAGCTGCGGTCGCCCAGCGCGGACGAGATCGAGGTCGTGCCGTCGCCGCGCAGGCCGTCTATCACCAGGCCGAGCACGTCGCGCGAGAGCCGTGCGGCCTCCATGGCCTGTTCGGGCATCAGCGAGAGCAGCTGCTGGCCGAGCACGCGAGTCACGCCCCACTCGCCCTGATCGTCGCTGGCGTCGGCGCGCACGACGGCTGCACCGACCAGCTTGGCTTCGAGCGCACAGGCGTCCAGCAGCCGCGAGCGGCCGGAGCCCGACTCGCCCTGGATCAGCATGCTGCCGCCGTCGCCGCGCGCGAGGTTCAGCATGCGACGGCGCACGGCGAGCAGGCTCGCGTCACGGCCGACGAGCACCGGCGAGGTCAGGTAGGCGCGCGAGACTTGGCCCTGCTCCTCGACCGGCAGGTCGGCGATCGTGCTCAGGCGCTGCATGACCTCGGCGGCGCTGTTGAGGCGTGCGCCGCGATCGAGCGCCAGCAGCTGCATGATAAGTGCGTTCAACGCCGGCGGGACGTCGGGCACGATGCGCTGCGGCTGCTGCGGGCGAGAGCGCCAGGCGTCGCGCAGGTCGCGAAAGCGGCGCGCGGGGTAGGCGTGCTGCCCGGTGAGCATGTAGTAGCCGAGCGCGCCGAGCGAGTACAGGTCGGCGCGGCCATCCAGTGCCTGCATCTGCAGCACTTCGGGCGCGAGGAACGGCGGCGTGCCCACCACGTCCTTGGCCACGCCGAGTGAAGTCATGGCGCCGAAGTCGATCAGCTTGGCGCGACCGTCGGCGGTGCAGCGCACGTTGCGCGCGGAGACATCGCGGTGGATCAGCCCGCGCGAGTGCAGCAGCGCCAGCGAGCTTGCAACGTCGCGCAACAGCTGGCAGGCCTTTTGCCAGGGCAGCTGGCCCGCGCGGTGCAAGTCGGCGCCGTCGAGCAACTCCATGGTGTAGTACGGCCCGGCGTCGTCGACGCCGTAGTCGTACACCTCGATGATGCGCGGGTGCGCCAGCTGCGCCAGCGTGTGGAACTCCTGTTCGAGCAGCTCCTTCTTCTTGGTCGAGCGGCGCGGGCCCACCGCGAAGTTGCGCTTGAGCGCGACGAGCTTGTCGCCGCGGAGGTCGCGCACTCTGTACACGGCGGCCATGCCACCGCCTCCAAGGGCCTCCTCGACGACGTAGCGGCCGGCGATGGTCTTGCCGACGTCGTCTACGCGCGAAGCCCCCGAAGCCGTCATCCTGTTGAGTATCGCATCGCCCGGCCAATATAAGCAGGTGGTCACGGGTATGCAGCGGATGGCTGCAGGCGCAGTTGTGTGCGCTCAGTCCGGCCCGGGCACAGGCGGGATTTTGAAGTTATCCCAAGCAGGTGTGAGGTTGCTGGTAGCCGGATCCTGATTCCAGAGATAGACCGCGGGGAAGGTCGCCAGCTGTTTGGTGTCCTCATTGCGCACGACTGCGGCCATGTACAGCTGCGACGAGCGGGTGTCGGGTGGACTGTATTGTGTCCGGGGCAGCATGAACTGACCCTCGTAGGCGCGCGCAGACGAGAAGATCACCCAGTAATAGGTGAAGTTGGCCTCGAACTCGCCGCGCGAACCCCAGAACGTCACGGCGGGTGACCACTTGGGCCAGCTATTGAGGATGCCGGGGCTCTTCTCTCCCGAGCAGGTCGGCGGATCGTTGGCCGCGAGGCGCGTGGCTTCACCGCCGTCGCTGGGCACCACGTAGATCTCACCGTCGGGCCGATAGTAGATCTGTCCCTGATCCAGCTTGCCCACGCGCGTGAACGCGACCAAGCGATCGTCCTCGGAGAACGACGGATAATATTCGGCCACCTTGGGCTCGGAGGCGCCCTTGAGAGGAGTCACCGCGCCACCCGCGCGCTCGTTGTACAGCACGACGTGCAGATCGACTTCCTGGTTGTTGGGCCCGATGCGGCCGTCCTGGGTCGAGTCGGCAGAGGTGTAGACGATTTTCCGGCCGTCGTGACTGAAGTTGGGCGTGACCGCGGAGCGCGTCTCGCCTTGCAAATCCAACAGGCCAAAACCCTTGTTCACTTGCGCGACGATCTGATCGTTCAGTTGTTGTTGGACGTCGCCCTTGGTCTGATCGGTGCTGAACGTGGCCATGGCTTCGAGATCGAACCAGGCCAGTCCGTCCTTCCGGCTGGGGTAGGGCGCGCCGTCGCTGAAGCCCACGCCGCCCTTGCTGGGATTGCGCGGCGAGTACGACGTCACGAGGATGCGATCGCCCGCGCGCCAGTGCCCCTCGGAGAACGTCGCCATGCCGAGCCAGGGCTGATTCAACATGCGCTGCGCGCCCGGCGTCAGGTAGGCCGGCGCGCGGCCGACGGTGTCGGACTGCACCGAGGCCAGCACCGTGTTCCAGGGCCAGTGATCGGTGAAGGCGACCGCCTCGCCATCCGGAGTGGACGTGTGGCAACCGATGCACTGCACGTGACCCGGAGGCACGCCGCGCGGTTGATCGTACTTGCCGCGCAGGTCGCGCCCGCCTTCCTGCAGGATGCCGCGATCGTCGATCTGCGGGATACGCAGCGCGTCGATCACGCCTTCGTCACCGACGTCGAAGCCCACCAGCTTGCTGGTCATCGGCCCGACCTCGGACGAAGTCGTCGCCCAGTACACCAGCTTGCCGCTGGCCTCGGCCGGCGCGACGCCGAACGTGCCGGTGGTGCCCGACGGGCGGCCGCGCATGCGCGAAGAGACGCCGCGGATCGTCACGTAGATCGGCTCGCCGGTGCTGTGCTCGGCCACAGCCTTCCACATCTCGCGCGGCATCTTCCACACCGGTCGCGTCGTGTACACGACCAGTGCGTGCGACTGCTCCAGCGCGGTCATCCGTATTTCCCACAAGTCCTCGCCGGGCAAAGGCCTCCAGCGAAAGCGCGGCCGCAACCAGTTGCGCGGAAACAGCGCCCCCGGCCGGTCGCCCTCCGACAGCACGGGCTCCAGCACGCATCCCCCGCCGCCACCCATGTTGTCGGGCGCGCCAAACGCCGCAGCTGCATCGGCCGGAGGTGAGCTTCCATGCTCTTTGTCGAACAGCGGTTGCGCCGGGAAGTCCTCGCAGTTCGGCGCACAGATCGAAAACGACGGCGCGATGGCGACGCGACCGTCGCGAATTGTCGCGGGTCCTCCTCGGGATACACCGTTGCCCCCCCGTGCATTTCTTTCACTCGTCACATCCCCGCTGCAGGCCGCGACCAGGCCGGCACCGAGGAGCAGGAGGGATAAGCGCGCGCGCATGTCAGGTTGGTGGGACCTCGGCGGGGAAACCGGGTCAGTGGAAAGCGCACCGGGCTGTGGGCCGCCACCAGCGGCACCGGGCGTTGGGCCTCGTTGGCCTAAATCGTCCGATCGCTGTCCTTGCGCCAACTGCTGGCCCCGGCCACGCTCCACCTCATGCGCCGCATCATCATCCTCGCCGTGCCCGACAGCGAGTTGCTCGATGTCGTGGGCCCCTACGAGGTCTTCGCCAACGCGCAGCGCGCGCTCAGCGGCGGAAACCCGGCTCCAGCAGCGCTCGCCAGCGGCGCGCGGCCGCAAGGTTACTCGGTGCAGATCGCAGCTGTCGGCGGCACGCGCAAACCGCTCGCCACCGAGGCTGGCATCTCCATCCAGCCCCACGTCTCGCTGGAACGTTTGGCTGCGGGCAACGCGGCGATCGACACGTTCATCGTCGCCGGCGGTGCGGGTGCCCGGCGCTCGGTGTCGGATCGGGCGCTGCTGAAGCTCGTGCAGCGCGTGGCGTCGCGCAGCCGGCGCGTGGCCTCGGTGTGCACGGGCGCCTTCATCCTGGCGGCGGCGGGGCTGCTTTCGGGCAAGCGGGCCACGACGCACTGGGCGTTTTGCGCGGCGCTCGCCGAACAGTTTCCGAGCGTGCACGTGGAGCGCGAGCCGATCTACGTGCGCGATGGCGCGCACTGGACCTCGGCCGGCGTGACCGCAGGCATCGACCTGGCGCTGGCGATGGTCGAGGAGGATCACGGGCGTGAGCTCGGGTTGCTCCTGGCGCGCTGGCTGGTGGTGTTCGTGCGGCGATCGGGCGGGCAAGCGCAGTTCAGCGCTCAGCTCTCGGCACAGACCGCGGAACGCAGCGCTCTGCGCGAGCTGCAGAGCTCGATCGTCGAGCGCCCCGAGCTCAGCTGGGACGTGCCCTCGCTGGCGCGCCGCGCGGCGATGAGCGTTCGACACTTCTCGCGCTCGTTTCGCGCCGAGACCGGCGTCTCGCCCGCGGCCTACGTCGAGAGCGTGCGCGTCGAGACCGCACGCCGCTTGCTCGAGAGCAGCGAAGGTGGCGTGGAAGAGATCGCCGCCCGCTCCGGCTTCGGTACCCCCGAAGCGCTCCGTCGCGCCTTCGCTCGCCGCGTCGGCGTCTCACCCCGCGAGTACCGCGCGCGCTTCGGGGCGCGCGCACGACAGGAAAGTCGAGACCCGCCATGAACATCACCATCTTCATCTTCGAGGGCCTCACGGCCCTCGACGCCATCGGACCCTACGAGATCCTCTCGCGCCTCCCGGGTGCCACGACGCGCTTCGCGGGCCTGTCGCGCGGTGTGGTGCGCAGCGAAGGCGGGGCAGTGGGCTTGAGCGCCGATGCCGCCATCGACGAGATCACCAGCACCGACTTGCTGCTGGTTCCGGGTGGAGTCGGCAGCCGCCGCCTCGAACGCGACCCGCGCCTGCTCGAGTGGCTGGTAGCCATCGATCGGACCACGCGCATCACCGCCGCAGTCTGCACCGGAGCCTTGCTGCTGGGAGCGGCGGGCCTGCTGCGCGGCAGGCGCGCGAACACGCACTGGGGTGTGCGCGAGCGGCTGCGTGAGTTCGGGGCAGAGCCCGTGGAGCGCCGCACGGTGCGCGACGGGAAGTACGCGACGTCGGCGGGCGTGTCGGCGGGCATCGATCTCGGGATCGAGCTGGTGCGCGAGCTCGCGGGTGAGCCCGTGGCGCAAAGGATTGTGCTCGGGGTGGAGTACGCGCCGGAGCCGCCCATCAGGTTCGAGGAAATTCCCGAGGGCGTGAAGCGCGAGCTGGGGGAGCTGATCGCGAAGCGAGAGCAGAAGCTGCTCGGCAGGGCGTAATGCCGGGCTCCGCATCTGGGTACGCTACCGCAGCTGCCAGTGTCCGGCGCCGGTGGCTGCCGGCGATCGTGCTAGGCTTCTCGGACGGAGTAGGTGATCGTGAAGCGTTCTCGTGGTTTGTCGCAGCTCGGCGCTGCATGCCTCTTGATGGTCGGCTCGGGCTTGTACTCGGCCCGCGCTTCGGCGCACGCCACGCCCCACGTCATCGAGATGTTGTTTCCCGATGACGGCTACGTGTTGGTCTCCAACCGCGGCTTGATCTTCGGCGACAAGCAGCGCAGCGCGTGGCGGCTGATGTGCCAGGAGGCATTGAAGATCAACACGTCGGAGCAGCCGTCGCTCGCGACTTTGCCGGGCGGTAAGCTGTTGGTCGGCACGAGCCTCGGCCTGTCGACCAGCTCGGATCAAGGTTGCAATTGGCAGGGCGTCGAACCGTTCGCGACCACCTCGGTTCCGGCACTCGTGCGAGATCCGCACGCGTCGGAGCGGCTCTACTTGGCCGCGTACGCGAACGAGGCCGACGACAAGGGCGGGCTGTACGTCAGCGAGGATGCGGGCAAGAATTGGCAGAAGCTGTTGGCGGCGGACAAGCGCGACTACGTGCGCTCAATTGTCGTCGCACCCAGCGACGCCAAGCGCATCTACGCCAGCGGTCAGAGCTGGGACGACACGGGCAAGTACACGTTCTACGTCACCCGCTCCGACGACGGCGGCAAGATGTGGACGCGCAGCGTGGTCGAGCTCGTCCCGATGGAAGAAGTCGAGCTGAGCCTGTACTCGGTGCACCCGAAGAACCCCGACCTGCTCACCGCCAAGGCCACCAACCGCTCGCCGACGACCGATAGCGATCGCCTGCTGGTCAGCCGCGACGGCGGCAAGACCTGGAGCAGCCCGCTCAGCATGACCTTGTTGAGCGCGCTCGCCTTCAGCGCTGACGGCTCGAAGGCGTGGGCAGTCGGGCAGGACGGCCTGTTCGAGTCGCGCGACGATCTGAAGAGCTTCGAGAAGCTCGGCGACGCCACCAGCATGAGCTACGCGATCGAGCGCGAAGGCCAGCTGCTCGTCGCGGGCTACTACAACGGGTTCGGGTCGGGCACCAACGGCATCGGCATGATGCGCGCGGAGCCCGACAAGTTCGAGTCGTTCATGCAGCTGAGCGACGTCAGCGCGCCGGTGGCGTGCGACGCGGCGAGCGAGACGAAGACGATCTGTGAGCCGTGGTGGACCGACTGGCAGCGCGAGCTGATGGCCGGGCAGTTCATGCCGGATGCAGGCGTCGCGGATGCCGGCAACGCCGGTGCCTCCGCAGCTGGCAGCGGCGGGAGTGATGCCGGAGCGGCGGGTGGCGCCGCGGGCGCTGCGGGTGCGCGGACAGCAGCTGCAGGTGGACGGGCGGCCGCGGCGGGTGGTTCGGGTGGTGGTGATGGAGGCTGCGGTTGTGCGATCGCGCGCGGCTCCGCGCCCACGCGTGGCCTCGGCTTGCTCGCACCGCTGCTCGGCGTCGGCTGGGTTTGGCGGCGCAGGCGCTCGCGTCGCGGGGCCTGAAAATGCTTCGCCCCGCGGGTCGCGTTGGAGCGCCCTTCGGCGCTCCCAAAACCACAACACGCGGGGCGAATGGGGATGGTGTAGAGATCGCTCGTCAGAGCAAGCAGGCGTTCATGCCGTGCACCGGCAAGGCCGAGCCGCTCGCGAGCGCGCCGGCGGGCCAGTGCATGGAGAAGAAGTAACACATCTCGTTTTCAGTCGCGGACCCGAACGTGGATGGCGCGTTGTATGTGCAGCTCGTCGTCATCGTGTCGCCCGGCATGAGCGTGACATCGAGGACGTAGTAGCGCTGGTACTCGAAGTCGAACGGCATGTCGTGGATCGTCTCCTTCATGCCGCCCATGCGATTGACCACCACCTTCATGCGAGTGCCCTTGAGGTGCATGTGCGGTTGGGCCGCGATGATGTGGATCGGTTGATTGCTGCGCGGGCTGCACGTGCCCTGCGCGGACGTGCCGGCGATGCTGTCGGTGCCGACCCAGGACAGCGCGACTTCATTCGTCGGCTTCTTGGGCGTCACGCAGATCTCGGCGCCGGAGTGATCCGGCTGCGACGAGCCCGTGTCGTTGTAGTAGTGGACCTCGAGGATGTAGCCGGCTCCCGCCTCGAGCTTCATGCCCAGGTCGGGGTCGAGGTAGATCGGGCTGGCGCCGGGCGCCCAGCCGTGTAGCAGCTCGTCTTGACCGCCGTGCGTGCCCGAGCCCGGTGAGATCCCGCCGTCGCTGACCGACCCGGTCTTGAACAACAACCAGTGGTGGATGACCTTCGAGTTCGGGTCGATCGCCAGCTTGATCGCGCGCGTGTACACGGTGCCGGTCCACGGCGCCTTGAACGTGAAGTTCATGTACTGCTGGCCGGGCGACTTCATGTACGGCTTGTCCATGTCGCCCTGCGCGTGCGCCAGGAACTTGTAACACTTCATCTCCGGGTCGTCGTACGCGATGGGCTCGATCGACGCGTGACCCATGCCGCCCGGTTTCCCGACCATCGTCACGGGATTCTCGGTGGCGCCGCCACCGGCAGTCGGCATGCCGGTCGGCATGTTGGCCATCGGATCGGTGATCGCGCATGCGTTCGCGCCCGCCTTCGCGCCGCCCTGCAGCCAGGTCGTGAACATGGCGATGTCAGTCGCGGGCACCTCGGACATCGACGCAGGCGGCATGCGCCGCTTGATGTCGGTCGCGTTGATGCGCTCCGGCGTGACTTCGTAGACCTTCTTGGCCTTGTTGCTCGGCGCAGCGGCGTGGAAATCGGCCAGCGTCATCAGCGGCATCGGTGCGCCGAAGCGAGCCGAAGCGGCGTGGCAGTTCGTGCAGTTCTTGCTGACCACCGAAGCGACTTCACAGGGCACGCCACCGGTCGGGACCGTGGGCTGCGTCTCCGTCGGCATGTTGGTCACCATCGTCGGAGGAATGACGACGCCAGTCATGCCTGCGGTCGCCGGCGCGATGGAACCCGCGACGCCGGTGTTCGGTGCCGCCGGCGCCGCACCACCACCGATCGGAGTGAGCCCGCTCGCCTGGCCTTCGTCACCGCCGCACGCTGCCAGCAGCAACAACGCGGCCGCACACCCTCGGCCAACCTTCAACCAAGTCGTATCTCTCTGCGTCATGCGATCCTCCGAGGCCGTTTGAGTTGAGCCCGTCGCGTCAGTGAGATTGCGCAGTGCTGGTCATCTCGCGACGCTCGTTCCCACTTGCGGTGCCCATCCAATGTCCGGCGGCGTCTCACTCACTAGCATACAGACCAGCTCAGTGTGCGATTTCGGCTCAGCAATTTGCTCTTTAGTTTTGAATATGTACAAGAGTCCCAAGTTGCGGCTCACATAACGAGTTACTCACTCGCGAACTGGGACGCGGCATTGTCACCGCTTGCGTCACCTCCTTCGAACGCTTCACGGATGGCGCCCGCTAGCTCAGGCTGCCTGGCGCATTGGGGTAAGCGTGTCCGCGAGCACGAGGCTGAGGTCCCCGAACTCGTGAGCCAGGTAGTTGGCGCGCTCGGCGTACTCGAACGCCGCCAACAGCTGCGACTCGCTTGCAAAAGCGCGCAATAACTCGAAATGACTCTCCGCCGGGCTGTGCATGCCGGTCAGGAGCCCGCTGACGATCTGCGGCTGGAAGGCTGGACCGATCCGCAGATCGGTCGAGTCCGACCCAGGTCGCAGACGTCCGCCGCTGCGGGCTGCGGCCCCCTCGAGCGCACGCACCACCGTCGTACCCACTGCGATGACGCGTCCCCCGCGCCCGCGCGCCCGCTCGATCGCTACCACGGTCTCCTCGGGTAAGTCGTAGCGCTCGGGCAAGGGCAACGCCGCATCCAGCGCCGGGTCGCCGGTCGCGCTCAACCCGGCCGCGTGCGTCAAGCGCGCGAGCTCCACGCCTTTAGCTCGCAGCGACAGCAGCGTCGCAAACGACAGCGGCCGCCCCGCCGACGGCATCTCCGCCGCCCACGGCCGCGAGGCGTATGCGGTTTGCACCGACCACAGCGGAAGGTCATGCGGGTGATGCGCGTATTGAACCGGCGCCCCGCGCGCGTACAGCTCGGCCCACAGCGCCGCGCCGCGCAACGAGAACTCGAGCTCGAGCAAGCGCGGCGAGATCGGCGAGCTCGCGAGCACACGCGCGCGCAGCTGCGGACCAATCTGCAGCTCGCTCCCTCGGCGTAGCAGCGGCGGCGGCGGGCGATCCTCGGTGCGCGTATGGTAGTCGCCGGCTCCGAACGCCACGGCCCAGAAGCGCTCGTCTTCGCTCGGTCCGACCAGACGCAGCTCCACGACCTGGTCTGACCCGTGCAGCGCGCGCAGCGAGCCGGGCAGGGTGGCGGCGTCGTTCAACACCAGCAGATCACCGCTGCGCGTGAAGCGCGGCAGGTCCGCGATCCGCGCGTCCTGCCGCTGTCCGCTGCGGGGATCGACCACCAACAAGCGCGTCCGATCGCGATCGTCGCGCGGTGTCCCGGCGGCGATCACGAGCTCACCTCCGATGACAATGGGTCGCGGGCGCTGGGCGGCGGCTCGCCCCAGCGTGGTGCAGAGAGTCGTGCGCCGTTCGGCGCGAGCGCGGGCTGCTCGAGCATCTCGGCGATGCGCGCGGCGATGCTGGCGGGCTGCGCCAGCGAGCTCGGGTCCTCGTCCGGCATGGCGAGCGCGTGCATCTCAGTGTCCATCTCGCCCGGATCCACGCTGAACAGACGCACGTCAGAGTCCGTGTGCTCGCTGGCCCAGACGCGCGTCAGGTGGTCGAGTGCGGCCTTGGATGCAGCGTAGAAACCCCAGGTCGGGTAGGCGATCGCGCCTGCGTCCGAGCTGATGTTGACGATCGCGCCGTGGCCGCGCAGCAGCATCGAGCCGAGCACGGCCTTGGTCAGGCGAAACGGCGCCACCAGGTTCAGCTCCAGCACGCGCGCGAGGTCCTCGCACTCCGAGTCGAGCAGCAGCGACAGCGGCGTGTGGCCGAGCGTGCTGGCGTTGTTGATCAGGATATCGATCGGGCCCGCCAGTGCACTCGCCTGGCCGACGATGCGGTAGACGGCCTGCTTGTCCGCCACGTCGGCGGCGATGCCGTAGGCCTGGCCACCGCGTTCGCGGATCGAGCGCACCGCGGAGTCGAGCTGGGTCTGGGTGCGCGCCACCAGCACGACCCTGCAGCCGCGAGCGGCGAGCGTGTCGGCCAGCGCACGGCCCAGGCCGCGGCTGGCTCCGGTGATGAGAGCGGTCTTGTCGCGTAGTTGCATGGCGACCTCCTGTTTGCAGGATGGCCATGCCTTGCTCGTGAATCATCCGGCTTGCCAATGCATTGGCAGGCGGACAACGCGTCAGCAGCTCAGAAGTGCAGCCGGCACTGCATGCCGAGGTCGCCGGTGCCGAGCCCACAGCCGTTCGAGGCGCTGCTGCTCGAGTCGTCGGTCGCGTCGACCACGAACAAGACGGCGGCGATGACGGCCAGGCCACCGCCGACCGAGAAGGCCACGATCGGCGCGGTCCACAGCGGCCCGCCGACGCTGACGTCTTCACGCAGCGACAGGCAGCGCGGGTCGTCGATGTCGTCGGGCCCGCAGGTGTTCTCGTAATCCGCGGCCTTGGACTTCTGGACCGCGAGGAGCACGCCGCCCGTCGCCAGGCCGGCGATCGCCACGCCGCCGACCACCCATTTGAGGGTGCCGATGGCGCTGCCGCCCTCGTCGACCGGGCTGCTCTGAACCGCGCCTGCGGGGGCCGCCGTGGACGCGGGCGGCGTTTGTGGCTGCTGCGCCACCGGAACCTCGGTCCGCACGCGAGACAGCTGGACGGTGAGCTCTTCCTGCCCCCCCGCGGTCAAGCGCACGCGGCGCAGCGCGGTGTCGTAGCCGTCGGCGCTGATCTCCACGTCCAGCAGGCCTGGATCGGTGGTCACGTCGCCCTTGCTGTCGGGCTCGGCGACCCGCCCGTTGATCGTCACGCGTGCGTCCGAGGGGCCCACCTTCAACCGCAGGTGCGCGACGAAGCGCCGCGCGCGATCCAGGGTAGCGCTCACTTCCTCGCGCTGTTGCGGCGTCAGCGGCCGGCGCGTCTCGGTCAGCGCCTCGCTCAGGTGCTTGATCGCGTCGACGTAGCGGCGAGCTTCGTAGGCCGTCAGGCCCATGCCGCGCAGCGTGCGGGCGCTGGGGTTAATGCGATGGGCGCGCTCGAATAGTGCGGCGGCTTCTTCCCAGTTGCCGCGGTTGAACTCCGCCAGCGCTTCCTCGACGACCTGGCGGTACTCGGCGTCTTCGCTCGAGCCTCCGCGGGCTTGTGCCGCCGCTGTGTGCGGCAACGTTAGCGATAGGCACGCAAGCAGCAAAGCAAAGCCGAAGCAAATCAAAGCGCGCACTTGACCCCTCACCCCAACGGCCTGGCCCGCGCGCGTTGCGCAGGGCCTCGGCTCAGTCGAAACACGCCTCATCGGGCCCGTCTAGCATAGGCCACACGACGCTTCCAGTAGAGCACTGCTCGCAGCTCGTTGCACGCGGCGCGCGTGTTGTCGATGATCCTGGAATGCGCGACGCCGCCGCTTTCAACCTCGCTAACAACATCCGTACGCTGCGCGAAGCGCGCGGGCTCACGCAGCAGCAGATGGCGAAGCTCAGCGGCGTGCCGCGGCCGACCTGGGCAAACCTGGAGTCGGGCGCGGCCAACCCGACCTTGGCGGTGTTGGTACGCGTCGCGGCGGCGTTGCAGATCAGAGTGGAGGAACTCATCGGTCCGCCGAAAGCGTCGGCCAGGTTCTACCGCGCAGGTGAGCTCGCGCAGCGCGTGCGCGGCACGGTCACGGTCCGCAAGCTCCTGCCCGATCCGATCGCGGGTCTGGAGATCGAACGCATGGAGTTGCCGGTCGGTGCGAGCATGACCGGCGTGCCGCACACGCCCGGCACGCGCGAGTACCTCACCTGCGAGAGCGGCGAGGTGCAGCTGACGGCGGCGGGCCAGAGCTGGACGCTGCAACCCGGCGAGCTGGTGGTGTTCCGCGGCGACCAGCGCCACAGCTATCGCAACACCGGAGCAAAGATCGCGGTGGCCTACAGCGTGGTGGCGTTCGCGCCGGTGTGAACGGGCGTCAGAAGCGCAGCTGCAGGTTGACGCCGTCGGTGCCGAGCCGTGCCGTCTGCGACTCTCCGTCGTCGGCCAGGAAGAACAACACGGTGCCGAGGACGGCCAGGCCGGCGCCGACGCCGAACGCCATGGTCGAGACTGTGGCGTTGGTGCGCGCTGCGTCGAGCTTGTCGGTCTGCTCCGGCGGGCACTGGTTGTCGGGGCAGACGCTCTCCAGATCGGACTTCTGATTCATCGCGACCCAGCCGAACGCACCGCCCACCACCAGCGCGGCAGCGGCGCCGCCCCAGGTCAGGTAGGCCGGGAGCCTGCTCATGCCGCCATCAGCTGCAGCGCTCGCGGCGTTCTCGGCCGGCGTCGCGGCTGCGGACTGGGTCGTAGGTGCGGGTTCGGCGTCGACTTCCGCCAGTGCGGGCTTGGCGCGCAGCTGGGCGGGATCGACCACCAGCGACAGGTCGAGCGACTGGGACTGACCGGGCGCGAGCGTGACGTGGCGCGTGATGGGCAGGAAGCCGGGCGCGCTGGCGTCGATCGTGTGGTCGCCTGGATCGGTCGGCCGCGCCGCGCCGAGTAGGGCAGGGGGCACCTTCTGGCCATCGATCAGGACCTCGGGCTGCACGTTCTCGAGCACCTCGACCGTGATCGTCAGCTGCGCGATCTTGGCGCGCGTGGGCTCGAGCAAGGCGCGCGCGTTGGCGTTGGCGCGCTTGTACGCGTCCGATGGATTTTCGGGCAAGCCTTCGCGCACGACCGCGTGCAAGGCTTCGCTGCCTTCCACGAAGCGACCTTGCTCGATGTAACACTCGCCGAGTTGTTCGAGCACGATGGCGCTGTGGCGCAATTGTTCGGCGCGCTCGAGCTTGTCGATCGCCTCGGCGCAGCGCTTGTCTTGCGCCAACTTCACGCCCTCGACTGCGAGCGCACGCGCGGCTGCGACGACATTCGGATCTTCTTCCGCAGCCGCCGTACGAACGCGTGAGACACCCGAGAGCAGCATCCACACCGCGCAAGCGCTGACTGCTCGCCTGACTGTTAGGTGTCGAATCATGCGCGCAGCCTGCATCGGAGCGCGACGCGAGTCCACATGCTTTGCTGTGCAAAGCTCGCACAAGTACGCGGCGTTGAATGTTGCCTAGCACGCGAACGACCCCTGGAAAGATGCGGCGAACCAGGCTAGCTAGCGTCGTCCCTGATTCATGCGCAGAGGAGGTATCGCAGCATGCGATCAAGTTGGCTCGGGGGGCTTTCCAAGTTGTGCAGCCTTACGGCCGTACTGAGCGCCGGTTGCAGCGCTGTGCTCGGTCTGGATGAATTGGAGATCGCATCTCCAATGCAGGATGGAGGCACGAATGGCGTCGCCGCTGAATGCGCGCAGAATAGCGACTGCAACGCGGATGCGAGCGCGGATGGAAATGGCGCTGCCATTTGCCTGAAACCCGACGGGCGTTGTGTCCAACTCTTGTCACCCGATTGTCGAACCATCACAGGCGACTATCGCGATGATCGCGCAATCGTGATCGGATCGATGTTCTCGCTCACGGGGGCCCAAGCAGGCACGAATCTGCCGCGACAGCAGAGCGCGATGCTCGCGGTCGAAGAGATCAACAAGGCAGGCGGCGTTCCGCGCGGTGCGACTTCGGCCGACGCACGGCCGCTCGTGCTGGTGTCGTGCGACGAGAGCGTCGATTTACAGCGCGCCGGCGAACACCTGGTGAAGAACCTGCGGGTGCCCGCGATCGTGGGCCCCAACACCAGTCAGGACGTCCTCGACCTGTCGAATCGTCTGACGATCGAGGCGGGCGTGCTGACCATGACGCCCTCGGGTCTGGCGTCGAGCATCGCCGACCTGTTGGACAAGGGCCTCACGTGGCAGATGGTGCCGAACGACGTGCAGCGCGGGCCGATCATGATCCAGCAGATCAACGTGCTGGAGAATGCGCTCAAGCAGGAGCGCGGCAAGGACACCATCCGGCTGGCCGTCGTGTTCCGCGATGACGCGCTGGGTGTCGGCACGCGCGTCTCGCTCAACTCCCTGGTCTTGAACGGCAAGCCGCTGATCGATCCGATCAACCTGGGCGTGAACGTGCGCATCGATCCGTACGACTATAGCCAGCTGGATCAAAAGGGCCTGATCGAGTCCTACGCGCTGTTCGGGCCTGACATCGTCGTGCTCGCCGGTACCGCCGACATCGTGCCCAACGTGATGTTGCCGCTCGAGAAGGCCTGGCCCAGCGACAAGCCGCGCCCCACGTACCTGACGATCGATCCGGTGAAGTCCGCCGACTTGCTCAACGCAGCGGCTGCCAGCGACGATCTACGCCGGCGAATCCGCGGTACCGGCGTGACACCGAGTCCGCGTTCGAAGCCGGTCTACGACCTGTTCCGGGTCAGCTACGAGCTGCGGTATCCGGGCAGCCAGGCGAACGGTTCGGGTCTCGGGCCGTCGTACGACACGGTCTACGCGTTCGCATTTGCGATGGCGGCGACCAAGGACACGCCCATGACCGGGCCGAATCTGATCCAGGGGCTGGCGAAGCTCAGTGGAGGGATATCGGAGATCGAGGTGCAGGGGACGCAAGCGCTGGCGGCTTTTCAGCGCTTGGTGGCGGGGCAGAACATCAACGCGATCGGGACGTTCGGGCCGCTGGCGTGGGGGCAAAATGGGGCGGTGATGGGCGGGACGCTGGAGGTGTGGTGCATCGGCGTCGTGGCGGGGAAGGCCGGGTACCAGAGCTCGGGGCTTACGCTGGATCTGGCGACGGGAAGGACGATGGGCGAGTACACGCCGTGCGGGCCGTGAGAGCCGCGCGCGAGCCTTACCATTGCTGGTTCGAGTTTCCTGTTGATGTTTCCAGCTCCTAGTTCTCTCGCGCGGGACAACTGGAGGAAGGCCGAACAGAACTAGCAACTGGCACGGACTGAAACCGCGCCTGCCGGGGTCGACGAAGAATCTCGCAACCCGCTGCTCTCAGCTGCGAATCAGAAGCCGACGTCGGGATCTTCGTTCTTCGGCGCAGGCCTGGAAACCGCTCGCCGCGCCGGCCTCGGCCGCGACTGATTCATCGCCTGCGCTGCGGGAGCAGGAGCCGGGGTCGGCGTGGCCACCACCGCGGGAGTGACGGGCACTGGCGTTGCCACCGGCGTGGCCGCTACGGGCTCTGCTGGCACCGGAGCCTGCGCCGCCGCGTGAACGACCGCTGCGGGAGCGACTGCCGCGGGAGCTTCCGCGGGTTCACTGATCCCACTCGCGCGCGTCGCTCGCTTCACCAGCTGGAAGCCGCGATCCAGATCGCCCTGCGCGCTGTAGCGCATCGCCACGAGATAGGTTCCGCTCAGCGCCGTGAGCAGCACCACCGCGACGAGGATCCAGTGATTCTTGCGCGGCAGTGGGTCGAGGATGATCTCGGCATCCACTGGCGGCATCGGCGATACCGGAGGCGCGACGCGCTGGGGCGGGCGCTTGACCGGCTGAACCGGTGGCACCGGGATCTTCGTGTGCGTCGGGATTCGGACCGCCAGGGGCTCCGGCCGGCGCGGAGGAGGCTCGGAGTGGCGGAGGAGCTCGGGATCGGATCTGCGCATACCTTCGGCCAGCAGTTCGCTGCAGCGGTTCGCGCACCCCGCGCTGCGCGCCGCAAAGGGCGCCAGGGCCCGGGCGAGCTCGGCGACGTCGCCGTAGCGTTCGGCGGGTTCCTTGCGCAGGCAGCGCATGACCGCAGCTTCGAGCTCGGCCGAGGCTTCGGGGCAGCCTTCGCGCAGGGGCAACGGCTCTTCCTCGAGCACCGCCGCGCACGCCTGCATCAGGCTCATGCGCTCGAACGGTGCATTTCCGGTCAGCAGCTCGTACAGCACGCAACCGAGCGACCAGATATCTGCGCGCGCGTCCAGGTCCGTCGAGGCGCGCACTTGCTCCGGACTCATGTACGGAGGCGTCCCGACCGCCATCATCGTCAGCGCGGTCGCCCGCGTCTTGCGGCCGGGCAACGGCTGCTGCGTCAGGGCGACCTTGGAAATGCCGAAGTCCAGCACCTTGATCTGGTCGCCCTCGGCGTACTGCGTCACGAACAGGTTCTCGGGCTTGATATCCCGATGCACGATGTGCAGCGCGTGGGCCGCAGCCAGGGCCTCGCAGCTCTGCAACACGAAGTCGACTGCGAGCGAGACAGGCAGATAGCGGTGGGTTTCGAGAATGCTACGGAGGTCGCTGCCCTCGAGGAGCTCCATCACCATGAACGGTGTGCCGTCGGCCAGCGTGTCGACGTCCAAGACGCGCGCCACGTGCTCGTTTTTAATCTTGAAGCTCGCGCGGGCCTCGATCGTGAAGCGGCTCACCGCTTCCTGATTGGTCGCGAACTCGGGTTTCAGGAATTTCAGCGCGACGCTGTCATCGAGCCCGACGTGGGTCGCGGCGACCACGAAACCGACGCCGCCCGTACCAATCAGTTGTTGCACCCGATACTTACCGGCGATGACATCGCCAGGCTCGAACGGCATGCGGAACGCCGCAGCCGCCGGGGCAACACCGCTCGTGCTGTGATGATCGAGCCGCTGTCGACCCGATGAGAGACCCGATGACATGGTTGCGCCTCGACCCCCCGGTTGGGTTGCGATGCGGCGCTGCACACGAACCCCCAAATGGCTGATGGTACTCACGATCAATCACTGCCTACATCAGACCATATTCACGCCAGTCCAGGCATTGCAAGGGCGATTGTCACCTTCGGCGGTTTTCGATCGTAAACCAAGTATGTGGCGAAACCGTAACACGTGGGCCTGCGCACGAATCAGCTCGTACGAACTTTGCGCAGCAAATTTGCCGGAAAAATGGCCCTTTCAATACGTTCCGTGCCCCCGGATGGCCGTCACCGTCATCCTTGTCCGCCGCCATCAGCTGCAGCAGAACGCGCCCATCATGCAGCCATCAGCTGCAAGCCGATGCGAAGATTGGTGCACCCACGGCGTGTGTGCTCCTTCACTGTTGACGGGAAGGGAGATGAGCTAGGCTGCAGCGCGCCACCGCGAGCTTGCTCTTTCGGCACCCCTCGAACGCCCCCCGCGGCCTGCCGCGTCGTGTGGGGCAGGACACCAGTCGTAGCGGCATTCCTGGCTGGTTAGCTATTTGGGTATGCGAAATTCTGCTACCGTCGAAGGGATCATGGCCTCGCCGCCTGTCGCAATAGGTGATGTGATCGCCGACAAGTACAGCGTCGAGCGAGCGATCGGCGAGGGCGGGATGGGCGTCGTGTACGCCGCCCGGCACCGCGAGCTCGACCAGCGGGTGGCGATCAAGTTCCTGCTGCCGGAGATCGCCCAGCAAGGCATGGCGGCCGAACGTTTCCGGCGGGAGGCGCGGGCGGCGGCGCGCATCCGCGGCGAGCACGTCTGTCGGGTCCTCGACGTGGGCACGCTGACTGGCAGCGGCATCCCGTACATGGTGATGGAGTACCTGGAGGGGCGCGATCTGGCGAACGAGCTCGAGCGTCGAGTCCGGCTGCCGCCCGAAGAGGCGGTCGGGTACATCGTCGAGGCCTGCGAGGCCGTGGCCGAAGCCCACGCCGCGGGGATCGTTCACCGCGATATCAAGCCCGCCAACTTGTTCCTGGCCACGCGCTCCGATGGTTCGCGGCACGTCAAGGTGTTGGACTTCGGTGTCTCGAAGTCACTGGTCGATTCGAGCTCGGGCCAGCATGCGCTGACCGTGACCTCGAGCGTGGTCGGTTCGCCGCTGTACATGTCGCCCGAGCAGCTCGATTCGGCGCGCGACGTGGATCGCCGGACCGATATCTGGGCGCTCGGGGTGGTGCTGTACGAGTTGCTGACCGGGGGCACGCCGTTTCGCGGCGACTCGATCCCGCAGCTCGTCACCTCTGTGCTGCACGACCAGCCGCCGAGCTTCGCCTCGTGCGAGGTGACCGCGCCCGATGGCCTGGAGACCGCGCTCGCGCGCGCGTTGGCCAAGCAGCGCGAACAGCGGTACGGCTCGGTAGCGGAGTTCGTCAGCGCGATCGCGCCGTTCGCGCCGCGCCTGGGCGCGGTGTCTCTGCGCATGTCGATGACGCGCGGCATCGCGGGCGGCTCCCTCGCACCTCCGCAGGCATCGTTGGAGTCGCAGCCGATCGTGACGATCACGGGCGTTCAGGAGACGCGCAAGAGCCCGCAGCCTTCAGCGGCACCTGCGCCCTGGGCCCAACGTACGACCGATCGTGGCCGGAGGTCGCGGCAAGGTGCTGCGCTCGCCGCGATGGTCGTGCTGATCGGCGCTGCATTTCTGTTCTATCGCATGGCTTCGCAGTCGAGCTCGAGCCCGCCGCCAGTAGCTGCACCCAGTCCGGCGCCCACCGCGGCGCCGGCTCCAGCGGCCAAAGCCCTCGAGCCGACCAAGGAAGCCGAAGCGAAGAAGCCCGAAGAGTCCACGGCGACGGGTGCCGTGGTCGCACCGGCGCCGACTCCGGCTCCGGCCGAGGCGACTCCGCCCGCGGTTCCGCCACCTGCTACCTCGGGAGTTCGACCGCCCGCGGTGCCCGTCCAGCCGCAGCTGCACCGCCCGCGCGTTCAGCAGCCCACGGTCCCACCCGCTGCGGTCCGCCCGCCGGTCCCAGCTGCGCCCCCGCCCGGCTCCGCCCCCGGTGTCTCGGATTTCGGCGGCCGGCGCTGAGCGGCCGCGGCTGTTGTAAGCTGCTCCAATGCGCCTCCTTCTATCTTTCATCATGTGCGTGGTGTTGTGCGTCGGCGCGGTTGCGCAGGCGGAGGGGACCGCGGACCAGAAGGCCGCGGCCGAGGCGCTCTTCGACAAGGGCCTCACGCTGCTGAAGCAAGGCGAGTACGCGCAAGCGTGTGCCTTCCTCGAGCAGAGTCAGAGCGTGGAGCGCGGCATCGGCACGATGCTGTACCTCGCAGAGTGCTACGAGAAGCTCGGCCGCACCGCGAGCGCGTGGGCGATGTTCCGCGAAGCCGCTTCGGCTGCGAAGGCAGAGGGCCAGACCGATCGCGCGCAAGCCGGCGCTGCGCGCGCGGCTCAGCTCGAGCCGCAGCTCGCCAAGCTGTCGATCCTCGTGCCACCGGCGGCGCAGGTGCCCGGGCTCGAAGTGTTTCGCAACGGCCAGCCGTTGCCGAGTGCGGTGTGGGGAGTGGCGGTGCCGGTGGATCCAGGTAGCCAGCGCGTCGAGGCGCGCGCGCCCGGCTTCGAGACCTGGTCGCACACCGAGAACCTGGCCAAGGGTGCGCAGCTCAGCATGACCGTCCCGCCGCTGACGGCTGCACCCACGGCTGCCGCGGAAGCTCCGCCGGCTGCAGCTACTGCCGCTGCAGCTACCAGCGAACCACAGCCGGCAAGCGCTGCAGCTCCCGGCGACGCTGCGAGCTCGACCAAAGGCTCCGTGCAGCGCACGGCCGCCTGGATCACGGGCGGCGTCGGCGCGGTCGGCCTGATCGTCGGCACCTACTTCGGCATACGCGCGGCCTCGAAGAACAGCGACGCCGAAGCAGCATGCCCCGACAACATGTGCAGCCCTCCAAACTACGAACTGCACGAGGACGCGCAGAACGCCGCGACGCTCTCGAACGTCTTCGTCATCAGCGGCGCCGCCCTGGTAGCTGCCGGCGTCGTCCTCTACCTCACGGCTCCGAAGCCCGAACAGAGCCAAGCCGCGCTGCACCTGGGCCCCACCGGCGCCGAGCTCGCGCTGAAGTTCTGAGGATCACAGGAAGGCGGGAAGCCGGGAAGGCGAGACGAGATTTGTGCTGCCGCGGGCTCGCTCAGCCGGTCGATGCGAGCCCGCGGCAACAAAAATCTTGCTTCCGTGCGTCATCTCTGGGAAGCGCGTCGGGAGCGACGTTAGCGCCGAACCGTTCGCGACATGCTGCTCGGTAGCGGGGCGCCGGTGAGCACGGTGCAGACGTCGCCGGCGCTGTAGATGCCGCGCGCGACTTCTTCGAGGAAGGCGAACTCGATCGGGTGCAGGGCTTCGTCGCCGGGTTGCAGCGCGACTGCGCCGACGACGACCAGGTCGTCGCCCTGGCGTACGAGCAGGAACTGGGTTTCGTAGCCGCAGGCTCGCACGTCGGTCGCGGCTGGCGAGCGGGCCATGACGGTGGTGCTGGTCTCGAGCCAGTCGCCCAGATCTCGGCGCGCGTCGGGGCGCTGGCCGCTCTGCAGGCCGTGCAGCAGGCTCATCAGCTCGCCGCGCAGCGCTTCGGGAGGCTCGATGCCGACTGCTGGCGCGACGTAGCGCAGGCCGTCCGCCTCGAGCAGGTAGAGATAGCCGCCGGCCGCGCCGCTGTGCTCGATGATCAGCTCGATCGCGGTCTGCAGCCGTTCGCTGCGGCCGCGACAGGCGTTGAGCGCGGTGTTCACCTGATTCAGGTTCCGGGTCAGCGCGCGCCTGCGGTTGTTCTGCGCGCGCGCGCCCTCGTGCAGGCCCGCCGCACGACCTTCCTCGGAGAGGCGCTGGCACTGGCCCATCAGCGCGGGGTTGTCGGTGCGCAAGAACCAGCCGTTCATGGCGCGCAGGTGGTCGCCGAACGCGACGCGATCGCGTTGCAGCACGGCGACCTGCGCGCGCGCCTTGTGGGCCAGGCCGTGGACCAGGGGGTTGTCGTGGGTGGCTTGCGCTTCGATCAGCTCGTCGAGCGCCTGCGCGGCGCTCTCGGTCTCACCGACCTCCGCAGCTGCCAGCTGTGCTTCGAGGCGCAGGATGGCGGTGAACATGAACTCTTGATCTCGCGTGGTCAGGCTGCTCAGCAGCTCGTCGCACACTTGCTTGGCTTTGTGCGGCTGGCCGGCTCCGCGCAGGATGCGCGCGTAGGCCACGCCGTAGCGCATGCTGAGCGAGCTCTTCTCCTCCACCATGCGCGCGAGGTTCTTCTCGTACAGCGCGAGCGCTTCGGTGTGCCGCTGGCGCTCGGCGAGGTAGCAGGCCTGGGCGGCGTCGCGCGCGTATTCGAGGCCCGGCAGCTCGAGCGCCACGCGCTCCAGCTCGCCTGCGACGCGCTTGAGGCCCATCACGTCCTCGCACAGCGCGTAGGTCGACCACAGCATACGCAGGCCGATCAGATCGTGGCGCCAGGTCGAGCCCGCCTGTGCCGCAAGTACGTCGGCCTCCTCCTGCGCACGCGCCATGCGCGCGCGTTCGCCACGG
The DNA here is from genome assembly GCA_035274465.1 of Polyangiales bacterium. Lineage (GTDB taxonomy): Bacteria > Myxococcota_A > Polyangia > Polyangiales > JAFGIB01 > JADGRF01. The sequence goes on from DATEOF010000253.1 coordinate 27,601, forward strand.
TGTGCGTAGTACATCAAGCGCACGCCCGCTGCGGTCTCGCGCGAGCCCGAGGTGTGCGCGGTCTCGAGGATCTGCAGCATCTCGTGCACGCTGCCGTCGGTGCGCACGGCTTCGACCTGGCCTAGCAGGTTGCACACGCCGACCTCGAGCTGCATGCGCGCTTCGGCCGGGAGTACCTGGCTACTCCCGGGCCTGCGCAGCCAGTCGAGCACGGCGCGTGCGCGCACGCCCATCTCGTCGTAGCGGCCGTAGCAGCAGGCCACGAGCGCCTCGTGGAACATGTGCATCAGGTAGCCGGCGTGCTTGCGCGGAAACAGCGCGAGCGCGCTCAGCTGCTCGAACACTCGCGATGCGCGCTTGCGATCGTGCACGACCAGGCAAGTGCCCAGCGTCGCCGAACCGAGCGCGACCAATCCCAGCATCGCCTCGCGGAAGGTGCGTGGCCCGATGCCGCGCCGCAGCAGCTGAAAGCTGCAAAAGCCCCAGGCCAGCCCGACGCCGAGCGCCAGCTTGCCCGGCAACCAGCGCGACAGCTTGCGCGCGAGGTTCATGCCGGTGATGTCGAGCGCGGTCTCGAGCGTCTCGTCGCCGTACTGGTAGCTCAAGCGCCAGTCGAAGTACGTGCCGGCCAGCGTCAGCGGCGCCAGGAGCGCCCACTGTTCGAAGCGCGAGCGGCCGAGCGCGCGGTAGATGCCGAGCGCAGCGTCCAGCGCCGGCACGGCCTCGACCAGGCCATCGCCGCGAAGCGTCAGCGCGATGCCCGCGTTGCGCAGCAACCTGCGGCCGATGCGATCCTCTCCGCCGCGCGCCAGGTGCCAGCCGGCCTGCAGCGCGAGGCCGAGTTGTTCGGTGCTGAGCTTCTCGGCCTGCTCGAGCGTGACGATCGGAACCACGTCGGGGTTCGACTCCAACAGCGCCCGGCCGAGCGAGCTGTGCAAGACGCGCAGCTGCCCTTCGTCGAGGTCGCGCAACACCAGCGCGCGCGTCTGCTCGTGCGCGAGTCGATAGCCGGCCGGTGCGCCCGCCAGGAGCCCGCGCACCAACAGCTGATCGAGCGCGTCGAACAGCTCGGCCGAGCGCGACTCCGGCAGCAGCTTGAAGCAGGCGCGGCGTGGCAGGCTGGAGTGGTAGAGCGCGAACAGCTGTAAGAGCTGTGCAGCTGATGGCGGCAGCTTGGCCAGGCGCTCGGCCAGCGCGTCGCCGACCGTCTGCGGCAGCTCGCGCTCGGGCAGCTGCGCCGGCAACACCCACGCGCCGCTCTCGTAGCGGATCACACCGCGCTCGACCAGTCCGCCGAGCAGCTCGAGCGAGCGGCCAGGGTTACCGCTGGCGACCGTCATCAACCAGGGCACGAGCCGGGCGCGATGCGGCGTCTCGCCGAACACGGCGCTGACCAGCTTCTCGACCTCTGCCTGTGGCAGCCCGCGCAGCTTCAAGCGCGCGCCGAAACGTTCGAGTTGCTGCGTGGCGGGCACGGCGTCGGCGTCGAGGCGCCGCGTCACGCACAGCAGCAAGCGCGTCTCTTGCGCCGCGGCCGCCAGGCCGACCAGTGCACTTGCAGAGGCAGGGTCGGTCGCGTGTACGTCGTCGACCACGACCAACAGCGGACGGCGCGCGGCGACTTCGATCAGCCACGCGCACAGCGAGTGTTGGATCAGCGCGCGGCGTTCGGTCGGATTGCGCGAGAGCTCGGCGAGCGGTCGCTGCGAGTTGCCCGGGCGCAGCGCGATCAGTTCGGGGAACGCGTGGCCGAGCACGGCCAGATGGCCGGGCAGGGTTTCGAGCGCTTCGGCAGGCGCACTCTCCAGCAGCGCGTGCGCCAGCGCGCCCAACACGCCGAGCGGTCCCGGGTGTGCCAGCGCGTCGACGCGCAGCGCGGACACACCGGCGATGCGCGCGTCGACCGCGAGCTCTTGCGCGAGGCGGCTGCGGCCCATGCCCGAGGCGCCTTCGATCACGACCGCGCCGCCGCGGCCCTCGGTCAAGCGCGCCAGGTGCTGGCGCAGCTGCGTGCGCTCGCGCTCGCGGCCGACCAGGCTCGAGCTGCGCAGGTGACCCTCGGCCATGCCCGAGACCGCCTGTTCGTCCAGGTTCGCGATGGCTGAGATGCGATCGATCACCTCGGCCGCGCTGGCGGGCCGGCCCTTGGGATCGATGCTGAGCAGCGACAGCACCAGCTGGTCGAGCGCCTTGGGCAGCTCGGGCGCGTGCTTGGAAGGCGGCGGCGGCGCGTTGTTCCAGACCGCCTCGGCATCGCGCAGCTCCCGAACCGGATACGCTGCGCGTCCGGTCAGCGCGAAGTACGCGAGCGCGCCCAGCGAGAACAGATCCGTGCGCGCATCGAGCTTGCGCTGGCGTAGCACCTCGGGCGCCATGCACTCGGGCGTACCGATCACTTCGCTGGCTAGCCCGAACGGCGCGGCGGCACCGAAGTCGAGCAGCTTGGCGCGGCCGCTGGCATCGAGCCGCACGTTGCGTGGGCTGATGTCGCCGTGCAGGAGTCGCTGCGCGTGCAGCAGCGCTAGCGAGGCGGCGACGTCGCGCAGCGCTTCACATGCGGCTCGCAGCGGCAGTGGTGCTAGCTTGGCGAGGTCGTCGCCGGGCAGCAGCTCCATGGTATAGAAGCGCCGGCCGTCGTCGGTGACTCCGAAGTCGAACACCTCGACCATGCGCGGGTGCTTGAGCGACGCCAGCGTGCAGTACTCGCGCTCGAACAGCGCGCGGGCCTTATCGTCGCTCAACTCCAGCGTTTTCAGCGCCAGCTTCGCGCCGGTAATCTGATCGAGCGCGCAGTACACAGCGCCCATGCCACCGCGCCCGAGCTCGGACACGATGCGATAGCGACCCGCGATGCACGCGGATGCGTCAACCGACTGAGCTACGGACGCGCTGGACACACCTACATGAACCGAATGGCCTGTTAAGGGTAGCACGCTAGTTGCGCGACTGCCGCTCGTAGCTGCACAGGTTTACGGTGTCTGTCTGCTGATGTGGGCCTATGAACGAAGCGTCATGGCACCGGTTCGCGACGCGCCAATTGTGCTTCAGCGTCGCACCCGATCTCGTCGCCGCTCGCACACGCGCTGCGAAACAGCGCTCGCGCGTGCACGAGATCGCGATCCACGCCTTCGCCGTTCGCGTACATGTAGCCCAAGCTGGCACACGCCAAGCTCTCACCGTCGTCGCAGGCGCGGTTGAATAACTGCGCGGCGTATTCGGGGTCTCGCGCCACGCCCGAGCCCGTCTTGTACATGATGCCGAGCAGCAGACAGCCCGAGCTGTCTTCGCCGTCGCATGCCTTGCGATACAGCGTGGCTGCGCGCGTTGCGTCCTGTGGTACGCCGCGACCGACTTGATAGAGATATCCGAGGTACGCGCAACCGTACGCGCCAGCTTCTGCGCACGCGCGCGTCGACAGGTTGACGGCTCGCACGACGTCCGACTCGACGCCGTGGCCATTGTCGTACATGAAGCCGAGGTAGCCGCAGGCTTGCGGGCTACCCAGGTCGCAGGCCTTGCGATAGTCGCTCGCCGCAGCCGCGTACTCTTCGGGGCGCAGTTTATCGGGCGCCACGTGCGCGAACTGACCGGACTTGTGTCCGACGTTCGAACCGGCGCAACTCGCACACAGCACGAAGCCGATCACGCCCCGCCAGCTGCTCGCCATTCCTTAGCCTCGATCCGCCGCGCTGCTCTCAAGCCTTAGAGTAAGGCAGTTGGCGCGCGCGCTGAAGCTCGTTTGCACGTGCAGGGTGTGAAGGTGTATGTGGTCGGCGCGTGCCCGAACTGCCCGAAGTCGAAGTTACTCGCCGCGAGCTCGAACCTGGTCTGGTCGGCCGGACCATCCGCAGCGTGCGGACCACAGCGCGCAGTTACTTTTTCATCACAGACCCCGCCACCTTGCGCAAACGTCTCGAAGGTAGGCGCGCGGTCGCCCTGTCCAGGCTGGGTAAGTACTTGGTGCTCGAGCTCGACGACGGCCTGCGCGTGCTCCTGCACCTGGGCATGACCGGGCAGCTGTTCTTCGCCGGGCAGAGCAGCCTGCGCCTGATGTCCTCGCTGCGCGGCGTGACGCTCGCGCCCGAGCAGCAAGCGCGCGACAGCTTCACCCCCGACGCGCACACGCACCTGGTCCTGGAGTTCGCCGACGACGGGCCGGCACTGTTCTTCCGCGACGTACGCAAGTTCGGCAAGGTCGAGCTGCTGAAGCCAGGAGCGGCGAGCGCGCGCCTGTCCAAGTTGGGCGTAGACGCGCTGCGCGCGACGGGCGCGGACCTGTATGCCGCTGCCAGCAGCAGGCGCGTGGCGATCAAGAGTCTGCTGCTCGACCAATCGGTGTTGGCCGGCGTCGGCAACATCTACGCCGACGAGGCGCTGTTCCTGGCCGGCATCCATCCCAAGCGCAGCGCGCGCAAGCTAAAGCCCAAGGAGTGCGACGCGCTGGTCGCCGCGGCCCAGCGCGTGATGCTGCGCTCGATCGAGACTGGCGGCAGCAGCGTCAGCGACTACGTGCGGCCGGGAGGCGAGCGCGGCTCGTACCAGGACGAACGGCGCGTCTACGGGCGCACGCGCGAGCCCTGCGGCGTGTGCGAGACACCCATCCGACGGATCGTGCTCGGCCAGCGTTCGAGTCATTTTTGTCCGGCCTGCCAGCGACGTTGACGCGCGCGCGCCTTCGGACCTACAGCCCATTCAAGGGTCCCGAACCGGAAAGGGTCCTGGCGCGGGAGGACGGTGGCTGCCATGCATCCGACGGCTTCGGGATTCGTACAAGCTGGCATGCTGGTGGTCGTCCTGGCGGTCGTGGCGCTGTTCGTCACGGCCGAGGCGTATGCGGCGCGCAAGCTCGGGCGCTCGGTGACCGCGGCCGTGGTGCTCGCGCTCTGCGGCAGCCTGATCTGGATGGGTCTGACGGGCGGGCTGGCGGCCTCCGGGGTGCTGGCGCGCTTCGACGTGCGCCCGCCGCCGATCGCGTTCCTGTTCGCGGGCACGATCGCCCTGGGCATCGCGCTCGGGGTGTCGCGCGTCGGGGGCCGCATCGCCGAGGGCCTGCCCCTGCACGTGCTGGTGTTGGCCCAGGGCTTTCGCTTGCCGCTCGAGCTGATCATGCACGCCGCGGCCAACGAAGGGACGATGCCCACGGTGATGTCCTACGGCGGCTACAACTTCGACATCGTCACCGGGGCGAGCGCGCTGCTCGTGGGCGCGCTGCTCAAGCGCGGGGCGCCGCGCACGCTGGCCTACGCGTGGAACGCGCTCGGGGTGGTGCTGCTGCTCGTGATCATCGGCGTCGCCTTGCTCAGCTCGCCGATGATGCGGGCGTTCGGCGACGACCAGGTCAACACCTGGGTGGCGTACGTGCCGTTCGTGTGGCTGCCGAGCATCCTGGTGGCTTGCGCGATCGCCGGACACATCGTCGTCTGGCGCAGGCTGGCGATCGAGCTACCGGTTCGGCCACAGCAATTGGGCTAGGCGCTGCCGGTGGTGCTGGGCATCGCCGAAGGCGTGAGCCAGCCACTGCGCCCGGCGGAAGAACAGCTGGGCGTGGCACTCGTAGGTGAAGCCGATCGCGCCGTGGAACTGGATGCTGCGGTCGCTGGCGTGGGCGTAGCCGTCGCCGAGCTGCGCCTTCGCCATGCGCAGGCTGATCTCGGCATCGGCGTCATCGTGCGCCAGCGCGGCCGCCGCGCGATACGCGAGTGAGCGGCCTTCTTCGAGGCCACACATGATCTCGGCCATCGGGTGCTTGAGCGCCTGGTAGCTGCCGATCGTCTTGCCGAACTGCGTGCGCGTGCGCAGATACTCGACGGTGAGCTGCAGCACGCCCTCGCTGCCACCGGCCATCTCCGCCGCCGTCAGCAGCCAGGCCACGCGCTGCACGTGCGACAGGCCGCGGCGGGCATCGCCGGCGAGGAGTGAGTCGGCCGGCAGCGTGAGCCCGCTACAGTCGATGCGCGCGCTGCGCCGGCTCTCGTCGATCGACACTTCGCGCTGGATGCGCCTGTGCAGCTGATCGCTCGCCACGCGAAACCACGCCGGCTCGCCGCGCAGCTTGGCCAGCACGAACACGTGCTGCGCGTTCTCGGCGTCCAGCACCGAGGTCTTCACGCCTCGCAGCTCGAAGCCCTGCGCGTGAGGCCTGGCCTCGACCTCGCCGTCTTCCAGCAGGTACGAGCCGTCGGGCTCGTACAACGCCACCGTCGCCAGCTCCGCGCCGCTGGCCAGGTTCGGCAACCACGCGCGCTGCTGATCCGGGCTGGCAGCCTGCAAGATCAGCTGCGAGGCGAGGGTGCTGGCCAGGTACGGTCCCGCCAGCAGGTACTTGCCCATCGGCTCGAACACGCACGGCAACGCCGACAGCGGCATGCCCGCACCGCCGAGCTCCGCCGGGATGCACAGGCCCAGCCAACCGAGCTCGCACAGCTCGCGGTGCAACGCCGGATCGAAGCCGCTCGGCAGGAGCAGCGTGCGGCGGACGGCGGCGAAGTCCGAGCGCCGCCCCAGCAGCTCGTTGGCGGTATTCGCCAGGAGCGTGTAGTCGTCGTTCCAGTCCAACACGGCAGCGGTGGCAGCGACTTGCATGATCAACCCTTGCCCAGGCCGAGCACGCGCTCGCCGATGATGTTCAGCTGAATCTGACTGGTGCCGCCACCGATCGTGGCCGAGAACGCGTTCATGTAGCCGCGCTGCCAGGCGCCGTCCTGCACGGCGTGTGGATCGCCGACGTAGAGGTTGGCGTTCGCGCCCTGCAGCTGCACCGCGAACGCGCACAGGCGCCGCCGAAACTCGCTCATGCGCAGCTTGACCATCAACGGCACGGCGAACGGCCGCGGCCCCGCCAGGCCGGGGATTCGTGCGCGCTTGACGCTCAATTCCAGTCCCTTCTCTTCGATCGCGAAGCGCACCAGCGCGTCGCGCACCAGCGGATCCTCGAGGCTCGGCCGGCCGTCGCGCTTGGTCTGCGCCGCCATGGCCGCGACTTGCTCGACCCGCAGCGGCACCATCGCCAGCCCTCCGGCCTGCCCGCCCTCGGCGCCGCGCTCGAACATCAGCACGGTCATCGCCACCGACCAGCCTTCGCCTTCCGAGCCGATCATGCAACTCGCGGGCACGCGCGCGCCGTCGAAGTGGGTTTCGGTGAAGCCGTGCTCGCCGGTCATCTTCTGGATGCGGTGCGTGGTCACGTGGGGCACGCGCATCGGTGCCAGGAAGAACGACAGGCCCTGGTACTTGCTCGCCACCTCCTTGCTGGTGCGCGCGAGCAAGATCATGTGCGCCGCATAGGCTCCGAGGCTGGTCCAGGTCTTGGTGCCTTGCAGCACGTAGTCGTCGCCATCGCGCGTGGCCGTGGTCTGCGCGCTCGCCAGATCCGAGCCGTGATCGGGCTCGGAGAAGCCCTGACACCAGATCTCCTCGGCGCTCAGGATCTTCGGGATGTACTGCCGCTTTTGCTCCTCACTGCCGAGCTTGAGGATCGTCGGACCGGCCCAGAACAGCCCGATCACGTTGACCATGAACGGTACGGCCGCCTGTGCCATCTCCGAGTCGACCACGCTCTGGAATACCTGCGGCATGCCCTTGCCGCCGTAAGCAGCAGGCCAGGACAGTCCGAGGTACCCGGCGGCGTAGACCTTGGCCTGCCACTCGCGCAGGTACTCGAACTGCTCGTCCGTGCCGACCTCCATGAAGCTGTCGGGCAGCTTGAACTTGGGAGGCTTGGGCGCGTGCTCGCGCAGGAAGGCTCGAACTTGTGCGCGAAACTCCGAGAGCTCGGAGGGCGAGGGATCCGACATGCCGGTCATTATGCCAGACCCCTCTCGGCCCCCCAAGCCTCAGCCCTCCACATCGCCCAGCGCGTGCAGCAACCGCGCCTCGGCGATGCGCCGATCGATCCGCGCGCCGATCACTTCCATCTGCGCTCGCGACAGCTCGCTCTCGGCGTCGGTCAGCTCGACGCTGGTCGCGGCGCCGTTCTGGAACATCGCTCGCCGCACACGGTACGACTCCTCGGCCGACGCGAGTCCGCGCTCCGAGCTCTTGAGCGCGCTCTCGGTCTCGCGCAGCGAGGCGAGCTCGCTGTGGATCTCGAGCTCGATGTCGTCGTTCAACTTCGCGCGCTCGGCCTCCAGCTGACGCGCCTTGGAGAGCGTCACCGAGCGCCCCGATTCATTGCCGAAGATGTCGGACGGCGTCCAGGACAGCTGCAGGCTCGCGTCCCAGGTGCCCTTGAACTCATCCTTCGGCGGGAACATCCGCTGGTTAGGGTTCGCGTACTGCGCGTTGCCCACGGCGTCCAGGCGCGGCAGGTTCGCGGAGAACTGCGCCTTGGCTTGCTGCTTCAGCGCGCCCGCGCTCTCCTGCATGGCCTTGGGCTCCAGGCGCTGTTGCCACGCGCGCGCCACCAGCGAGCGTTCCTCGGTATGCGCGGCCGCCGGCAGCTCGGGCACGACGCGCAGGTCTTCGCCGAGCTCGTACACGGAACCGCTGTTGTCGTGCATGGTGACCCGCAGTCGATGCTCGTAGGTCTCGTCGGCCGTCTTGGCGCGCGCCAGCATCAACTCCGCGCTCGCGACCTGCGACTCCACCGCGAGCACGTCGGCCCTCGATGCGGTGCCGACCGCCTGTGCGGTCTGCGCGTCCTTCAGGTGGCCCTGCGCCTGCGCCAGCGACCGCTCGGCGACCTCCAGCTGCAGCCGCGCGCGCGCCCAGCTGTAGTAGACCACGCGCGCGCTGGTGGCGATGCGCTGCAGGCTGGCTTTCTCCAGCAGCTCGGCGGCGCGCGCGTTGTGCTGCGCTGCAGCGTACAGCTGCGGCAGGCGCAGCGCGTAGTCGCTGAGCGGCAGCTGCAGGCTGGCCGTGAGCGAGTACTGGTTGAGCGGCGCGTCGAAGCGCAGGTCCGGCAGGTTGCCGAGCGAGGGTTGGTCCACCGACGACAGCCGCGAGTAGCGCGCCATGCCGCGGAAGTGCGGGATGAAGCCCGCGCGCGCTTGATCGACGGAGTACTCGGCGGCGGCGCTCTCCTCTCGCTTGGCGCGCAGCTCGTGGCTGGTCTCACTCGCGCGCCGCGCGACGTGATCGGCCGTCAGCCCGCCCGCGACGGGCGGCCCGATCAGCGGCTCCGGTGCCGGAGCGGCTGCGGCTGCAGCCTCGGCTGCCGGGTTCTCGGCGGGTGTCTGGGCAGCCGAGCGGCTCGCGATCGCGGAAAACGCCAGCAAACAGGCGAAACAATACGAAAGGGTGCGGGTCACGAGGAGCTCCTTGAGAGGGTTGTTCAGGCATGTTTCAAGACTCGTGCCGCGCTCTTGGCGCGAACGTCGCGCTCGCGTACCGTGCGGCGAACCGCATGTCCGAGCGCGTCATCGATCAGCGCTTCGTCCTCCTGACCGAGTACAAGCGCGGCGGCATCGGCACGGTCTGGAAGGCACGCGATCTGTCGAATCAGCAGCTGGTCGCGCTCAAGCTGCTGCACGACACCGGCAGCGAACAGGCGCAGCGCTTCGTGCGCGAAGCCGCGCTGCTCAGCGAGCTCGACGATCCCGGCATCGTCCGCTACGTGGCGCACGGCACGAGCGACGGCGACACGCCCTACCTGTGCATGGAGTGGCTCGAGGGTGAGAACCTCGCCGAACGGCTGGCACGCCGGTCGCTTGGCCTGCGCGAGAGCTTGCAGGTGATCGAGAGCGCGCTCCGCGGCCTGCACGCGGCGCACAGCCGCGGCCTGACGCACCGCGATCTCAAGCCTTCCAACATGTTCTTGCGCTCCGGGCGCCTCGGCGACGTGGTGCTCCTGGATCTGGGCATGGCTCGCTTCGCGGCCGAGTCGCGGCAGCTCACTCGCAGCGGCACGATCCTCGGCACGCCCAGCTACATGGCTCCCGAGCAGGCCACGGGCGAGAGGGGGGCGCAGGCGGCGCTCGACGTGTTCGCGCTGGGTTGCGTGTGGTTCGAGTGCCTGACCGGTGCGCCGCCGTTCGCTGCGCCGCACATGGTCAGCGTGCTGGCCAAGTTGTTGTTCGAGCAGCCGCCGCGGCTGCGCGAGCTTCGGCCGGAGCTGCCCGAGGAGCTCGAGCGATTGCTGGAGCAGATGCTGGCCAAGGATCCCGCGCGGCGCCTGCGCGACGCGGCCGCGGTGCGCCTGGAGCTGCGTGCGCTCGCTGAGCTCGCCGACGTGCCGCCGCAGACCTCGGCCGGTGCTCCCCCGGCCGTCGGCGGCGGCGAGCAAGAGCTGGTGAGCGTGATCCTGACGCGCTCGCTCGCAGCTGGCAGCAGCGGAGGCTCCGCCACGTTGGCCGCTCCGGCAGGGTTTCCCGACGTTGCAGCCTACGGCGGCGAGTGGAAGCGGTTGGCGGACGGCACGGAGCTGATCGTGCTCGGCCAGCGCTCGGGAGCAGCCACCGACCTGTGCGCGCGGGCCGCGCGTTGTGCACTGCGCCTGTGCGAGTTGCGGCCCGAACTCGCGTGTGTGGTGGCGACGGGGCGCGGGATCGCCAGCGGGCGCAGCTACCTCGGCGAAGCGGTGGAGCGCGCCGCGATCATGCAGCGCGAGCAGCGAGAGGCCGCGATCTGGCTCGACGAGGTGACGGCTGGGTTACTCGACGCGCGTTTTCGCACCCGGCGATTGTCGGAGGGGATCGTGGTGTTCGCGCTCGAGGGCGAGGACCCTTCGATCGATCCGGCGCGCCGCCTGCTCGGCAAGCCCACGGCATGCGTCGGCCGCGATCACGAGCTCGGCATGCTGAGCCTGGGGCTTCGCTCCTGTGTGGAGGACGCGAGTCCGCGGGCCATCTTGGTCGTGGGCCCACCCGGCATCGGCAAGTCGCGCTTGCGTCACGAATTCATGCGGCGCAACGCTGCCGAGCCGGAGTCCGGCCTGGTGTTGACCGCGCTCGGCGATCCGATCCGCAGCGCGGCCAGCCGCGGCATGCTGGCGACGGCGCTGGTGCGCGCCGCGGGTGTGAGCGAAGGCCAGCCTGCGCTGGACCAGGCGGCGCAGCTGCGAGCGCGTCTGGGCATGCGGCTGGGAGCGGCTGCAGCTCGCAGCAGCATGTTCCTGGGCGAGCTGTGTGGATTGCGCGACCCGGCCGAAGACACGCCCGAGCTGCGCGCCGCGCGTCAAACGCCGAACTTGATGAACGACGCGATCGCCCAGGCCTGGCTCGCGTTCTTGCGCGCGGAAGCCGCGGTCGGCCCGGTGTTGATCGTGCTGGACGATCTGCAGTGGGCCGACGCGCTGACTGTTTCACTCGTGGGAGCGGCGCTGCGCGAGCTGCGCGATTCGCCGCTGTTCGTGCTCGCGCTCGGTCGGCCGGAGACGCTCGAGCTGTACCCGGAGCTGTGGGCGCCGCGGCTGGCGACCTTGCCGTTGCCGCCGCTGAGCGCGGGGGCGACGCGCCGCTTGATCGGCCAGGTGCTGGGAGACCAGCTGCACGGCGACAGCGTGGAGCGCATCGTGCACCGCGCGGGCGGCAACGCGTTGTACCTCGAGGAGTTGCTGCGCGCGGCCGAGGCGCGCCGCGACGCCGTGCCGCAGACCGTGATGGCGATGCTGCAGGCCCGTATCGGGCTCCTGCCGTCGCAGCTGCGCCGCGTGTTGCGCGCTGCCAGCGTGCTCGGCGAATACTTTCCGCTGCTCGGCGTGCGCGCGCTGCTCTCGCCCGACGACGATCTCGATCCCGCGCTGTCCAGCCTGAGCCGCTACGAGATCCTCGAGCCCCACGGCGACGATCGTTCGGGCCCGCGCTGGCGCTTCCGGCACGCCCTGATGCGCGATGCCGCGTACGAGCTGATGACCGCGGGCGACCAGACCTCCTGGCATGCTGCAGCAGCGCGCTTCTGCGAGCAGAGCGGCGAGGACGCGGCCGTCATCGCCAGCCACTACGAGCGCGCCGGCGATCGTCCGGCGGCGATTCGGCACTACATCGAGGCTGCCGAGCAGGCCTATCGGCACAACGCGCTGGCCTCGGTGGTCGCGCTCGTGGCGCGCGCGCTCGCTTGCGGCGCCGAGGGCGAGGCGCGTGGTGTGCTGCGCGCGATCGAGATCCCCGCGCGCTTCTACCAGAACGAATTCGCCCCGGGCTGGCAGGCGTGCTCGGAGGCGCTCGCGCTCTTGCCACCCGGCCACACCAAGCGCATCCAGAGCCTCGCCTACACCACGTTCGTGGCCTCGCAGCTGGGCAAGCCGGCCGACGCGTGGCTGGAGGAGTTGCTGGCGGCGCGCCCGGCTGCAGCCGACAGCGGCGCATACGTCGTGGCGCTCGGCTACGCCAGCATCTCGCACGTGGTGACAGGCAACCGCCCGCAGGCGCAGCGACTACTCGCGCGGCTGGCCGAGGTGGCCGCAGCTGTGAGCAGCGAGGAGGATGCGTTCCTGCGCGGCCACGCGCTGTACTGGCAGCTGCGCTACGAGGAGCTGTTGGGTGACGATCCCTGTCTGCCCTACCGCATGGCCCAGGAGGGCGTGGTTTGCTACGAGGCGGCCGGCGATCGGCGCATGCTGGCCTGCACGCAGGTCGAGGTCGGCGAGTGCGCGCGGCGCATCGGCGTGCGCGATGACATCGAGCCCTGGCTGCGTCGAGCGGTGGCGCTGGTCGAGCAGATCGGTGAAGCGGTGCCGACCGCGTTCGTGACCCAGTACCTGGCCAACTACCTCGCCCACGAGGGCTCCGCGGACGAAGCCAAGCAGCTCGCGCAGCGCTGCATCGAGCTGAGCGGCCCCGGCGTCACGTATCGCGCATTTGCGCAGGTCGCGCTGGCGGCTGCTTGCTTGTGCTTGTCGGAGCTCGAGGCCGCCGAGGAGTCGGCCCGTGCGGCTCACAGCGGCCTGCGCACCATCGGCCTGCGCGGCTACTACCCGTTGACCGACGCCAAGCTGATCGAGGTCCTGCTGGCCGCGGGCAAGTCCGCCGAGGCCGCGGACATCGCCGACCAGGCGCAGCAGCTGTTGGCGGCGAACGGCCCGCTGGGCACGCTCGAGCTCCCGCTGCGACTCTGGATCGTCCGCGCGCAACGCGCCGCGGGCCGCGACACTGAGGCGGCTACGAGCCTTACGTCCGCGCGTGACGCGCTTTCGCGCCGTGCCGCCCGCATCGCGGACCCGGTCGCGCGCGAACGGTTCCTGCGCGAGGTACCCGAACATGCGCAACTGCTGACCGAGTAGGCCCAAAAAGCCATGCCGGCTGTCACGTCCTGGCTGATCGCGGCGTAGTTCAAGCGCAGGAGGTCGTGATGTCCAGCCAGACTTTTCGTCGCTTTGCCCAGCAATCTCGTGTGTTTCGCTCTCCGCCGCCTCGCCGTTCGTGCCCGCGCGCGCCCCCGCCGCCCTCAATCGAACATTGCGCGAAAGCGCTGATCGGACTGTGCTTGGTCTCGACCGAAGTCGCTTTGCATCGCGTGTGTGCCCCAGTCAGGCTGTGAGCCGTCGATGTCGCTGAAGCCATACTCCTTTTGCAGCTGCCAGGAGCTGAAGCCGCGCCCAGTCTTGCGCGCGCGCTCGGGGTCCGCAGCCAGCGCGGCGATGGCGCGTCCGACGTAGCGCGGGGTTTCGGAGTACGCGAAGTGTGGATCCTGGGCGATGCCGTCGCGCCAGTTGCTCTCGGCGACGCCGAAGTGGTCGAGCATCGCCTCCGAGCGCAAGAAGCCCGGTGTCACCGCGACCGCGCAGATGCCGCGCTCGCGCAGCTCCTCGGACATCGCGAAGGCCAGGCGACTGACGGTCGACTTGGCCAGGTCGTAGAAGACGTTGCTGCGATAGTAATGCCCGGCGCCATCGGTGACCTCGACGACGAGGCCGGGCGGCTTCTCGAGCATCAAGGGGAGTGCGTGGCGCGCGGTGATCACGTGCGTGAAGATCGCCTGCTCCAGCAGCTTGAAGCCCTGCGCCACATCCGACTCCCACAGCGGCTTGCCCCACTCGACCAGCTGGTCTCCGCCCCAGACGTCGTTGATCAGGATGTCCAGTCGCTTCTGCTCGCGCGCGATGCGCTCGATCAGCGCGCGCACCTGATCCGGCTGCGTGTGATCGACTTGCATCCCGAACGCGCGGCCGCCCGCTGCCTGGATCAGCTCGGCCGTCTCCTCGATGGTCTCGGGACGCCGCGCCAGATCGAACGCATCGCCCTTGCTCGTGCCGCTGCGAGCCGCACGGCTGCTGCGGCCGGTGGCATAGACGGTGGCTCCGGCGAGCGCGAGCTCGAGCGCGATCGCGCGCCCGGCACCGCGCGTCGCGCCGGCGACCAGCGCCACTCGATCTTGCAGCGGCAAGCTCATCGCGACCTCCGCACGAACTTGAGGTGCGTGACGCCGGGTGCGGGCGCGACGCTCGTCAGCTCGAGCCCGTGCAGATCGTCGCCCGCGCCATCGAACAAGCGCTCGCCGCGGCCGAGCAAGATCGGCACCTGGTGCAGCTGCATTTCGTCCACGAGGCCAGCCTTCAGGTATTGCGCGCAGGCCTTCGCGCCTCCGGACAGCGCCACATCCTTGCCGCCCGCCGCGCGCCGCGCCTGCGCCAGCGCCGACTCGATGCCGTCGCTGACGAACGTAAAGCTCGTGTCGCCCTTCATCTGCAGCGTCGGTCGCGCGTGGTGCGTGAGCACGAACACGGGATGCTGAAAGGGCGGGTCCTCTCCCCACCACCCGTTCCACGGCTTGCTCGCGTTCCATGGTCCGGGGTGTCCGCCGAACATGTTGCGCCCCATGATGGTCGCGCCGATGTTCGCCATCTCGTCATCCATCACGGCGCTACTGGCGTTGACCTCGCCACCGTCCATGCCGTGTCTCTCGCGCCAGACGCGCAGCGGAAACACCCACTGGTGCAAGCCCATCCCGCCAAGCCCCAGCGGGTCCTTCACGCTCTGCTCGGGGCCGGCCACGAAGCCGTCGAGCGAGATCGAGATCCTGAGCCGCAACCTGGACATGTCGAGCCTCCTGGGTTGCGGCGGACACTAGCACCAAACGTGTCGCCCGGTGCGCGGGGTCAGACGCTGCGTCCGCGCGCTCCCTCTTGTGATATCGCGATCAAACGAGACGTTCCCTCGCTGGCCGTCGGTGGACGATATGTGATCGAAGCCGAGTACGTCGTCGAAGGAAATCACGTGCCGGCGATCGAGCACGTAGAGCTAAGGGGACCATTCGAAGTCGTGCGGATGGGCCGAGACATCGACGTCATCCAGGCCAATCGAGCGGAGATCCGCGCGCTCGGCATGGGTTCCGGGTCACTCACCGTCACGTCGGATGAGGACGAATCGGCGTCCGCGACGCTCCGGTCTGAGAAGCTACACTGCTCCCGAAGCGCCCGGCGTGTTCGGAATCACCAGCGCTCTCACGACGACATCGCCCTTCACGCTGACCGTCGTCGATCGATCGAGCCTGACACTAGAGATTCGCGAGGGCGAAATCCGCGGTGGCAAGCGCTTCCCGCGCAGCGTCGAGTACGAGGTGAATCAGACGCTCGCGGCCGAGAAGCTTGGCGCCCAAGCCGACACGCCGTACACATGGTCCACCGAGACCCCGAGCGTGTGCGCCTTCGCGCTCGGCCGAACCGTGTCGATGGAGGACCGGACGACCTGGCTTGACGCGCTGGGGCCCGGGACGTGCCGGCTGCGGGCCCATGCGGAGGCATTGTCAGTGCCAGATGTCGTGTTCGAACGCGTCTGGGACGCTCTGTAGTCGGCAGGCGCTGCCGAGATCTCGGCACCCCGCCGGAGGCGCGGCGGCGGCGCGCGGTTTTCCAGAGTCATTTCGCAGGCGTATCGCCTGGCCCACCGTGTGCAAAAGGGTCGGCACACGGAGGAATCAGATGACCCGCAGCCTCACCTTGTTGGCCTTGCTGTGCGCGCCGCTGGCAGCGGCTTGTGACTCGCAGTCGCACGCGCAGGCGACACCCACCTCGATCACACCCGCGATGTCCGTGGTCACCGCCGCGGTCGCACCGCGCGCGTTGCCCCGCACGCTCAAGCTGACGGGTACGTTGATCGCCAACCGCGAGTCCGCCGTCGCGGCCGATACCGCAGGCAAGGTCGCGGCGGTGAACGTCGAGCGCGGTAGCCGCGTGCGCGCCGGTGCCGTGCTGGTCGCGATCGATCAGCGCCAGGCTCGCTTGCTGGCCGACGAGGCTCGCACGCAGATCGACAGCGCGCGCACGCGGTCGGTGCTGGCGCAGGCCGAGTGCGAACGCGGAGACAAGCTGTTCGCGCTGGGCGCGATCAATCGCGCCGAGTTCGATCGGCGCAAGGCGCAGTGTGACGATGCCGCCATCGGCGTCAGCGTCGCAGGCATCCGCCAGGAGATCGCCCACAAGAACCTGAGCGATGCGCTGGTCAAGGCGCCCTTCGACGGCATCGTCGCCGATCGCTTCGTGAACACCGGCGAGTACGTGCGCGCCGACAGCAAGATCGCGACCGTCGTGCAGCTCGATCCGCTGCGCCTCGAGCTCTCGGTGCCCGAGGAAGCGCTGTCGGCCTTCGGCAGCGAGGCCGAAGTGCACTTCCAGGTCGCCGCCTGGCCCGACGAGGTGTTCACGGGTCGCGTGCGCTACCTGGGCGCGACCGTGCGCCGCTCGACCCGCGATCTGCTGGTCGAGGCGATCATCCCGAACCCGGACCAACGTCTGCGTCCCGGCATGTTCGCCATCGCCGAGGTGGTGCTGGGAGAGGTCGAGTGGCCGGTGGTGCCGCAAGGCTCGCTGCGCAGCGACGCCGAGAACGGCACGCAGCGCGCGTTCGTGGTGAAAGACGGCCGCGTCGAAGAGCGGCTGGTGCAGACCGGGCCTGCCGCCGATGGCTTCGTGCCGATCCGCGCGGGTCTCACCAACGGCGAGCGCATCGTGCTCTCGCCCGCCCCCGAGCTGCGCGATGGCGTGGCTGTCCAGTGACCGACTGCGAGTGAACTCGAGGAGAACTTCGTCATGCAATGGCTCGCCAACGTCAGCGTACGTCGCCCGATCTTCGCCAGCGTGCTCATGCTCGGCACGTGTGTGCTCGGCATGGCCGGATACTTCCAGCTCGGCGTCGATCGCTTCCCGGACGTCAACGCTCCCTTCATCACCGTCACCACGCGCCTGCCCGGCGCGGCGCCCGAGGAGATCGAGACCGAGGTCACCGAAGAGCTCGAGGAATCGCTGAACACCATCAGCGGCATCGACGAGCTGCGCTCGCAGTCGAGTGAAGGCACGTCGCTGGTCTTCATCAGCTTCAACCTCGGTAAGGACGTCGACGTGGCCGCGCAAGAGGTCCGCGATCGCGTGAACCTGGCCGTTCCTCGCATGCCGAAGGACATCGAGCAGCCGACCATCACGCGCGTCGATCCCGGCGCGACTCCCGCATTGTTCGTGGCGGTCAACGGCAAGCTCCCGCTGCGCGAGATGACCGACATCGCCGACAAGCTGGTGCGGCCGCAGATCGAGAACGTGAGCGGCGTCGGTGAGGTGGTGGTACTCGGCGGCCGCAAGCGGCAGATCAACATCTGGATCGATCCGCTCAAGCTGCGCGCGTTCGACCTGACCGCGCTCGACGTGCAGCGCACGGTGGGCGCGCAGAACCTGAGCCTGCCGACCGGCTCGCTCGAGGCGGCTGCGGGCCAAACCACGCTGCGCCTGCAGGGTCGCGTGCAAGACGCCGCGGAGGTCGGGCGGCTGGTCGTGCGCGACACGCAGGGCAGGGCGGTGCGCGTCGAGGACGTCGCGCGCGTCGAGGACGGCCAGGAAGAAGGCGAGAGCCTGGCGTTCCGCAACGGCACGCGCGGCGTGGTGCTGTCGGTGCGCAAGCAAGCCGATGCCAACACGGTCTCGGTGGTCGACGAGGTGCGCGAGCGCCTGAACGAGCTCGGCCCCAAGCTGCCGAACGGCATCACGCTGGAAGTGGCGCGCGACAACTCGGCCACCATCCGCACCAGCATCCACGCCGTGCAGGAACACTTGATCCTGGGCGCGCTGTTCGCGGCGCTGACCGTGCTCCTGTTCCTCGGCCACCTGCGCAGCACGCTGATCGCCGCGCTGGCCATCCCGATCTCGCTGATCGGCACCTTCGCGCTGATGTGGCTCCAGGGCTTCACGCTCAACGTGATCACGCTCCTGGCGCTGGCGCTCGCGGTCGGCATCGTGATCGACGACGCCATCGTCGTGCTCGAGAACGTGTTCCGCTTCGTGAACGAGAAGAAGCTCTCGCCGCGCAGAGCGGCCATCCAGGCCACGCAGGAGATCGGCCTGGCAGTGCTCGCCACCACGCTCTCCCTGCTCGCGGTGTTCTTGCCGGTGGCGTTCATGGGCGGCATCGTCGGCCGCTTCTTGAAGAGCTTCGGCCTGACCATGTCGTACGCCATCGCGATCTCGCTGTTCGTCAGCTTCACGCTCACGCCGATGCTGGCCTCGAAGTGGCTGACGGCCGCGCGGCCGCACGCCCAGAGCCAGCAGAAGCCGCTGCTCGAACGCGTGGTCGACTGGTTCTACGTGCCGGTCGAGAACGTGTACATGCGCCTGCTCGGCTGGGTGATGCGCCGCCGCTGGGTGGTGGTGGTGGCGAGCCTGCTGTGCGTGGCCGCGACCGTGCCGCTGATGGGCGTGGTGAAGAAGGGCTTCTTGCCCGACAGCGACGAGGCTCACTTCGAGATCAACCTGCGTGCGCCCGAGGGCACGAACCTGGAGGGCACGGGCTTGATCGCCGAGCGCATCGCCCGCGAGGTGCGGCAGCTGAAGGGCGTGGAGTTCACGCTGACCACGCTCGGCGACAACGCGCAGGAGGCGCCGAACGTCGGTGCGGTCTACGTCAAGCTGAGCGATCCGAAGGAGCGCAAGGAGAGCCAGGTCGAGATCATGGAGCGCGTGCGCCGCGAGGTGCTGAGCCACAAGCCGGCCGATCTCAAGGCGGACGTGTCGGAGGTGCCGGTGATGTCCGGCGGCATGAGCCAAGCCATGGTCATGTACGATCTGTCGGGTCCGGAGCTCGTTCGCCTCGAGGAGTACTCGGAGAAGATCGTCGCCGCGGTCGAGAAGGTGCCCGGTGCGGTCGACGTCAGCTCGACGATGGTCAGCGGCAAGCCCGAGCTCAGCCTGTCGATCGATCGCGAACGCGCGGCGGATCTGGGCGTGAGCGTGGCCGACCTGGCCGCGACGCTGCAGCTCCTGGTGGGCGGTAGCAAGGTCGGCACGTACGAGCGCGACGGCGATCAGCTCGAAATCCGGGCGCGTGCCGATCGCGACTACCGCGCCGACGCCGAAAGCCTGCGCACCTTCAGCGTGCCGTCGTCGAAGTTCGGCGCCGTGCTGCTGTCGGACGTGGTGAGCCTTCGTGCGGGCAAGGGCCCCGCGCAGATCAATCGCCTGGCGCGACGCCGTCAGGTCACGCTGCTCGCGAACGTGGCGCCGGGTGCGTCCGAAGGCGCGGTGGTGCAGGGCGTGGTGCGCGCGATCGAGGCCCAGAACCTGCCCTCGGGCTACGCTGCCATGCCGCAGGGCCGCTCGAAGGAGATGGCGAAGGCCGGGCAATCCTTCCTGATCGCGTTCGTGCTGGCGATCGTGTTCATGTACCTCACGCTGGCCGCTCAGTTCGAGTCGTGGTTGCACCCCGCGACCATCCTGCTCGCGCTGCCGCTGACCTTACCGTTCGCGATCCTGTCGCTGGTCTTGCTCGACCAGTCGCTCAACATCTTCTCGGCCCTGGGCATCCTCGTGCTGTTCGCGGTGGTCAAGAAGAACGCCATCCTCCAGATCGACCACGCCAATCACCTGCGCGCCGAGGGCATCGAGCGCGGAGCGGCCATCCTGCAGGCGAACAAAGACCGCTTGCGGCCGATCCTGATGACGACCCTGGCCTTCGTCGCGGGCATGATTCCGCTGGTGTTCTCGGACGGGGTCGGCGCGGGGTTCAACCAGGCGACCGCGGGCGTGGTGGTCGGTGGCCAGGTGTTGTCGCTGCTGTTGACCCTGGTCGCGACCCCGGTAGCGTACTCGCTGTTCGACGACCTGGCGGCGCGTTTCGGGCGCAAGCCCATGGAGCGTCCCAGCATCGAGCTGGCGCCGCAGGCTTGACAATGGCATGCCGATCCGAGCTAACGAGGATGTGATCATGGGCTTGTTCAATCGACTTGGTGCAGCGCTGTCCCCGGACGCAGATCCTGCGGCGCTGCGCCAGGAGATCACGCGCCTCGAACAGGAGCTCGCGCTCCAGAGCCAAACGAACCAGACGTCGCAGCTGCTGCAAGCCGTCGTGGATACCGCGCCGGTGGCGATCGTGGTGCTGGACGAGATCGGCATCATCCGCTTCACGAACGCTGCCGCGCGCGAGCTGTTCTTCGAGGGCACGGCGCCCGAGGGGCAGAACTTCTTGCTGCTGCTGGCTGCGGTGCCCGAGCCGCTGCGCAAGGCGCTCCTGTCCGAGACCGATCACATCTTCAGCTTCGGCAGCCACGGCGAGTCCGAGACCTACCAGCTGGCCAAGCGCCACCTGATGCTCGGCGGGCAACCGCACAGCATGCTGACCGTGCGCAACATGACGATGGAG
Source organism: Polyangiales bacterium (assembly GCA_035274465.1). Classification (GTDB taxonomy): domain Bacteria; phylum Myxococcota_A; class Polyangia; order Polyangiales; family JAFGIB01; genus JADGRF01. Next base: position 48,090 of record DATEOF010000253.1, read on the forward strand.
CTGTCGCGCCAGGAGAACGCCGTGCTGCGCAAGGCGATCCGCGTGATCCACCACGAGTTCGCCAACTCGCTCGCGCCCGTGTTGTCGCTGTTGCGCAGCGCGCGCGGCAAGCTGGGCAAGGCCGACGCGGCCCCCAAGCTCGAGCAGATGTTGACCGTGATCGAGGACCGCGTGTCGCACCTCAACGTGTTCTTGTCGGGCTTTGCCGCGCTCGGACGCTTGCCGGCGCCGCGCCTGCAAGAGGTCGAGTGGGAAGACTTCTTGGCGCGCCTGCGGCCGCTGCTGGAAGACATCGCGGTCGAGGTCGGGCCACCGGGCCGCGGCTGGTTCGACCCGGCGCAGGTGCAGCAGATCCTGATCAACCTGGTGAAGAACGCGCGCGAGGCGGGCAGCCCGGCGCAGGACATCGTGCTCGAGATCGCCGCGGTCCCCGAGGGCGGCTACCGTGCGACGGTCTCGGACCGCGGCCAGGGCATGAACGACGAGGCGCTCGAGCACGCGATGGTGCCGTCGTTCACCACCAAGCCGCACGGCAGCGGCATGGGCCTGACCCTGTGCCGCGAGATCGTCGACGCGCACCGCGGCCGGCTGCGCATCGGGCGCCGCGACGGCGGCGGTATCTCGGTTTCGTTTTGGCTGCCGCCGCGCGAAGCTGCGGGCAGCGCGGGCAGCGTCAGCCGGGCCCGCCTGAGTTTGTCGCGCTGCTGAGGAGAGAACCATGCCCAAAGTTCTACTGGTCGATGACGAAGCAGCGATGCGGTTTGCGTTGAGCGAGGTGCTCGACGGCTTCGGCGTCGAGGTGCTGAACGCGGGTTCGAGCGAGGAGGCGTTGCCGCAGGTCGAGGGTGCCGACGTGGTCGTCACCGACTTCGCCATGCCCGGCAAGAACGGCCTCGAGTTGCTCGACGCCATCCGCGCGCAGGACCCGACGCTGCCGGTGATCGTGATCACCGCCCACGGCTCCGAGCGCATCGCGGTCGAGGCGCTCAAGCGCGGCGCGTACGACTACATCGCCAAGCCGTTCGACAACGACGAGGTCGCGTACAGCATCCGTCGCGCGCTCGAGACGCGCAGCTTGCGCAAGCAATCGGATCGCGCGGCGCTCGCGGAGAGCGTCGGCCTGCGCGTGGTGGGCGAGAGCCCGGCGCTGCAGCGAGTGCTGGCGACCGCGGGTCGGCTGGCCGACAAGGACGTGACCGTGCTGGTGCGCGGCGAGACCGGTACCGGCAAGGAATTGTTCGCCACGCTGCTCCACGCGCGCAGCAAGCGGGCGGGCAAGCCGCTGGTGAAGTTCAACTGCGCGGCCATCCCGCACGACCTCGCCGAGGCGCAGCTCTTCGGCTATGCGCGCGGTGCCTTCACCGGCGCCACCAACGCGCACACCGGGTACTTCCAGCAAGCGAACGGCGGCACCCTGGTGCTGGACGAGATCGGCGAGCTCAGCCTGCCGCTGCAATCGAAGCTGCTGCGCGTGCTGCAAGAACGCGAGGTCCAACCGCTCGGCAGCACCAAGGTGGAGAAGATCGACGTGCGCCTGCTCGCCAGCACGCACCGCGATCTCGCCGCCGAGGTCAAGGCCGGGCGCTTCCGCGAAGACCTGTACTATCGCGTCGCGGTCGTCGAGCTACTCGTGCCATCGCTGCGCGAGCGCAAGGAAGACATCCCGCTGTTGGCGCGCGAGTTCGCCCGCAAGTACTCGGAGCGCTTTGGGCTCGACAACGTCGTGCAGCTCGCGCCCGAGTTCCTCGAGTTGCTCGCGCGCGCACCCTGGCCGGGCAACGTGCGCCAGCTGGAGAACGCCATCGCGCGCTGCGTCGCGCTCGCCACGGGCAGCGTCATCGGCCCAGCCGCCTTCGAGCTCATCAGCAGCCCGACCGCCACGGGCGAACCGCGCAACACCCCCGATCCCGGCGTGCTCGAAGGCCCGACCTTCCGCGAGCAAATGGAGGCCTTCGAGCGCAACCTGTTGACCAGTGCTCTTGCTGCCACCGCCAACAACCAGTCCGAAGCTGCACGCCGCTTGGGCCTGAACCGCGCGACCCTGTACGACCGCTTGAAGAAGTTCGGCCTGTTGCCCGACGCCAGCCGCGGGGACTGACTCGTCGTGACCTTGCGAACGGTTCCCGCACGACCCCAATATCTCGATCATGGTCGATAGCAGCGCGTCGGTGCGAGCAGGCCGCGATGCCTACCTCGCGGAGAACGGCTTCACACTCGAGGCGTACGATGCGAAGTGGACGCCGGCATCGGTGTTCGGGCTCAAGTTCTCTGTGCCCAACACGCGGGCGCATCGACGCGCGATCATGTGGCACGACCTGCATCACGTCGCGACGGGCTACGGGACCGACCTCGCCGGCGAAGCCGAGATCTCCGCCTGGGAGCTGCGGCGCGGCCTCAAGGGCCTCGACTTGTACGTGAGCGCGATCGTGATTTCGATCACGGCCACGGGTCTCATCATCGCACCGGGGCGCATGTGGCGCGCCTGGCAAGCCGCAGGTCAGCCGGGCCGCAACCTGTTCGATCGCGAGCTCAGCGACTACGACGGGTTGCTCGGGATCAGCATCGCCGAGTTGCGTGCGCGGCTGGGTGTGCCGCAAGCAGGTCTGGCGCGAGAGCGCGGGCTGCACTCCACCGCGCCCAAGCTGCAGCACGCCTAGGGTGTGCAGCTCATCGCCATGCACGCTCCGCCGCCGCTCTGGAACACGCCCGCCTCGCATTGTTTCTCGAAGCAGCAGTCGTTGCCGCCAGCGGCTGCGTTGTACTGGTGGCCGATCGCCATGCCGCTGGTGGTCGGGTTGCCGCGGTAGCAGCGCAGCGTCCACGGGTATTCGTTGGTGATGTGATAGTGGTAGTCGCCGGCGGGTCCGACGTGGCCGCTGCACTCGTCGAGGTATTTGTCACCGTCGGTGTCTTCACCGACGTTGCCCTGGTACGTGTAGTCTTGATAGGCGCAAGCGTCCGGGTCGTCGTCGCCACCGTCGAGCACGTAGGACGAGCGCATCTCGACGACCTGCGTGCACGCGGCGTCCAGACACTCGCAGGGGCCGAGCATCGGGTAGCCGTCGGCGATCCAGGCGATGATCGGCGATGGGGCGGTGCACGGATCGCCCATCAGCTCTCCGTCGTCGGCGTCAGGGAACAGGCAGCTCGTCATCAGCGCGTGGTAGTGGTACTTGCCCGACGGGTTGGGGTGGCCCATGCATAGATCGCCGTCGACCTCGGTGCCCGCGGGATCTGCGTACTGCAGCGGGCCGCCCGATGCGCTCGGCGACGACACCTGTACGCCGTTGATCGCGACGCCGACGCCGCCGACCACGGTCGCTTGCTTCGGCGTGGCGTTGTACGTGGGCGTGCGCGGAATGTTGTACGTCGTGGTGGTGGGCACCAGCGTGTTGGCGAAGGAATTGCGGCTGGGGTTCTCCCAGTCGATCTTGTACTGCGGCACGCTGTTACTGGTCACGCTCATCACGGACGCCGTGCAGCTCACAGTCAGCGTGGGATCGCTGTACGAGCCGTTCGGGTCTGGCAACCAATCGCTGATGTCGAGGAAGGTCTCCTCGCGGCAGTTGGCGTTGCTCTCGGCCAGGCGCGCGAGGTTCATGTTCGCCGCGTCGCCGTAGTAGATGGTCTCGCACGTCGGGCCATCCCAGGCGCCCTTGCAGCTGCAGGTGTACGCCGCGACGCCGTCGCTGCAGACGCCTGCGTTCTTGCACGGGTTGGGCGTGCAGTCGTCGATGTTCGTGTTGCAGTCGGCACCGGTGTAGCCAGTGACACAACTGTTGCAACGCGATCCGGTGAAGTTCCCCGTGCAGGTGCACACGGCCGCGCCCGTCGTGTTGGCGCACGTGCCGTTGCCGTTGCATGGATCGGGCGCGCACGGGTCGTCGATGCACGTGCCGGAGCTGGCGGGGTACTCGATGTAGCCGCCGGCGCAGTTGCTACAGGTCGCGCCGGTGTAGCCCGGATCGCAGCTCGTGCAGTCGGCGCCGTCGTAGTGACCGCTGCAGGTGCAGACCGCGCTGCCGGTGCCGTTGGCACAGCTGCCGTGTCCATTGCACGCGTCTGGAATGCAAGGATCGTCGACGCACGTGCCGGAAGCGGCCGGATACTGGTAGTAGCCGCTGGCGCACGCGCCGCACGTCGCGCCGGTGTAGCCGGCCGAGCAAGTGCATGCGGCCGCGCCGCTCGTGTTGTCGCAAGTACCCTGTGCGTTGCAGGCTTCGGGTTGGCACGGGTCGTCGATGCACGTGCCCGAGCTGGCAGGAAATTCGTAGTAACTCGCCGCGCAGCTCATGCACGTCGCGCCCGTGTAGCCGGCCTTGCAGGTCGCGCACGTCGCGCCGCCGTAGTTGCCCGTGCAGGCGCACACGGCGCTGCCGGTGGTATTGGTGCAGCTGCCTCGTCCGTTGCAGGGACCGGGCTGGCACGGGTCGTCGAGGCACAGGCCCGAGGTGGCTGGATACTCGTAGTATCCCGTGTCGCAGAGCTCGCACGCACCACCGATGTAGCCGGCAGCGCAGCTCTCGCACGCGCTGCCGGTAAAGCGCACGTCGCACTGGCACACGGCGGCGCCGCTGGCGTTCGCGCAACTGCCGCGCGCGTTGCACGCGTCCGGCAGACACGGGTCGTCGACGCAGGTTCCCGAGCCCGCGGGATACTCGTAGTAGCCAGCGTCACACTGGTCGCAACTCGCGCCCGCGTAGCCGGTCGCGCAGGTGCACGCGGCCCCGCCACTCGTATTGTCACAGCTGCCGTGCGCGTGACACGCGTCGGGCGCGCACGGATCGTCGACGCAGGTTCCGGAGCCCGCGGGGAACTCGTAGCAACCGGCGTCACACAGCTCGCAGTCGCCGCCCACGTAGCCTTGCGCGCAGCTCGCGCAGTGCGGCCCGCTGAAGGCGGCCTTGCAGCTGCAGACCGCCGCTCCGCTATCGCTGGCGCAGGTCCCGCGGCCCATGCACGGGTCGGGTTTGCAGGGGTCCTGGATTGCCGCATCGCCGCCCGCGTCCGCGGTCGGCTTGCCGCCATCTGGTTTGTTAGCTCCGCCGCTGTCGGCTGCATGATCGCCGGCGTCTGACGCGCTACCGCCGCTGTCGGCTGCAGGTTCGGAGCCGCTATCGGTGGCTGGCGTCGACGGCGAGCTCGAGCAACCCCAGATCCACAACAAAACCAACAGCGCAGGGCGCGGGCTTCGCATGCCGTAGTGAACGCCGAGTGCAGCCCACGCAGCAAGATTTGCGACTCACACCCACCGCGGCTTACAACGCCTGGCCGTTGCAGCGCATCGCTCGCAGCGCGCGCAGCGCCACCGAGCCAGAGAACAGAAAGAGCGTGAGCTGCAGCACGAGCCAGAGCGCGGTGCTACCTGCGCGCGTCAGGCTGGCGTAGTGGAAGACGGGCAGGGCGCAGAGCAGCAGGCTCCAGCTGCTAACCGTCAGGAAGGGGATCGGCAGCTCGTGGAAGCGCCGCGCTCCGAACGCGACCCAGAGCAGGATGCCGCCCATCAACACGTGCCAGCCGGCGAACACACGCGCGATCAGCGGCGTGATGGGCCATGGCCAGATCGCCGCCGCGAGCTTCGGCGCGAAGAACAGCATGCAAGCGAGCGTCACGAGCAAGGAGCCGAGCACGCAGGCGAGCATGCGCATGCTGTTCAGGCTCAGGTCTTCGTCGACCGGCTCGCGCGGCGTGCGCTCTTCGCGACACCACAGGTAATAGGCCACCGGCGGGATGCCCAGGTACACGATCGTCCATACCCAGGTGAGCGCGTAGCTCCAGCGGAACCGGTCCTGGTGCATGACCGTGGCCAGGCTCATGACGACGCCGAGCCCGAGGAAGGGCCAAACGAGTGCGCGTACCGAGCGCCAGCGGCGCGCGCAGTAGATGCCGAGCACCGCGGCGAGCAGGCCCGCGAGGTAGCCCGCGCCCATGAACGCGGCGTTGATCGAGGGCTTGATCGCCCAGGCGTAGCCTTGCTCGGCGCGCCCGGGCACCAGGTACAGAAAGCCGCCGTTGGCTGCAGCGAGGATCAGCAGAATCCATTGCGAACGGCTGGTCAGCCGCGACATCTGGCCCGCGTAAGAGACTCGGTCTTGCATTGGTATTCCCACCCTGGCCCCACCGTTGTGCAAGCGGTGTGCCGCGCGCCAAACCCGCGAAAACCCGGCGCCGAGGCCCTGTGCCGGCGCCTGGCCACGGGCACGTGCCCGGCACCAACCGGAAGGCTCGCGCCGACGGGCGCGACGCCTCCGGATGATTATCGGTCGCCGGCGCTACGCGGCGGTTCCCGTGAGTTGGTGAAGCCGCGGGCGTGCCGTAAGATCGCGCGCCATGTCGACCCCGAGCCTGCCCGAGTTCAGCACACTCCTCCTGCGCGCCGAGGCGGGTGTGCTCCACGTCACCCTGAACCGCCCGGAGCGCAAGAACGCGCTCTCGGCGACGATGATGGACGAGCTGCTCGAGACCTTCCGTTGGGCGGGTTCGGTGTTCAAGCCGCGCGCGCTGGTATTGCGCGGCGCCGGCGGGACCTTCTGCGCCGGCGCGGACATCAAGGACATGCCCAAGTCGCGCATGTCGGCCGACACGGACCCGAAGCGCGCGGTGGCCTCGGCCAATCGTCGTTTTGGCGAGGTGCTGTGTGCCGCTCAAGCCGTGCCCGCGCCGCTGATCGTGATCGCCGAGGGCGCGGTGCTGGGCGGCGGGTTCGGCCTGGTGTGCGTCTCGGACATCGCGTTCGGCCTGCCGAGCGCGAAGTTCGGCCTGCCGGAGACCGGGCTCGGCGTGATCCCGGCGCAGATCGCGCCCTTCGTGCTGCGGCGCGTGGGGGCGGTGCAGGCGGGGCGCTTGATGTTGACGGGCGCGCGCTTCGGCGCCGACGAAGCCTTGCGGCTCGGCATGTTGCACGAGGTCTGCGCCGACGAGGCCGCGCTCGAAACGAGCCTGAATCGCGCGCTCGCCGACATCCGCCGCTGCGGGCCGCTCGCCAACGCCGCCACCAAGAACTTGCTGCGCAGCGTGGAGAGCAGCGACTTGAACACCGCGCTCGACATCGCGGCGCAGGTGTTCGCGGAAGCCCAGCTCGGCCCGGAGGCCAAGGAAGGCACGCAGGCCTTCATCGAGAAACGTTTGCCCGAGTGGGCCAAGTGATCGGCGCTTGCTTTGCGCGGGCGCGCGCGCGACAAACGAAGCGTGCACATCATCGGTCCTGACAGTCACAAGTTGGCCCTGGTCATGGTGGGCTTACCGGCGCGCGGCAAGAGCTACACGGCGCGCCGCATCGAGCGCTATCTCTCCTGGCTCGGCTACCGCACGCGCGTGTTCAACGTCGGCCAGTACCGGCGCGCGAAGGTGGGCGCGCAGATGCCGCACGACTTCTTCGATCCCGATAACCCCAAGGGCGAGCAAGCACGGCGCGAGGTCGCGATCCAGGCGCTGGACGACACGCTGGAGTGGCTGCTCAGCGAGGGCGACGTGGCGATCTACGACGCCACCAACAGCACCGCGGAGCGCCGCGCCATGGTCGCGCAGCGCTGCGAAGCGCAAGGCGTGAAGGTGTTGTTCGTCGAGATCGCGTGTGACGATCCGGCCATCATCGAGGCCAACGTCCGCAACACCAAGCTGAGCTCACCCGACTACGTGAACATGGATCCCGACGAGGCGGTCGCGGACTTTCGCAACCGCATCAAGCACTACGAGCGCATCTACCAGCCGTTGCACGAAGACGAAGGCGCGTTCCTGCGCGTGACCGGCGCCGGCCGCAGCGTCACGGTCAGCAACGTGGATGGCTACCTGGCTGCGCGACTGGTGTTCTTCTTGATGAACCTACACCTGTCGGATCGGCCGATCCTGCTCACGCGCCACGGCGAGAGCATGTACAACGTGCACCACCAGATCGGCGGCGATCCGGACTTGAGCCCCGCCGGCCAGCGCTACGCGCACACGCTCGCGGACTTCCTGGACGCGCGCTTCCCCGACACCGACACCGTGGTGATCTGGACCAGCTCGCTGCGGCGGGCGGTGCAGACCGCCAACCCGCTCGGCCGGCGCAGCCTGCCTTGGCGCGCGCTGGACGAGATCAACGCGGGCATCTGCGACGGCATGACCTACGAGCAGATCAAGCAGGAGATGCCCTCCGAGTTCGAGGCGCGGCACAACGACAAGTTCCGCTACCGGTACCCGCGTGGCGAGTCGTACGAAGACGTGATCCAGCGCCTCGAGCCGGTCATCATCGAGCTCGAGCGCACCCGAAAGCCGGTGCTGGTGATCGCCCACCAGGCCGTGCTGCGCGCGCTCTACGCCTACTTTCACAGCATCCCGCCGCAGCAGTGTACGCGCCTGCCGGTACCCCTGCACCGCGTGCTCGAGCTGCGCCCGCACGCCTACGGCTGCCAGGAAGTCCGGGTGTCGCTCGAGAAGTAAGCCCTACTTACTTTCCCGAAAATTCACCGGTGACACGCCGGCTGCCACTCGATTCGTGAGCGAAGCGAACCACGTGTCGCCAGTCGGTGGGGCCGGCGGCGTTCCGCCGCTGCGGGGAACGTGCGACGTTCCCCCGGTAATCATCGCCGACGGACATCGGGCGCGAAATCCGGAACGGATTTTGTGTCCGATGTACTAGGCTTCTGCGCCATGGGTCGTTTGCTGTTGATTCGCCACGGGCAAGCCGCTGCCTTCACGGATGATTCGGACCGCTTGACGGAGCTCGGCCAGCGCCAGGCTGCGGTGCTGGGCGAGTACTTCGTGGCTCAAAAGCTCGAGGTCGATGCGGTCATCAAGGGCAGCCTGCGGCGACACGCCCAGACCGAGGCGGGCGTTGCGGCGGCGTATCAGCGCGCCGGTTTGCGCTGGCCGGAAGCCTCCGAGCGGCCGGACTGGAACGAGTACGACGCCGGCGCGATCATGAGCACGCT
>DATEOF010000254.1:0-31248 GCA_035274465.1 Polyangiales bacterium
GCACCTGCGGCCGCCGTCGCGGCTACGCTACCCGTCACACCAGCGAAGCCTGCAGCTGACAGCTGCGAGCCGCCGGCGTCCGCTGCCGAGGCCATTTCTCACCGCGAGCTGGGCGGCCACTACTTCCCGGTCGCATTGTTCGTGCCGCCTGCGCTCACGCTGAGCCACTTCGGCATCCGCGCCGGTATCGAGTACCACTCGGTGCCGGGCTTCGCGCGCGACCTCTCGTTCTTCAGCTCGGGCACCGCACAACCCGCGCACCTCCAGACCGTGAACGCGGCCGAGACCGTGGACTTCGCCTTGCGCTTGCACGACATCGTGGCGCTGGTCGGCTCGGGCTACGGCCTCGCGCGCGTCGGCGCGAACGTCACCACCCTGCTCGGCACCGGCGCCGACTACACCTACGGTGGCTCGGGTGGCGTGCTCGTGAAGTTGTTCCGCGTGGCCGGCTTCCAGATGGCCGTGCGCGCGGAGTTCGGCGGCTTCGCCGGCCAGCAAGCCGGCATCGTCGAGTTGTTCCAGGACATCGGCGCGATCGTCAACGTCAACATTCGACAGCTCGCGATGCTCAAGGACCTGAGCCAGCTCGATCTCCCGGGGCGCCTAAATCAGATCGAGACCGCGATCACCTCGGCGACCGCTGCGATGCTCACGCCCTTTCGCGGCTTCGAGTACGGCGGCTCGCTCAACATGGCCCAATCGCTCGGCCCGATGTTCGGCCTGCAGCTCGCGCTCGGTCTGTACGGTCGTTCCGCGAGCTACGACCTGCCGGTGTTCGACGCGAATACCGCCACGCTGCTGCGCGAGACGCGCGGCGTCGACAACTTCTCTCCGCGCCTGGGCGTCGCGCTCGACGCCGACCTGAGCACGGTCCACGTGCCGCTCGATCTGATGGGCGAGTACACGCTGACCCGCCAGCGCCAGTCGAGCGATCTGCCCGACAGTGAGGGCGATCGAGTGTGGACCGATCACCTGTTCGCGCTCGGCGTGCACTACTCCGGCCTGCCGGATCTGCAGCTGGGCGTGATGGGCTACATCACGCTGGGTCAGAGCCCGATCAGCGGCGCCAACGTGCAAGCCGATGGCAACCCGTTCGACGTCGGCGGCCAGTTCGTGTTTCGCTACTTGCGTTGAAACGTTTGGTACGCCTATCTCTAGCTCGTGCTGAGCGCGTGCCACCCGTACCCTCAAGGGCATGGGCTGAGGCATGCGCGTTCTACAGCACCACGCCGGTTTAGCGCTCGCAGGAGCGGACTAGCGCCGCGCGCAGCCGATCCAGCAGCTCGACCTGGGCGGGGTTGATCTTGGCGCGCGCGGCCTCGAGCGTGAAGAACTCGAAGCGATCGACCTCGGGGTAGCGCTGGATCTTGCCGCTTCGAGGCGGCCACTCCAGCTCGAAGGTGTTGCTGTGCAGCCCAGCCGGCTCGCAGTCGCCGCGCACGGCCCAGGCGTGCACGCGCTTGCCGCCACGCTGCTGCACCTCGCCGAGCGCGAGCCACGGCTTCGCCGGCGGCGAGAGCCCCGCTTCCTCCTCGAACTCGCGCCCGGCGCAGTCCTCGAGCGCCTCGTCAGGGTTGGGCTCGCCCTTCGGAACGGTCCAGGAGCCGGCGTCCTTGCGCGCGAACAGCGGACCACCCGGATGCGCCAGCAACACCTCCAGCACGCCGTCGCGCTCGCGGAACAACAGCAAACCAGCGCTCTGCTTGCCGCGCGCCATCAGGTCCCCGGCACGACGCGCTGCAAGGCGAGGGTCAGCGCAAAGCCCGCCACGCACAACACGCCCAGGCCGGGTGCGCCGACCAGCGCGATCAACGAGGCGTCGAGCAGCGAGATACCCGCGATGAAGTGGCCGATGGCACGCGGGATGTTGCGCTGCTCGCGCCGCATCAACCAGCTCAGCGAGTACAGCGTCCAGGCTGCGAACACCAGCAGCAGCCCGCCGCTGACGGCGTCACGCACCCAGATCGCGGAGGCGAAAGGCAACGCCAGGCACAACAGCGGCCAGACGTTCTTCACCTCGCCGAAGTTCTCCTGCTTGGCTGCGTAGCTCAGGCCGATCAGATAGCCGAGCAGCGCGGCGCAGCCCCAGCCCAGCGGCCCGCTCGGCGGCCAGCTGGCGATGGTCAAGCCAGCGGTCAGATACACCAGCACGCGGCACGCCCCCATCACCACCGGGCTCAAGCGGTTCTGCTTGTGGTACAGGTCGTAGAAGACGATCGTGCTGGCCAGCGCCAGCATGCTCGAGCCTGCGGCGAGGGTGGAGCCGCCCGAGCCGCGCACCGCGATCAGCACCACGGTCAGCGCGGCGGCGCCGAGCATGGCGAACCCCAGGCCGAACACGCGCTGTGCGCTGACCTCGCCGCTCGGGATCGGCCGCTCGGGTCGGAAGCGCGCGTCGTACTCGCGATCGAAGGCGTCGTTCAGGTACATGCCGCCCACGTAGGCCAGCGTCATGGCGGCGCAGAGCCCGGCATAGACCGGCAGCGAGAACTCGGTGCTCGAGAGCATGCAGCCCGCGAGCACGTTGGTGATCACGGTCGGCAGGTTGGAGACGCGGCCGAGGCGCAGCGCCGTCGAGAGCTTCATCGGCTCACCTCGCGCAACACGAACTCGAGCTCGCGGCTGATGGCGGCGGTCACGTCGCTGCCGCGCAGCGGGGCGGGGAGCACGTCCCAGGTGTACGTCTCCACCTCGAGGTGCGAGCTGATCGGCTCCGCCGCCTGCAGCTGCAAGATCTCGCGCAGGAAACCCTGCGTGCTCTGGAGGATCCCGTAGCTCTCCAGAAACACCGGCACGTGGAAGTGCACGCGCCACTCCGACCGGCCATCGTCTGGCGTGGCCGAGAGCGCATCCGGCAGGTCATCGTAGCGGTGCAGCTCGCCCGCCCGCCGCTCCACGGTCTGGTGCAGGTACACGTCCTCGGCGAACGCCGCGAGCGCAGCCTTGGCCGCAGCGTCGACGTGTGGCACCCGCAGCCCGGAGCTGAGCTGCAGCTTCTTCACGCCGATGCCGGCGCGCGCGAGCTGCGAGAGCAGCTCCGGGGGATCTTCGAATTCCACCGCGGCGTGGCAGGTGTCGAGACACAGGCCGATGTGCACGCGCAGCAGCTCCGCCGCGCGGCCCGTGCTCGCTCCGCTGAGCTCGGCCAGGCGGCGCACCGCGCGCTCGCTGAACAAGCGCGTCTCGAAGAACTCCACCGCTTGCGCGATGGTCTCGAGCACGCAACCCGGCTCGGGCTCGAGCGCCAACGCGAGCTCGCAGCCCGAGCGCTCACCGATCTCGAACAGCTGGGCCGCGCTCTGCAGCATGTGGTCGGCCATCGAATCCAGATCGGCCTTGCCGCTGACGGCGGCACGCCAGCCGCCCGGAACGCTGCTGATGCTGCCGGGCGTGCCCGCTGGCAACAAGCCAGCCAACGCAACCGCCAGCTGCCGCGTGTACTCCACGCGCTCGGCGCTGCGCCAGTCGGGCTCGTAGACCCGCTGCTTGACGCGCTGGCCGTGAAACGCGCCGTAGGGAAAGCCGTTGAGCGTGAACACGTACAGGCCCTGCGCGGAGAGGAAGCTGCGCAGCTCGGAGAGCGCTCCGGCCGCCATCAGCTCTCTCGCCGCTCTCGCCGATAGCCGCAGGCCCACGCCGAACTCCGCGTCGGGTGCGACGCTGGTCTTTACGGCGGGCACGTAGCGAGCCAGCGCGGCGCGCACTTCACCGAGCGTCTCCGCGGGGTGGATGTTGGTGCAATAGCTGAGGTGCTGCGCTGCGCCGGTCGGCGTCGCTAGGCGCATGACCGTAAGTCCGCGTTGCGCAAGAAAGACAGCGCGGCCAACACGTGGCGCTCTTCCATCTGATGCACGTCGACCGACTTACCGATACCCGCGAGCAGCGTCACTGTCAGCTCGCCGCCGAGGTGCTCGCGAAACTCCTCGAGCCCTGCCAACACGCGCGGCCGGCCGCGGGCATCGCATGCCTCTAGCGCCTCGTCCCAGAGCCGAAAGCCGAGGTTGTGCAACAGGCCGAGGATGATCTGGGCGTCGTCCGCGGAGAGCAGGCCCGCCTCGACGCTGTAGCGGGTATCGAGTGCCATGCCGATCGCCACCGCTTCGCCGTGCCGCAGCCGATGGCTGCTAAGGCCTTCGAGCTTGTGCGCCGCCCAGTGGCCGAAGTCGAGCGGCCGTGCGCTGCCGAGCTCGAACGGATCGCCACCCTGCGCGATGTGGGCGAGGTGCAGCTCGGCGCCGCGGCGCACGGAGCGTACGAGCGCGTCGCTCTGGAACTCGCGCAAGTTGGCGCTCTGTTCGCGCAGCCACTGGAAGAAGGCGGCGTCGCGGATCAGCGCGACCTTCACCGCCTCCGCCAGACCCGCGCGCTTGTCGCGCGCCGGCAACGTGGCCAGGAAGCGCGAGTCGTTGATCACGGCCCAGGGCGGCGCGAAGCTGCCCAGGAAATTCTTGGCGCCGAAGGCGTTGATGCCGTTCTTCACGCCGATGCCCGCGTCGTTCTGTGCCAGCACCGTCGTGGGCACGCGGATCACGCGTACCCCGCGATGCGTGGTGGCCGCCGCGAACCCCACCGCGTCGAGCACTGCACCCCCGCCGATGATCAGCGTGAAGGCGTGGCGATCGATGCCGAGCGCGTGCATGCGCGCGTGGACCTGGTCGACCACGGCGCTGCCCTGCTTGGCCTGCTCGCCGCCCGGGACGACCAACGGCGGTGCCGCCCACTGCAGTGAGCGCTCGTGCGCACGGCCGTACGCCTCGATCTGCGCAGGGAGCTCCGGCCAGGCATTCCAGACTCCCTCGTCCACGACGCACAACACCCGATGCCGGCGCTGAGGCTCACGCAGGCACAGCGCCGAAACGAGCGTACCGTTGCCCGGGTCGAGCATGTGCTCCGTGAACAGGACGGGGTATTCGAAGGCGACTGAGAAGCGTTGCTGGATACTCATGCTGCGAAACACTCGGACAGTCGGATCGGTCTAGCACATCACACCACAGGTGTCCCCCCGGCGGCGCGTCCTGGTACAGGGGTTGCAAACTCTTGAACCTCGTGGGTTTTTTCGAGCTGGTTTGGCACAAGCTGGCACAGTTTGCGCCTGGGCGCCGGGTAGCTTGCGTCCTGAGCGCCGCCTTCTTGGCCGGCTGCCTCGGCGGCCCACACCCACTCCCACCGGGCCGTGAGCTCGGCGGTGAGCCCATCATCCCCACCGGCCCCAAGGGCGACATGCCCGGCCGGGGTCCCACCGAGGTTCCAGGCTCGGCGGCGGCCGGCAGCGCAGCGCCCCCCGTCGGCTCTCTCGGAGGTGCGGGTGGCAGCGCGAGCGGCTCTGCAGGCCACGGTGCGGCGGACGCTGCGACAGACGCAGACGCAGGCATCACCGATTGCGACGCGGGCATGTTCGACGGCGGAGACGCGTCGGCTTCGCTATGCGAAGATGACCGTTAGCGTCGTAGCACCTTAGTCTCGAACTTGAGTGGTAGTGGATGTGCGCAGTGCGCCTCATTGCGCGCCGTTTTGCTGAGGCACCAAGATGTGCTACCTCGGACGCCCAACGTGACGGATCGCCCGCGTGCCATGAGAGACAGGGCATCGACCCTGCGAAATACACCGGCTGTGAACCCCGCCAAGGGCAAGCACGGCCTCCTCGTGATTGTGAACGGCGTGGTCGCGACGCACACCCTGCCCGAGCTGGGCGAGGTCAAGATCGGCCGGGCGCGAGAGAACGACGTGCAGATCATCGACGCGTCGGTGTCGCGCGTGCACGCCATCCTGCGCGTCGGCGACTCGCTGACGATCGAAGACGTGGGTAGCGCCAACGGTACGCGCGTGCGCGGCGCGATCATCGATCCCAGCATCCCGGTGCCGGTGGTGCTCGGCGAAGTGATGGATCTCGGCTCGGCCATGATCATGGTCCAGCAGCGGCCGATCGCCACGCGCGAGTGGCGTATCTGGGCCCACGGCTACTTCGAGGGCCGGCTGGAAGACGAGTGCGCGCGCGCGACGCGCAGCAGCAGCACCTTCGGTTTGGTGCGGATCCGCGTGCCGGGCGACGGCGACCTGGTGCAACAGGTACTGGCCAACACGCTGCGTGCAGATGATGTCGTGGGCCTCTACGGTCCCGGCGACTACGAAGTGTTGCTGGTCGAGCGCAGCGAGCCCGACGTGACCTGGATCGTCAACGCGCTCGAGAAGGCGTTCGATGACGTCGGCATCGAGGCGCGCATCGGCGTGGCGCAGTTCCCGCGCGATGGGCGCAGCGCGGACGTGCTCGAAGCGCGCGCGGGTTCGATGGCCCGCGGTGCGCCGCCCGAACCGGTGCAGGTCGGGCCGATCGTCGTGCGCAGCCAGGTCATGCGCAAGCTGTACGAGCTGCTCGAGCGCGTGGCGCCCGGCGAGATCACGGTGTTGATCCTGGGCGATACCGGCGTCGGTAAAGAGGTGATGGCCGAGCAGGTGCACCGTCGCTCCCCGCGGCGGGACAAGCCGTTCCTGCGGCTGAACTGCGCGGCGCTGTCCGAGTCGCTCCTGGAGAGCGAGCTGTTCGGCCACGAGCGCGGCGCATTCACGGGCGCGCACCAGATGAAGGCCGGCCTGCTCGAGACTGCGCAGGGCGGCACGGTGTTCCTCGACGAGATCGGCGAGCTGCCGATGCCCGTACAGGTCAAGCTGCTGCGGGTGCTCGAAGAGCGGCAGGTCTGGCGCGTGGGCGGCATCAAGCCGCGGCCGATCGACGTGCGCTTCGTGGCCGCGACCAACCGCGACCTCGAGAACGCCGTGGTCGAGCACAAGTTTCGCCAGGACCTGTACTTTCGGTTGGCAGGCGTGACCCTGCACATCCCACCGCTGCGCGAGCGCTCCGAGGAGATCGAGCCCCTGGCGCGCGAGTTCGCGCGTCAGCTCAGCCGCAACCCACGCGCGCACACACTCTCGCCCGAGGTCATCAACTTGATGAGCGGCTATTCCTGGCCGGGCAACATCCGCGAGCTGCGCAACGCCATCGAGCGCGCGGTGCTGCTCGCCGGCGAGGGCCCCGTATTGCCCGAGCATTTCCCGGTCGAGAAGATGACGGCCACGGTCAGCACGCCCATCTCCGACGCGCCGCTGCCGCGCGCGACACCGCTGCGGGTGGAGCGTGACCAGACCAGCAGTGGTTCACAGCACGATACCTTGCCACCCGACTCCGAGGATGAATCGGAAGCGACCGACGCGGTGTCGCTCGGTGAGCGACTCCGCAGGCAGGTTCAGGAGGTGGAGCGCCAGCACATCATCGATGCGCTGACGCGCTGCGGCGGAAATCAGACGCGTGCGGCGCGCGAGCTCGGGATCTCGCGGCGTACGCTCATTTCGCGCCTCGAGGCCTACAACATCCCACGGCCGCTCAAAGATCGTCGTAGCGATTGATCCATGTTGCGCGCTCGGCTCGAGTAAGATAACGGTTCGCCCCGCGTCGTGGACATCCTGCTGCTCCAAGCTTCGGTGCTGCACTTACCGTCGAGCAAGCGTGCATCGGCGATTGTGTATGATGGTACGCAAGACCTCGGTCTCTGGCGTCCACCCAATCCTGACCGCGACCTTTGGGACGCGTACGGCGACGACTTGCGCGCCGTTCTCGACAAAGAACGCAAGCGCGTGGGTCGCGCGGGGCTCGGTGTCGGCGAGTTGCTGCGCCTGCACCCCGGCAAGTTGCACTGCGACTTCTTGATCTGGGTCGCGAGCCGCCCACCGCACGGCGAGACCGAGGCCGCACCGGCGCCCAGCGTGGCGACGGTGGAGGACATCGCGCGGCGCGTGGTGGACTTCGTCGCGCAGCAGGACGTGGTGCGCGTGGCCTTCCCCGCGCTCGGCGCGGGCCGCGGCGAAGCGCCGGTGGCGGAGCGCATGGCCGCCATCGTGCGGGCCGTGGCCGCCTACAAAGAGGCCTGCTTCGCTGCCGAGCGGCCGATGCACATCGAAGAGGTCATCGTCTGCGATGCCAGCAGCGCCAACGTGGCCAAGGCCAAGCGCCTGGTCGAGAAGCTGGCGCGCACGGGCTACGCCGAACCCGCACCGGCCCCGCCAGCGCCGCGCGCGAGTGAGCGCACGACCAGCTCCGGCAGCAAGCGTGCCACCAAGCCCGCCGAGGGCTCGCGCCGCAAGTCCGCGCGCCTACGGCCCGAAGATGTCGCGCTCGCCCGCGCGCGCTCGGCGCCCTACGACCGCTCGCGCCACTACATCGAAGGCGAGTTCTTCATCCACCCGGTGTTCGGGGTCGGACAGGTGCAGGCCGTGAAGCCCGAGCGCATGGTGGTCGTGCTCTTCGAGAACGGCGAAGAGCGCACGATGATCCACGAGCGCTGAAGTCACCTGCCCCAGAGCATGGTGTAGAGCGTCAGCAGGATCTCCACCACGATCAGCGCCACGATGTACCACTCGACTCGCAGGTAGCTGCGCTGCTGCACCAGGTCGAAGGCGGTGCGCGCGGTGCGCGAGATCAAATCGAGCTTGCGCTCCAGCGCCACGGCGCGGTCGCGTAGCTCGTACTCGCGATCGAGCTGCGGGTAGAAGCGCTCGAGCTCGGCGTTGTCCCAGAGTGCCTCGGGCTTCTCGCGCACCTCGACGCGCGCGACCATGCGGTGCTCGGAGAGTAGCGCGGTGCCGATGTGTTCGAGCAACTCGCGCACCCTGCCGCCGCGCCCTCGGTCGTTGAGGTTCTGGGCGAGCGGCTCGATGCGATCGAACACGCCGGCGATCGTGCTCTCGTAGTGCGCGAGCACCACGCTCTTCGCCAGCGCCTCGGCGATGATCTGCAGGCGCTGTATGTTCTCGTCGGGCACCAGGATCGTCCCCTCGTCGATGCGGGGAGGCCGCGAGCTGCCGGCGCGCTCGAGGCGCATCTCGACGGTCTCGGTCTCCGGCCGTGCCAGCGGCTCGCGCACCACCAGGTCCTGGATCAGCTGGCGTTCGTCCTCGGCGCTGACGCCGAACAGTACGAGCGCGCCGTAGCGGAACAGCGTGGCGCAGCCGCCGCTAGGAGCTGCGAGCACCAGCGGCCGGTCGGCGATGCGGGGCCAGTTCTCGGACCCCGGAGGTCCCAGGCGGCTCCCCAGCAAGAGTGCACGGATCTGCACGACGCCTGCCGCGCCGAAGATGGACGCGGTTTGAGTCGACGACGTTGCGCGTAACAGCGGTGTACCAATTTGTGCCGGCACACGGTCAATTTACGCGATGGAGGGTGGGGTCGGCACGTGTGGCGCCGCTGTGGGCGGCTGCCGCCATCAGCAGCACTCGCGTATTTCCCTAGGCCTTCTGCACAGATAACCAGCGTCGCAGGGCCGGCGCAGCACGTTTTCTGAACGCGGCATGCAGTCGGAAGCGCTCGTCGGCTTGACGCAGCGCTCGAGCCGCCGTGGGAATCGGATGTGCGGCGAAGAACGAGAGCACCTGCTTGCGATGCGCCTCGCTGCGAAGCGCCGGCAGAGCCTCGACCAGCCGCGAGATCAGCATCGCCGGCATGCGTTCCCGGAGCTCCGGCCAGCGCGCCTGGACGAACTCGAAGGTGATCTCGCGCGCGAAACGGTTGCCCAGGAGGCGGGCCAGCACCAGCGCGACGTCCTGTGTCGGGATCACGGGCGTCAGGCAGATCCGGAGTACCTCCTGCACCAGCGCGGGATCGCGCACATCCGCGAGCGCCATGCGGAAGCGCCGGCGTTCCTGCGGGGTAGGGTCGGTCTGCGAGGCGTGCAGGTAGGTCTGCAAGCGCGCGGCAGCGGCGCGCCGCGCACCCAGCGTGAGCAACGGCGCCACCAGGTTGGCGTCGGCCGAGGCGCGATCCTGCAGGTAGGCGGCGGCGTGCACTTCGCCCAGCGCGACGGGTACCTCGGCCTCGGCGATCACCGCGCACAGCGTCAGCAGCTCTGCGCGGCGCAGCCGCACCGGGTTGGGCTCGTCCGCTGCGGCGTCCATGCCCAGCTCCGCCAGCGCGGGCGCGAAGGTACTCGCGATCAGCGACTGCAGCTGCGCGCGCTGCTCCGGGCCGGCAGCCTCGGCGATGTCGTCGACCAGGATCTCGCAGGGCGGCAGCAGTGCGTGCAACACGTCCGGATCGGTCTCGTCCGCCAGTGCAGCTATCAGCGGCAGGAACCCGTCGAGCTCCAGGTAGCCGGCGCGCACCAGCGCCCACTGGTGGTGCACGAAGCCCAGGCGCTCGCTCGAGCTCAGCTTGGGCAGCGCGGCGATCAAGGCCGGCAGATCGTCCGGGTGGTGCAGCGGCCGGAAGAAGCCGCCCTCGTCGGCATTGCCGTAGACGAAGTCGGGGCGGCGCGAACCCAGCTCGACGCGCGCGCGCGCCGCCGTCAGCAGCTGGCGCAGAGACTTGCTGCGCGTGCCGCTGTCGACGCGTCCCACCCAGGGCACCGCCCAGCGCTCCGCCTTGCTCTTGCCATTACTCGCCTTGGGCTTGTGCAGTGGGCCACGCGCCCAGAAGCGTTCCTGCTCGAGCAGCAGCTCGGTCTTGCCGCGCGCTGCCTTCGTGTGCACGCGCACCAGCGGAAAGCCCGGCTGCTCGATGAACGGGCGCACCACGCGCTCCACGCTTTCGCCCGCGGCCTCACCGAGCGCACGCCACAGGTCGCGCGCCTCGGTGTTGCTCTCGCGGTGGCGCTTGATGTAGCGGCGCACGCCCTTCTGGAAGGTGCTCGGGCCGAGGTAGCGCTCGAGCATGCGCACGACCGCCGCGCCCTTCTCGTAGGTGATCAGATCGAAGTTCTGTGTCGCCTCGGCCGGCGAGTGCACGGGGCAGTAGATGGCGTGGGTGTTGTCGAGCGCGTCCAGGTGCAGCGCCGAGTTGCGCGCGTGGCCGAAGTCGTTCCACATCTGCCATTCGGGCCGCCACTTGGCCACGATGTCGAACGCCATCCAGGTGGCGAACGCTTCGTTCAACCACAGATCGTCCCACCAGCGCATGGTGACCAGGTTGCCGTACCACATGTGCGCGAGCTCGTGGCAGATCACCTCGGCCGCGCGCTTCTTCTCCGCCAAGCTCACGCTGCGCTCGTCGACGAGCAGCAAGGTCTCGCGGAAGAACACCGCGCCGGCGTTCTCCATCGCACCGATCTCGAAGTCGGGCACGGCCACCAGGTCGAGCTTCTCGTACGGGTAGTCGAGGCCGAAGTAGCTCGCGAGCCGCGTGAGAGACTCGCGCGCCGCCTCGAGCGCGAAGGCGGTGAGGTGCTCGTTGCCCGGGATGTGGGCGATGCGGATCGGCACGTCGCCCGCGAACACCGGCTCGGAGAACGACAGCTCTCCGACCGCCAGCGCCACCAGGTACGTGGAGAGCAGCGGTGTCGGGCGAAAGTACGTCGTGCTGCGCTCGCCGTCGGGCTCCTCGACGCGTTCGATCGGGCTGTTGGAGATGACCGTATTCGAGCTGCGCGTGGTCACCGAGACCGAGAAGCGCGCCTTGAACGCCGGCTCGTCGAAGCACGGAAAGAAGCGACGCGCGTCCGCCGCTTCCAGCTGCGAGAACGCGTAGTGACGATCGTTCGCGCTGGCTGCGTACAGGCCGCGCAGGTCGTTCCGCAGCGTGCCCTTGAACGATGCGTGCAGGCGCGCGCGGCCCGCGGGCAACTTGCGCCCGACGCGGAGGATGATGGTCTCGCGCGCGGGCTGCACTTCGATCGTGGCTGCTTGATCGCCCAGCTCGGCTTCGCTCACCTCGAGCTCGGCAGCGTGCAGCTCCACCTGCGAGACCGGCCGGCGGAGCTCCAGCTCGATCTCGACGCGGCCCCGGTACTCGCGGCCCGCGGCAGGATCGACCTCGATGTGCAGCTTGTAGTGGCGAGGCCGCACGTCCTCCGGCAGGCGGAAGCCGGCTCCGGCCTCGCGCTTGTCAGTACGGCGCTTGACACCACCACGCGCCGGAGCACGAGCGCGCGTGCGCCGTGTAGGCTTCGGCTCACTCACCCGCGTACCAGCCCGCTTGCGCGGCATCGCCGGACTCAGCTCCCCACGTGGCGTGCAAACATCTCGCCCAGGCGCGGCACTGCGGCTTCGACGTGCTTCTTCGCGCCGTCACGCAGCTTCTCGTAGGTCTTCTTGACCATCTGGTTCTTGGCGCGAGCGGCCCGCGCATCGGTGATCGCCAGCAGCGAGTCGGCGACGCGGCTCGGGTTGCTGGTCAGGTGCTGGCGCGGGTTGATGCCTCGCTGCACGGACTCCTGGTAGATCGGATCGAGCGCGTTCAGGAAATCATCCAGCAGGTGATCGACCACGTTGCGCAGGAAGTCCGGGCTCACGCCCTTGACGATCTTGTACGCACCCTTGATCGCGATCCCACCCAGACCGCCCTTCGAATCCACTTCGGCATCGAGCACCGAGAGCGCATCGACGATGATGGCACCGCGTTTGGCAGGGCCGCCCAGGAGCTCCACGAGGGTCGTCATGGAGGCGCTACGTAGCATTATTGGGCGACACTAGCCACCGTCTGCACCGCGCAGTGACGCCAGAGACAGCGTCAGGTTGTACGCCACGTGCAGCAAACTCGCGACCAGCACCGAGCCGCTCGCGATCCGCACGCCCAGGAACACGAGCCCTGCCGTGAACACGCCCAGAAGGCCTCCCCAGTTGCCCCAACCCTGCAGCGCGTGCAGCGAGCCGAATACGATCACGTTCGCCGCCGCGGACCAGAAGCGCCCGTAGCCCAGCAGCGCGCCGTACAGGTAACCGCGGAAGAACACCTCCTCGCCCACCGGCAAGATCACTCCGAGCAGCGCTGCGGCCAGCATCCCGCTCGGCCAGGAGACGAAGGTCTGGATCGGGGCTTCTCCCGTGCTGGGCACGAGCCGCAGCGCGAGCATGGACGCGCCGACCAGTGCCGGCAGGGCGCCCATTGCGCCGAGCAGCGGCAGCCAGGTTCGTTGGGGGCGGCACAGCGCGAGGCGTTGGCTGCGATCCAGGCCCGGACGCTGGCGCGTCAGCCCCCAGGCGAGGGCCAGCTGCAAGGCCAACAGGCCCACGCCCTTGCCCAGGGTCAACGTCGGCCCGTGCAGCGGGATCAAGCTGGCACCGAACACGGCCAGTGAGCCGAGGAACGCCGCGATCGGATCGACGTTGATATCGGCCCAGGTGAAGCTGTGCACGCCCTCGGACGCCAGCGCATCGGCCGGCGCCGCCGCGTACAGCTGCAGGCCGATCAGCAGCAAGAGCAACGCGCCGAGCAAGAGCGGCAGCGCCTTGTCCGCGGCTGTGAGCGGCGTCTTGGCCAGCACCCGCACGCGCAAGGGGATCTCGGCGACCTCCGGCCGTGGCCCGGCCTCGCCGTGGACCGCTTCGACCGTGTAGGTCCCGCCGCGCTCGAGCAGCCCCGAGCCGAGCACGAGACAGCCTCCGGTGCTGTTGCGCCGGGCGTGCTCGAGGTGCGCGCGGTCGAGCGGAACGCGGATCAT
The DNA here is from genome assembly GCA_035274465.1 of Polyangiales bacterium. Classification (GTDB taxonomy): domain Bacteria; phylum Myxococcota_A; class Polyangia; order Polyangiales; family JAFGIB01; genus JADGRF01. The sequence continues at coordinate 13,419 of DATEOF010000254.1, forward strand.
CAGCTGCTTCTGCTCGAGCTGCAGCACCAACAGCTCGAAGGCGTTCTCGAAGCGGCTCGCATCCAGCGGCTGCGCCGCACACAGCTCGAACACCACGCGCTGGTTCGCGGAGAGCAGCACGGCGGCCAGGCGCACGCTGATGCTGGTCGCGCCGGGATCTCGGGCCGCCTCGCGCAGCGTGCGCGTCGCGCTCTCGTAGTCGACTTCCTGGCGCTCCAGCGCGTAGATACGGAACGCGCCGTAGCCGATCAGCAGGGCTGCGCAGAGGCAACCAGCCAGCCTGTACCGAAAGTCAGTCACGCCCGGCGTCGCTGACACCTGCGTCTTCGCCGTCAGGCCCCGCGTCGGGCGGATTGGCGAACCCCGGCAGCTCGGAAGAGCACGCGCTCAGAAGCAAGAGCAGCAGCACCCAGCGCATCACAGGCTCTCGAGCCTCACCCGATCACCGAGACGCGCTCCGGTCAGCTCCGCCGCGCTGGCGTTGCGCGCGGCGATCTCGAGCCGATCCGCCGAGCCGAGCAGGGCCATCAAGCGGCCCTCCGGCACCTCGGCGTAGTGGTCGACCAGTCGACAGGATTTCCCGCGCAGCGTCAGCGCGTAGCCGCGCGCCCGCTGCTCGCGCTTGAAGTCCTCGAGGACCGCCGAGGCCAGGTTCGTGATCAGGTTGCCGAAGCGATCGATCTGCAGCACCTCCCCGATCAGCCCTGCGCCTTCGCGCACCGGTTGCGGCAGCTCCGCAACCACGAGGCCCGCGCTCTGCGGGTCCAGGCTGTTCCCGAGCTCATCGAGCGCGCTCTGGTTCGCCAGCGCCACGGCGGCCGGTGCGAACAGATCGCGGCCGTGGAATGTCGCCGACAGCTGCGTGACCCCGAGCAGCTCCGGATTCAGCTCGACCGCCTGCAGCTCCGCGTCGAACAAGCGCGAGAACACGCCGTTGTCCGGACCCACGCACAGCTGCTTCTTGGCGCGGATGGCGAGCGGTCTGCGCTTGCTGCCCACGCCGGGATCGATCACCACCACGTGGATGGTGCCCGGCGGGAAGCGAGGCACGGCCGCTTCGACGAACAGGGCCGCGTCGCGGACGCTTTGCGCCGGCAAGTCGTGGCTGAGATCGACGATCTGCGTGCCGCTGGGGCAGCCGGAGTACAGCACGGCTTTCAGCTGAGCCACGTACGGATCGCGCGTGCCGAAATCAGTCGTGAGCGTGACCAGGACCATCGAACTCCTTGCTCACGCGCCCGGTGTGGCCTCGCTGCGGAACAACTCGACGCGTTCGATCTGCTGATCCTCCGCGGGGCAGTCGCGATCGTTGCGGCGCACGTTCGCGATCTTCTTCACGACGTCCTGGCCCGCGATCACGCGCCCGAATACGGCGTGCTTGCCGTCCAGGTGCGGCGTCGGACCTTCGGTGATGAAGAACTGAGAGCCGTTGGTGTTGGGGCCGGCGTTCGCCATCGACAGGATGCCGGCGGTGGTGTGGCGCAACTCGCGGTTGATCTCGTCGCCGAAGCGATAACCCGGACCGCCCGTGCCCCACAGCGACTTCAGCTCCGGATAGCGGCTCTGCGGATCACCCACCTGCACCATGAACCCAGGGATCACGCGGTGAAACCGCACGCCGTCGTACATCGGCGTGTTCACCTGCTTCTTGGTCTGCGGGTCCTGCCAGGCCATGCTGCCCGTGGCGAGTCCCACGAAGTTGGCGACGGTCTTCGGTGCGCGCTTTTCTTCGAGCTCAATCACGATCACGCCCTGCGTCGTGTGCAGGCGCGCGTAGAGTTGGCCTTGGCCAGGAATGTTGATCTCGGGGAAAGCTGGATCCGCCATGTATGCTCCTTGAGCTTGGTCGAGCCCGCGGTGTAACACAGTTCGCTACTGTCGCGCGTTTTCGCGGTGACCATCGGTCGCCAGCGCTGCGCGCTGGCTCCACGCCCCCGCCGCACAGGGACGCGCCAGTATCGCGGCTTCCTGCACAGTGCGCATCGTTGCGCGCTCGGTTGCCATGCGCGCGTGTGTGTGTTCGCGCATTTAGTTGCGTGGATGCGCAACCGATGCATGTGCGCCGCGAGAGCATGACGCGAACGGGCTGAGGATTTCGAGCGGGCGTCGCGCGGTACACGCATTGCAGCTCTGCGCGGCGGGCCACTGGCTGGCGCACACGACCGTCTGCCCGATGTCTTACGAGGCAGGAGTCCACGTACATTGAGATTTTACGGTCATATGGGAATATTTGGGGCTAGCTTTCGCTGGACCAAGCGGGGAGTTGAATGAGCCGGATCTCTGTCGCCTGGCGATTTGCGGGAACGCTGCTGTTGCTACTGACGGGGGCGTGCGCAGACCGAAGCGCCGCGGGCGGAGAAACTCCGGGCGGTGCGTGCGAAGACATCGATCGAGACGGCTTCGGCCGTGGCTGCGCGAACGGTTACGACTGCGACGATCACAACCCGAAGATCACGCACGAGTGCCGCAACTGTGCGCAGCCCGATCACGGTTGCCCGTGTGAAGAAGAAGGCGCGGCGCAGTCCTGTTTCTTGCCGGCGCGCGATCTGCCGGAAGGCAAACTGATGTGCTCCGAAGGTACGCGCACCTGCCGCAGCGGCGTCTGGAGCGGCTGCGAGTCTGTGCACGAGTACGTGATGGAGAAGCCGCAGACGCAGGGCATCACCGTGCCGAGCGCCGGTCGCGAGACCTGCGACGGCTGCGACCTCAAGTGTTTCCGCGTGGTCGACAACCTGCTGACTGAAGGCGGCGTGGCAGGCGGCACCGTGACGTTCGGTCCGAGCGGCGGCTTGGTCTTGTTGCCGGGCGACGGCGGTGTCGCTGATGGCGGCGTCGATGCCGGCCCGGTGGTCCCCGGTTGCACGGGACTGAACCTGTGCTGCGACACGCTCTCCGGCGCGCTCAAGACGCAGTGTCAGGCGACGGCCTCGGCGGGGAATGCCGCGCGCTGCGACAGCGAGAAGCCGACGTTCTGTCCCTCGGGGACGATCACGGGTCCGGTCGCCAATTGTACGCTGGGCACGGGCCCCGACAGCGACTGCGACGGTATTCCGAACTCAGTCGACAACTTGTTGGGCAAGCCGTTCTCGACCACGGGCAACCAGACCATCTTCCATCAGCTGGATGTCGGCGAGACCGGAACGAACAATATCGACGTCGCCTTCAAGCTGAAGAACGCGGACGTGTACTTCTTGCTGGACACCACCGGCACGATGATCGACGAACGCGACAACCTGCTCGCCACGTTGACCAGCGGCAACGTGGTCAACTGCGCGCAGCTGAGCCAGTGCTGTGCGGGCAACACGACCTGTACTGGCATCGTCAGCGCCAACAACCAGACCAACTGCTACAACGCCCAACCCACGTACTGCGGCAAGTACGTCGACTGTGCGGACGCCAACCTGGACGGCGCGCCGGACAACAACCTGCGCACTGAAGGTGTGGTGGGCGCGATCCGCTGCCTCGTCGGTACATCGTGGTTCGGCACGGGTTACTTCCGCGAGATGCCTGCGCACAAGGATCCCGAGCCCGACCCGGTGTGGGGCGAGGGCGAGCGCTACGGCGACCGCGACGAGCACGTCTACCGCCACCTGATCGACATGACGCCCGACTACGACCAGGTGCGCAAGGCGCTCGGCGCGATGTCGATGAACTACAACTGGGATGAGCCCGAAGGCGGGTTCATGGCCTTGTACTCGACGCTGACCGGCAAGGGACACTACTTCGGCATCAATCGCCCCGCGGTTCCCGAGCGCACGTCGGCGCAGGGCTGCGCCACCAGCGACATGTTCGGCTACCCGTGCTTCCGCAAGGATGCCGTCCCCGTCATCGTGTACCTGACGGACCGCCCGTCGCACAACGGACCGGGCGACGCGACCACCGACACGACCAACTGCGAAGGACGCGGCGCCGGCTGCCCGTACTCCGATCTGGATTCTCTCAACACCTGGGCGACCGATCCCTCCGAGGCGAGCTCGGACAAGCGCGCGCAGTTCGTTTCGGGCGAGGCGGAAGGCTTCGGCACCGCCTACGCGCTGGGTGACATCCGCGGCAAGTACTACTCGCTCGTCGGCAACACGGAGCACATGGCTGCCGACTATCCGACCAGCATCATCGGTTGCGGTGCCGCCGGCGATTCTCCCGACGCGTTGATCTCGTTCAAGCTCAGCGCCGGCAGCAACATCACCGTGCGCCTCCAGATGACCAAGAACAACGCCTACTCGGGCTCGCTCTACGGTCGCTGGAATCCGACGTGGCTCGCCACGGGTACGGACGACCCGACCCCGGCGACCGACTTCGGTTCTGTCATCTCACTGTTCGAAGGCGTGCCGGCTGCGGTCTCGACCACCATCGACGTGATGGACAAGCTCGAAAACCCGGTGGTCTCCGGTCCGAACGGTGCGTATCTCAGCTACGTCGGATCGACCAGTGGTGCGATGTCCACGCCGGGCTTGTGGGGTGGTATCAGCGGTTGCGGCGCGGACGGTTCGACCAATCAAACCGCGTTCACGTTCAAACCCACGGCGGATGCGCGCATCGTGTTCGATGCCACCGGCTCGAGCTTCCCGGTCAACCTGTCGTTGCACAAGGCGAAGCGCTCGGATCTGCCGGGCAATCCAACGGTCATCGGCATCACCAACGACAACGACAAGTTCGCCACGGCGAACAGCGTTCCGTCGGGCAGCACGCAGATCGACGGCGCTTACGTCGAGCGCGTGGGCGACACGGCCGCGTCCACCATCCACGCCGACTACACCAGCGCGACCGTGTTGCGCGTGTCGGGCGTGCGCACCCAGAACTCCGATCAGATCAAGGGTCTGACGAACGTGCCCGCGCTGTACGTGGGTCAGAAGCTCGCGAGCTCCGCCGGCTGGAGCACCGACCCGGTCGAGATCGTCGCACTCTCGGGCAACGTCGCCACCATGTCGGCGGCCTGGACCGGCACCACCGACGCGCTGCCGACCACGCTGTCGTTCAATGACTCGCTCACGGGCTGCGGCGCCGACCCCGGTTCGCGCGAGAGCGTGTTCAAGTTCACCGTCGGCTCGCAGCGCCGCGTGCGCATCGACACCGAGGGCTCGAGCTACGACACGGTGATCTCGCTGCACGACGGTCCTCCCGTCGAGGGCGTGACCATGGCGAACGTCAGCGGCAATGGCGTGGCGCCCGGCTACGACATGGGCGAGCTGACCGGCAAATCGTTCGCGCTCAGCGACATCACGTCCATGGGCACGAACTCGCTGCCGAATACCTACGACTTCACGCAATGTGGCGGCGCGGCTGCGGCCAAGGATGCGATCTTCAAGTTCACGCTGGCCAAGTCGACGCGCATCGGGCTCGACGTGTCGTCGGCCAGCTGGGATCCGATCGTCGGCTTGTACTCCGCGACGCCGGGCCAGGCGACTGTCCTGACCGTGAACAACCCCACCAACAACAAGATCGATCGCATCGCCCCGCCGTCCTTCGATGCCTTCGATATGGGCGACGTGCTCGGCCAGGTGATAACGCAGGTCAATGGCCCGACGCTGACCGGCGCGAACGACAACTTCACGGCCGCGAACGTCGGCTGTGGCGCGCTCTCCGGCGGGCTCGACCAGGTCTTCAAGTTCACGCCCGCGGGCAATACCACGGTGCGCATCGTGGCGACGCCCGGGGTCGCCAACTTCTACCCGGTGGTCTCCGTGTTCGACGGTCCGCCGCCGACCACGCTCTCGCCCACCCCGGTTCCGGCGTACGACGCGAGTAGTGTCACGTTGCCGGATTCCAACTGTCAGGCGTTCAGCTACCACGACTCCAGCCTGCCCGATGCGCACGTCTATACGTTGTGTCCCACGCGGCGCTACTCCGACGAAGCGGACGGGAAGTGCATCACCGCTGGCATGGACCACCTGGCGAGCGTGGGTACCCCGGCCGAGCAGACGTTCCTGGCCAGCCTCGTCGCGCCCACCACCACGACCTACGGCCATCACATCGGCCTGAAGAAATCTTCTAGCTTCGGATGGCGCGACAGCACCGCTGGATTCCCCTACAGCAACTGGGAATCCGGTGAGCCGAATGAGCCGACTCAGACGTGCGGCGCCATCCGGAAGAACGGCCGCTGGGAAGACAAGCTATGCACTAGCAGCGGCGCCTTGGCGGACGATCAGGCGTACTACATCTGCGAAGACGCCACCCGCACCGTGCCGCCGGCCGAAGACCTCGCGACCGCGCAGACCCTCAACGTCGCCGGTAGCGTGCTCAACGTGACCGGCAGCACGCTGCGCATGTACAACAACTACAACGCCGCATCGCTGTTTGCACCTGCTTGCGGCGGTACCACGAGCGCCGGCGACGCCGTGTTCAAGATCACGCCCGCCAGTACGTTTACGGTCACCATCGACACCACCGGGTCGAGCTACAGTCCGGTGATCGGTCTGTTCGATGGCACGATCGACCTCGCCGGCTACAAGGCGTGCGATGCTGCCGGCGGCGCTCCGCTCAGCTACTCGCTCCTGGGCGGCCATACCTACTACCTCCTCGTCGACGGCACTGCGACGAGCCCCGAGGGCGCCTACAAGCTCAAGCTGACGGACACCTCGGTGGCGGGCGCGTCCGACAACGGCGCGTACATGAACTGCGGCGCCGGCCTTTCGGCCGCGCCCAACGCCAGCGTGGACGTCGAGGTCGAGGGCAACCACACCTATTACTTCGTCGTCGACTCGACCTCGGCGACCGTCGGCGCCTACAGCCTGCAGGTCAACGCGCTCTACCAGGCGCGCACCACGCTGACCAACAGCGCGGCGACGAACGAGCGCGGCGCGTCGGCGTTCTCGCTGCCCGACCCGTACCGCTCCAAGATCCGCGTGGTCGACACCACCACGGGTGGCATGGCGGCCGACTACGCCAGCGGCGTGGTGTGCAGCGGTGTCTCGGGTGCGCCTGACGCCGTCTACAAGATGCGGCCTTCGGCCAACACCGGCCTCAGGGTGAGCGTCAAGCCGATCGGTCCTGGCCTCGACACACCGGTGGTCGGCCTGTACGACGGTCCGCCGCCGACCTCGCCCGTGCTGCACGATCTGACCGCCGACGGCAACAACGTCAACGACAACCTCGGCACCTCCGAGCCGGTGAGCTTCGGTAGCTCCACGCAGCGCTACGACGGCAACACGTCGGCGATGGCTTCCGACGTCGATCCTTCGCTGGCGTCGTGTGGTTCCGCGCGCAACGGTCGCGACGCGATGTTCAGCTTCAGCCTGACTGAAGCCACGCAGGTCGAGATCGACGCGTCCGCGTCGGCCATGACCGACCCCGTGCTGCGCCTGTTCAAGGACGGCCCGCGCGTGCGCCCGACGGCTGCGCTACTCGAGAACGACGACCGTGCGTCCGCCAACGCGAATCCTGCGCCGACGCCGGACATCCAGGACGCCTGGCTGAACTACACCGGCGACATGTCCAACCTGACGTCGGACGCCCAGGTGCAGTCCTCGGTCGCTGCCGGCAACAACGACAGCGTGACCCAAGATCTCGGCGATCTCGCGGGCAAGCGCGTGACCGTCGGCGGCGCCAACACGAGTGGCATGCAGGCCGACTACCCCAGCGCATGCGGTGCAGCTGACAGCAGCAAGGACGCGATCTACCGCTTCCACAGCAGCACGGCCACCGAGTTGCACGTCGCCGCCGCTCCGAGCAGCGGCTACGACATGATGCTCGAGCTCTACCAGGGTACCAATGGTGCGCCGCTGCGCCTGGTCGACCAGTCGAGCCTGACCGAGGACCGCACCTGCGTGACCTCGCCGGCGACCGCGCCGCGCAACCTGACGCGGCCGACGCTCGAGCTGATGGATCCCGACATCGCGAGCGCAGTGGACGTGGACTTGAGCTGCGCCACCCCGGGCATCGATACCACCGATCCGGACGGCGCGGGCGCACAGGTCGTGACCTTCAGCGGTTGGTGCGGTTCGACGCCCACTGCCTACGTGCAGTCGCAAGCCGGCGGCCCGGATGCCGTCGTGCTGTTGATGAAGAAGCTGAACATCCCGTCGGGCACGACGCTGCGCCTGACCGGTGATCGTCCGCTGATCTTCGTCGTGACGGAGGACGCATCGATCGACGGTGTGGTGAACGCCGACGGCAGCGCGCTGAGCAACGTCGCGGGCCCCGGTGGCGGGACGTCGTGCAGCTCGAGCGCGGGCGGCAACTCGACGAACCTCGCCGGTTACACGGGCGGTGGCGGTGGCGGTGGCTACGCGACCGCGGGCGGCCTGGGTGGCGTGGGTAACCTCGTGCTGGCAGGCGGAAGTGTCGGCGCGGCGCGTGGCAACACGCAGCTCGTGCCTTTGCTCGCCGGCTGCAACGGTGGCTACAGCGACGCGTCGATTCGCGTCGGTCGCGCCGGCGGTGCCGTGCAGATCTCGGCGCTCGGTACCATCTCCATCGGTGGCAGCGCGCTGATCAGCGCCAACGGTTCCGATGGCATCACGCCGTCGCTTTCCACGCTGGGCGGTACCGGTGGTGGTAGCGGTGGCGCGATCCTGCTGGAGGCCTTCAAGCTCACCTACGGCGCGAGCTCGTTGTCGGTCAACGGTGGCAAGGGTGGGTCGGGTGCCAGCGGCGGCGGCAGCGGCGGTTCGGCCTCGACCGTGAGCACCAACCCGGGTGGTCCCGGTGCCAATGGTGGTGCAGCTGCGAGCGGCGGTGGCGGCGGTGGCGGCTTCGGTCGCACGCGGACTCAGACGCGCACCATGACGCTTGCGCCGTGCGGTCCGGATGGCAACGAAGATGCAGCGACGGCCGCGAGCATGGACGTCGACAGCAGCGGTCGCACTATGATCGAGCTCGGCGACCTGCGCCAGATGGGTCACGACTACGACCTGAGCGCCTACGGTGCGGCTTCGGATGCACGCGATGCGGTGTACGCGTTCACGCTGAGTACCAAGAGCGACATCGAGATCGACGGCACGAGCTCGCCGCTCGAGACCGTGATCGCCCTGTACGACAATTCCAGCCTGACCTCGGGCGGCAGCCCGATCGCGGTGGGCAACAAGGACAAGGGCTTCAAGCTGTTGGAGACGCTGGGCGCCGGCGACTACCGCATCGTCGTGAGCAGCGCGCTCACCGACGGCGACAAATTCGACGTGCGCGTGCGCAACACCAACTTCGCGGCGACCGCTGCCGTGAACGTGGCGTGCGACACGGCCGGCCAGGCGCTGGTGTACCCGCTGGCTGCCAACACCGACTACTACCTGGTGGTGAAGGGCGCGAGCGCCGCCGAGAGCGGCAGCTACGGCCTGCTGCTCGAGACTGCCGGTGTGGGCCCGAGCATGGGCTGCGGCGTGGACGCGGGTGCACCCGATGCGGTGTACAAGTTCCACGTGGCCAGTCAGCGCACGGTCGCCATCGACACCATCGGCTCGTCCTTCGACACGGTCCTCGCGATCTATCCCGCGAGCGCGACGGCGTTCGATACCAACTACGCGTTCGACGCCAACGGCGTACAGCTGCCGTGCGACGACAACAGCGGCTCGAGCTTGGCGGGGCGCATCGAAGCGCCGCTGGCTGCGGGTGACTACTACGCGGTGGTCAAGAGCAAGTCGACCGCCTGGAGCAGCACGGTGGGGGCCTACCGTGTGTCGATCCGCGACAGTCAGGCGACTTCGGCGCTGGCGTGCGCGAGCTCGTCGATCGGAGCCCGCAAGATCCTGCAGACGCTGCAGCCGGGCAACTACAGCCTGATCGTCTCGAGCGAATCGACCGCGGGCGGCGCCTACTCGGTGAAGTTCCGCGACGTCTCGCACTTCGGCCTCGAGAACGGCGTGCAGCTGGCCTGCGCGAACGGCGCCGGCAACTCGGTGACCTACGGCAACTTCGAAGCCGGTCGCGACTACTACGTCGTGGTCAAGGGTAACGCCGCGACCGAGTCCGGTGCGTACGAGCTGAGCGTCGAAGACACCGTCAGCCTGAGCGCCGCTGCGGGCAGCACCGCGGTGGCCTGTGCGGCCGAGGGCTCGAAGATCGACGCCGTGTATCCGCCCGGCACCTACTACGCGCTGATCTCCGGTAGCAGTGCAGCTGATGGCGGCGGGTACACGCTGAGCGTCCAGGACCTGGACGCGCAGAACGACCAGAACCGCGAGGCGTGCGACGACAACAGCGGGCCGAACAAGACCTCGGCCATCGAGACCACGGTGAGCGCGGGCACGCACTACGTGGTCGTCAAGGGCAAGGGCCTGCTCGATCGCGGCGGCTACCGGCTGCGCGTGCGCGACATGGACGCGGTCTCCGACCAGCGCCTGGCGTGTGCGGGTGGAAGTGCGGGCACATCGCGCCTCGAGTACGACGTGAAGGCCGGTCAGGACTACACGTTGCTGATGAAGGGTGCGGACGACAGCGGCGAGGGCGCCTTCGACCTGAAGATGTTCGACAAGAACAGCTCGCCGAGTGCTTCGGGCTCGATGCTCCAGTGCAGGGCGGACGCACAGCCGTCGCCGCTCAAGGGCTCGACCTGGGACACGCGTGCGCACTCGTTCGATCGCGTGCTGACCGCTCCTCCGGTGGGCCAACCCGACAAGACCTACTACGTGGCGGTCAAGGGCGTGCGGAGCACCGACTCGGGCTTCTTCCAGCTGCAGATCGGTGAGCCGAGCGCACGGACCACGGCGACGTACACGGCGCCGACCTGGGCGACCACCCGCGACGCGCTGGTGGCCTCGGGTGTGCGCGTGCTGCCGGTGATCGCGACCAAGGGCGACACAGCCGCGTTCGTGAACACCGCGAAGGCGCAAGCCAAGCTGTTGGCGACGGCCAGCGGCGCGGTGCGCGCGGACGGAACGCCGATCTGGCAGGAGATCAGCGAGAACGGCACCGGCACGGGCACCGGTCTGGTGTCGGCGATCGCCGAGCTGGCCGCGCACCTGGCGATGGACGTCACGCTCTCCGCGGTCGACGGCCCGGATCCGGGCGCGACGCGCTTCCAGATCAACATCTCGCCGCTGAACAGCACCAACTGCACGAACCCGCACCCGCTCGTGGATAGCACCGGCGCGTGTACGGGCATGGCCGGTACGTACAACTGCAGCACGCAGTACAAGTGCCGGCCCGGCGCGGCACCCAAGTTCCGCGTGAGCTTCACCAACCCGGCCACCACGCCGGTGCCGCCCAATCCGGACAATCAGTACGGCGGCTATCTGTTCAAGCTGCAGCTGAAGGGCGACGGCAAGTACCTGCTCGACGAGATCCCGGTGTTCATCATCCCGACCACCAAGCCGTTGCCGCCGGCGCCCGGAAGCTACGCGTCGGTCGGCGAGTACGCTCAGAACATCGACGCCAGCAGCTGCAAGTACGAGCCCGACACGTCGGCAGACCCCAAGGACAAGGTCTACGTCTTCAACCCCAGGTCGACCGAGCTGCCGCAGTGGCGTGACCTGTGGTTCAAGGCTGACGTGCCCATCGGTTCGAGCATCGACTTCGAGCTGTGCACTGCGGACACCGAGAAAGACCTCGACTCGTGCAAGTGGAGCGAGGTCAACAGCATGCGCAAGAAGATCACGGTCACCGGCGGTCCCACGGCAGCGGGCGTCTCCAACTGCCTGGCGGACTCGGAGTGTGTGAACGTGTCTGGCAATGGCAATGGCTTCTGCAGCGACTGGGGCGTCTGTCAGTTCATCGATCAGCCGAAGGTGGACTGGGACAGAACGTGCACGGACGACAGCGCCTGCAAGGACCGCTGGATGGGTCCTTACGGCGCCACGGACTACGTCCTCAGCTCACACTGCGAGACCAAGAGCTCGGCCTTCGGCTACGGCCACTGCGTGCTCCACTCCGCCCCGGCGGACGTCGGTGCGACCCTGCCACACGGCGAAGACGGCAAGCTCTTCTCGCGCGTGCGCGTCAAGCTCCACGCGAACAGCGCGGGCACCGCGAGCCCGACGCTGTACGAGTGGCAGCTGACGTACCGCTGTCAGTCAGAGCTGTAACCCCGGCGCGCGTTTCGCGAGCCGTGCCGCGCCCGTAGGCAACCTCTACGGGCCGGCACCAACGCGCGCCGGCAGCTGCGGTTTTCGGTCCGTGTTCGCGTTGCTGTTCCAACATGAACAGGAACTAGAACTAGCAATCGGCCGTTGCGCTTCCCTCTCACGGGCAGGCGACCACGCGTCCGAACGGGTCGTGACAGCCGTCGTCGCTACATGCTGGATCCCCACAGCCTGGCTCGATGCAGCCGAGTAGCGAGCAGTCGGGATCCGGCGCGCCGCAGCCGCAGTCGCAGCGTGCGCCATCCGCGTACGCTTCCTTGGCGCAATGCCAGGTGAGACAAGCTGTGAGGTTGTCGCCGCTGCCGTGGCAGACCTCGCAGCCTTCGGCCGCACAGGACGGCGCCGCACAGCCCTTGTCGCCGCAGTCGGGATCGATCGCACCGCAGCCGCAGTCGCACAGACCGTCGCGACCGTAGATGGCGATGTCACACGTGGGCGTGTCGCGCCAGCTGAGGCCCTGGCAAGTCGCGCGCGCCTGACCGCTGCCATTGCAATACTCGCAGGCTTGGGTCTTACACCCCGAGTCGGTGCAGCCGAGGCGCTCGGCCTTGCGACAGTCCGGGTCCGGCTTGCCGCAGCCGCAATCGCACTCGTCACCGCTCCAGGCCGGATCGGTCGCGCTGCCGCAGGTCCAGCCGGGACTGCACAGGATGTAGTTGTTGTCGGCGTGCGGGTCACCGCTACCGGAGTGACAGTAGTCGCAGCGGTCATTCTGACAGTTGGGTCCCGTGCAGCCCTGATCCGCCTCGCCGCAGTCCGGATCGTGGACGCCGCAGCCGCAGTCGCAGCCGTCGCCCGTGCCGTAATGTGCGTCGTGGCAGGTCCAGCCGCTGTCCGGGGTACAGCCTAGTAGTTGATCCTTGCTGTAGTCGCTGTCTGTGCAGCGCTTGCACGCGGCATCGCGGCAGCCATGGCTGGTGCAGCCGGTCTCTTCGCAGTCGGGGTCCGCGACGCCGCAGCCGCAGTCGCAGCCGTCGCCCGAACCGAACGCCAGGGGATCGCACGTCCAGTCCTTGAGCGCGTCGCTACAGGGAACCGTGCGCCCGGTTCTGTCATGGCAGATCTGACACTCGCCGGCGTTACAGTTCGGGCCCGTGCATTGCGCGAAGCCCGGATCGCAATCTGGGTCCTTCGCGCCGCAGCCGCAGTCGCAACCGTCGCCTCCGCCCCAGCTCCGGATCGGGCAGCGCCAGCCGTTCACGGGAGGCAGTGCGTCGCTCAGCACCGCGCCGTCGCGATCGTGACGGCGGCCGCAGGCGTTGCGATTGCAGCCGGGTTCCACACAGCCGCTGCCGTGACAGGCCGGGTCGATCAGTCCGCAGCCGCAGTCACAGACGTCGTCGAGCTGCTCGGCCATCGAACATTTCCAGAGGCTCGGATCGCCATCGGGCAGGCACTGCTTGTAAGCGGAATCCGCCGTGTAACAAGCCTCGCAGCCGCTCGCCACGCACTCGAGGGTGGTGCAGTTCGCTTGCTTGCAATCGAAGTCGCGCACGCCGCAGCCGCAATCGCAGATTGTGTCCCCCCAGAGTTTATCGGCACACTTCCAGGCGTCCGGTGGAAGCGGGATGGTCTGATCCGGCTCGGGTGCAGTGCGGCCCGCGCGCCCGCCGCTCATCCCGCCCACGCCTCCCGTGCCCGCACCACCGCTGCCAGCGCCGCCACCGCCCGAACGCCCGCCGCTCCCAGCAGCAGGGTGTTTGATCGAGCCTGAATCGGCGACGTCTGCGTCGCGGCCGCCGGCACCGGTGCCGGCATCCGTTGGAGGTGCATCATCACCGCAGGCCATCAGCGTTGCGATGCAACAGACCAACGCACGGCAACCAAGACGTGGAGCATTCATGTCGCTCCAGTCTACAACGAAGCCCGCAAGCGAGCGCCGAGTGCGCGCGGGTGTGTATCTGGGCGAGCATGCGCAGGGTGTGCTCGCGTATTCCTCTGCACTTTCGATGAACTGATGCGCGACGTCGAGTTGTATAGTTGTGAACCGGTCTTCTTACTCTCGGTTGAATGTCAGCATCGTGAACGCTTGGCCGATCACAGATGTGTGCCGCTCGGCGATCTTGAGATGTGCGATCGCCGCGTCACTATTTTTCGCCGCCCGCGCGCAGGCGTCGGAGGATTCGTTCGGCGCGGGCAATGGACACAACGGCTCGCTGACGGTCAGCGCGCCCGATACGGTGGTCAATCACTCGAGTGCCCTCGTCGGGCGAGCACAAGCGGGTGATCGCGCGTTGTTCGTCGCCGATCCCGCGTCCTTCGCGGCGGGCGATCTCGTGTTGGTCTGGCACGTCACCGGTTTGGACTCGGCGGTCGACGGCGACTTGACTCAGGTCGCGCTCGAGTCGTCGCACATCGGTAGCTACGAGCTGGCGCGCGTGCGGCGTGTCACCGATCTGGCGCTCGAGCTCGATGCGCCGATGCTCGGCACGTTTCCCGCGATTGACTGCCAGGTGGTGTTCGTGCCGGAATACACCACCGTCAGCGTGCAGCCAGGAGCGGCGCTGGTCGCCGAGCCTTGGTCGCCCGAGCTGCGCCAGGGCGGGGTGCTCGCGTTGTTCGTGCAGGGTGTGATCTCCAACGAGGGGCAGCTCAGCGCCGCGGGCATGGGCATGACCGGCGGCGAGATCTCAGTCGACAGCGGGAGCGCCACCGACTGCAGCGCGCTCGACGAGCCAGCTGCGAACGGCGCTGCGCGCGGCGAAGGTTTGTACGCGTCGGGCGTCGGCTCGACAGGACGGGGTAATCTGGCGAATGCAGCCGGCGGCGGCGTGTGCTGGGGCTCGGGCGGCGGCGGCGGTGGCCTCTTCGGCGCGGGCGGCAAAGGCGGACGCAGTCGACTCTCGGATGGTGGGCGAGATGTTGGTGGTCTCGGTGGCGCGAGCGTGAGCTTGGGCAGTGCGAGCGAACGCTTGCTATTCGGCGGTGGTGGCGGCGCAGGACATGCGCGCTCGAATGGTTCATCGGGTGGCGCGGGTGGTGGTGTGGTTTTCTTGCGCGCTGGATCGCTCAGCGGGAGTGGATCGATCGACGCGAACGGTGCTGACGCTGCGAGCGGCAATAGCGGCGGAGCGGGCGGTGGTGGCGCAGGCGGCACTGTTTCGGTTCAAGTGCACACCAGCGCGCAGTGCGATCTCGCAGCCGACGGCGGCGCGGGAGGCGACACATCGCTGCAGAGTGGGACCGGAGGGGGCGGCGGAGGGGGCCGCGTGCGCATCGCTGCCGCGGACGCGAGCCAATGTGTGACGAGCGTGTTCGGTGGTGCAGCGGGAGAAGGCAGCACCAATCAGACACACAACGCGCTCGCGGGAGCGAGCGGGATTGTGCAGTCATCGGCCAGTGCATTGATCGTGGACCATGATGGTGACGGTGCATTGGATGCGATCGAAGGCTCGGGAGATCCAGACGCTGACACGATCCCTGCGTACCTGGATCCCGATGACGACCAAGATGGTGTACCGACTGCCAATGAAGCACCGGGCGACGGCGCACTAATCAACGCGCGAGATAGCGATAGCGATGGCGTTCCGGACTATCTCGATCCAGATGATGACGGCGATCGCGTGGTCACGCGTAACGAAGATGTGTCTGGTGACGGCGATCCTCGAAACGATGACAGCGACGCGGATACGATTCCCAACTACCTCGACACGGACGACGATGGCGACACACAACTCACGCTGCTCGAAGACGCCAATCTGGATGGCGATCCCCGAAACGATGACCGCGACTCCGATGCCACGCCCGACTATCTGGACCGCGACGATGATGGCGACGGTCTCCTTACGCGTATCGAGTTACCGCTCGGCGACTCGGATGGCGATGGCGTTCCCAACCACTGGGACCGCGATGATGATGGCGACGGCGTGGCCACCCGCTTCGAGGGTGCCGATCCGAATCAGGACGGCGACCCTGCGGATGCACGAAATTCGGACACCGCAGACGCCGTCGATTATCTGGACGAAGACGATGACGGCGACGGCATTCCCACGGCGCTCGAGCGGCCCGGTGACGCAGATCTCGACCCATCCGACGCCGGTGACAGCGACAACGACGGCATTCCGGACTATCTCGACGCGGACGATGACGGCGACGGAATCGCTACGCGGCATGAAGATCGAGACAGCAACGGAAGTTTTGACGATGATGAGGACCACGATGGCATCGATGGCTACTTGGACGCCGACGACGACGCGGACGGAGTGCCCACCAAGCTCGAGGGCGCCGATCCAAACGCAGACGGAGATCCAAGCGACGCGCGCGACAGCGACGGTGACGGCAAGCCAGACTATCTGGACACCGACGATGACGGAGACCTCGTCGCTACCGTTGTGGAAGGAAGCGCGGACAGCGACGGTGACGGCACGCCCGATTATCGTGACACGGATGACGACGGCGACGGTCTGAGCACGCTGATCGAGACCGCGAGCGCGGATCTCGATGGCGACGGTACGCCGGACTATCTGGACAAGGACGACGACGGCGATGGGTTGCTGACGCGGTTGGAGTCGAGCAGCGACCCTCACGACGCGGATGACGACGGGGACGGAGTGCTGACGCGCTTCGAGGGCGCCGATCCGAATGGCGACGGCGATCCGAAGGATGCACGCGATACGGATCACGACGGCAAGCCCGACTACCTCGACACGGATGACGATGGGGATGGCATCGCCACCCGCGACGAGAATCCAGATCCGAACGGCGATGGAAATCCGGACGACGCGTCGAACTACGACCATCGAGGTGCGCCGGACTACCTCGAGACGGACGACGACGGCGATGGGATCGCCACCAAGTTCGAGCTCAAGGCGGGTGCGATCATCGACACGGATGACGATGACAGCCCCGACTATCTCGACGTCGATGACGACCAGGACTACGTACCGACCGCCGACGAGCACGCAGACCCGAACGGCGACGGCGATCCGAACGATGCTCGCGATCTCGATCGGGACGGTGAACCGGACTACCTCGATCTCGACGACGACGGCGATGGCATCCCGACGACGATCGAGCTCACGGAGGGTGGGCTCTACGGCAATGACATCGATGGCGACGGGGAGCCGAACTGGTTCGACGCCGATAGCGACGACGACGGCAAGTCGGACCGCGACGAGGTCGGCGACGCGAACAAGAACGGCGTTCCGGACTACGTCGAGGCTGATTTTTCCGACAAGGACAGCGACGGTGACGGCCTGAACGATCAGATCGAGTGCCCGAAGCGTGACGCTTGTCCGGACACGGACGAGGACGGCATGCCGGACTCGATGGATGCGGACGACGACGACGATTCGTTGCCGACGGCAGAGGAGTTGGACGACGGGAAGGTCCGGGACCACGACCGCGACGGGTTGCCCGATCACCGAGACGCCGATGACGATGGCGACGGGATCCCGACGCGTACGGAGCTCGAGGCGCAGGACATGGATCCCGACGGCGACGGGCTGCCGAACTATCTGGACCCGGACAGCGACGGCGATGGCGCCGCTGATGGCGACGAGGGTACGGAGGATCGCAACGGCAACGGAGTGCCGAGCTGGCTCGATCCGACCGAGTCGGGCGATGACATGGATGGCGACGGAGTGCCCGATGTCGACGAGTGCCAGGACGCAGCGGGCTGCGATACGGATGGAGACGGCATCCCGAACGATCTCGATTCGGACGAGGATGGCGACGGGATTCCGACGAGCGTGGAGCGGCCGGAGGGCATGTCGATCGACACCGACGACGACGGTACGCCTGACCACCTCGATGCCGATGACGACGGCGATGGCATCCCGACCAAGCGCGAGCGCTCGGCGTCGAAGCCAGTCGGGAACGAC
>DATEOF010000255.1:0-8803 GCA_035274465.1 Polyangiales bacterium
TCGATGTCGGCCGGCGCACCGCTCGCGTCGACCGTGAGCACCAGCTCGATCGGCCCGGACGGGGGAGGCTGGTCGCGCGGCCACTCCAGCTCGGCCGCGCTCAGCAGCCGTGGCGGCTCGACGTGATCCTGCGCGCGGGCGAGGTCGGTCAACCCGCACAGGCAGACGCACAGCAACGTCGAGGTAGGGACGGAACGCAGCATGCGCCGAGTCCGTGAGCGTAGCCGGCGTACGATTTACGGCCAGCGTCCGGTGGCTGCCAGCAAGTCCAGGCGCGCCTGGCGAGCCGCGTCCTCTGCAACCACGGCGCCGGTCTCGGCGTCGCGCGCGCGGCGCTCGGCGTCGAGGACTTCGATGTCGGTCGTCGCGCCCGCGCGATAGGCCTGCATGGCCATCTGTAGCGCGCGCGACGCGAGCTCGGCCGCGCGACCGGCCGAGCGCAGAGCGGCATCGGCGCGCCGCGCGAGCTCGATCGCCACACGCACCTCGGAGCGCGCCTGACGCAGCGTCGCTTCCAGCTGCGTGCGGCCGGCCGCGAGGTCGGCGGCGCGCTCGTCGTGCTTTCCGTAGCGCAGGCCGCCGTCGTAGAACGGCACGGCCAGGAGCAGCTGCGCCTGCCAGCCGCTGCTCGGCAGCGTGGTGGTACCCGGCGACGTCAGGAACGGCCTGAACTCGGCGCTGAGAAACGGCATGTAGTCGGCCCAGCTCGAATCCAGCGCGGCCTGCGCCGAGCGCTCGCGCTCGCGATTGGCCTTCACGTCCGGCCGCCGTTCACTCGCATCCGCCAGGGCCTGGTTCAGCTCGGGCGCCGCTGCCAGCTGCACGGTATCGACCACGTCCAGCGGGCTGTCCTCGCCCAGGAGCACCCCCAGCGCCTCCTGGCTTTGCTGCAGCTCGGCGTAGGCGCCCTCCAGCCGCGCGACGTTACTCTCGTACTCCTGCGCGGCGCGCACGTCGTCGAGCTCGTTGCCGATGCCGCCCTCGAACCGCGTGTGGGCGTAGTCGTAGTGCGCCTTGGCGTTCTGCAGCGCGCGCTGGTTGACGTCGACCACGCGATGCTGGGCCATCACGGCCAGGTAGGCGCTCCCGACGGCCAGCGCCACGCGCCTGCGATCCTCGATCGCGTCCGCGCGGGCGATCGCCACGTCGTCGGCGGCCTGGCTGGTCTCGACCCAGCGCGGCGCAGCCACCAGCGGCAGGGTGAGGCGCAGGTCGCCTATCAATTGGTCGCGCGGGGTTACGCGCTGGACGCCGCTGCTGCGGTCGTGGTCGAGTCGCGTGTAGCTGGCGTTGCCGGTCAGCTTCGGCAGCCAACCCGCCCGTGCCTGCCGCAACAGCGCCTCCGCGCGGGCCAGCTCGGCTCGAGCCAGGGCGATCGGCACGGCACGTTGCAGCGCGCGCCGGATGGCCTCCTGCAGATCGATGCGCACGAGGCCGGTCGTGTCGCCGGCTGCAACTTGCGCGTCAGCCCGTGCGGCGCTCAGCACGACTGACAGCGCGAGC
Organism: Polyangiales bacterium; assembly: GCA_035274465.1. Taxonomy (GTDB): domain Bacteria; phylum Myxococcota_A; class Polyangia; order Polyangiales; family JAFGIB01; genus JADGRF01. Next base: position 1,504 of record DATEOF010000255.1, read on the forward strand.
AAGCCGGCCGCGAGTGAGTGTCTGACCATGTCGAACTCTGGGGGCGTGCCATAGCATTGCTGTGGACGTTCGCATACTCGCTAAGAAAATGACAAAACGGTCATCTTTTTGAGCCAAGTGGACCGCTTGGACCACTGGAGATGGTGGGCAGCCGAGCGCGGCAACGCTATGGTTGGGCGGCATGTGGCTGGTTCGAATCGCGCTTCAGCGACCATACACCTTCATCGTGATGGCGATGTTGATCGTGATCATCGGTGCGGTGTCGCTGACCCGCATGCCGACCGACATCTTCCCCGACATCGACATCCCGGTGATCACGGTCGTCTGGAACTACAGCGGCCTGCCACCCGACGAGATGGAGCGGCGCATCATCACGAACTACGAGCGCGCGCTGACCACGACCGTCAACGACATCGAGCACATCGAGAGCCAGTCGCTCACCGGCGTCGCGGTGATCAAGATCTTCTTCCAGCCCGGTGCCAACATCGACGGAGCGACCGCGCAGGTCACCGCGATCTCGCAGACCGTGCTGCGCCAGATGCCGCCGAACGCGTCGCCGCCGCTGGTGATCCGTTACAGCGCGTCCAACGTGCCGGTGATGCAGCTCGCGCTCGGCAGCGACTCGCTGAGTGAGCAGCAGCTGTTCGATCTCGGGATCAACTTCGTGCGCGCCGACATCGCCACGGTGCGCGGGGCACAGCTACCGTGGCCGTACGGCGGCAAGCAGCGCCAGGTCGTGGTCGACCTCGATCCGCAGCGCCTGTACGCCTGGGGTCTGTCGCCGCGCGACGTCACGAGCGCACTCGGCTTGCAGAACGTGATCCTGCCGACCGGCACGGCCAAGATGGGCAGCGCCGAGTATCCGATCGTGCTCAACAGCAGCCCGGAGCTGCTCGAGGAGATCGGCAACCTGCCGATCAAGAACCAGGCAGGCACTCCGGTCTTCATCCGCGACATCGCCACCGTGCGCGACGGCTTCTCGCCGCAGACGAGCATGGTGCACGTGGCCGGCAAGCGTTCGGTGCTGATGAGCATCTTGAAGAACGGTGGCGCGAGCACGCTGGACGTCGTGCAAGGCGTGCGCGACATGCTACCCAAGACGCTGTCGCGCTTGCCCAAAGAGCTCGATGTGCGCGTGTTGTTCGATCAATCGCTGTTCGTGCGCGCTGCCGTCGATGGCGTGATCAAAGAGGCCGCGATCGCAGCCGGGCTCACCGCGCTGATGATCCTGCTGTTCCTGGGCAGCTGGAAGAGCACGCTGATCGTCGTGCTCTCGATCCCGCTGTCGATCCTGGTGTCGGTCACGGCGCTCAACGCCATCGGCCACACGCTGAACGTGATGACGCTCGGCGGCCTAGCGCTCTCCGTCGGCATTTTGGTCGACGACGCCACCGTGGCGATCGAGAACATCCACCGCAACATGATGCAGAAGAAGACCTTCTTGCGCGCGATCGTCGACGGCGCGCAGGAGGTCGCGGTGCCGGCGTTCGTGTCCACGCTGTGTATCTGTATCGTGTTCGTGCCGGTGGCGTTCATCACCGGCGCCGCCAAGTCGCTGTTTATCCCGCTGGCACTCGCGGTGGTGTTCGCGATGCTGATGTCCTACGTGCTGTCGCGCACGCTGGTGCCCACGCTCGTGCGCCTGATGCTGCGGCCCAAGCCCGGCGAGGAGCACGGCGCGCCGCCTGACAACGTGTTCGGCCGGATCGCGGGCGCGTTCGATCGCAGCTTCGAGCGCTTTCGCCACTTCTACGGCCGCTTGCTCGGGCTCGCACTCGGGCAGCGCGCACTGTTCAGCACGGCCTTCTTGCTGTTCGTCGCCGCTTCCTCGGCGCTCTTCCCGCTGATCGGCCGCGACTTCTTCCCGAGCGTGGACGCCGGGTTGATCAAGCTGCACGTGCGCGGCGCGCCCGGCACGCGCATCGAGGAGACCGAGGGCCGCATCGCCAAGATCATCGACAGCATCCACGAGGTGATCCCCGAGCACGAGATCGAGACGCTGATCGACAACATCGGCATCCCTGCCAGCGGCATCAACCTCTCGCTCAGCGAGGGCGCGCTGATCTCGTCGGCCGACGCGCAGATCATGATCGCTCTCAAGCGCGATCACGCACCGACGCCCGAGTACGTGCGCAAGTTGCGCGAGGTGTTGCCGCGCGAGTATCCCGAGACCACGTTCTTCTTCCTGGCGCCGGACATCTCGACGCAGGTGCTGAACTTCGGCCTGGCCGCGCCGATCAACGTGCAGGTGACCGGCGCGCCCGGCAACGACGCGGCGACCCTGGGCGTCGCCAAGGACTTCGCGGAGCGCATGCGCAAGATCGAGGGCGCCGTCGACGTGCACCTGGCCCAGGTCACCGACGTGCCGCAGCTGCGCATCGACGTCGATCGCACGATGGCCGCGCAACAAGGGCTGACGCAGCGCGACGTGGCCAACGACGTGCTGGTCACGCTCTCTTCCAGCTCGCAGACCGCGCCGACGTACTGGTTGGATCGCAAGCGCGGCGTGCAGTACCTGGTGTCGGTGCAGACGCCGCAGTACCGCAACGACTCGTTCGACGCCCTCAGCGCTATCCCGCTCTCGACCAAGACGCCGGAGCCCCAGCGCCTGTCGAACGTCGGCCAGGTGTCGCGCACCACCGGGCCGGCCAACATCACACACTACAACGCCGGCCGCACCTACGACGTACAGGCCAACATCCAGGGCACCGACCTCGGGTCAGTGGTTGATAGTGTCACGCGCATGGTAGAGGAGCTGACGCCCAAACTACCGCGCGGTACCGGAGTGAAGGTGTTGGGTCAAGCGGACAGCATGCAGAGCTCGTTCCGCGGCCTGGCGTACGGGCTGATCTTCGCCGTGTTGTTGGTGTACCTGCTGATGGTGATCAATTTTCAATCCTGGCTCGACCCGTTCGTGATCCTGATGGCGCTCCCCGGCGCGGTCGCGGGCATCGCCTGGATGTTGTTCTTGACCGGCACGACGCTGAGCGTGCCGGCGCTGATGGGCTCGATCATGTGCGTGGGCGTGGCGACCGCCAACAGCATCCTGGTGGTCTCGTTCGCCAACGCGCAGCGCGAGCTCGGCCGCGACGCGACCAGCGCCGCGCTGGCGGCCGGCATGACCCGGCTGCGGCCCGTGCTGATGACCGCGTTCGCGATGATCATCGGCATGGTGCCGATGGCCCTGGGTCTGGGCGAGGGCGGTGAGCAGAATGCTCCGCTCGGGCGCGCGGTGGTCGGTGGCCTGATCCTGGCCACGGCGACCACGTTGTTCTTCGTCCCGGTGATGTACAGCGTGCTCAGACGCAGGCCTCCGCGCGTCGATCACGAGCTCGAGGAGTTGTCATGAACGGTCCCGACTCGGCGCCGCCGCCGAAAACCCCAACGCACGACGATCTCGGGTTCTCACTGCCGCCACCCGCACGCGTGGGCGCGACGGCCGGGATCGCGCTCGGGCTGCTGGGCGCGGCGCTGCTGGCCGCGATCTTCGTGCTGGGCTATCTGCCACGGCGCGAGGCCAAGCAGGAGCTGTCGCGCGAGGTCAAGCAGACCGGCAAGCAGATGCTGACGGTCGACGTGGTGAAGCCCAAGTTGCTCGAGAGCGATCGCGAGCTCAGCCTGCCGGGCAGCATCCAGCCTGCGGCCGAGACCGTGCTGTATCCGCGCGCGAACGGCTACATCGAACGCTTCGACGCGGACATCGGCGACCAGGTGAAGGAAGGCCAGCTGCTGGCGGTGATCGAGACGCCGGAGCTCGATCAGCAGCTGGATCAGGCGCACGCGCAGCTGACGGCGGCCGAGGCCGCGCTCGCGCAGTCGCGGGCGCACCACGATTACTCGCTGACGAGCCTCGAGCGCTACAAGCGGCTGCGGCCTGCCGGCGTGGCTTCTCAGCAGGAGCTGGATCAGCGCCAGTCGGAGGCGCTGGTCAGCGACGCCAACCTGGCTGCGGCCAGCGCGGCGGTCGAGGTGCAGCGCGCGGAGTTGCGGCGGCTGACCCGGGTGAAGCAGTTCGCGCGCGTCACCGCGCCGTTCGCCGGGTTGATCACGCAGCGCTCGATCGATCGCGGTGCGCTCGTCACCTCGGGCAATGCGAGCCCGCTGTTCAAGCTGATCGTGGCCGACCCGGTACGCGTGTTCGTGCAAGTCCCGCAGGACGTCGCGCCCAGCGTGCGCGCGGGGATCGCCGCGAAGATCCGCGTGCGCGAATATCCCGGACGGGCGTTCGAGGGAAAGATCGAACGCGCGGCGCTCGCGCTCGATCCGCAGACGCGCACGATGACCGCGGAAGTTCACGTGCCAAACCCGAAGCACGAGCTGCTGGTGGGCATGTACACGGACGTTGCGCTCTCGCTGCCGGTGCCGCATCGCTCGTACGAGATCCCGGCCACTGCGCTGTACAACGACGCGCGAGGGCTGCGGGTCGCGGTGGTGGGGCAGGATGGGGCGATCAAGTTCAACACGATCGTGATCGAGCGGGACACCGGGGCCACGCTGCAGGTAGCGAGCGGGCTGGGGGCCGAGGATCGCGTCGTGCGGTTGGCGAGCGCGCAGTTGCAGCCGGGCATCCAGGTGCAGGTGCGCTAGCGTCCTGAGTCGGAAAAGCGGCGACAGAAGCGGGCAGTGCGCTTCGGCGACAGCTTCGGGCTCGCCGCGAAGACGCTTTCACCGCTTTCGGTGCGGCTCGCGTACAGCCTGTAGCTGTGGCCCGACGGACGACCGGAGGGCAAGTTGAGGGGCCAGGGCTTCCACCGATTCATTCCGTTGGAGGAGGGCGAGGGTCACGGAAAAGGGCAGGGGCAAGGGCAGGTTTAAGGGTATGGGTTGAGGCACGGACGCGCGCTTTTTCTCTTTGGCGCTGGACTCCCCCGCGCCTTCAGCAACGTTCGCCACGATCCAGGTGGCGGCGCTTTCCTGCGCCATGCCGATTCATCGGACACCGCGCCGCGTAGTTCCGATCAAGCGCTCCATTCCCATACCGCCCACCCGTGCCCTTAAACCTGCCCTTGCCCCTGCCCTTTTCCGTGACCCTTGCCCTCGCCAAGGGCGCGCAAATGGTGGAAGCCCTGGCCCCTCAACTTGCCCTTCCGGTCCGTCGCCCACAGCTACAGGCTGTACGCGAGCCGCACCGAAAGCGGTGAAAGCGTCTTCGCGGCGAGCTCCGAAGCTGTCGCTGGAGCGCACGGCTCGCTTCTGTCGCCGGATTTCCGACTCAGAACGCTAGTCGGTCGCGTGGAGCAACCGGTATTCGCGCGGGCCGAGGCCCAGCTCTCGCTCGAAGGCTCGCTTCATGCGGGTGCTGTTGCCGAAGCCGCACTCTGCAGCGAGTTGTTTGGCCGGGCGAGGGCCGGCGGCCAGGAGGTTGCGCGCGTATTCGACTCGTAGCTTGTCCAGCAGCTTGGCCGGCGTGGTCTGGAGGTCTTCGGCGCAGCGCCGGTGGAGGGTGCGTAGCGAGAGGCCGGCGCGGCGGGCGAGGCCGTCGATGTCGACTCGGGCGAGGTTGGTGCGAGCCCAGGCGATCGCGGGGCCGAGGGCGTCGCTGGCCGCGGTTTGGGCGATGAGCGCTTCGCTGAACTGAGCCTGGAAGCCCGGGCGGCGGATGTAGAGCACGAGCTCGGCCGCCAGGCGATCCGCGGCTTCGCGACCCAGATCTCGTTCGACCAGCGCCAGCGCCATGTCGATGCCGGTGGTGACGCCGGCCGACGTCCAGATGCGACCGGCGTCGACGTAGATGGCGTTCGGGTCGACCTCGACCTTCGGGAACAGGCGCGCCAGCTGCTCGCAGCCGCGCCAGTGTGTCGCCGCACGCTTGCCGTCCAGCAGCCCGGCAGCTGCCAGGATGAACGCGCCCGAACACACCGAGGCGATGCGCCGCACGATCTTCGCCGCGCGCTGCAGCCAGACGAGCAGCTTGCCGTCGGCGACCGCGCCCATGATCGCAGGCTCCTCGCCGCCGGCGACCACCACCATGTCGTCCGGGCGCGGACGGATCCGGCCCAGGTCGCGGCAGCGCACGCACAGCCCCGAGCTGGTCGTGATCTCGCCGCCGCCCATGGCTGCGAACTCGACCGAGTAGCAAAGCTCGTCACCGTTGCGCGCGTTGGCGAACACCTCGGCCGGGCCGGTCATGTCCAGCGTCTGCACGCCCTCGAAGATCACCACGATCACCCGTCGCATGTGGCAGAAAATAGCGAATCTATCACCTGAGTGCCAGTACCACTACCAGCCGAGCTTCGCCGTCAGCTGCTGTTTCAGGAGCTCGGCCATGCGCTCGTGGTCGGCGACGCTGGGGTGCCAGTCACAGCCGGTGGGGACCGTTCCGTCTGCGCCGAGGTCCTGCATGCCGAGGTCGAAGGTGACGAGTTTCTTGTCGCTGGCCAGCGCGTTCAACACGTTCTGCAGGCGCGTCTTGCACTGCGTGCTCTTCGTCCCGTCGAGCATCGAGCCGATGGTCAGGAAGATCCACGCGTCCGGGTACTTGGCGCGAACGTGCTCGACGAAGCTCTTGTACGCGGCCTCGTACGCCGCGCCCGGATCGCCCTTGGCCCAGTCGTTGGTGCCGAGGTTGACGATCACCGCGTCGACCTTGGGTTCGAAGCCGAACATGGGCATGCCGGCGCCGCCGATGGTGCGATCGTAGAGGCTCGGCAGCACGTTGCTCGTGGCGCCGTCGGCATCTCGGTACATGCCCCAACCCGACCGTGCGATCGTGCTGACTTCTGCGTTCAGGGCGCGCCCCGCGATGCTCGCGTACGTCTTGTACCAGCTGGAGTTCGCTGCGGTGTACGAGCAGGCGGGGTTCGCGACCCAGTTGGGATGCGGCTCCATGCCGAGGTTTCCGTAGCCCGCGCTGATCGAGTCGCCCACGACTTCGATGCGCCGTCCGCTCGCCGAGGGCGCGGCCTTGAGCGTCCCGCTGGTGAAGCCGAGGAACGTGCTGGTGCCGAACGCTCCCTCGGTCTCGCGGTAGAGCTCGACTCGATGATCGCCGTCGCTCAATCCCGTGGCGATCATCACCGTGCGATCCGCGCCCGACTTGATCTCGAAGCGCGTCGCGGGCTTGCCGTCGATCACCGGCTGGAAGAACACCGTGTCGGTATCCTCGGTGCGCAACTTGATGCCGACCGCAGTGCCGGCGACGGTCGCAACGAAGCCGGTGCCTTGCCAGCTGAACGCGATCGCATCGAGCTTGCGGGTATCGATGCGGCCGACCCAGCGCATGCTCGGGCTGGGGTTTCCTGCGCTACCCGCAGCACCGCCGCTGCCGGCTGCAGCACCGCCGCTACCAGCTGCTGCGCCT
>DATEOF010000256.1:0-6807 GCA_035274465.1 Polyangiales bacterium
CCGGATCGAGCAGGTGGATCCGGAGTGGTCGAGCATCCCGTGGGGCCGTCCGATGCCGAACCAGACGGCGTGGGTGCTGGACGCGGGGCTGGAACCGTGTCCGACGCACGTGCCGGGCGAGTTCTACATCGGGGGCGTGGGCGTGGCGCGCGGGTACTGGGCAGACCCGGAGCAGACGGCGGCGCGCTTCATCGAGCATCCGCGGACAGGCGAGCGTTTGTACCGCACGGGCGACTGGGGCCGCTGGCAGCCGGACGGGAACCTGGAGTTCATCGGCCGGCGCGATCAGCAGGTGAAGGTGCAGGGCTATCGCATCGAGCTTGCGGAGATCGAGCTGGTGCTTGAGCGCCACCCTGCAGTGGAGCGAGCAGCAGTGGTCGCGATCGGCGAGCGGGAGAAGCACCTGGTCGCCCACCTCGCGCTCCGTGGAACCGGCACGCAGCCATCGGCTGCGGGACTGGAGGAGTTCAAGGACTACGACCGAGCAGTCCTCGAGGCGTCTCCAGTGGAGCTGGTCACGGATCCTGCGGTTCGTCTGCAGCTGTGGGAGAAGGCGCGGCGCGAAGGGGACGAGACGACGACCGGGCAGTTCCTCTCGCTGCCGAAGTCCAGCGAGCGAGGCTCGCCGCGCACGGCAGCGCTGCAAGAGCTGTCGCTCCGGGACGTGGGTCGCTTGCTGGAGTGCCTGCGGCAAGTGCCGAACAGCCACACGCCGTTCGCCAAGGCGCTGTATGCATCGGCGGGGAGCCTGTACCCGGTGCAGGTGCTGGTGAGCGTGCAGCCCTCGCGCGTGGACGGGGTCGAGGGCGGCACCTACTACTATCGACCGGACACGCATGAGCTTTGTTCGCTGAGCCAGCAGACGATCGTGGATCGTCAGGATGCCGACTTTGCGCTCGTGCTGGTGGGGCGGTTGAGCGCGATCGCGCCGCTCTACGGCGCGCTGAGCGAGTCGTTGTGCACGATCGAGGCCGGCGCGATCGCGCGCTTGTTGGAACAATCTGCGGTCGAGCAGGGGTTCACGCTGTCTCCGATGATGGGCGTGGAGCTCGGGGAGCTGGGGACGGCTCTGAGCCTCGAGCCCACGGACATCTGCCTGCACGCGCTATGTGGCGGAGCACAGCTGGCCGGTGGTCCCGTCGACGCAGACATCCTGGCTGCCGCGCGGCGCAATGCGTCGCCCTCCCGCCTGTCGTCGCTGCCGCTGCTCCACGATCCGGTGGAGCGGCTGCGCTTCAAGATGGAACGGCGTGGTATTCGCGCACCCGCCGGACCGTCGCTGGCGCTGCCGACGCATCGCTCGGACGGCGAAGTGGAACGGGCGTGGGTGGGCCGGCGCAGCTTCCGCAGCTTCGAGCGGCGGGCGTTGGCGCTGACGGACCTGTCCGGTTTGCTGAGTGAGCTGCGTGAGATCGAGAGCCCGGACTTGTCAGCTCGCTCGCTGGCTCCGATCCAGGCGTACGTGTCGGTGCGACCCGGAGCGGTGGAAGGACTGCCGGCCGGTGTCTATCGCCACGATGCGCTGAGGCATCGGCTGCTGCAGGTGAGCAGCGAGCCGGCGATCGGCGGCCGGCGGGCGGCGCTGCCCAACCAGGCGATCGTGGAGGAAGCGGGATTCACGATCGTCCTCGTGGGGCGGTTCGATCGGATCGGGCCGCTCTACGGCGCACAGAGTGAAAGGCAGTGCTGGGTCGAAGTCGGTCGCATCAGTCAGCGGCTGGAGAGCGCGGCCTCGAAGCATGCGATCGGGTTGTGCCAGATCGCGAGTACGAACTTCGACGGCTTGCAAGCGGCCTTGCAGCTGGGAGCCGGTGACAGGTGCCTGCATGCACTGGCGGGTGGCCGGGTGGATTGGTCGGGGAGAGCCCGCGGCTGGTCTTTCCTGACGGATGCCGCGCAGCCCTCAGCTGCAGCGGCAAGGGCTCCGGATTCCACGGCGCTGCGCAAGTACTGCGAAGGGCTCCTGGCACCCTACATGATTCCGTCGCGGTTTCAGCTGCACCAGACCCTGCCTCTGAACGCGAACGGGAAGGTGGATCGAGGTGCGCTGGCGCGTGCGTCGAAGCTGGTCGCGACGCCTGAAACGCGGACGCTGGCAGCGCTGGAAGTCGGCGACGAGTCGGCAGCACTCATGAACCTGGTTTCGCGTACGGCCGCCGAGTGCCTCGATGTGGCGCACGTCCCGCCCGATGTGCCGTTCGTGGAGCTGGGCGCCAACTCGATGATGGCGCTGCGTTTCAGGGACCGGCTGCAGCAAGCACTGGGACGTTCCTTTCCGGCGACCCTCCTCTACGACTACCCGACCGTGACTGCGATCGTGAACTGGTTGCAGCCGCCGGCGGCGAAGAAGCCGGCGGCACCGGCGCGGCGAGTCGATCCGCGAGAGCCGATCGCGATCGTCGGGATGTCGGTTCGTGCGCCTGGCCACGTGGTCGATCTCGAGGGGTACTGGGAGTTGCTGCGCGAAGGTCGCGACGTGATCGGTGCGTTCCCTGAGCGCTGGGACGTCGAGGCGTTGTACGACCCGAATCCGGACGCGCGCGGCAAGACGTACACGCGATCGGGCGGCTTCCTCGATGGGATCGAGCTGTTCGACACGCGCTTCTTCGAGATCGCGCCGCGCGAGGCGGTGGCGATCGATCCACAGCAGCGCCTGGTGCTGGAGGTGGCGTGGGAAGCGCTGGAGCGGGCGGGAATCCAGCCGCGCGCGCTCAGGGACTCCGTCACGGGCGTCTACGTGGGGACGATGGGGTCGGACTATCTACAGCAGCCTGGGGCGTCGCTCGAAGACGTCGAAGGCCACGGTACCGGCGGCGCCAGCAGCGTGCTCGCGGGCCGGCTGTCCTACGTGCTTGGCGTGCACGGACCCTCGCTGACCGTGGACACGGCGTGTTCATCGTCGCTGGTGACGCTGCATCTGGCGTGCGCGGCCTTGCGGCAGGGTGAGTGCGACTTGGCGCTCGCCGGTGGTGTGCAGCTGATGATCACGCCGATGTACTTCATCGAGTTCAGCCGGCTGCGAGCGTTGGCACCGGATGGGCGTTGCAAGAGCTTCTCCGCGTCCACGGACGGTCTGGGGTGGTCCGAAGGCTGCGGGATGATCGTCCTGAAGCGCTTGTCGGACGCGCAGCGGGATGGCGATCGCGTGTTGGCGCTGGTGCGCGGCAGCGCGGTGAATCACGACGGGCGTAGTCAGGGACTGACGGCGCCGAATGGCCCGAGCCAGCAGCGCGTGATCCGCAAGGCGCTCGAGGAGAGCGGCCTCGATCCGCGAGACATCGACGCGATCGAGGCGCACGGCACCGGGACGCCGCTGGGAGATCCGATCGAGGCCGGAGCGCTGGCGGAGGTGTTCGGTCCCGAGCGTGATCCAGCCTTGCCGCTGCACCTGGGTTCGGTGAAGTCGAATCTCGGCCATACCAGCGCCGCGGCGGGCGTGCTCGGTGTGATCAAGGTGGCGCTGTCGCTGCAACACGAGCTGTTGCCGAAGACGCTGCATGCGGAGGAGCCCAGCCCGCACGTGGTGTGGGAAGGCAGCGGCCTGTCGCTACTCCAGCAGCCTCGCGCGTGGAAGCGCGGGGAGCGTATTCGCCGAGCCGGTGTGAGCGCGTTCGGGGTGAGCGGTACGAACGCGCACCTGGTGATCGAAGAGGCGCCAGCGGAGGCGAGTGCTTGCGACGCAGTCGAGACCGGGCTGCAGCATGATGCGTTGCCGCTGCTGCTCTCGGGTCGAGACGAGGCGGCGCTGCGAGCGCAGGCGCAACGTCTAGCGGACTGGCTGCGCGCGCACCCTGAAGCGCGCTGGGTCGACGTGGTCCACACGGCGGCGTTGCACCGAACGCACTTCGATGAGCGCGCGGTGGTGATGGCTCCGGAAGCCCTCGAGGCCTTGGCGCAAGGCCAGCACGACCCGGGTCTGGTGCGCGGTCGCGTGGGAGGGGCAGGCGCGCCACGCGAAGAGCAAGGCGAGCCGTCTTCGCTGCGCGGTCTGGGCGAGTTGCATGCACACGGTCACGCGGTCGACTGGAAGCGCGTCCTCCGCGAGTACGGCGGTCGTCGCGTGGAGCTTCCCACCTACGCGTTTCAGCGCGAGCGCTTCTGGCTCGAACCTGGCAAGGGCAGATCTGACGCTCGTTCGATGGGTCTGGTATCCGTCGAGCATCCGTTGCTCGGTGCGCTCACGCCGCTGGCGGACAGCGATGGGTACGCGTTCTCGAGTCGGTTGTCGTTGTCGGAGCAGAGCTGGCTCGCTGACCACTCGGTGCACGGCACGGTGCTGGTCTCGGGTACTGGGCTCCTGGAGCTGGTACTGCATGCAGCGCGTACGCTCGGTTTGTCCGGCGTCTCGGAGCTGATGCTGGAGCAGCCGCTCGTGCTGTCGCGCGAGCGCCGCTCGCAGCTGCAGGTGTCGGTGGAAGCCGCCGATGCGCAAGGGGAGCGCAGCGTCAGCGTCTACAGTCGCGACGACGAGCACGGGACCTGGCAGCGGCACGCGAGCGGGACGCTGCAAGCAGCTTCGAGCGAAGGCGAAGCCGTCGTGCCGGAGCTCGAGAGCTTGTCCAGCTGGCCACCGGCAGGTGCAGAGCCGGTGAGCCTGGAGGGGTTCTATGCGGGCGTTCGCGAGCTCGGGCTGGAATACGGTCCGTCGTTCCAGGGCCTCGTGGAGGCTTATCGCGCCGGCTCGGTGGTGTACGGCCGAGCGGTGTTACCGGAGCCGGTGAAGCGGAGTGGGGAGCAGTACGGCTTGCATCCAGCGCTGCTGGACGCGGCGCTGCAGCTCATGCACGTGCTGACGTCTGGCGAGGCGGACTCGCTGCATCTTCCGTTCGCGTGGTCGGACGTGCGGCTTCACGCGACGGGCGCGAGTGAGCTTCGGGTGCGGATGGCGCGCACGGGGCAGCTGGGTGTCTCGCTGCTGGCAGCGGACGGAGCGGGCGAGCCGGTGGCGAGCATCGGCGCGCTGCAGGTGCGGCCTGCGCGTCGGGCCGATCTGCGGGCGGCGCACCAGCACTCGTACCGGGTGGAGTTCCAACCTGTGCCGCTCCCGGCGGCGGACGCTTCGGATCTCCGGGCGGCTGCAGTCGTGGGAGGAGCGGGCGCGCTGGCGCAGCGATTGGGCCTGCGGTGGTACGCAGACCTCGATGCGCTGCGGGCGCAAGCCGAGGACGCAGCGGCACCCGAGCGCTTGATCATCGATGCGACCGAGCGAGTGGAGGGAGCGCTCGTGCCTCTGGTGCACGCGCAGGCTGCGGTCGCGCTGGCGCAGCTGCAGGCGTTGCTGTCCGAGGAGCGTCTCGCACGCAGTGAACTGGTATGGGTGACGAGCTCGGCGGTGGCGAGCGGGCCAGCCTGGGAGGTTGAAGACCTGGTGCACGCGCCGCTGTGGGGTCTGATCCGCGCTGCGCGCAGCGAACATCCCGAGCGCTCGCTGCGGCTCGTCGACCTGAGCAGTGTGACTGCAGAGCCGGAGCTGTTGACGCGCGGCTTGTGTGCGACGCGCGAGTCGGAGCTCGCGCTGCGAGGCGACGCGTGGCTGGCGGCGCGTCTCACTCGCGCGCTCGGGGAGAGCAGCGAGAGCGCGCGGCGATTGGCTGAGAGCGGCACGGTGTTGATCACGGGTGGCACGGGCGAGCTGGGCTCGGCGCTGGCGGTGCACCTGGTGTCCCAGCACGGGGTGAAGCACCTCGTGCTGACGTCGCGTCGGGGCGAGCGGGCGCCTGGGATGCGGGAGTTGGTGGAAAGGCTCTCGGCGCTCGGCGCAGAGAGCGTGGAGGTTCGGGCGTGCGACGTGACGGTGCGAGCCGAGGTCGAGGCCGTCCTGTCGCGCATTCCGAACGAACGGCCACTGACGGGTGTGTTCCACCTGTCTGCGGTGCTGGATGACGGGCCGCTCTCGTCACAGACTGCGGAGCGGCTGTCGACGGTGCTGGCGCCGAAGGTGGACGGCGCGTGGCACCTGCACGAGCTGACGGCGGGCCGGGATCTGGCGTGCTTCGTCTTGTTCTCGGCGGCTAGCGGGACGCTGGGGAACGCCGGTCAGAGCAACTACGCGGCGGCGAACGCGTTCGTGGACGCGCTGGCTGCGCAGCGCAGGAACCGCGGCCTTGCGGCGATGAGCCTGGGGTGGGGCCCGTGGCAGTCGTCGGGGGCGGGTCTGACCGGACGCCTGAAGCCATCGGACCTGGCGCGCATGGCTCGAGCGGGCGTGTCGCTGCTGTCAGCGGCGGAAGGTCACGCACTGTTGGACGCAGCGCTGTCGCATGACGAGCCGCAGCTGGTACCCATCCGGCTGGATCTCGGGACGCTGCAGCGTCAGTTCGAGCAGGCGGGTACGCTGCCTTCGCTGTGGCGCGCGCTGCTTCGCCCGGGCCTGCGCCGAGTGTCTGCAAGCCAGAACGCCGAGGCGTCGGCGCTGCGCGCGCGGCTGTCCGTGCTGCCCGAGTCGGAGCGCTTCGCGGCGATCCTGGAGTTGGTGCAAGCCGAGGTTGCGACGGTGCTGGGACTTCGCAGCCCCAGCGCGGTGGGCGCGGACCAGAAGCTGCTGGAGCTCGGCCTGGACTCGCTCCTCGCGTTGGAGATTCGCAATCGTTTGTCGGCGCTGTCGGGGACGAAGCTGCCGGCGACGTTGGTGTTCGACCGGCCGACGCCGGCGGCGATCGCGACGTTCATCAGCCAGATGCTGTCGGTCGGTTCATCCAACGCAGCGACGCCGGCGGTGCAGATCACGAGTCATGACCTGCCCGCGCTGGCCGAACTCCTACTCGGCGCGACGCCGACGCAGCTCGCGCGCCACGGCCTCATCTCTGG
>DATEOF010000257.1:0-21252 GCA_035274465.1 Polyangiales bacterium
CCGATTGCGCCCGCGCGACGACTGCGCGAGCGCGACGCTGGATTTTTCGCTGCCTTGGGCGCCGGCTTGTACGGACCGCGGGCGGGAAGATACTCGCGTCTTCAACAACAAGTTGTTGGTGTCGATCGCGCAGGCGTTTGGGGTGCCGATCGACAGCTTTGGTACTCAGTCGGACGGCGGGGCCACCAAGGGTGCGCTGAGCGAATTGGCCTGAGGGCCCCCCTTACTCACGTTGGGTTGAGGAGGCTTGCGGCGCGCTTACGGCTCGGTCGGGGAGATATCCCTACGAGACCTCGGCGCGCGTTCGCGCCGGGTCAGGCTAAAGACACCCCGGCGTTTCTCAAACCGGCGCGAACGCGTGCCTGTCGCAGCGGGCAAATCGGGGTGGAGCCGCGCGCGATTTGCCCGCTGCTCATGGTCTCTACGGGACATCTCCCCGACCGAGCCTCACGTCAGTAGAGTCGTCCCCCCTTTATATTGCCAGTGCCCAGAGCTCGGGCACGTCCGCGGCCAAGCCCGCGGACCTACCACTCGCCCTGTGCCGCGCGACTTCGCGCGCGGACCCGTTCTGAGCTGGCAGGTACTTCAAATCTTCGAAAGCGACTGCTGCGCTGCCGCGAGTGACGCGAGCGAAGCGACGCGACAAAGTCCGCAGTGGTGGGTCCGCGGGCTTCCCGCGGGCCTGCCCGAGGACTTTGTACATGGCCATATAAAGTTGGGACAACGCCGACCACGTGAGGCTCTGCCCGGGGAATGTTCCGTAACGGACCATGAGCAGCGGGCAAATCGCGCGCGGTACTACCTCGATTTGCCCGCTGCGACAGGCACGCGTTCGCGCCGGTTTGAGGAACGCCGGGGTGTCTTTAGCCTGACCCGGCGCGAACGCGCGCCGAGGTCCGTGTAGGAACATTCCCCGGGCAGAGCCGTAAGCGCGCCCCGAGCCTGATCTTCCCCACGACAGTGCGCGCGACCCAGGCGCTCACGACTGCGCAGGCGCGAGTGCGCGCGACGCCCCCAGGCTCAAACGACGCGCCCGGCCGCGTGCCCCATCGCCCGAGAGGGAGAGCGGGGCACGGGCACGGGCACGGGGAGCTCAGCGGAGGAGCGTCTAGGCCGGTCTCAGCTGCAGCCCATGCTCGAGCCGCAGTTCAGGCACTTGTAGCAGGCGCCGTTTCGCACCGTGATGTGCCCGCAGTTGTCACACATCGGCGCGTCGCCCATCATCTCGCCGAGCTGCTCATCGAGCGAGGATGAGTGCACGGCGGCGACCTGCTCGAACAGCCCCACCTGGCGCTTGTCGTCCGGGTTGATCGGCGGCGGGGGCAGGGCGCGTGCGGCTTGTTCCGCCGCCTGGCCCGCGCTGACGTCGGTCGGGTTGGTGAGCTCCTCGCGCACTTCCTGCGGGGGTACGTGTGCCAGGTCGTAGCGCTTCATGTACTCGACGCCGAGCACGCGGAACACGTAGTCGATCATCGACGTAGCGAACTTGATGTTCGGGTGTCCCTCGACCGGGCCCGAGGGCTCGAAGCGGGTGAAGGTGAACTGCTCGACGTAGTTCTCCAGCGGCACGCCGTGCTGCAGGCCCATCGACACGCTGATGGCGAAGCAGTTCATCAGCGAACGAAACGCCGCGCCCTCTTTGTGCATGTCGATGAAGATCTCGCCCAACGAGCCATCGTCGTACTCGCCGGTGCGCAAGAACACCTTGTGGCCACCGACCTTGGCTTCCTGGGTGAAGCCGCGGCGCTTCTTGGGCAACCGGTGCCGGATGCTGGCCGGCGGCCGCGCGCCCTCGTCCACGTACGGTGCGGGGTTCGTCGGACTGGTCTTGACGATCTGGGCCTCGACGGTCGGAGCAGCCGGGGGCGGCACGCTCTTGGCAGTCTTCTTGTCCTTCTCGTCCTTCTTGCGATCGCTGGTCGACAGCGGCTGGCTCGACTTGCAGCCATCGCGATACAAGGCGACCGCCTTGAGGCCGAGCTTCCAGCCCTCGAGGTACACGTTCTCGATGTCCTCGACCGTGGCTTCGTTGGGCAAGTTGACGGTCTTGGAGATGGCGCCGGACAGGAACGGCTGAGCCGCCGCCATCATGCGCACGTGCGACATCGCCGGCAGGAAGCGCTGGCCGATGTTGCCGCAGCGGTTGGCGCAATCGAACACCGACAAGTGCTCGGCCAGCAAGTGTGGCGCGCCCTCGACCGTCATACGGCCGGTCACCGTGTCGTTCAGCTCGTCGATCTGCTGGCTGGTCAGCCCGAGCTTCGACAGCAGATTGAAGCCCGTCTTCTTGTATTCCTCGGCCGGGATGCCCATGCGCTTGAACGCATCGGCGCCGATCACCCACGGCGCGAGCGCCTGCGAGACGTGGAACACGCCGGGCAGCGCGGCCTCGGCCTTTGCAAGCTCGCTCTCGTTCAAGCCCTTGCCGAGCAACCACTGGCGCGACGCGTGCGGCGCACCGGTGAAGGTGTTGGTGCCGCTGACGTACGCGACGATCTCGCTCACCTCGCGCTCGCTGTAGCCCAGCTTGCGCAGCGCCGCGGGCACGCTCTGGTTGACGATCTTGAAGTACCCGCCGCCGGCGAGCTTCTTGAACTTCACCAGCGCGAAGTCGGGCTCGATGCCTGTGGTGTCGCAGTCCATCAGCAAGCCGATGGTGCCGGTCGGCGCGAGCACGGTGGCCTGCGCGTTGCGGTAACCGTTGCGTTCGCCGAGTGCGATCGCCTGGTCCCAGGTGTCGCGCGCGGCTGCCAGCAGCTCGGGCGCGATCGCGATCTCGTCCTCGTTAGTGTAACCGGCGCGCTGGCCGATCTCGTCGACCGCTGCGCGGTGCATGCCCATCACGCGCAGCATCGGCTGGCGATTGCGCTCGAAGCCCGGGAACGAGCCCTTGCTTGCGGCGATCTCCGCGGAGGTCCGGTACGCCTCACCGGTCATGATCGACGTCAGCGCACCGCACCACGCGCGACCTTGCGGGCTGTCGTACGGCACGCCCTGGCGCATCAGCAGCGTGCCCAGGTTCGCGTAGCCGAGGCCGAGTGGGCGGTAGTCGTGGCTGTTCTGCGCGATGGTCGCGGTCGGATAGCTCGAGTAGTCGACCAGGATCTCCTGCGCGTGGATCAGCACGCGCACGGTGTGCCGGTAGGCCTCGATGTCGAAGCGGCCATCGTCGCTCAGGTACTTGGTCAGGTTGATCGACGACAGATTGCACGCCGAGTCATCCAGGAACATGTACTCGGAGCAGGGGTTACTGGCGTTGATGCGGTCGGTGTTTGGGCAGGTGTGCCAGTCGTTGATCGTCGAGTCGTACTGCAGACCCGGATCCGCGCAGGCCCACGCGCTCTCGGCCACCATCTTCCACAGGTCGCGCGCCTTGTACGTGTTCGAAGCCTGGCCCGTGGTGCGGAAATACGTGCGCCACTCGCCGTCGCCTTCGACCGAGCGCATGAACGCGTCGGTCACGCGTACGGAGTTGTTGGAGTTCTGGCCGGCGATCGTGTGGTAAGCGTCGCCGTTGAAGTCGGAGCTGTAGCCGGCTTCGATCAGCGCGCTGGCCTTGCGCTCTTCCTTCACCTTCCACTGGATGAAGTCGACGATCTCCGGGTGGTCCATGTCGAGGCAGACCATCTTCGCGGCGCGCCGCGTGGTGCCGCCCGACTTGGTCGCGCCCGCCGCGCGATCGAGCACCTCGAGGAAGCTCATCAAGCCCGACGAGGTGCCGCCGCCCGAGAGCTTTTCTTGGTGGCCGCGGATGGCCGAGAAGTTACTGCCGGTGCCGGAGCCGTACTTGAACAGCCGCGCTTCGTTCTTCACCAGGTCGTAGATCTTCATCAGGTCGTCGTCGACCTTTTGGATGAAGCAGGCGGAGCACTGCGGGCTTTGATACGCGTTGTCGGTCTCGAAGACTTCGCTGGTGTCGGGTGACCAGGCGAAGTTGCCCCCGCTGCCCGTGATGCCGTAGCGCTGGTAGAGCCCGCAGTTGAACCACACCGGCGAGTTGAACGCCGCGTGTTGGTGCACCAGCAGGTAGCTGAGCTCGGCTTCGAACGCGTCGGCGTCCGCGCTGCTCGCGAAGTAGCCGCCCAGCCGCTCACCGGCTTCGCGGATGGTGTGGGCCACGCGGTACACGAGCTCGCGCACGCTGCGCTCGCCACGCTTCGGGTCGCCGTTGATGCCCGCCTTGCGGAAGTACTTGGAGACCGCGATGTCGGTCGCGAGTTGCGACCAGTCTTGCGGTATCTCCGCGCCGCGCAGCTCGAACACCACCGACCCGTCTGGGTTCGTGATCACGCTGTCGCGCTGCTCGTACGCGACGTCCTCCAGCGGGTTCACGCCCGGCTTCGTGTAGTGATACCGGAATTCCAGACCTCGCGGCCTCTCCGTGGACTTCGACTTGTTCGACGGTACTGCGCGCATGCTCGGCCCAACCCCTGCTGCTCTCGTATCTACGGTCACTTGGCACCTCCCACAGTGCAACGCGAAGAAACCCCGACTTTGTCCCCAACCCATCCACTGCTTGGCAACGGTTTACGCACCCGTTGTCAACCGCCTATCCACAAGATGTAGTGAAGGCTAAGCCAACAAGACACCACAGATAGTGGTCCGAAGCTTGATAAGGCTCGTTCGGCCCGGTCGTCAACAAAAAAGCAGGGCGCCCACGTTCATCCGACCTCGCGGCGTCGCGAGGGTGTCGCTCAGTCCCTACGAGACACCACTGGCCCGGATCGCACCGGATGCGCCGCGATCGCAAAGCAGCAGGAAGCTGGTGTCGAACTTCGTCTCGGACGTTGCACTGCTTGAAATGACAATCCGTGACATGACACGTCTAGCGATCCTAGGCGGCAGCGCGCGGAACGCAAGCGTCTTTTTGGAAAACGCAAAACGGCCGAGCAGCGCGAAGCTGCCCGGCCGTGATCTGTAAGGATGAAAGGTAGGAGTGGTGCGCTCAGCTCTCGGGCAACAACCCGAACACCATGCGCAATCCGCCGGTGGATTGGAGCTTCGCCACCAAGCGTCGACCCGTGCCGTCATATTCGGCGTCGACGAACTCCCAACCCGAGCACAAACCGTTCTTCAGCTTGGAGCTCTTGTTCGTCTCGTTGCAGAGCGTGCCGATCTCCATCGCCAGCACCAGCTTGCGACCGGCTTTGCGCGGATCGTTCTTCACCGCGACGGCGACTTCCATCGGCGATCCACCGCCTGCGCTGATCGGCGTGCTGAAGTCGAGCGCCATGCCGAGCGGCGCGAAGCCCTTCTGCACCGCGTTGGCGTTGATGGCCTTGGTGGCCTTCTTGAGCGTGACCAGCCGCGATCGGCCGACCGGCAGGCCCTTGGGAAACGTCATCGTGACGCCGGAGCCCAGATCCAAGATCGCGCCCGTGTCCGTGTTGATGGCCTGGGTGACACTGCCCTTACCCGTGTAGGTGGGCATCGCGACGTCTTCTGCCAGCGCGGTATGGCAGAGCACCGCCGACAGCAAAGCCAAACACCCCGAGCGCATGCCGTTTCGTGCAGCCATGAGTGCATTCCTCCCTGCGACGACCCGAGCAGCAGCCGCATGCGCAGCGCGGGCCTGAGCGATCAACGTACGGCGACGCGGCAGCTTCATTCTAGGCTGCGCAGACTAGCGGATCACGCGAATGCACGGCAAATTCGCGCCGTTACGGAAGAGGGCCGAACAGTTTGAAACGTTGATGGATCCGCGCGTTTGGCCCCGCAAAACCGCGGAGGCGCGACGTTTCAAACTGTTCGGCGCTCTAGGGCGTGCCAGCGTCGTCGACGCCGGCGTCCGGCTCGGCGCTCGAACCGCCGCGTCCAGCCGTCCCAGCGGCCGGGGCGCCGGTGCCAGCGGTCGCGATGAAGCCTCCACCGGCTGCGCCCATGTTGCCCACCATGGTCGGATTGTTCGCGCCGGTGGTACCGGCCGCTCCAGGAAGTTGCCCGGATGGCGTCATCGTCCGGCCGTCGGTGGACGGGATACCCGTCGCGCGCATGCTGCCCGGAGGCTCGAGCCCCGGCCCGCAGCCGTTCCCGCACAACAACCAGCCCGCGGCGCACAGGGCCGCGAGTCTCCAGACGCCCCTCATGGTGTTACCCCTGAGTCGTCTGTGCCGGCATCAACTTCCCGGCCGGGCTTCATCGGTGCCCCGTCGGCGCCCGGCATGGTGGGCGTGACAGGCGCGGTGGTCGTCGGTGGTGGTGTGGTCGCGGGTGGATTGCCTGCCGGGACGCCTGGGCCGGGCTTGTCGTTGTTCCCGGTCGCGGTCGCCCCGCTGCCGGCGGCGTTTTGAGCGGTCATCGGGCCCAGAGGCGGCTCGAGCCCCGGCCCGATGCAGGCGGCGAGCAGACTCGCGCACAGGACGACTGCCAGCGTCCTGCCGGCACGACGCATTTGCTCGGGCACCCGCATCCTCGCTCGTTGGTATGCGAGGTCTCGGGGCGGGAGTCGAGTATCGAATGGCGTCGATGCGCACGCGATTGACACAACCGCTCCTGCAACCAATACTGCGCCGGCTTTTTCGGCTGGTGCGCTCGTCGCAGTGGCTGGTACGCCGACGTAGCTCAGTTGGTTAGAGCGGGCGTTTCATACGCGCTAGGTCAGAGGTTCAACTCCTCTCGTCGGCACCGAATCCAACGCTTCGCGGAGCGAAGCGTTGCGATTCGGTCAGTTATTTCCGGGGAAACGTCGTCGTTTCCCCGCCCCGTCCCCCAAGGGGATTTGCTTCGCGGCACCGGTCGGAGCCGTCGGGGCCCCACCCTTTCACGAGGTTTCGCTTCGCTCACGCGACACTACGGACCTTGGCACTGCTTGGGTACGTCCTCGTCGGCGCCGGGAAGCCGCAGCTCGTTCCGTCGCGCTGTTCGACCTCGTTCTCCCAGGGCAGCTGGTAGCGGCCCGCAACGAGGTCTTGCATGTACGTGTACGGGCAGTCCCGCGCGCCGCCTTGGACCGCGACGTAGCCGCGGTGTCCGAACTGATAGATGTTGTTCTCCACACCCCAGACCTTGCGTGCCTCGCGCACCAAGTCCGGGCGCAGCTCTGCGGTGACGATCTCGTCCGGCCGCCCGCTGCCCGTGACCAGCGGCGTGCCATCGAAGTTCACGAACATGCCTTCGCCCATCGAGTCGAAGGTGCCGTCGCTGCCGCACATGCAGACCGACGCCGTGTACATCAGGTTGCAGAAGGCATTGGCCTGGTTGGTGATCTGCCAGGCGTGCCGGATCGGCGCGGTGTAGCCCGCCGTGCGGATCATGATCTCGGCGCCTTTGTACGCGCACTCGCGCGCCATCTCCGGGAACATGCCGTCGTGACAGATGATCAGGCTCAACTTGCTGCCGTTGGGTCCGTCGCACACCGGAATGCCCATGTTGCCGGGTTCCCAGGGCTCGACCGGCACCCACGGATGCAGCTTGCGGTACTTCAGTCGCAGCTCACCGTGATCGTCGATGATGATGCCGGTGTTGTACGGATTGCCGTCGGGGTTCCGTTCCATGATCGAGAAGCAACCCCAGATGCGCTGCGAGCGGCAGGCAGCGCGAAATGCGCCCACTTCGGGGCCTTCCGTGTCGCACATGATCGCCGGATTCGTGTCCATCGAGAGGCCGTGCAGCGCGTACTCGGGGAACACCACCAGATCCATCGAGGGCATATTGCGCCTCGCCTTGATCACCAGCTGACAAATGCGGTGGCACTGAGCCTCCAACTCCAACGTGGTCGTGACCACTGGCAGTTGCAGTTGCACCAAACCGAGCACCACGCCGTTAGGCGATTTGTTCAGACCACCGAGACCACTCATGAGCCGCCTCCTCTCGAAGTTCGAGATGCCAGCGGACTATACACACGGCGCGAGTGGCGGCTTGTTTCAAGACGGATTCAGCGGCTCCAGCGCACGGTCGAGATCGAGCCGCTGAGCACCTTGTTCTGATTCAAGCCCTCTGGGTTGGTGATGAAGATGCCACCGCGCGAGGAGGCGAACGCGATCATGCGGCAGTCGGGTGAAAACGCGGGGTCCTGGTTCGAGCCCTGGCCCTGGGTCAGGCGCTTGTACTCGCCGGTCTTCAGGTTGATCGTCACGATGTCGAAGCCGTTGCCGTCGCGCGCGGTGAAGGCGATCAATGGGTTCTGCGGATCGCTGCAAAACGTCGGCGTTTGGTTGTAGCTGCCCTTGTAGGTCACGCGCGTGACGTTGCCGCCGTCGCCGTCCATGGTGAAGATCTGCGGGCCGCCGTGGCGGCTG
Organism: Polyangiales bacterium; assembly: GCA_035274465.1. Taxonomy (GTDB): domain Bacteria; phylum Myxococcota_A; class Polyangia; order Polyangiales; family JAFGIB01; genus JADGRF01. Next base: position 8,238 of record DATEOF010000257.1, read on the forward strand.
GATACGAACGCGATCTTGCCGTTGGGACCGCACGACGGGCTGACGTCGATGCCCGGGTCGCGCGTCAGCCGGCGCGGGTCAGTGCCGTCCAGCGCGGCGCTGTAGATCTCGCTGTTGCCGTCGCGCGACGACGAGAAGTACACGCGGCCGTTGCAGATCATCGGGCCGACGTTGAGCCCGCTGCCCGAGATCACGGGCTTCTCTCGGTTCTTGGTGTTGGTGATGAACGAGCCACTGGGCGTGACCATCGAGTACCAGACCCCGCCGGTCTGCCCGAACGACGGCAGCATGGCGTTGCCGCGGCCGCTCGAGGCGCGGAACTGGTTGTTGCCGTCGAAGTCCGCGACGTAGATGTCCTTGCGTCCCGGCCCGACCTTGCGCGCGAACGCCAGGCGCGTGCCGAACGCGCCCGCCTTGCCGGTCAGCACGCGCAGGATCTCGTTGGCGAAGTCGTGCATGAACGCGCGCAGCTGGCCGACGTCGCCCGAGTAGCTCTTGCTCAAGATCGCGCTCTCGCCGCGCGCCAGCTCGAACAGCCGCATCTCCACGGCGATGTTCTGCCCGTTCTGGGTGATCTGACCCTTCACGATGCCCTGGGCGCCGACGCTCGACCACGCCGTCTTCTGGATGCCGAGCCCCTCGGCCTGGAGGTTGGCCAAGAACGAGCGCGAGTCGAGCACCTGGAACAGCGAGCTCAGCATCAGGTCGTTGCGGATCACGTCCGCGCCCTGGGTGCCCAAATTGCCGCCGAGCAGGTTGGGCACGGCGATGCGGTAGAGCGCGCGTTCGGGTGCGTCGACGTCGATCACCACGCGGCCCGGTAGCGGTTGATCCGCGGCCGGTTGCTGCTGGGACTCGCCACGGCCGGCCCATCCCCAGGCGCACAGCCAGGCGGCGATGCCGAACGCGGTCGATAAGCTGGCGAGGGTGCGAGAGCGCTCACGATTCATGGTCATGCGGTTTACTCCAGCTTCTTGCCGATGAAGTTCACATCCAGCGACCACGTGCCCGAAAACTGGCTCGCCACCTCGGGGGGTGGCTCGGGGAGCGTGGTGCCCAAGCTGCGCAGCTCGTTGAAGCGGTCCTCGACGCTCTGATCGAAGAGCGCTTCGCCGCTCGACTTGATGATCTGGTGTTCGCCCACGTGCCGGTCCGGCGTGATTTCGACGCGAGCGCGCGTGGTGAGCTTGCTCGTGTCACCCAGCGTCGAAGGGATCGTCCAGCCTCGCCGGAAGAAATTCACCAGCTGCCCGCGGTACAGGTCGCCCGCCTTGGCTTGCGTCTCGGTACCTTCCTCGAGGCCCCGGGGGTCGCCCTCCTGGTCGCGCTTCTCGGCCATCTCGGCGAAGGCCTGTGCGCGGTCGCCGAGGTGGGTCAGCGGATTTTCCTCCGCCTGTTTGGGAGGCGGCGGCTTCGGCTCCTTGGGCTTCGGCGGATCCATCTCCTTGGACACGGCGATGCCGGGCTGCGGCGCGGTGGTTTTGATGGGTGGCCTGCGCTGCGGCAGCATCTTCGGGTCCAGCTTCTTGCCGAGCTTCACGAAGCGCGCTTCCACCACGTGATCGTCCGGGATCACCTGCGTCGGCTTGGAGCCGATGCCCGTGGCCGCGATGATCGCCAGCATGAGCGCGATCGACGCCGGCACCAGCAGGTGCGCCCCGAGCGCGAGGAAGATGCCGCCCACCGCCATCTTGCCCGTGAGCACACGCCGGCCGAGCAGCGACGGGGGTCGCATGTCGTCGGCGCGCACTTGCACGATCATGCTGTGCCGCACGGCGCTACTCCGAACCGGTCGGGTCGGTGACCAGGCCCAGCTTGTCGATGCCACCTTTACGCACAAGCGCCATCACCTTGGCCACGAAGCCGTAGGGCACGTTCTCGTCGGCCTGCAGGTACAGCTCGCGCTCCTTCTGCAGCCGCGCGTTGTTGGTCAGCGCCTCTTCCAGGCGGTCGTACGGGATCTCCGTTTCGCCCAGAAATACCTTTTGGTCCTTGGTGATGGTCATCAAGAGCTTCTGCTCTTCGACGTCCATGCGAGCGGCGTGGGTCTTGGGCAAATCGATTTCGATGCCGGTGGTCATCATCGGCGCGCTGACCATGAAGATGATCAGCAGCACCAGCATGACGTCGACCAGCGGCGTCACGTTGATCTCGCTCAGTGGACCCTTGCCCGAGCCTGTCGACATGCCCATGGCGATCGCTCCCGATTCAGCCCGCGAGGAAATGCCGGCGCACGATGTTCAGGTAGTCGGCGGAGAAGTTCTCCATCTCGGAGGACAGTACGTTGATGCGCCGCACGAAGTAGTTGTAGGCCATGACGGCGGGGATGGCCGCGGCCAGGCCGATGGCCGTCGCGATCAAGGCCTCTGCGATGCCGGGCGCGACCACGTCCAGGCTGGCGTTCTTCTGCGCGCCGATGTTGATGAACGAGTTCATGATGCCCCAGACCGTGCCGAACAGTCCGACGAACGGCGCGGTCGAGCCGGTGGTCGCCAGGAACGGCACCATGCTCTCGAGGCCCGTGACCTCGTTGGCGTGGGCACGGCGCAGGGCGCGCGCCACGTTGTCGATGTCGCCGCCGTAGTGGCGCTGGCTGCGGGCGCTCTCGTCCGAGCCGCCGAGCACGCGGGCGAGCTCGACGTAGCCGGCGTGGAACACGCTGGCGAGCGGTGAGCTGCGATCGCGCGGCAGGCTCGCGTACAAGCGCTCCATGCGCTGCACGCTCCACACATTACCCTGCTGTGGATCCCAGAACTGATCGAGGAAGCGCTCGCTGCCGCGGCTGGCTTGGCCGAGCCGTACCAGCTTGGCGCCGATGATGAACCAACACACCACGGACATCGTCGCGAGCACGATCAACACCAGCATCACGACCGGAGAGGCGTTGCTGATCAGCTCGAGTGGATCGAGTGACTTGCCGCTGGTGGTGGTCGCCCCGAGCGTGACTAGATTCGCGAAGATCACCTGGCGCATTCTGGGCGGAACCTCCGAAGCATTGCTTTTGAACACGCACACCCGCGGGTGTCAATGTATGGACATTTCAGCCCCGCCGCTTGGCGGAGTCGATGGCGGCTTCGAGCTCACTCTGTGTCACCGCCCCGACGCGCGACAGGGTGATCACGCCGTCCTTCGCGATCACGTAGGTGGTCGGCACCGCCCGCACGCGCAGGCGCGACAGGAGCTTCGCGTCGCAGGCCGCGATCGGGTAGCGCATGCCGAGCGCTTGGGCGGCGCGCAGCATGTGGGGCGTGGACAGGCCTTCGATCGACAGGCCGATCACGCGGACCTGAGCGGCGTTGCGCTCGTGCAGCGACGTCAAGATCGGCGCTTCCTCGCGGCAGGGAGCGCAGTAACTCGCCCAGAAGTTGAGCACCAGCACGCGCGCAGGCTGGTCCCCGCGCGCGGGTAGTTGCAGGCGCGTGCCGTCGGACAGATCGAGCGCCAACTCGGGGAGGCTACCGCCCGCCCGGAATTCAGCGCCGGGCGTGTCCGAGCCGCTCAACCACCAGATGCCGATCAGCATGCAGGCCCACGGCAGAGCGCGGCGCGTGTAGCTCTTGATCGCCGGCCACATGCACACACGATGCCGCTTGGAGCAGCAGTCGGCAAGGCTGACGATGGCGCGCGCGTGGCCTATGCTTCGCGGCGATGTTCCGCGCTTCGAGCCGGCCCTGGCTGGCGTTCGTCTTGGTCCTGGCTTGCGAAAGTCGCATGCCGGTAGGGCATCGGCCGCACGACGCGGGCAAACCGCCGCCGCGACCCGATGCGGCGCCGCCGCCGCCGGAAGCCGGCCCCGATCCGACCGAGTCCGCCGTGCTGCACGTGCGCGTCGTCGATCCGGAGACCGGCGAGGCCATCGCGTGCAAGGTGCTGCTCGAGGCCACCCCGCAAGAGAACACGCCGTACTTCGGCACGGGGCAGGTCGGTGACTGGCTGGGACCCAACCTGCTGGGTGTGCGCGATACGTTGTACGGCGACCCGTGCGACTTCAGCCTGCCGATGATACCCGGCCCGCTGCGGCTCACGGCGACGCAGGGTTTCGAGCGCGACCGCGCGGGCGTCGACGTCGTACTCGAAGCGGGTCGCAAGACCGACGTGACGCTCGAGCTGCCGCGCGCGATCGATACGCGCAGCTACGCTTGCGCAGACTTCCACGTGCACTCGGCGCCGAGCTTCGACTCCGACGTGCCGCTCGATCAGCGTTTGATCAGCGCGCTCGGCGAGGGGTTGGACGCGCTTGCGCCCACGGATCACGACGTGGTCGTGGACTGGGAAGCCGAGCTGGCGCGCAGCCACATGCAGGACCGGCTGACGCTGATCCTGGGCAACGAGGTCACGCCCGACAGCTGGACGACGCCGCAGCCGCTCGGTCACTTCGGCGTGTTTCCCGTGCCGCTGCACGCCGACCTCGGCAGCTACCAGCTGCAATACCAGACCTCGGCCGGCCTGCTCGCACGGCTCGACGAGCTGTTTCCGGAAGCGGTGATCCAGTCCAACCATCCGCGCTGGAACGAGGTGATCGGCTTCTTGACCGCGAATGCCTTCGATCCGCTTGATCCCAACCAGGGCAAGCGGCTCGGGCTCGAGCACCTCGACGCCATCGAGCTCTGGAACACCAACGCGCTGGACAGCGGCGGTGGCGCAGAGATCGAGTCGATGCTCGAGGATTATTACAAGCTGCTCGACATGGGCTTTCCGTTGACCGCGACCGGCAACAGCGACACGCACGAGCTGTCGGGGCAGCCGCTGGGCTATCCGCGCAACTGCATCCGTGTGCCGGACGACAGCCCGGCAGGCTTGACGCCGGAGGCGGTGGTCGATGGGCTGGCGCTGGGCCGCTCGATCGTGACCAGCGGGCCATGGCTCGAGGTCACGCTGGCGGGGCGCGGCCCGGGCGAGACGCTGGCGCGGCCCGAGCAGCCGATGCTCGAGGTACTGGTCGACGCGGCCAACTTCGTGCCGGTCGATCGGGTGCACGTGGTGGTGAACGGCAAGACGGTACGGACGGCCGAGATCCGCGAGCTGCCTGCGCGGCTGCAAGTGCCGCTCGACCTGCCTCGTGCCTCGAGTTACATCATGGCCCTCGCCGAGGGCGACGCGCCGTTGCCGGTGGCACCGGCGGGCACCCGCGGCCTGATCCGTTCCTTCGCGTTCAGCAATCCGATCTGGGTGCTGCCGCCCCAAGGCCCATGACCGAACTCGACAGTGTCCGTGACGAGCTGACCAGCGATGCGCTGACCGACCGCGTGCGCGTGCTGCAGCGCAAGCGGGGTCACCGGTTTTCCTACGACGACGTGGTGACCGCCTGGGTGGCCGCGCGGGCGGCGCCGGGGGCGCGCAGTCACCTGGATCTCGGCTGCGGCATCGGCTCGGTGCTGTTGATGCTGGCCGATCGCCTGCCGCTCGAGCGCTCGGTGGGCATCGAGGCACAGGCCGAGTCGTACGCGCTGCTGTCGCGCAACGTGGCGGCGAGCGGTTTCAGCGAGCGCATCGAGCTGCACTGGGGCGATCTGCGGGAGCTGCGCGTGGGCACGTTCGAGCTGGTGACGGGCACACCGCCGTACAAGCCGCCGGGCACCGCGACGCCGTCGCCGGATGCGCAGCGGGCGCACGCGCGGGTGGAATTGCGCGGTGGGGTGGAGCAGTACCTCGCGGCGGCTGCGGTGGCGCTCGCGCCGCAGGGGGTGTGCGTGGTGTGCATGGAGACGCCGGGCCTGCGGCGCGTGCAGCTGGGAGCAGCGGCCGCGGGGCTGTCGATCGCGGCGCAGCTCGATGTGATCCCGCGGGCAGGGCGCCAGGCGCTGTTCAGCGTGTTCACCCTGCAGCTGACGGCTGCGGGCCCGTGTAGTTACGAGCAGCTCGTGCTGCGAGACGCCGAGGGCGAGCGCACCGACCAGGCGCGAGCGCTGCGCAGCTTCTTCGGCCTGCCGAGCCTGGGATCATGAGCCAAAAACGTCGCGCGCTCACGCAACAAGGCGGACGCATCACCAGTAGCGGCGAGGCGGAGCAGGCCGAGCGCTTGGCTGCCGCGCTGGCGGCAGCGGACGGCGAGCCGACCGACGACCTGACGCACGGCTTCCACGTGTACCCGGCGCGCATGCACCCGGTGCTGGCGCGCGAGCTGATCGAGGCCTTCACCGAAGCCGGGCAACTGGTGCTCGACCCGTTCTGCGGCAGCGGCACGGTGCTGGTCGAGGCGCTGGCGGCAGGATGTAAACCGCAGGGCGTCGACCTGAGCCCGCTCGCGCTGCGGGTGGCGGAGTTGCACTGCAGCCTGCGGGATGGGAAGGCTCGCGCGCGGTTCGCTGCCAACCTCAAGAGCGTGGCGCAAGCCTCCGAGGAGCGCGTGCGAGCGCGCGCCGAGGTCCAGGTGCCGATCGCGCGCAGCGAGCGCGAGTACTACGAGCCGCACGTGATGCTCGAGCTGTCGGGCCTGTGGGCGGAGATCCAGCGCACCTCTGTTGCGGCGGATCGGCGTGCGATGGAGATGGTGTTCTCCGCGCTCTTGATCAAGTTCTCGCGCCTGCGAGCGGACACGAGTGAAGACCGCACGCCGAAGCGCATCCGCAAGGGGCTGGTGACCGAGTTCTTCGCGCGCAAGGGCCAGGAGCTGGCGCAGCGCTGGGAAGCCCTGTGGGAGGCCGCGCCGAAGGATGCGTATCCCGCGAAGCTCATGCAGGGCGACGCTCGAGCATTGCCCGACGTACTGGGCGAGCGCTTCCGAGCGGACCTGGTGCTCAGCTCGCCGCCGTACGGCGGGACCTACGACTACGCGGATCACCACGCGCGGCGTTGCGCGTGGCTGGGCCTCGATCTGCGGTCATTGCGAGCGGCCGAGATCGGCGCGCGGCGCAACTCGAAGAGCGAGCGGGGAGGGCGCGAGCGCTGGGACGAAGAGCTGGGCGACGTGCTGCGTTCGCTGCGCGGAGTGCTGCGGAGCAGCGGCTCGATCGTGCTCTGGCTGGGTGATGCGGAGTTGTCCGGGGTGCGCGTGCCGGCGGACGAGCAGATCGCCCGCCTGGCGCCGGCGGCAGGGCTGCAGCTGGTGGCCAGCGCCGCGCAGGAACGCGAAGACGTGCGGGGCGGCAGGCCGCGGCGCGAGCATCTATTGCTGCTCTGCCGGTGAAGGGCCGTGTTCAACGGGAACTCGGGCCGGGCGGCAGGTGCGGTTTCGATCCGTGTTCTTTTCAGCTCCTAGTTCGTCTCGTCCAGGCAGAGAACCAGGAGCTGGAAACATCAACAGGAAACGCGAACCAGCAATCGCACGTCTCTTCTGCGGCACGCCGAGTAGGAGCTCCTCTGCCAAAGGCAAGAAATTTGACTGGCCGCCGAAACCGCACGGTTTTTTGACCCCGTTCCCGCCACGCTGGATTGTCCTGTTCGTGGACGAAATCGAACGCGGCGAGCTGCTCGGTCAGACGCTCGACGGACGCTACCAGCTGCAACGCCGCATCGGTGTGGGCGGGACGGGTGTCGTCTTCGAAGCGCGCTCGCTCCTCGACGAGGCCCCGCTCGCCATCAAGACGCTCCGCCCCTGCTACGTGAACCATATCGATCTCGGCGCCCGCCTGCGCCGCGAAGCCGAGGTCTCCCGCCGCGTCGCGCACCCCGGCATCGTCCGCATCCTGGACGAGGGGACCCTCGAGGATGGCTCGCCGTACCTCGTCATGCCCCTGCTCGCCGGCGAGAGCCTCGCGCGCATCCTCGCCAGCGGTAAGAGCCTCAACCCGCTCGAGATCGCCGCCATCAGCAGCCGCGTAGCCGCCATCCTCCACAGTGCCCACGCGGCCGGCTACGTCCACCGCGACGTCAAACCCGAGCACATCCTCCTCGAACGCACCCCCGATGGCGAGCTCTTCGTCCAGCTCCTCGACTTCGGCGTGTGTGCCGCCCAGACCGCGCCGCCCGAGGAACGCGCGCGCGAGAACGGGCGCGTCTTCGGTACACCGAGCTACGTGTCGCCCGAGCAGGCCTCCGGCGAAGTCGACGTCGACGGCCGCGCCGACCTGTTCTCGCTCGGCATCGTCATGTTCGAGGCCCTGTGCGGACACCTGCCCTTCACCGGCTCCAGCGTCTCCAAGCTGCTCCTGCGCATCATCCGGGACCCCGCGCCGCGCGTACGCGACCTGCGGCCCGACCTCGACCCCGGCTGGGACCTGATCGTCGCGCGCCTGCTCGCCCGCGAGCGCGCCGAACGCCTGCCCTCGGCGCGCGCCCTGTCGCGAGCGCTCGCTCCGTACCTCACACAACGCCTGCTCATCGAGCGCCGCTTGGCGGCTTCACTCACCGCGCGCGCCGCTCAGCCGGACAACGCCGTCACCCTCCACTCCGCCTTCGCGCAACGCGTCGCGTAGACACTGCGTCGTCAAGCGAGGTGACACTACTGCGCCTTACCATCCAAAAACGGGTGGTCGTAACGTGTGCTCCTTGTCGTGCATTGCGCGCACCGTGCGGGACTCCGATCGCGTGCGAGAAGCGCGATGCTTGCTTATGTCCAGCCTGCGACGTTAGCCTTATCGAAGATCGAAGCGCTCCGACGCAGTACTTGCGACGCGCTCGACTTCACAGATGCTCAAAGACCTCGTGCAGAGCAAGAACGGCGTACCAGCGCTGGTGGTACTGGGCGTCGGATTGGGTATTGCAGTCCTCGGCCCGCCGCTGTTCATGCCGATGCTGCCTGGTTGGATGGCAGGACTGATCGGCCTCGTCACCGGAAGTATCTCGGCGATGATGGCCGTGCGCGGAGTCGGCGCGAGCGACGACGAGTTGCTCGCGCTGCGTACCGGCGCCAAGTCGGCGCTGCGCGGCCAGAGTCCGAGCCGTCCGGCGAACGCCCAGCAGAACGTGCTCGAGATCCTCGACGTGCTCGAGAACGTCGCCGACGAGTTCGAGCAGCGCACGAAGAAGGTGAGCGAGCTCGAGCAGCAGCTCTCCAAGGCGCACATGGAGGTCGAGCAGCGCGTATCGAAGGTGTCCGACCTCGAGCAGTCCCTACAACGTGCGCACGTCGACATCGAGCGCCGCCAGCGCGAGCTGGCCGACGCTGAACACGCGTTGAGCGCTCAGCTCGACGAGTTCACGGTCGGGCTGAACGAGCAGGCGACCGCCTCGGAGCAGGCGTCGCGCTCGATGGTGAACACCGCCGAGGTGCTCAAGCAGCTCGCACAGAGCGTCGAAGTGCTTGCACAAAGCGCCGAGGAGTCTTCGTCGTCGATCCTCGAGATGAAGGCGACCAACGACGAAGTGGCCGAGAACATGGGCAATCTCGGCAACAGCGTGCGCGACACGGTGTCGTCGATCGAGGAGATGACCTACAGCATCAAGGAAGTCGCGCGCAACGTCGACTCGCTGTCCTTGATGACCGAAGAAACCTCGTCGTCGATGAACGAGATGGACGTCTCGATCGATCAGGTCCAGACCAACGCCAACCAAACGTCGCGCCTCTCGGAGCAGGTCGCCAAGGACGCCGAGCGCGGCGCGGACGCCATCACGCGCACGATCCACGAGATCAATCGCATCAAGGAGTCGTCGTCGGACGCCGTGTCGGCCATCGTGTCGCTCGGCCGCCGCATCGACGCCATCGGCGACATCCTGAACGTCATCGACGACGTCGCCGAACAAACCAACTTGTTGGCCCTGAACGCCGCGATCATCGCCGCGCAGGCCGGTGAGTACGGCAAGGGCTTCGCGGTCGTCGCCGACGAGATCAAAGAGCTGGCTGAACGCTCCGGCACGTCGACCAAGGAGATCGCCGCGCTGATCCGCACCATTCAGGAAGAGACCAAGAACGCCATCCAGGCCGTCGAGCGCGGCGCCACCACGGTCGACCGCGGCGTCGAGGTGAGCGCAGAGGCCGAACAGGCCCTGAAGAAGATCCTGGATTCGTCGCAGAAGTCGACCTCGATGGTCGGCGCGATCGCGCGCGCCACCGTCGAGCAGGCCAAGGGCAGCAAGCAGGTCACCGACGCCATCTCGCGTATCGCCGAGACCGTGCAGCAGATCGCCGCAGCCACCGCGGAACAGGCGCGCGGCTCCGAGCTGATCATGAAGAGCGCGGAAAAGATGCGCCTGATCACGCAGCACGTGGAGCGCTCGCAGAAAGAGCAGGCGCACGGCGCCCGGCAGATCACCAGCGCCGTCGAGAACATCTCGTCGATGGTCAACCAGCTCAACAAGGCCCAGCGCCAGCAGACCAAGGCCTCGGACGACACCTCGCAGCTGCTGGAACGCATTCGGGATCTGACGCGCTCGCAGGAGAAGCACCTGGGCTCGCTCGCGGGTGCCGCCGAGCGCCTACACGCCCTGGCTCGCAAAAACAACGCGTAGTCACGAAGTGATTACCGGGGGAACGTCGCCGTTCCCCCGCGGCGGCGGTAACGCCGCCGGCCCCACCGACTGGCGACACGAGGTTCGCTTCGCTCTCCTGGGCGCCGGGCTCGGAGGGGGGTAGGATGGGCTGCCGTCGTCCTCCGCCGTCCCTCGCTGGGGTGGCAATCACTCGCTGACCACCAGTCGGCGGGCGTGCTACATGAGCCGGACCCGTAGTCATGTTCAACATTGGTTTTGGCGAGCTCGCGGTCATCTGCATCGTCCTCATCATCGCGGTGGGGCCGGAGCGATTGCCGTCGATGATGAAAACGGTCGGCAAGACCGTGCGCACGCTGCGGCAGGCCAGCCGTGACCTGCGCGCGTCCACGGGCATCGACGAGCTGCTCCGCGAGGACTTCGACTACCACCCGCCTCCCCCCCGTGCGCCCGTCAGGCCGCCGGAGGAGCCCGCGCCGGTCCCTCGTGAGGAGCCCGTGGCCGCCGCCGCGCTGCCCTCGGACGAGCCGGTCGCGCAGCACGTGCCACAGCCCGTCGCACCGGCCGTGGTCGAGCACGCGCCCGTCGACGGCACGCTGCCCTCGGACGCGCCCGTCGCAGCGCCGGAGCCTGTCACGGCCCCCCACACCACAGAGCCGAAGAAGTCGCTCGAGAGCTGATGTCGAACTCGCTCGATAGGCCGCACACGACGACGCTCAGTCTGCAGGAGGCTCCTCCCGAGGACGTGCCCATGACGGTCATGGAGCACCTCGGCGAGCTGCGCTCGCGCCTGATCAAGGCGATCCTCGGCCTGCTCCCCGGCACCTGGCTGGCTTGGGAGTACAAGGAGTACCTGCTCGACTACCTGCTGCAGCCGCTGACGATCGCCTGGAAGCAGCTCGGTCTGGGTGAGCCGCAGATCCACTTCTCGAACCCGGTCGATCTGTTCGTCTCGTACATGAAGATCGCGTTCGTCTGCGGCTTCCTCGCGTCGAGCCCCTGGGTCTTCTATCAAATCTGGGCCTTCGTCGCGCCGGGCCTGTACAAGAAGGAACGCATCTACGCGATCCCGTTCGTGCTCGCCTCGACCATCTTCTTCGCCGGCGGCGCGTTCTTCGGCTATCGCGTGGTGTTCCCGCTCGGCTTCGAGACCTTGCTCGGCATGTCGGGCATGCTGCCCAGCGATGCGATCCGCGTCACGCCCACCATCATGCTCACGGAGTACATGGGCTTCGCGACGCGCATGCTGCTGGCGTTCGGCGTGGTGTTCGAAGTTCCGGTGGTGGTGACGTTCCTGGCGATGGTCGGCATCGTCAACTGGAAGCAGCTGCTCAAGTTCGGGCGCTGGTGGGTGGTGATCGCCAGCATCATCGCTGCAGTGTTGACACCGCCCGACGTCGGCTCGCAGATCATGATGCTCTTGCCGCTGGTCGTGCTGTACTTCATGTCGGTCGGGCTCGCGTATCTGTTCGGTCCCAAGGTCGAACCCGAAGCCAAGGCCGACGGTGAAGCCGGCGACAGCTGAGTGTGCCGAGCCGGCGCTGGTCCCGGCATTCCTCGCCAGCCTGGGTTTGCTGCGCCGCCGCCCGTTCGTGCTGCCCGCGCTGGGTGCGGCGATCGTGCTGTCGCTGAGCTCAGTGTGCTGCGCGATCGGCCTCTGCACCACGCCCTGGTTCATGTGCGAGCTGTTCGCCGCGCAGCTCGCGCTGTGTACCGGCCAGACCTTCATCCACAGCCGCGCCTGGCTGCCGGCCGGCATGATCCTGCTCGGCGCGGTGCTGCTGGTGATGGGCGTCGCCGCGCTGACGCTGGTCGGCACCGGACCCGAGCTGCCGCCCGACGTGGGCCAGCTGACGGGGCTCGGGACGCTGTTGCGCAGCGGCGGCTTCTTCGCAGCCGCGAGCGGTATCCTGGCCCTGGTCGTGCTGGTGCCCGTGCTCTACGCGCCGCTGGTGCTGATCCAGCGCGAGACCAGCTTCGAGGAGGCGCTGCTCGAGAGCGTGCGCATGGTGGTGCGGCGTGGCCTGCTGAGCAGCCTGGGCCTGTCGCTGACCGTGAACCTGGTGCAGGTCTCGCCGCTGTTGGCTGCGGCCGGCTGGGCGCTGATCGGCGCGCGCTCGCAGGTTCCGCAAGCTCTTGTGATCGCGGCGCCGCTGCTGATGCTCAGCGTGCCCCTCGGCCAGGGCATGATCGTCTGGACCTACGCGCGATTGCACGCCGCGCACAGCAGCCCGCCCGCGCTGCCGGCCTCGCCGCGCACGGCGGCGCCGCTGCGCAGCATCAGCCGCTGGACTCGAGGCTGGGTCATGCTGGCCAGCCTGCCGATCGTGTGCCTGCTCGGCCTGGGCTTCTCGCTGCTGCGTCCCTCGAGCCTCGCCCCGGGCAGCGCGCCGCGCGACGGCGAGGTCATCGGCGAGGTCGTCCCCGAGGCCGGCAAGACCCGTCGCGTCGCGCTCGACAACACCTCGCTCGAGCTCAGCGCCACCCCCGACAGCGTCTCGATCGTTGCGGCTGACGGCGGCGGTACGGGCCAACTCGGGCTGCACGATCCCGGACCGATCAGCAAGGTCAAAGTCGTGCGCGTCCGCGACGCCTTCGCCATCGAGGTCCAGCAGCGAGAGACTGCCTCGCTCACCTGGATCGACCGCGCCGGAGTGCGACTCGACGACGACCTGCGCGCTCGGCTGGTCGATCGCGTCGACCTGCGCGA
>DATEOF010000258.1:0-11607 GCA_035274465.1 Polyangiales bacterium
CAAACTTCTACTGTTGGAACCCAAGAGCAGAGGCCGCTTCGAGGACCTCGAGCTGCTGGGCCGGGGCGGGATGGGCGCGGTATTCCGGGCGCGTGACAGCGCGAACGGGCGCTCGGTAGCGCTCAAGGCGCTGCAGCTCGCGCCCGATGAGCGCCACCGCGAGCAGCTGATCGCGCACTTCCATCGCGAGTACCGCACGCTGGCCGAGCTCGATCACCCGCGCGTGATTCAGGTGTTCGACTACGGCGCGGACGCCGAGGGGCCGTATTACACGATGGAGCTCCTGGACGGCACCGATCTGTCCAGGTGCGCCCCGCTGCCGTGGCGGCAGGCCTGCTCGCTGGCGCGCGACGTGTGCTCGTCGCTCGCGCTGTTGCACTCGCGAGGCTACGTGCACCGCGACGTCTCGCCACCCAACGTGCGCTGCACCAGCGATGGCCGCGCCAAGCTCATCGACTTCGGCGCGATGGTCCCGATGGGCGTGAGCACGCTGGCGATGGGCACACCGCCGTGCGTCGCGCCCGAAGCGCTGGCGCGCCAACCACTCGACGGACGCACCGATCTGTTCGCGCTCGGCGCCACGCTGTATTACGCGCTGTGCGGCCGGCAAGCCTACGCAGCTCGCAGCTTCAACCAGCTGCGCGCAGCACACGCCAGCCAACCGCTGCCGCCCTCCGCATATGCGCGCGAGGTGCCCACGCCCGTCGACGCGCTGGTGCTCTCGTTGCTCAGCCTGGATGCCATGGCGCGCCCGCGCAGCGCGGCCGAGGTGATGGCTCGACTCACCGCGGTCGCCGATCTCGGGCCGACCGAGCCGGTGGGCGTACAAAAGGCGTATCTGAACACGCCCGCGCTCGTCGGCCGCGCGGAGTCTACCGCGCAGATCACCGAAGCCCTGGTCCGCACTCGCGGCGGACGCGGCGAGGCGCTGCGCGTCTGGGCCGCGCAGGGCGGCGGTCGCTCGCGCATGCTGCAATCGGCCATCATGGAAGGCCGCCTGTCGGGCATGTGGATCCTGCAGGTGAGCGCAGCCGCCGAGGATGGGCCGTACGCAGTGGTGCGCGCCGTACTGCGCGAGCTCTGGAACGAGGCGAAGCCCGCAGAGGCGCTGATCAAGCGCATGTTGCTGCAACAGCTGCTCGACGGCGACCCGCTGAGTGACGACGCCGCCACGCGCAAGGCGCTGCTGCGCGAGCTGGCCAGCTTGTTCAACGAGCTTTCGCGCGGGCAGCCGATGCTGATCTCGATCGATGATGTCGCACGCTGCGACGAGGGGTCGCTGGCCGCGATGGTCACGCTGGCCTCGGTCATTCACAGCGGGCCGATCATGCTCGTCTACGCCGATGGCGACGACCAGTCCGAGCCGGCGCCAGGGCTCAAGCTGCTGCGCGAGCTGTCCCGGCCGATCGCGCTGCCGGCGCTGGATGAGCGCGAGACCGAAGCGCTGCTGCTGTCGTTGTTCGGCGCCGTGCCGAACCTGCAGATCATGGCGCGCCACGTGTTCAAGCGCGCGCTGGGCAACCCGCGCAACACCATGGAGCTGGCGCAAGCCATCGTCGACCGCCGGCTGGCACGCTACGAGCTCGGCAGCTGGTCGCTGCCCGGCCACATCGAGAACGACGCGGTTCCGGTGTCACTCCACGACGTCCGCCGCCAGAAACTCGCAGGCCTCAGCCAAGATGCTCTCGACTTGGCGCAGGTGCTGGCGATCTCGGCGGACTACCGCGTCGCGGGTGCCGACCTACAGCAGCTCACGCTGCACGCAGACGCAGCCCGCGTCGCCGACGCTCGTGCGGTGCTGCTGGAGGCTCGCGTGATCGCGGCCCCCGACGCGCTCGGGCTGATCGATCACGCCTGGCTCGAGATCGTGCGCGAGGGCATCGACGAGCGCCGCTCGCGCGAGCTGCACGAGCGGCTCGTGAGCGTGCTCCGCGGCCGTGCGGCTGGACCCATCCCGATCGCGCGCTGTCTATTGCGGGCTGGCGAACCGGCGCGCGCCATCGAGGATCTGTGCAGTGCGCTGAAGAACGGCTCGCTGATCGACGAGGGCGATAGCGAATATCCCGACTTGCTGCAGGAGTGCGCGAAGCTCTGCGTGCAGCTCGGCCGCTCGCAGCTCGAGCGCTTCCTGATCGCGCGCGAGCTCGTGGCGCTCTCGGATCGCGTGATCATCAAGGATCGTGCCGAGTGTTTCCGCGTGGCGTTTCAACAGCTATCCCTGGACAGTGGCCTGAGCGACTGGGCGACGCTGGACGACGGGCCGGACCGACTGACACGCGCGCTGACCGCCGCGCAGGCTCGCTACGATGCGACCCCCGAAGCGGAGCGCGTGATGGCCCCCTTGGACGCCATCCGCACGCTGGTCGAGACCGTGTACCTCGGCGCGGTCTACGCGGCGGTGGTCGGCGACATGGTCATGATCGACACGCTGCCGGATCTGGCTCCGCTCGAGCCGCTTTCGCCCGCGATCGCCTCGGTCACCGTTGCCAAGCTCGGGCAACGCGCCTTGATCGGTGCGCGCTACGAAGACGCGCTCGCCTTGTACGAGGAGCGCCTCACCACGCTCGAGCAACAGCACGCGCACCTCACCGAGGCCCAGCTGGCGCGCTCGCGTGCGCTCCTGCACTACGCGCTCGGCTCCATGCAGGCGGGCCTCGGCATCAAGGGCGCCTTCGCCCACGCCCAGGCACTCGAGGCCATGCCGAATGCGCAAGTGATGGCGGCGGCGGTGCGCGAGAGTTACTACGTGCGCAGCGGCAACACGCGCGCGGCGGCACAGTGGCGACGGCGCATGGAGCTCCTGCAGATCCAGCAGAAGCGGCCGTACGCGCTCAAGTTGCGCCAGACCACGCAGCAGCTCGAGTGCTCCGCGCATGCCGACGACCTCGAGGAGACGAAGCGCAACCTCGAGGTGCTGGAGGAGCTCTGCGAATTCTATCCGGCCGCGCTGCCCTACCTGCACTACGCCCACGCAGAATGCGAGCGGATCCGCGGCGACTACGCGGCGGGTCTACGCCACGTGCGCGGCGCGCTCGCCTCGGCGCGACCCGCCGAGCATCCGGTGTGGCCCTGGGCGGCAGGCTGCGAGATCGAATGCCTGCGCAACCTCGGTAGACTCGAGGAAGCGCGGGAGGTCGGCCTGGCCCACGTCTCCCATGCCACGATCGCCGGCCTGCAAGTCATGCGCGATCACATCGAGGTCTTCCTGGCGCTGGTCGAAGCGGCGCTCGGATACTTCGACTTTGCGCGCGAGCGGCTGGATCGCGGCATTCAGTACCGCGAACAGTACGGGATGCGCGGACTCAACCTGGGTTGGTCCTACGAGGCCCGCGCGCGCGTCGCACTGTGGATGAATGACCGTGTGATGTTCGAGCGCTGTCTGCGTAGCTGCACGCAAAATTACGGCGGCGGGCGCAACAATCCTGCGCTGGCCGCGCGTCACGAACGGCTGCTGCTGGACGCGCGCTCGCGCTGGGAAGCCCTGCCGTTCGGCGGGCTCTTGAGTGAGGGCCCGACCTCGTTCGTGCAGTCGGCCTCGCCGTTACTCACCGAGGCCGCTCTGGCCCGCGGCCTCGCCGACTGCAAAGATCGCGAAGCGCGCGCGCTGTTCGCGCTCGAGCAGCTGCTGGCGGCGGCCAACTGCGACGTGGGACGCCTGTACCTGTTGCGCGACGGAGCGCTCGAGCCTGTCGCGACACGCGGCCTGATCCGCGAACAGGCGACCGACCTGGCCCTGCTGCTCACGCAGCTGGACGACGACGACATGGTCGATACGGCCTCGGAAGAAGAGGCGGCCATGATCACTTGCGTCGTGCCCGTGCACGCCGAGGCTCGCTCGATCGTGCTGACCTGCAAGCACGGAGACCAGCTGGCCACGTTCGGCGTGCTGCTGCTCGAGTCGACGTTGCCGGAGAACTCCGCCTTCCACAGCCTGGCCAACCGCCTCGGCAGCGCCCTGATCGTCTTCGGCGACACACAGGCACAGCTGCGCTAGCGATCAGGCACGGTCAGGCGCAGCGCGCGCAGTGCTTCCCTGCCCGCGGGTGACGTGGGCCCGCGTCGAAACAGCACGTAGTCGCCCTGGCGCGCCACCAGGTCGTAGCTCGCGGCGCCGAGCGCATCCTGGAAGTGCCGGCGCGCTTCGTTGAACAGGGTCCGCCGATTGACCAGTACGTACTCCGCGTTGCCGACGCCGATCTTGAGCGTGTAGACGTTCGGCCGGTTGGAGACGTGCGGCACCTCTTGCTCGGTCGCCGCCACGCTGGCTCGCGCAGGGATGCGCGCGGCGAGCGCGCGCAGGTCCGCATAGCGCTGGCGCTCCTCCTTGCTCATCGAGAACTCGACCTTGTTGAAGCCGCCGGTGAACGTGTCGCGCTGCAGGATCGCGCCGAACACGTAGGTGTGGCAGATCACGCCGAAGCACAGCGCGAGCAAGCTCGGGCGAACATCCCGCCGCGCGAGCGCGAGCACCGTCGCGCCGAACAGAAACGGGATCCAGTGCGTGGTGTACTGAAAGCTGATCGACGTGGTCGGCGCGTACCCCGTGGTCATCAGCGTGACCACGAAGCCGGGCAACGCGAGCAGCCACAGCCCCGGGCCGCGCAACGGCAAGAGCGCGAGCGGCGCGAACAGGTGCAGCGCATAGGTCAGCTTGGCCTCCGTGAGCAGCGTCTTCACGAAGAAGCTGGGGTTGATCACGATGGTCCTCACCACGCTGCCGTAGCCCTTCTCGCCCGGAGCGATCAGCTCGCGGTAGATGTCCGAGAACCACCACGGCCCCGCCAGCGGCATGATCACGAACTTCACGATCACGAACCACGCGCTCGGCAGCACGGTCAGCCATCCGCCGAGCCGCGGCCAGTGGCCCGTCGCGATCAGGAACAAGCCGGTCGCGATCAGCCCGAACGGCGCGTCTTCGCGCATCAGGCAGATCACCACCGACAGCACGCCGATCAGGTACTTCTGGCGCCGCTCGATGGCGTAGAACAGCCAGAAAAAGAACAGCATCGACAGCGGCATCCAGTGGAAGTCGAAGAAGTTCGGCCCGTGCAGCGGCGCGTACATCAGGTAGGCGACACTCAGCAGCGCCGCCGCCATGCGCGGCAAGCGCGTGGCCGCGAACGCGTACAGCGGCACGGCGGCGAAGCCCATGAATGCGGATTGCAGGATCAACAGGGTTTCCGCCCGCGGCCATAGCGCGTAGACCGGCAGGAACAGGTACATCCCGAACTCGGCGTGGTTGGACAGGTACGAGCCCTTCGGCACCGCCACGCTCGAATGGAACGGCCGGCCCTCGAGCGCGTTGACCATCAGGTTGTCGAAGATCCCGAGATCGAACCCCGCGCTCACGAAGCGCTGATGGCGCATGATCGAGAAGTGGCTCATGTACGCGGTGTAAGCGGCGGCACAGACCACCACGCCGAGCAGCGGCAACCAGCGAGCCCAGCCACTTGCAGCTGATGGCTGCGGGAGCACCGCACCACCGAGCGCCCGCCCCAGCGCCTGCTCGAGGAGCAGCACCACGACCAGCAGGATGCTCGTGAACGTCAGCGGCCGCGTCGACCACAGCCTGGCGTCGAGCAGCATCGGCAGCGTGAACGCCAGGCACAACGGCGAAAGGCGCTCGGCCCAGCGGCGGAGCTGACCCAGCGCCGCTCCGCGCCGAGCCGCCAGCCACGGCAGCGCGACGACGATCGGCAGGCCGGCCGCTCCGAGCAGCTCGTGCAGCCAGCGCTTGCGCGCCAGCAAGGGCAACGTGTTGCTCAGCAAGAGCCCGTCCCGCTCGACGGGGGGCAACACGGCCACGCGCACGCACAGCCAAGTCGACGCACAGGCCAGGGCCAGCGTGGCCAGCGACAGCAGGACCTCGCGCCCATCGATCGCATCGGCCGCGCCCGCGCCCTTCGTGGTCGACACGGCGGCGATCTAGCGCACCGGCGCTGGCCCTGGCAATGCCCGCCCTGCCCTTGACGGATGGGATGCGAAGGCTATCAATGCCCGGGTTCGATGCCGAGCATGCGCGCCCTCCACAAGATCGCCGGTCGTCTCCGCCGTGCGACCATCACTCTGGGGCTGCTCGCCGCCACCGGCATCTTGCTGCACTCCGTCCATCGCCATTATCCGATCGAGCACTGGCTGTTTTGGCGTTACGCGAAGTACTGGCTCGCCGCCGGCATCTGGAGCGTGAGCTGCGCCTCGGCCGGCCACCGCCTGCTGGGTGCGCTGCGTCAGAGGCCGCTGCCCTTCCTCGAGGAGCTCGCGGTCGGCCAGGCGCTGGGCGTGTTCGCGTTTCAGCTGATGCTGTTCGTGCTCGGCATGTTCCGCCTGTACGGGACGGTGACCTTCTACGCGCTGCCGCTGGTGTTCCTGCTGAGCGGCGGCCGGCCGTTCGTCCGCTCGCTGCGCCGCGCATGGCTGCACTTTCGCTCGCCGCGACGGCGCGCTCCACTGTCGGTGATCTCCTGGATCGCGATCTTGTTCGGCGTCACGGCGCTGATCGCGCTGTACTTGCCGGTGATGTCGCCGGTCAACTCGTCGTTCGACGCGCGCTGGCGACACATGTACATCGCCGAGCAGTATGCGCTGCACGGCGGCATCCGGCGCTTCGACGAGGGCTGGTCGCTCGGCGCGAGCCCGCAGTTCACCCCGCTGCTCTACACCTGGGGCTTCATGATGCGCGGCCTCTTGTTCGACCGCGCGGAGCTGTGTGCGCACATCGAGTTCGTGGTGTTCTTGTGGACCACCTTCCTGGGCGTGCCCGCGCTGGTCCGGCGCCTGATCCCCGGCGCGACCCCCGCCACGGTCTGGGCCGCGCGATTCCTGTTCCCCGGCACGTTCCTCTACGACTCGAACCTGAGCGTCGGCGCCGACCACATCGGTGCGCTGTTCGCTCCGCCGCTGCTCCTGGTCTGCTTGCGCCTGTGGCGCTCGCCGACGCCCAGCCGCAGCCTCTTGCTCGGCTGCCTGATCGCGGCCGCGATCTGCGCCAAGGAGACCACCGCGCTCTTGCTCGCGCCTTTCCCGATCGTGCTCGTCGCGCTGCGTTTCGCGCTGTCGGCCGGGCAGACCCTGCTCGCGCGCGGCCGCGAATGGCGGCGGCTGCTCGGGCCCATCGTCGCGGGCGTGGCCACGCTGCTGCTCAGCACACCGCACTGGCTCAAGAACCTGATCTGGTACGGCGACCCGCTCTACCCCAACCTGAACAAGATCTTCCACGATCGCCCCTGGTTCGCGGGCGCGAACTACGACTTCGAGTACGGGTTCAAGTCGATGCTGTGGGCACCCACACACGACATGAGCGGACTGCGCGAGGCGCTGCTCGCGACCGTCGACTTCAGCTTCAAGCCGCGCGCCTGGTGGCAGATGCACCGCGACATGCCGGTGCTGGGCTCGCTGTTCACGCTGCTGTTGATCGTGCTGCCGTTCGTGCGCGGAGCGCGCCGCGTCTGGCTGGTGGTTGTGTCCGTGGAGTTCTCGATCTTCGCCTGGTACTGGGTCCACCACGAAGAGCGCCACCTGCAGGCGCTCGTGCCGCTCATGGCCGCCGCGGTGGCCGCGATCGCCACGCTGATCTGGCGCAATTCCGGCGCGATCACCCGCGGCTGTCTGGCGCTGCTGATCTGCATGCAGGCCATCTGGGGCGCGGACGTGTACTTCATTCCGACCCACAGCATGGTTACGGGCCCCGCGCTCAAGGCACCGATGGACCTGCTCGGCCAGGGGTTCCTCGGCAACTTCGACCGACGCCTGGATTTCCAGCTCGAGCCGGTGCTGGTCGGCTCGCTCGTGCCACCAAAAGCCGTACTGCTGGCGCACGAGACGCGCGATCAGCTCGGCTACGGGCGCAAGCTCGTGGTGGACTTCACGGGCGATCAATACGGCCTGGATTACCTGGAGCTCGGCTCGCCCGATCGGATCTTCCAGAAGCTGCGCAGCTTCGGCGTGACCCACGTGAATTGGCGCCAGGGCATGAGCGTGGGCATCGCGTCGCTCGGCTCCGATCTGGCCTTCTACGAGTTCGTGCACCGCTTCACCACGGCCCGACAGATGGTCGGCTCGATGAACATCGGGCAGCTGCCCGCGGTGGCGCCGCCGGCGCCCAAGGACGAGCGCTGGGTGGCGGTGCTGGGCTGCAGCGGCGTCGACTACCCGAGCGGGCTGTATCACCTGTCGGATCTGCGAACGCCGCGCTTCGGCCCATTCAAGGAAGCCTTCGCGCAGCCGCGCGAACCGCTGGGAGAGGACTTTCCCTGGCGCGACCGCGTCTTCGCCATGGCGATCGACACGCTCTGTCCGCAACCGAACCTGCCCAAGGCGGTGAGTCGCGAGTTCGACCGGGTCACGCGCCGCGACGAACGCTGGGGCCGCGGCCACGATCTGTGGCTGCGCAAGCGACCCGAGACGCCGTAGTACGCGCTACCAGACCAGGTAGTTCTTGACGAACAACACCAGCACCAGCTGGCCCGCGAGCAGCATGCCGAACGCGCCGCGCGACTCGCTGCGCGCGAAGATCGCGCCCACCGCGCAACAGATCCACGGCAGCATGAACAACCACAGCCGCGCGGCCTCCGGTGTACCGAAGGCGAGCGAGATGCCGACGATCAGCGCCGCCGCCACGAGCGTCAGCACCCGCAGGCCCGAGACGGCCTTCACGTCGCGCAGCGCGAGCAGCGTGGAGGCGATGAAGGCGAGCATCAACGGTGGCCCCGCAAACAGGCTGAACTCCAGGAACGCCAGGCCGTAGCGCCAGGCGTGCGGCAGGTTGGGACGCCACTGCACGTGGTAGGCCACGCCGCGCGCGTAGCCGACCAGGGGCTGCCAATTCAGCGCGACGCGCAGCAAGAGCAATACCGAGAGTGCACCCGCGCCTGCAGCCAAGAGCGGCAGGATCGCCGCACGCCAAGACGCCTGCGAGAGCGCCATACCGAGCACGACCGCGGCGCCCATGACGAAGATCGGCAAGTTGCCGTAGCTGCAATAGACCGCGAACATGCCGCAGCCGCCGCCGGCAGCCGCAAGCAAGCCACGCGCGCGCGCGGTCCCCGCCCGTACGCTCGCGGCACACAGGGCCGTGCTCGTTGCCGAGAGCAGCGGAAACACGCTGCTGTCGAGGTGCACCGTGATCACGTTGATCGCCGGCGCGCTCACGAACAGCCACGCGGGGTACAGCAAGGCGCGCTCGTCCGCGCCCACACCCGGAAACAGCGCGCGCGCCAGCCAGCAGAGCGGCAAGGCGGTGAATGCCGCGCACAGGCACAGCACCACGATCGTCCAGGTGATGCGCGGGCGGTCCTCCGGCCAAATCCCTGGATCGCGCGCCACGATCGAGATCAACGGCCCGATCAGCGCCTGGACCAGCGGCCAGCGCGAGGTGCGGTCGATCAGCAGGTACACCGCATAGGTCCCGGGCGGCTTCGAGGGCCCGTACAAACCCAGCTGCCGTTGCTGGGCCAGCTGCTCGTAGTTGCGCAGCAGGTACAGGGCGTCCGGTGTCGTCTTGGTTCGCGCCGTGAACTCGCCGTGGCCGACGTAGAAGCGGTCGGTCCAGCCGCGAACGTCTCTGCGTGCCACCACCCCGGCGGCGAGCTGCACCAGGATGCTGCCGACCACCACGCACCCCGCGGCCAGCCAGAAGCGCGAGCGCACCCAGCGAAACGAGGTGCGAACGACCACCGGCAAGAGCGCGGTGGATGCAGCCACCAGCAGCATGTCGAGCGAGCCCTTGTCGAGCCACTGGTAGAACCAGCCGGGCGCCCGGCTCAGCTGCGGCGCCCCGGCGAACAACCAGCCGGCGGTGACCACGGTGGCGACGACGGATAGCGCACCGATCCAGGCGCTGGCGCGCGACTTGTAGCTTGGGCTCTCGGGTCGTTCCACGGCTCGGACTGCGCGACGGTAAATCGAGCCGGCGCGCCGCCGCAACTCAATCAGCGGCGCAGGTCAGCCGGGCGAAGTACACGCCGTCTTGGGCGCTGAACACCACGCCCACGCTCTCGTCCTGTCCGCGCGCGATGGAGGCGTGGGTGGCGTCGCCCGAGGCCGCGGCGATACGCAGCACCGGGCCTGTGCCCTGGGCATCGAGCCGCACCACGTGGATCTCGTGCTGCGGCGCCTTGCCTGCAGTGATCGGCGCGTCCATGGCGAAGAACACGGCGTGCTTGCTCGCCGCTGCGTCCAGGTGCAGCGCGCCGTACGCCGTACCCTTGACCAGCGCCTCGGGCGCGCCGACCTTGGGCGCGACCTTGACCACGCCCAGCGCGCTGGTCGCAGCCGAGCCGATGCCCGCGTAGCCGATGTACGTGCCCGCGCCGCTCTGAGCGGCAGCCAGCTCGGGCGGCTGCGACATCATGCCCACGGGCACCGCGACCTCGGGCGTGCCGGGCTTGCCCTCCACATCGAGCGCGACGCGCGCGATTGGCGACAGGCCGCTGCGCGCATCCGCAGTCACGATCACGGGCGGCGAGGCGCCGACTACGAACGCCGGCGCGGCCGCGCCCATCGCCGCCGGTGTGATGTCGTGGGTGGCGATCATTTCGCCCTTGGGATCGAGCCGCAGCAGCATCGAGCGCATGGGCGTGGTGCCGAGCGTGTAGGCGATCAGTGCACCGCGCTTGGCGTAGGCCACCGCCGGCGTGAAGCGCGTGTCTACGCCCTGGGCCAGCTCGCGCGTCGCGGCCGCTCCGGTCGTGCCGCCGCGCAGGCGCTGCATCAACAGCTTGCCCTGACCGTCGGTGAAGGCGACGGTGATGCCCTGCGAGGTGTCTGCGGCCAGACCTGGGCCCGCCACTCGCTTGACCGTGTGCGGCGCCTTGAGCGTCTCGGTGGCGACGGGCTCGAGCCGGCCTGCCTGGCTCACGCGCACGACGAACAAGCGTTCCTCGCTGCCGCGCGTGGAGTAGCCGGCGACCACGAACTCACCGCCGCCGCCAGCTGCAAGCGTGGCGATGCCGGCCTCCGGCCAGACCGGGCGCGGATCCTCCAGGATCGCGCAGCCGCGCTTGGGCACGTCGACCTTGCCCTTGGCCCGCGGCCGTTGATCCAGCGCGTCGGCGGTCTCGAGGTTGGCCAGCGGGTCGGCCGGATCGTAGCGCAGCGCCTCGGCCACGCGCGGGTTTTGCACCCTCACCGGCTCGGGCAACGCCGCCGGGGCCTCCGCGGGCGGCGCGAGCTTGGCCGGCGCGGCAGGCGGAGGTTTGGCCGGCGCAGCAGGCGCTGGTGGCGCCTGAGTGGGTTTGGGTTTCTCCTGGGCGTCGCTTGCCCCGCAGCCAACGGCGGCGAGCACCAAGCATACCTGCAGCGCTCTCACGCGAAGCTGGCTCATCGTTCACTCGGCAGACGCGAGCTCGCCTGCCACCTCATCCCAGAAGCCTCGCACCTCTGCGAGCGAGCGACAACGCCGAGCTTCGGGCAGGCTGCGCAGAAAGACCTTGCCATAGCCTTTGCTGGATACCCGTTCGTCTAGCAGTGCCACGATCCCGCGATCGCGCTGCGTGCGAATCAAGCGCCCGAACCCCTGTTTGAGGACCAGCGCGGCCGAGGGCACCAGATACTTCATGAAAGGTTCGATCCCGCGCTGCTTGAGCGCCTGACAGCGCGCCTGCACCAGTG
>DATEOF010000259.1:0-37873 GCA_035274465.1 Polyangiales bacterium
TTCCGAGCTCCCCGCATGCGGAGTTTGCGCCGGCGAACGACGCGCGCAGGCACGTCGGGCCTTCCGTGCGCGTGACGATCGGCGCGGGCTACGCGTTCGCCGATCACGACCTCAAGAAGGGCGAGGCCAAAATCAGCGGACCGAACGCGCTGATCAGCATCGACGTGGGGGGCACGCCGGTCGAGAACCTGATCGTGTTCGGGCGCCTGAGCGGCTTCGGGGTCGATCAAGCGCGCGATATCGACGACTCGGCCGGGATGGGCAGCGCATTCTTCGCCTTGATCGGTGCGGGCGCGCGCTATCACGTCATGCCGTACGACTGGTACTTCAGCGGCATGCTCGGCCTGTCGCTCGTCAGCGTCGTCAGCACCACCGGCGACGCGCAGGACGCCGGTCCCGGCTTTGGCTTCGAGCTCGAGACCGGCAAGAACTGGTGGGCCGGCAGCTACAAGGATCGCTGGACGATCGGCCTCGGGTTGAAGTTCGCCTACGCGCTCTCAGGCTCGACCAGCTCGTTCGACAACGACAAGGCCCACGAGTCCTGGAGTGGCGCTGCGCTGAGCCTCGTGTTCGCGACGTCGTACAACTGATCGATCAGGTGTGCGGCGCGAACGCGCGGATGATCTTGACCAGGCCGTTCAGGACCTCTTCGTTGCCGGCGAGGTCGGGGTTCGGCACCATCAGCGGGCTTTTACCCACCGCGGCGCCCCCGCCGACGATCGTCTTCTTGAGTTGCTCGTCGGTCACCGACTTCTGCCACTCGGGATCGGTGTAGTTGCGCGGCTTGGGGTTGAGCGCGACCGAGGCCGGTCCGTCGCCGTGACCGCCCTCGCCATGGCACGTCGAGCAGCGCGTCTTGAATACGCCTTCGGCCGTGAGTGGTGCAGCTGGTGGCGGCGGCGCCGCGGGCGCAGGGGCCGGGGCGGGCGGCGGAGCTGGGGCTTCGGACTTGGAACAGGCGGCGAGGGCGCCGAGAGCGACGAAGGCCAGTACGGGCAGGCGGATCGATGGACGCATGACAAGTTCCTTTCGAGCGAAGACGCAGGCGTACGCCGGCGCTCCCCTTGGGGTGCCCGGCTGGCCCGGGCTAGATCTAGAGCCAGCCGGGGATGGCGCGCAATGCGGCAGATCTGCCGGCCTGGTGCGGCTATCGTGCGCCCATGCCCAAAGCCCACGCTTCATGGAATAGGCTGCCCCACGGGCCGATCGCGCGGCTGGCCGACAACCTGTGGTGGGTACAGGGGTCGCTGCCCGGGATGTCGCTCAAGCGCGCGATGGTGATCGCACGCCTGTCCGACGGCCGTTTGGTGATCCACAACGCCATCGCGCTCGATCCCGGCGCGATGCAGGAGCTCGAGCGCTGGGGCACGCCGGGCTTCTTGATCGTACCGAGTGCGATCCATCGGCTGGACGCGCCGGCGTACAAGGCGCGCTACCCCGAGCTGCGCGTGCTGTGTCCGAGCGGTGCGCGCAAGGCAGTCTCGGAGGTGCTGGCGGTGGACGGGGACTACGGCGACTTTCCGAGCGACGAAACCGTGAGGTTCGAGATGCTGCACGGCGTCGCGGACGCGGAGGGGGCGATGATCGTGCGCTCGGCCGACGGGGTGACTGTCGTGTTGAATGACGTGATGTTCAACATGGATCGGAAGCGGGATGTGTTGGGTTTTCTGTTTACGACGGTGATGGGCTCTGCGCCGGGGCCGCGCGTCTCGCGCCTGGCGAAGCTGATGTTGGTGAAAGACAAGGCTGCGCTGCGCGGGGATTTTGCGAGGTATGCGGAGTTCGCTGATTTGCAGCGCGTGATCGTCGCGCACGAGAAGGTGGCGAGCGGCGCAGACGCGCGCAGCGCTCTGCGGGCGGCGATGCAGTATCTCTAGCTCGGTCGCCTGGGCTTCCTTCAGATACGCGCGAGATGCATTCTACGAGCATGGTCGCACGTGCAAACACAGTCGTCGTGGGCGCGGTGCTGCTCGCAGCGAGTGCGCTGGCGGTGGCGTTGGTGGATCAATGCATCACCGAAGGTTTTCGCCAGCAAATCTTGCGCGCGCTGCTCATGGTCAAGCCACACATGGTCGCGATGAAGCCTGGAAGCCCTCCTCTCGCCGAGCTGGACGAGGCGGCGCGCAAGGCCGAGCAAGTCGCCGGCGTTCAGAAGGCGACTCCGCTCGCGCTGGCAGAGGCCTACCTCGAAAGTCGTTCGACGCGCCGGAATGCCGTGCTCTACGGGATGGACCCCGGTGCGATCGAGCAAGCCACGGAGCTGTCGAAATGTCTCACGACCGGCACAATCGAGTGTCTGGGCGCTACAACCGGTGACGGTCGGCCTGGCATCCTGCTCGGTCTGGGTTTGGCCGACGAGCTCGGGATCGGAGTGGGTGACTCGGTCACCGTCACGCACAGGCGTCCGGACGCCTCGGGTCTGACGATGCAAGTGTGCGGCACGTACCGCAGCGGGATGTACAGCGAGGATATCGAGGGCGCTTTCGTTTCTCACCCGCTCGTCGCGCGCGTGCTGGGTTCACCCGAGGACAAAGGTCAGCTGCTGCAGATTCGGTTGCACGATCCGAGAACGCCGCCGAAGACCGAGCTTGCGCGCGTGCTCGGGACAGAGTTCAAACTTCTCGACTTTCGAGAGCTCAACGCGAACTTGCTCTCAACGCTCCGGGCGAAGGAACACTTGCCGCTCAGCTGGCTGAGTTGTGTGCCGGGGGCCATGGCGTTGCTGGTGCCGCTCGCGGTTCGTTACACGGGCCGCACTCGAAGCGTCCTCGGGACAACCGTGTTCGCGAGCGTAACCGTCGGGTTTGGGTTGCTGCTGACGGCCGTGGGCTTCGTGTTGCTGTCGATCTACCCCGTCCCGCTCGATCCGAAGCAATACATGATCTACTCCGTGCAGGTCGCGGTACCGCCGCGCGCAGCCGTCGGCTTTCCGGTCTCGGTCTGGCTGATCGTGTTCATGGGCACGCTCTGGGCGCGCCGAACATAGCCGACGACGCCCTAGCGGTTCACGTCCACACGCCGGCGCTGCTCGTGGACCGGGTAGGGTGGGGGTAGCGGCGCCGAGTAATAGGTGTAAGGCCAGGCGTCCCAGTAGCCGTAGCAGTACAGATCGTGCGGGAAGCACGGGTGCATCGACGAGTAGTAGAGGTTCGCGCTCGAATAGAACGCTGCCTCCTCGCGGAACGGGGTGGCTTGCGTGTAGGTCTGCTCGGCGTTTTGCACCTTCCAGACGAAGCCGAAGCTGCTCACCTCACCCGGTGACATGCCAGGCGGTAGAAGGAAATGCACCTTCACGCTGGCGTGCGACTCCGGCTTGACCTGGAATACACCGGTCTCGGCCGCGGGGATCACGCGGATCACGTTCTTCCACGTGCGCACGCTCGCGAGCTGCAGGTCCTTGGCCGAGATCGAGATCGGCTGGGCGCTGGTGTTGTGCACGTCGAGCGTCACTTCCACGACGCCGTTGTCGCCCTGTCGATACGCCCCGACGGTCCAGATCTTCGCCTCGCCGAAGCCGCCCCGCGGGCCGACCAGATCGTAGAACGCTTCGTGGTACCCCGACACGGTTTGGCCGCGCACGCGCTCGGTGGGGCGAAAATACTGCCGATTCTGCGCGCAACCGCCCAGCAGGACGAACATCGAGAACCAGACCACCAGGTACCGCATGCCGCTACGTTACCCCGAGAGTGCCGCAACGACGAGCCGACCGCTGCCAGGGTCCCGGGCCCGGCTTGCGCCTACTCCGACTTTGGGATCGCGGTGTGACCTTGCAGCCAATGGCTGCGGCAACACCGACTATCAGTCGCCGGCGCTGCGCGGCGGCTCCGTTCGTGGTCACTCTTGCCCCCGCAGTGGCTTCTTGTTAGCTTCATCGTCGTGTCTGAGACGGCGCTATCAGTGCTGGGTCTCGACGCTTCCCAAGCGGGGAGCGGGGGCGAGGCAGCACAGGAAACCTCTCGCAGTACGCCGCGCGAGCCGCAATCGGACGCGCATTGGGCGTTGATGCGAGGCAAGAGGCAGGTCGCGATCGCCGCGGCTGTATGCACGGTCGGGCGAGGTGACGACGTGCACCTACAGTTCGACGATCCGAGTGTGTCGCGCCGCCACGCGGAGCTGCGTGCCTGCGGAGACCAGCTGATCGTCGAGGACCTCGGCAGCCGCAACGGTACGTTCGTCAACGGGCAGCGCATCGAGCAGCCTGTGACGTTGCGACCGGGCGACGATCTGGTCTTCGGTGCCTGCGGGCTGCGTGTCGGGCTCTTCTCCAAAGAGCTCTCGGAAGGCTATGCCACGCAGCCAATTGAGCGGCGCGTGGAAGCCTCGGCACTGGGCAACTTGAGCCCGCGCGAGCGGCAATTGCTGCCACTGTTGGCGCGTGGCCTCTCGCAACGCGAGCTCGCGGCTCAGCTCGGGGTCACGGTCAAGACGATCGAGACCTATCGAACGCGCATCGGACATAAACTCGGGCTCACCAGCCGCGCGGGTCTGGTCCGCTTCGCCTTGGACAATGGCTTGCTCCAACCCACCGGAGCGAACCCTAGCCTGAACGAGTTGTGAGTCTAACGCTGGCTGTGTGGGCGAGCGCTTCGCAGCGTACAGTCGACGCGGTTCGTTGCTGGCCGAGCGGTTGGATTGTGTCAGGGTATCCCCTGATTTCGTGACTCCAGGCTGCACTTAGCATCGCTGCGTCTCTCGTTTGCCGACGCCGCTGCACGGCCCTGGAAGGAGCGTCGACTCTGTCGTTCTGCGAGATATCGCGAGCAAACTTCTTGCATGATGATGGGTGAATCATGGTGAATGACGGTCCTCTCGTGGGTTCGATGTGGCAGGGCGAGTACCTGCTGCAAGCGAGCCTCGGGGATCCCACTCACGGTGTGTTCCGCGCCCAGCGTCGCCGCGATTCACAGACCGTGACATTGCGCCTCTGGCGCGCGCCGACCGATGCGCTGGCGAGCCAGTTCCTCGAGCATGCGAGTGCAGCATGTTCGATCCGTCATCCGGCGCTCGCGCAGGTCGAGGCGTGCGGCCGCGAGGAGCACTTTTGCTTCCTGGTCTCCGAATACGTCGTCGGCCAGAAGCTGGATACCTGGGCGGATCAAGTTGGCATCCCGCCGCTCGGCGAAGTGATCGAGCTGATGCGCAGGCTTTGCGACGGGCTACAGCTTGCCGCTCGTAGCGGCGTGCTGCACAGCGCCCTCCATCCGCGCAACCTCGTCATGCTGCAGGCCGAATCCGCGGCCAATCGCCGCCAGCAACCCAAGCTGCTGGATCTCGGCGTCCCCGGCTTCGCGCGCCCGCGCTCACCGCACGCGCTGGCCGCGCAGTTCATGCCGCCCGAGCTGCTGACCTGCGTGCTCGAACCGAGCGAACCAGCGTTGCCGGCGATGAGCGCGACCATGAACGTCTACGCGTGCGGCGCGTTGCTCTATTACTTGTGTACAGGTGGTCCACCATTTCGTCACAGCGAGCTGTCAGCCTTACATGAGGCTCAATTGCAAGGGCGCCTGGTGTTGCCATCGCGGATCAATCCGCAGATCACACCGTCGCTCAACCAGGTGATCGTCCAGGCGCTCGCGCTCGACCCGAAGCAGCGCTATGGCAGCGTCTCCGAGCTCGCCGAGGCGCTGGCGCGCGTCAGTCTCTCCCCGAGTGTGGCAAACGCGCGCCCCGTGCTGTCGCAGCCGCCGCTCGCGCGTACGAGCTCGGTGCCGCCGCCCAGGTCCGCGATCCCCGGTTCGCGTGCCAGCGCGGTAGGGATGCGCCGCATCTCGCCGCCGCCGGCGATCTCGGTGCCACCGGGCATCGCGCGCCGGCCGCCGCCAGCTGCCGAGGACTTCGAGCCGGAACAAGATACCGCGCGCACCGGGCGAATCTCGGCAGACACCGTCCGCCCTGTCGCACCCGATGCAGGAGCTGCGGATCGGGACTCGGCGGCCGTACCCGCGGGTTCGTTCAGTAGTCAGCCCCCGGCTCGCTCGTCGCATCCGCCGAAACCCCCGCAAGCAGTGTTGGCGACACCGCTCGCGCTGTTCACGGGTTCGGGGGCCACGCAGGCGCCGATCGAACCGCCGCCGGCCAAGCCACCGGCGCGCATCGATCCCAATGCGCCCCAGCTGCTCGGCTCGCACGATCGCATCAGCGCCCCGCCCCTCCGGGAGGAAAAGTTTCGCGGCCCGCTGGTATGGCTGGGCTCTGCGGCCGCGGCCGCGGGCGTAGCGCTGTTCGTGGTGGTGCGCATGCTCGGCAGTTCGTCGCCGCCGATCAGCGATCAGACGCCGACGGTGACCGTCGAACGCCCGGCGACCGACGCCCCACCGCTGCAGCCGGCGCCGCGCCCCAGCGCGCCCCAGGTGGTGCGCCCGGTCCCGCCCGTGGTCCCGATCGCGACACCCTCGGAGCCGGAGCCGGCGCCAAACGTCGCGCGCGAATCGGCTTCGAATCCGCGCAGCTCGCGGCGTAGCCCGCGTTCGAGTGGGAACGGGACCGGGGCGGTGATCGCGACACGAGAGTCACACTCGAGCAACTCGCAACCGAGCGTGGTGACTGCTTCGGTCGACGCCTCCGCGCGCAACTACGAGCCAGCGCCCGCGCCGCAGCCCGAAGCCTCGCCGCCGCCCGTCGAGGCCGTGGCACCCGCGCTCGAGGTCCTCGCACCTGCCAGGCACGAAGTTGCGGCGGCCGTGACCGCGCGCAGCAGCGAGTCGAGCGCGCCAGCACCCGTGCGGCCCGAGGTCGAGAATCGCCCGCTCGAGGCTCGGCCCAGCATCGGGGACGTGACGATCCGCGGATCCCTGCCGACGAGCTGGGTGCGCCGAGCCGCTGAACGTATCCGTCCGCAACTCGCCGCGTGCTACGCCCGGGCCGCCCAGGGTGCGGGCAAGAACCAGTTCGGCACACTGACCGTGGACCTCGAGATCGACGAGCGCGGACGAGCGCGCAGCCCGGCGGCACGCGGGTCCGGCCTGGCCGGCTTGAACGATTGTGTCGCTGAAGCTGCGGGCAAGGTAATCTGCGAGCGGGCGCCCGACACCGGAACCGTCCATGCGTCGTTCAAGGTCATCTTCACCCCATGAACCACGCGCTACCCATGCGACTGGCCAACTTCTTCGCAATCGCATTGCTGTGCTCGGGTTGTTTGGAGGCATCGGAGACAGAGCCGCCGATGTTCAGCTCCTACGTGCTCGCTGCCGGCGTCGAAGTCCGCCCACTGGAGCGCACGCAGTCGGCCAAGATGAAGCTCGACGCCAACGACGGCCTCAGCGGCACGCTGCAACCGTTGCGTACGGGGTACGTCGCCGGCCACGAGGTGCAGTACTGGGACCTCGGTCAGTCGCCGCTCACGGCCGAACCGATCTGGGTGTTCAAGCGGCACGATGCGGCGCCGATAACACACCCGCCGCTGATCGACTCGATCCCGGGTGACACGGCCTACAGCCCGATCCGCATCATCTTCGAGGTCTACGTCACGGCCCGCTACAACGGCGAACAGTTCCCGTCGCTGCGCGCGATGGACGATGGCGTGGAGCTCGGTCTGCTCGAGGACCCGGTGCAGACCGAGACGTTCACGAACTGCGTCGTGACGGTCAAAGAGACGCAGCTCGAGGCGGGAGGCGGTAATCCACCGTTCGAGAGCACGCTGGCGTTCTATCGCGGCCGCTCGATCAATCAGTTCTGCGTCAACGACATCATGGGTGGCAACGGCATCTTCCCGACCAAGATGGGAGCGCCGCAGTTCGGCAACGCGATGCTGCTGCGGCGCGAGAACCAGCCGATCGCCATGGACGAGAGCGCGTTCAAGTCCGACCTCAACATGGACGGCGATATGCTCGACTCCAACGTGGTCTACGAGTCCGATGTGGGCGACATGCTCTACATGTCCCTGTGGAAGAACCTGGATGTAGTCGTCAACTCGAACTATACGTTCGGACACTTTCAGTCCATCGACGCGATGTTCGACAAGAAGCCTTGGGGGTTCCAGGCCAAGGATCCTGACATCGTCGAGTACAAGGACTCGCTGTTGGTCATCAATCGTCCGCTGAAGCCGGTGGCGCGATGAGGATCCTCCGTGTCGCTCTGGGTTGCTGGCTGTCGCTCGCTGCGGGCGCGTGCATTGCCGAGCTCGAACCGGACGTCGGTCCGGTGCGCGCCGGCGTCTGCAAGCCCGAAGACAGCGATCCGAATCACACCGTCTCGTATCGCGAGGACATCTTGCCGCTGTTCGAGCGGCCGCTGGGCTCGGCCGGCTGCAGCTGCCACCTGCCCAGCTCGCGGCGCACGGTGGGCATCGATGCCACGGGCTTGGACGTCTCGAGCTACACGGCCATCATGCGCGGGGGCAATTCCAGCCGCGATACGGCGATCGTCCCCGGCGATCCGTGCATGAGTCTGGTGGTGCAGAAAGTCTCGAGCGCACCGCCCAGCGGCAACCGCATGCCGTCCGACGGTCCGCCGTACCTTTCACCCAAGGAGATCGCGCTGCTCAGCGACTGGATTGCGGAAGGCGCGCTTGACAACTGATCTCGACATTCGGCGCTGGTGTGCGTGCGGCGGCGTCGTGCTGCTCGCGCTCGCCGGGCTGTTCCTGAGCTGCGCCGGCACCAGCTCCGTCCGCTACGGCGACAGGATCGACGTCTCCGGCTATCCCAAGGACGTGCAGGACGCCTACAAGGTGTTCGCGGTGCGCTGCAGTCGCTGTCACACCTTGGCGCGTCCGCTGAACGCACGGATACGCGATCCGGAGCACTGGGTCCGCTACGTGACGCGCATGCGGCGCAACCCGAGCAGTGGCATCAACACCAAGGATGCCGAGATCATCTTACGCTTTTTGCTGTATTACACTGAGCAGCTGGCGGCTGAAGAAGACGCGGACAGCAACTCGCACACTCCGCCCAGCACTCCGCCGGCAGCGCCACAGCCCCAGGTCGTGCCCAGTGCTACCGCACCCGCCAGTTCTCCGTCGCCAGAGCCGACACCAACATCCCAGACCCCAGCCGGACCGGGAAACTCCATGACCGATCCTGCGAGCGATCCCAACGCCGGGAGGACACCATGAGCGCGCCGGAACGTGAGCGCAGGCGCACGCGAAGGCTGGCGAGCGGCTTGGTGCTAGCGTGCTTGCTCTCGGCCCTGGTAGGCGTCTGGCTGCCGGAGGGTGCGCGCAGTCAGGAGCACAACTTCGCCGGCTCGCTGCAGACCAATTACCTGGGCGTGGTCACCGATCGCGACGCGTACAAGAATACGTTCGACGGCTTCACGAACGAGCTGTCGATCAAGGTCGCAGTCGACTTCAACGACAACGTCTCGGCCAACGTCAAGCTTTGCTACGGCTGCCACGGCGTGGAGCTGGGCATGGCGTTCGCCGACCTGCGCGTGATCGACGAGCTGAACTTCCGCGTCGGCCGCTTCACGCCGGCGTTCGGCGACTTTCCGTTGCGGCACGACCCGGCCAACCACCGCACGTCGGACAAGCCGCTGCCGTACGACATGGGCCGCATGCTGCGTATGCGCACGTTCAACTTCGGCGTGCTGCCGGCGCCCTACGTCGACCAGGGGCTCGAGATCAGCGGCACGCACTGGTTCGGCGACGACGTGCAGTTCGACTACGCGGTGCACGTCGTGGGCGGGCTGCGCTCGCAGAACGACGCCATGGACCTCGACTTCATGCTGTCGCGCTCGGTCTACTACGTCGACAACAACTCCGAGCCTGCGTTCGGCGGACGCCTGGCGCTGACGATAGACATCAGCGAGGACGTGCTGCTGACGGTCGGCGGCTCGCTGATGGCGGGTCGGCCCGATCCGGCGCGCGAGCTGAGCTACGCGATCGCAGGCACCGACATTTACTTGCGCCTGTGGGAGTTCGACCTGCACGCCGAGTACATGATCCGCCGCCAACAGATGCCACTGGGCGACGACCCGGACTCGAAGTTCAAGTACGGCCCCAACGCCGACGGCGAGTACGACGACTTCTTCATCAAGGACGGCTTCTACGTCGAAGGCACGCTGCCGGTCTCCGCGCGCCTGGAGCTCGTCGCGCGTTTCGATGGCTTGCGCCGCATCGGTAACGTCACGCTCAACTCGCAGCTGCGGCGCAAGAGCGGCATTCTGCGCTACACGGCCGGGCTGAACGTCGTGCTCGACGGTTCGGTCCGCTTGAAGTTCAGTGGCGAGTTCTACGACTTCAGTGACTTCGAAGACGAAGTGGCGCTGAACGCCGGCGTGGCTGCGGCGTTCTGAGAGCGGACGCCTGGCCGGTCCAGGTCGGCCGTGATATCGACCGGATCGGCATGCACGCCGTGGTCCTGCTCGCTTGCGGCCTGTTCTTGTGCGCGTGCTTCGATTCGCACGGCGCGGAGGCCGAGCCCGCTCCGCCCAAACGGCGGGACGAACCCGCGCCGTCCAAGCAGGATGTCCCCGAGACCCCCGATGGCCTCGATTGGCACGCGGTGTACTTCGTGCGGCGAACCGCCGAGCTCCCCGAGTGCGGCGCGTTCCAGGTCGCAGCACTGGGCACACCGCAGGCGGTGCGGCTCAGGGTCGATTGCTGGGCCGATTCCAGTACGATGAGGGTCGCGCCGAGCGGAGCGATCTACTATCTCGCGCTACCCGGGCCCACGCTGTACGCAGCGAGCTGCGACGAGGACTGTCGCGACGCGCCGGCCACGCGGGGCGCGCCGGTCGATACGCCGGCGTGCGATGCCGAGCGGCGCAACGAGCTCGAACGAGTGCTGCTGGGCCCGGACGGCGATGTCATCTACGAGTGCGCCGACCAGAGCTGGTACGACGAGCTCGGCCACAAGGTGTACGACTCACGCGGCGAGAGTCCGACCAGAGCCTTGTACCTCGGTCGCAATCGGCGCTTGCTTGCCGGCAATTCTCTGGTCGATCTCGACACGGGCGAGCAGACCGAGATCCGCGGACTCGACGCCGACCCTGGTGCCTTCCGGGTCGTGCGATCCGCTCGCGACGGCTTCTGGGTCGTCACGTGGGAGGCGGGCACGGGCGCTCGCCCGGTCCTCTGGCGCATCGACCCCAGCGGCGCAGCCACGCGCAAGGGCACCTATCCGACGCTGGAGGCCGATGCGTCCTACACCAACGGCGTGCTCGATTCGGATGGCGCGCTGTACAGCGTGTCACACGACAGCGTCTCGAATCGTCTAGGGAGCGTGGTGCGACGGACCATCAGCGGCGAGCTCCGGGTGGCGCTCGATGCGAGCGGTCCGACCGCCCCGCTGTTCGAGACCCTGATTACGGGTCCCTGAGAGGTACTCGATGACGAAGCACATCTATCGCGCGGTCGCCGCGTTGCTCGGTCTTGGAATGGCTGCGAACGGCGCATTCATGCTCGTCGCGCCCGAGCGCTGGTACTTCGCGGTTCCGGGCGTGACGACCACCGGGCCGTTCAACCAGCACTTCATCCGCGACATCGGCATGATGTACCTGTTCATCGGCGCGGCCTTCGCGTTCGGCGCCGCGCGCGCGAGGGAGCGCTTCGCGTTGTGGACCGGCGCGACGATCTGGTTGGCCGGGCACGCGCTCTTCCATTTCTGGGAGGTCTCGGTGGGGATCTGCTCGCTGAACGCGATCCGGCGCGATTTTCCGGGCGTCACCTTGCCTGCGCTGATCGGAGCCGCGCTCGCCGTGTGGGCGTATTTCGAGCGCGCAGCGCGACCTGCCTGACCTCCGATCGGTAGTCAATTTCCCGAATTTTGAGCGAGTCCGCGCACGATTCCGTGCAGCTGCGAACGGCATCTGTCCTCGTTCCGTGCTATGTGAAGCGGCTGCATGGACTCGACGGCAGATAGCAGCGGGGAACATCTGCGGGAGCGCGATCGCTTCGGCAGTCCCACGCCGGGCCTGGCGATCGTGGTCGAGGCCAGTCGGCCCGCGGCGCGCGCGGTGACCCTGCAACAGCACGGGCTCGAGATCGGCCGCGGCACGCCGGACGGCGCCCTGGCCGAAGACGAGCAAGTCTCGCGCTCGCACATCCGCGTGACGTACGCCGACGAAACCTGGACGATCGAGGATCTCGGCAGCCGCAACGGCACGTTCGTCGACGGCGTGCGCGTGAGCGGGAGCGTGACGCGTTCCGGCACGGCGCTCGTGCGCATCGGTCGCAGCTTGTTGTGGGCGGTACCGGACGTGCGCCCGTATCGCAACCACGCGATGCTCGGCGCCCCCGCACCTGCGCCGATCGTCGGCGGTGGCTCGCGGCGCGTACTGGGTGAGATCGCGCTGCTCTCGAAGGCCAGTGAGAACCTGTTGATCATCGGTGAGAGCGGCTCTGGCAAGGAGCTGTTGGCGCGCGCGTTCCACGAGGCGCAGCACGGGCAGAGCGGCAAGGCGCCGCTGGTCGCGGTCAACTGTGCTGCGATCCCGGAAGGCCTCGCCGAGCGCCTGTTGTTCGGAGCCAAGCGCGGCGCGTTCTCGGGTGCGACGGACTCCGACGGCTACGTCCAGCAGGCGCACGGCGGCACGCTGTTCCTGGATGAGATCGCCGAGCTCGATCCGTCGGTGCAAGCCAAGCTGCTGCGCATGGTCGAGACGCGTGAGGTGCTGCCGCTGGGAGCGACGCAAGCGCGCAAGGTCTCGATCCGCATCTGCGCGGCGACCCACAAGGATTTGCGCTCCGAAGTGCGCGCGGGCCGCTTCCGCGAAGATCTCTACTACCGCATGGGCCGGCCCGAGGTTCGCAACCCACCGCTGCGCGAGCGGATCGACGAGATCCCCTGGCTCATGCAGCGCGCGTTCAGCGAGGTCGACGCCAAGCTCGGCGCGCAGATCAACACCTACGAGCTGTGCGCACTGCGGCCCTGGCCTGGCAACGTCCGCGAGCTCCTGCACGAGGCCCGCCAGGCCGGCCACGCCGCACTGCACGAAGGCGCCGACTTGGTGCGGCCGGATCATTTCGCCAAGGACGCAGGCATGGAGCTCGGCCGAAGCGAGGGCTCCGCGGCCGACACCACACCCGTCACCACACGCAACCTCGACGACGCCGAGATCGAGCGCGTGTTGGCCGAGAACGCCGGCAACGTCACCGCAGCCGCGCGCATCCTGGGCTTGCATCGCAACCAGCTGAGGCGCTGGATCGACAAGCGCAGTGGCATCAAGACCCCCACGAGCTAGTGCTTGGCAGGCTGGGATATCGCCGGCGTGAATGGCAGATATCTCTCAAGCGTTGCGAAGGTCCTCGATCGTGGCTGTAGCTCTTCGCAACACTCGCGCCGTGGGCTGCTCAGTCCTGAGTGTTAGCACGCCTTAGTCCTTTTCTCGGCCTCACGGCGCGACTACCTTCGCTCTTGGAGAAGATTGCTATGCGCCGAGCGATGGTTTGCGTGGGAGCGTTGCTGGGACTTGCCGCTTGTAGCGGCAGCGACGGCGGCGGGAAGCTTCCTGACGAGGCGGTGACAAAGGTGGCCGGCGCGGCGGCCGGAAGCATGTCGGCATCCCCAGCGGTGCCACCGACCAGCGCGCAAACAGAGCCCACGAAGGCGGCCGAGCCCGCGAAGCCGGCCGAGCCTGTGAAACCCGTGGACACGGCGTCGCAGGGCACGCCCACGCAGCCACCAGCGGCGATGCCGGGAGCCATGCCGCCGTCGACGCCGAGCACGCCGACCGTCCAGGGCATCGCGCCGCCCGACGGGTTCAAGCCCAATGCCATGAACGAGTGCGGCATCAACACCGGTTGGCCCGGCGATAACTACTGCATCCTGCCGCCGCCTCCGGACAAAGGCTTCCAGCTGCACATCGGACCGTCGGACTACAAGAACCCCGAGCCGCAATACATATTGGCGCCGGGACAGGAGTACGTGCACACGTTCATGAACACGTCGGCGAATGATCACGACATCAAGTTCTACATCCGCCAGTACCGTATGCGACCCGGCGCGCATCACACGATCGTGCGCGACACTTCCACCGGCCGCCGGCTGAGCGGCTCCGACGTCAATCAAGATCACCCCGTGGGCGGCATCACCGCTCCCGAGAATGCCGGCATCGGAATTCCGCTGGCCGCGCACGCCCCGATCAGCACGGACCATCACGCGATCAACACGACCGACCACCCGCTGCTCCAGGAAGTGTGGGTGAACTTCTGGTACGTCGACCCGGCGAAGGTCACCGAATCGACCAACCTGCTGTACGACCCCGGCTCGATCAGCGACACCGTCGCCCCCCACGCGGACGTGGTGCTCGGTCCATACCAGTGCGACATCAAGACGCAGGGCCGGCTGATCAGCATGTTTGGCCACGTGCACGCCAACAACGTTCGCTTCAGCGCCTGGCGCACGCGTGCCGGCAAGAAAGACCTGATCTACGAGGCCTACCACTGGGAAGAGCCGCTCTGGCTCGAGTTCACGAGCCTGGCCAAGAACCCGATCGTGGATGCCGAGAAGAAGCTCGATGGCGGCTGGACCGGCGTCCTCGACCTGCAACCCGGTGACACGCTCGCCTGGGAGTGCCACGAGGTCAACCAGCGCGACACGACCTTGAAGTTCACCAACAAGACGTACGACGGCCAGATGTGCATCATCATCGGCGAGCTTGTCGGCACCAAGTGCATGAGCCGCAACGCGGCAGCAGCGGCCAATCCGATCATCGAGTGAGTGCTGCTCTAACGGTCGAGGATCTCGCGCACCTTGGACAGCAAGCCGTCCGGCGTGAGCGGCTTCTGCAGGAAATCGAGCTCGGCGTCGATGGCGCCGTGATCGGCGATCGCGTCCTCGGTGTAGCCGGAGACGTACAGGACACGTAGATCCGGGCGCATCCCGAGGACGCGCTGCGCAAGCTCGTGGCCGCTCATGCGCGGCATGACGACATCGGTGAGCAAGAGGTCGATGGCGAGTGGGTCCTGTTCGCAGATCAAGAACGCCTCGCCGGCATTTTGTGCTTCGAGTACGCGATAGCCGTTGCGTCGCAGCAGGCTGGCCATGATCGTCCGCACCTGGTCGTCATCGTCGACCACCAGCACCGTCTCTCGGCCGCTCAGCGAGGGCGCTTGCGTCGTGGTCTCTCGCGTGGCGGGCTCGCCCGCGACGGTTGGGCTCGGGAAGTAGAGCTGAAACGTGGTGCCGCGCCCGACTTCGCTGTGCACCGAGATGTGACCCGCGCTCTGCGCGACGATGCCGTGGACGGTCGATAGCCCGAGGCCCGTGCCCTTGCTCTTGTCCTTCGTGGTGAAGAACGGTTCGAAGATGTGCGAGCGCGTGGCTTCGGACATGCCCGTGCCGGTGTCGCTCACGCTGAGCAGTGCGTGTCGACCGCGCGGCGCTTCACGCGTCCCATCCGCTTCGATGTTCGCAGTCTCGAGCGTCAGCGTGCCGCCGAGCGGCATCGCATCGCGCGCATTGATGACCAGGTTCATGATGACCTGCTCGACTTGCCCCGGGTCCGCGAACGTCACTACCGCGCGGTCTGCAGCGTGAAGCTGCAGCGCGATGTGCTCTCCGACCACGCGCCGCAGCATCTTCTCCATGTCCGCGACGACCTGGTTCAGGTCGAGCACGCGGGGCTGGCGCAGCTGCTTGCGGCTGAAGGCGAGCAGCTGTTGGGTCAGCTCGCTGGCTCGCACGCCAGCGCGTCGGATTTCTTCGATATCGGCGCGCTGTGGGTCGTCTGCCGCGAATCCAGCCGCGATTTGAGCCGAGTAGCTCAAGATCACGGTCAGCAGGTTGTTGAAGTCGTGCGCGATGCCGCCGGCGAGCTTGCCGACGGCGTCCAGCTTCTGCGCTTGACGCAGCTGTTCCTCGAGGCGCCTGCGCTCGTCGACGTCTTGCATTGCGCCGTGGATCCGCACCACGGTCCCTCGGCTGTCGCGCTCGGCCTCGCCGATCGCGCGTGCCCAGAACCTGCGGCCTTGCGCCGATTGCAACGGCAGCTCGAAGTCGAACGCGGCGGCCGCCTGGCGGCAAGCGTCGATCGCGGTGTGCACCAACTCGCGCGATTCCGGCGTGAACATCTGGATCGCCTGGTCGAGGGCGAGCGACGTGCCGACGGGCACCTCGAGCAGCCGGCACACTTCGTCAGACCAAACAAGCTGGCCGTCCCGCAAGTCGAGGCTCCATCCGCCGATGTGCGCCGCATGGCTGGCGATCTGAAGCAACGCCTCGCTCTCGCGTAGCTGCGCCTCGGCGGTGCACCGCTCGATGGTCGACCAACAGCGCTCGACGACCTCCTGCACGAGGCTGATCTCGGCCGGCGTCCAGTCCCGCGGCGTCGTTTGGTGCACCCCCATCACGGCTCGGAGCGCGCCGTTGCGGATCAGGCCGCAGGTGATGGTCGCCCGGATCTCCAGCGCCTCGAGCACGGGCAGGACGTCTGCCGGCAGTTCTTCGTGGGTGTCGCGAATCACGTACGGCTCACCCGTTACGACTCCGCGCATGACCTCTGGACCGAATGCGCTCAGCCGGTGGGTGCCGACGACGCTCGAGCAGCCGCGCGTGTAGTCGAGCGGCGCCACTGCGCGATCACCATCGGCAGCGAAGTTTGCGAAGAAGCAGCGAGACGCCAGCAAGTGTTCGCAGAGCATGCGCAACACCACCGGCATGATCTGACTCGGCTCGGAGATGTCGCGCATCGCCTCATCGAGCTCATGCAGCAGCCGCAGCCGCCGTTCGCTCTCGCGTAGCAAAGCTTCCATGTGCTTGCGTTGCGTCACGTCGAGCAAGCTTCCGAGCACGCGGATCGGTCGACCTCGCGCATCGCGCACGAGCTCGGCCGCTCCGTTGACCCAGCGCACCTCGCCAGTAGGCCGCAGGATGCGAAAATCCAGGTCGAACTCGAAGCCGCTTTCGTATGCGCCTCGAACGCATTGGCGCAGCCGGGGTCGATCTTCGGGATGAACCAATCCCTCGATGCTCTCGGCGCTGGTGAGCTCGGGTGCCGATTCGAGACCGCAGATCTGGAGCACGTCGTGGCTCAGGTCGAAACGCCTTGCGAGCACGTCCCACTCCCAAACGCCGAGCGTGACGGTGCGGCGTAGCAGTCGGGCACATGCGTCTTGGACTGCGGAATCGAGGACTTCATCATCAGACGTGTCCGGCCACATGCCCATGTGAGAGCGAACGCCCTCCTCGAACCGAGTCTGTACTGTCATCGGTAGCCCCTCGCGATAACCCGCGGAGCCTATCGAACCTTACTGTTCCTGTCTCCTCGCTGGAGCGAAGCATTTTCGGTAGCGTACCCCGCTGGTATTCGCTGACTCATTCAGAGCGCATACCTATCCCAAATGGTCAACACGTCAGCTTGGCTCTTCTCGGTCATGTGTATTTGCGCTCGCGGCTGTGCAGACACGGTTCACCAGCTTGATGGTGCGCAGATCGACGCGAACGTGCCGGGACTCGAGTTCGTGTTTACGACCAGCATCTGGGGCTCAGATG
This sequence comes from Polyangiales bacterium, assembly GCA_035274465.1. Classification (GTDB taxonomy): domain Bacteria; phylum Myxococcota_A; class Polyangia; order Polyangiales; family JAFGIB01; genus JADGRF01. The sequence goes on from DATEOF010000259.1 coordinate 17,373, forward strand.
CGAAGCCGCGCGGTCGCGGTGCTTTGTCGCGACGACGCCGAGTCGATGTTCAACACTGGACGAGACCGGTGTTGTGATCGTACGCGGGCTCGAGCCGAACACGCGGCAGCTGTATCGCGTCACCAAAGAGGGCTTCATGCCCGAGCTCAAGCACTTCCTCACGGGGGACCACGACGAGACGCCGAGCTGTATCCCGAGCGCCACACGTATGTCCTCGACGACCCGCCGGCTCGGCCAGCCGAGCCCGTGCTCAGTCACGCGGGCCCGGCTCACCGGTCAACCCCGGAAACCGCTCCTGCAGCGGGTCGCAGCCTTCCGAGAAGCGCTGTGTGTAGTCGGGGGTGCCGTCGACGACCGGATTGTCGATCTCCTCGGTACCGTCCGTCAGAGCCGCGCGAACGCGACCTTGCGCGTCGCGCTCCCATGACGAACGAATCTCGGGCTTGCCGTCGGCGGACTGCCCAAAGACGCGAAACCCGTCACGCTCCAGCGCTTCGAGGCGAAGGTCTTCGTCGTAGAAACGTGTCCAGGTGAGCGTGACGTTCGGAAGGCCGCCGCGCTCCACCACGCGCAGCGTGCGGCCGTCTTGCAGCTCGCGGTCGTACGTGGTTTCGATCGTCCCGTTCGCACCGGCCACCATACGCTCGCGCTTCCAGGTCCAGACCTCGGGCACGTTCGGGTCGTCGTACTTGAAGTCGATCCACGCGTCGGGTTCTCCGCTCGCAAGCGTACGAACCACAGAACGCAGTTGCTCGCCGTCGTACGTATTCTCGTAGGTCGTCACCTGCCCATTGGAGTGCTCCGATCGCTCGAGCGTACCGTGCTCGTCGAGGTAGTCCGTCCAGAGCAAGGACGATGGATTTCCGCGGTAGTGCTTCACGAAGCGTCCCGCCGCATCGAATTCCTCGATCGATTCGCCGTTGATCAGGCGTCGCGCCGCAGCGTCGTACCGGATCTCGACCGAGCTGTCGGGTCTGCCGGGACGTTCGCTCGTGACGATGCAGGTGTCACGCGGTATGCCCGACGCGTCGTCGCCCGCGCACGCGGCGAGCGTCCCGAACACCAAGGCCAGTGTGGCACGACTTGGCACAGCTTTCGACATTCCGCACAACCTAGCGAACGTCGTGCCAGGTTTCCGCCGCTTCCGCAGTCCGTGTCTTTCGAGACGAGTGAACGACCTCACTACGACCGACGGCTCCAGCGACTAGATTTCACTCAGTGGGGGGACTGAGCTTGAAAGCGCTTCAGGACAACGGACTCATCGTCTTGTGCGGTGCCATGCTGACGATCTTACTGTCAGGTGGTTCCAGCTCGAAGAGTGTACTGGGCAGCGAGGCTTCGAGCCCGGGCACGCTGCAGCTGGCGCTCGCACCGACGAAGGAGGCGCTGTCCGCGGTCATCAGGAGCGTGTGCCGAGCCGATGGCAGGCTCCCGTCCGACCCGGGATGCGCGACGATCCTAGCGCTACCGCATGTGCACGCGGTGATCGCGACGATCCCCGATCCGGAGCTCGGCTCGCTCTCGGTGTATACCGACGAGGCGCTCGATGCGATCACGAGCAGCGCCGTCGAAGCGGGCTACCTGCTGGACTCCCACGTCATTCCGTGGGGCCCAGACGGCTCGAAGCCGAAGAAGGAGGCGGCTCCGTCCGATCTGAGGATCGAGATTCGGGAGGCGCAGGCCAGTGGGGAGGCGAAGCCGCCCGTTTCGACGGGTCAGACGATCCAGACTCGCACCATTCCGCGCGAGCTCGAGCCGCAGCCGGGCCTGGAGACCACGATCGATGCGATCACGTCGGCCGACGCGAAAACCCCGGAGCGCGAGGCGGCGGACAAATCCGAGCCCAATTCGGCGCGGCTGGGTGCCCTGATCTTTCGCAGATCGAGCAGCGAGAAGGCTGCGCCGGATCCGCTGCTGGTCGTGCTCCTGGTGGGCGAATCGGCGCTGCGCGGTGTCGATCGAGACAGCCTCCAAGCGGCCTTCAAGCTGATCGGAGAGAGCAAGCCCAGGTTCATCCTCGGCCCATTCTTCTCCGGCTCGGCTCCCGGCTTGTGGAAGGCGCTGGAGGCGCAGAGCGCTGCCCGCATCGTCACTGGCTCGGCAACCGGCGACCTGCGGCTAGACACGCTCGACCAGAAGCACAAGGTCGCTCGCACCGTCGTGCCCGATACGGCGCTGACCAAGTTCTTGAACGACAGACTCCTCGCGATGAACCCGCGTGCGAAGCTCGCCGTGCTGAGCGAACGAGGTACGCAGTACGCCGCGGGTGCCAAGGATTGGTTCCCTCCAAAGGGCGACGACAAGGTGAGCGTGCGGTCGTACGGCTTCCCGATGCAGATCGCGCGCCTCCGCTCTGCCCACGCCGCTTCGAGCGGCGCCGGCGACGAGCGGATCGCGAAGCTGCGGCGCAGCCTCGACGTCGATCTGGCGTCCGTGCACCCCCCGGGCTCGGACGACATGCCCGTGTTCTCGAAGCTCACGCCGCTTTCCATCGAGGCGACGCTGCGATCGACCTTCACGAGTATCGCGCGCTGGTCCGCGGACTATCTGCTGATTGTGGCAACGGACCCCGCGGACTTGGTGTTCCTGGCCGGCGAGGCCCGCGTCTACGCGCCAGGGACACAACTCATCACACTGTCCAATAGCGCGCTCTACGGTCACTCGGCGTTCGCGAGTGAGCTGACGGGTGCGCTGGTCTTGTCGAGCTACCCATTGGGCCTCGACAGTCAGACCTGGCAGCGTTTCTGTTCGCCGGACCCGGCGTCGGGCAGCGACGGGTGCAAGATGCCCCTCAAGACGCTCAAGAGCTTTGCGAGCGACGGGGCGCAGGGCATCTACAACGCCATGCACTGGCTGATCCGCGAAGCCGATCCGGGCGTTCGGTCGTCAGCACCGCCGGACCAGAGCGTGCGCGGGTCGAACGAGGTCGGAGCTCGCCCGTGGCTCAGCCTGATCGACGGGCGCGCGTGGCCGATCGACTACGGTGAGGTGCCGGCGTCGCGGCCCGACGAAGACCACGGGCTCGACTTGACCGCCTGGGGAAAGACGCTGTTGCCTGGGACTTCGAGCTCCGATCCCCCGTTCGTGCGGCCCACGCACTTTGCGATCGGCTGGGCGGTCAGCATCTTCGCTGCGGTCGTCTTCCTGGCGTTCCTCACACACCTGGTGAACCGTCGCGCAGGTCCGAGCACGTCGCTATTCGTGCGTACGTTCAACCGGCCGGACAGCGTCGCCGTCGGACAGTACCAGGCGGCTGCATACCTGAGCTTGAGCCTCATCGGAGGCATCGTCTGGGTCAGCGCCATTCAGACGTTCAGCCCGCTGTATGCAGTGAAGAACCTCGTGGAGCTGGGGCTGGCGCGGTGCGTGATGCTGACCACGCTGCTCTTGCTGTTGCCGGCCGGCGTGATCCTGTTGGTTTGGCACGCGATCCGCCGAGCGCGCATCGGGTACACGGCGCCGGGCCCGGAGCCTGATCTCTACCGCCGGATCGTTCAGTCCATGGTGGGCGCGATCATCATCGTCGTGATGGTCTTCGCGTTGTACTGCGTGGTCGGGCTATGGTTTGCCCTGGACGATTCGAAGGGCGGCCTGCTCCGCACGCGCCTCACGGATCCACTCGGCGCGTGTCCGCTGGGCCCGATCGTGTTTCTCGCAGCCGGCCTCTTCGTCTGGGCCGTGACGGGCCTCGCGCGCGCCGGCGGCATCGCCCGCTTCACCGACGTGAAGCCGCTCGCGGGTGTCGAGCTCGTGCTCGGCCTCCGCCTCAGCGACACGCGTGAGCCAGGGCTGCGTACGCGCGTGATGACGTGGGAGATCGGCGTCGTCCTCACGCTGCTCGCCCCTGCCTTGCTCTTTGTGTCGCGCCTCTTACCGAGCCTCGAGTGGAGCGGATTCGACGAGACGATCACGGCTTTGCTGCTCGTGCTCGCGGCGGCGGTCGTGTTCGCTTGCGTCCAGGCGAGCCTCTTCTGGAGTCGCTTGCGAGCCGTGCTGCAGAACCACGCGGCCACGTTCATGATCGAGGCCTACAACCGCATCGCGTCGAAGGTCAGCGGCTCGTTCGGATTGCAACTTCGTTCGCACGTCCCGCCTCCGGGTGAGCTCACCGCCTCGGTGCAGAGCCTCGAGCAGCTGTGCGCGTACGACGCCGAGCTCGCCCCTCCCGGCGAGATCTCCGTGCGGATCATCGAGAGCAAGCTCTCGCTGCGCAAGCGCCTCGGTGAGCTCACCGCGGCGTACGAGGAGGTCGCAACCGTCATGCCGCCCAGCGCGGCTACGGAGCGTGCGGTTCACACCGCGTTTGCACGCGCGTCGAGCGAGCTGTTCGAGGTCCTGCGCACGCTCTGGCAAATGCGCGCGCAGCGGGGCTCTTCGACCAACCTCGGCCCGGTCGCCATCCACGAGTGGTTTGCCGAAGGCAAGCTCAACACCGTGCCGACCGGCTTCATCCTCGCCTCCAACCTGCCTGCGTCGACGCTGCTGTGGATTCGTGCCGCCGAGGACTTCGTCGCGATGCGGTTCACGACCTGGGCCTACCACGTCATCGACCAGATCCGCTGGCTCCTGACGTTCGCGCTGTTCGGCGGGCTCATGCTCGTCAGCGCGGCGTTCGCGTACCCGATCCAGCCGCATCGCTTCGTGGCGCTGTTCTGCGGCAGCGTACTGGTGATCGCCGCGGCCGCCAGCTTCCGCATCATCTGGCAGTTCCAGACGAACGAGATCCTTCGCCGCCTCACGCCGGCAAATCAGCCCCTGTTCCTGCGCTCCAACGTGCTGCAGCAGATGGTCACGTACGTCGTATTGCCCGTCGTGCTCCTCGCGTCGCGAGTCTTCCCCGAGTTTGGCGACCGGCTGTCCTCGGCGATGGAACCGCTGCTCTCGCTCCTGCAGTGAGAGTACCCGAAGTCGCCACGCGCTCACGCCGAGCGTCAGAACGCGACAAATCCGACAATCCGCTTTGGCTTGCGAGTCGCGACTCACGAGCCGTTTCGCACGCAGACACCACTTCGCCCGTGTGCAATATGCAGCTCATGGCGGCGGATGGGGCGGCGTGCTCGCGTCTCGAGTATTGGTTCTTGCAACCGTCCTCTCGGCATGTTCGGGTTCGGACGACAGCGAGCTGCGCGGCGCTGGTCCAGTGCCGTCTCTTGCAGCTGTGGGCGGCGCTTGCGTCCAGCTGAACGCCACCGAAGCCTGTGAGTGCCCCGGTGGCTTGCACGGTCGACGAGTCTGCAGTGCAAGCAGCTGGCAACAGTGCGAGTGCAGCGCGCTCGTGCCGGTGTCGCAGGGTGCCGCCGGCTCGATGGCCATCGACACCGGCGTCGTCGTGCCGGCCGAGGACTTCTCCGGCAACCTGCGCACGGACGTCACGTTTCCGTGGAAGCGAACCACGCCCGACATGCTCGCGTGCGAAGCGGGGCACTACGAAGGCAGCTTCGCGGGACTCTATTACTCGCGCCTGAACTGGCCCGTGCCGTTCCCGGTGACCGGTATCGATCTCCCGGGGCAGCCGGGTCTGCAGTTCGACATGAAGCCTGCGAAGCCCGGCGAAACGACGCTCGAGGTCGACGGCAAGTTCGACGGGCTCGCGGACCTCGTGTTTCCGTTTCGAGGTGACTTCGTAGGCAAGCTCGACTGCAAGACGGGCAAGTTCAAAGGAATGATGCTGCGCGGCGACTACGCGATCGGCCCGCGCGACCTGATCATCCTCGAGAATCCCATCCACTTCGCGTTCGAAGGTCCGGTCAGCGCCGACTACGACAAGGTCACGCACACGTTCGTGAACGGTACCTGGGATGCGGTCGAACCCGAGTTCGGTGGGATCACCGCAGTGACCCTGCCGCGGGATCCACTGCGCGACGGGATCGGTGGCTCGGGCGTTTGGTCGGCAGGTTGGGTGGGTGCGCCGGTCGAGTACAAGTGTCCCGAGACGACCGCCGACGGCTTCCCGATGTCGTGCGAACCTGGACCGTTCGGCTTGAACAAGCCGTTCTGCGTGTACCCCTCACTGCTGCCAGGCCTCCGCGCCGATGCGCCTGCGTGTGAGACCGACGCCGAGTGCAACGCGCACTTTCCGGGACAGAACGTCAAATGCACGGACATCAACGGCGACGGCGCCGTGGTTCGTTGCTTGAAGGAATGCACGCCATGAAGCGCCTGTTCGCAGCCTGCAGCGGCATCGTATTGAGTGTCGCCTGTTCGGGTTCGCCGCCGCCAGCGGCGCCTGCCATGAGCACGGAGCCTGCGCCCGCGACGGGTGCGCTGACGTGCGAGCTCGGACAACGAGCCTGCTACTGTCCAGACGGCAAGGCCATGGGCATCCAGTTCTGCAGTCCCACGACCGGCCTGTCGCCGTGCCAGTGCATCACGCCGACTGCGCAAGCCGGAGCGCCCGCCGCCATGCCGTCCTCACCGATGCAGGTCGACCAGGTGTGTGCGCAGCTGCAAGGCGCGGTGAGCTGCAATGCGCGCAGCTATCGCTCGGCCGAGCTACCCGCGAGCATCTTGTTCGTGCTCGATCGCAGCGGCAGTATGGCGTGCAACGCGCCACCGGTGCAGACGGTGGAGTCCTGCAACCAGATGCCGCTCGCGGCCGACCCCAAGCAGCCGTCACGGTGGCAGACCACCGTCGGTGCGCTCGGCACGATGTTCCAGGGCCTGCAAAGCGCGAACGCCGGAGTCGGACTGAGCTTCTTCAGTGTCGACAACGCCTGCGGCGTCAACACGACTCCCAGCGTCGGCATCCACACGGTGACCAAACCTCAGCTGGACGCGCTGACTGCCGCGATGAAGGGCATTCAGCCGCGCGGCGGTACGCCGATCGTCGGCGCCGTGACGCTCGCGTACTCACACCTGCACGAGGAGGCCAAGGCTCCCGGCAAGCGGTTCGTCGTGCTCTTGACCGACGGCGAAGAGAGCTGCGGGTTCAACAGCAAGGAGGAGGACAAGGCGGATCTCCTGGCTGCGCGCAAGCACTTGCTCGAGGTCGAGGTCGAGAAGGCGCGACTCGTGAACATCCGCACCTTCGTGATCGGTGCTCCGGGTAGCGAGAACGCGCGCGGCTTCCTCTCGCAGCTCGCGTTTGCCGGCGGCACTGCGCGCTCTGCGAGTTGCGTGCACGGCAATCCGGACTCGAACACGGGCGACTGCCACTACGACCTCACGCAGGGCGGTGACTTCGCGAAGACCCTGCAGAGTGCACTGGCAGAGATCAGCGGACACGCGCTCAACTGCGAGTATCCGACGCCGGCGGGCAGCACCGTCAGCTCGGGCAAGCTGATCAACGTGCAGATCACAGGCAGCGCGCCAGGGGCTGCACCCATGTGCCTGCCGCTCGACACGCGACCCTGCGACGGCGGAGCGAATGGCTTTCAGTTCGCGAAGCTGCCGGATGGCACGGACGACCTGAGCCGCGTGGTGCTCTGCGGCGGAGCCTGTGAACAAGTTCGCAAGGACCCCACCAGCAAGGTCGACGTGATCCTGGGTTGTGACGCCGTGTTGCTGTGAGCGTTCCGGGCGAGCCTTCGGGCTATTGACTCTCTTGCGGTCGCAACCTGGCGATGACGAAGCCGTAGGTTGCGGAGAGCATCAGGTACGCGAGGAACGCAAACACCGCCGTGATCCCGATCATCGCGTAGGCCCGCGAGCTCGTGGGGTCGGCGATCAGCATCGCCAGCGCCGACGTGAGCAGTGCTCCGTGTTTGCTGGCGGCGAGCGCGGGTGAGCAGAAGACGCCGAATGCGAGGGCGATTCCAAACCCCCTCTGCACGCGCGACCATCCGCGATTGCATCCGAACCACCAAGTTGCGAGGGTCGCGGCCATACCCGGTAGACCGTAGAACACGATCAGCTGCATCCGATCGAGAGTGTAGATCGCCGGACACTATTCCTGCAGCGAATGCGAGCGCTCCTTTAGCGATGGCGTCGGCGGCTCTTGGCGACACCTTTGCGACGGCATGGCGAAGTGCTGGCTGGGGGACACAACCATCCCTGACTGGTGGGTCTTTTCACTCGACGTGAAACACGTCTAGCGATTGGCGCAGCGGTTGTAGACGAACGCAATCCCGAAGTACTCCTCCTGGTTACGGTCGGTCAGCATCCTGCCGGGTTTGCTGTAGGCGTGCCTCGGGCGACAGATGCGGAGCCTGGCTTCTTTGGGCGCGTTGAACAGCGTCCGCATGTAGGTGAGCGCCTCGGCGTTCAGTTGGCTGCGGTTGACGACCGCGTCGCGGAACTCGCCGATATTGCCGGAGGCGAGGGCGATGACGAGCAGCAGCGGGAGCAAGCTGCCGAGCCTGCGGCGGTAGGCACCGAGCGCTCGCTCGAGAAAGCGGGCGAGGAACGGGTAGAGCACGACGCCGAACAGCGCGAAGAGTAGGTGCGTGGAGACCGAGTAGTACGAGACCGCCAGGCGCCCTTTCTTGAGACCCACGCTGGCGAGCGGCAAGAAGCAGGTGATCAGCGTGCCCAGCGCCAGCAGGATCCAGAACCAGCGCTGGCGCCGTGCGTCCGCTTCCGCGCGCTCGGGCAGGTCGCCCAGGCGATCGCGGTAGATGGTGATCGCCAGCGGCCCCGCGATCACGCTCAACAGCGCGCGCAGCGGGTGGATCTCCTTCACGTTCGCCCACGCGTTCGAGAAGTCGTAACGCGTGCCGACGTTGCGCAGGTAATGTTCGTTGCGGAGCGTCGGGCCGACGCCGAACAGTTGCCACAGCACGATCGCCAGCAAGCTCGCGAACAGCGCCGTCCAGAGCGCGCGCCGCTGCCAGGGTCGCGTCTCGGGCCGGCGCAGCGCGAGCGCCAGCAGCGAGAAGCCCAGCGCGTAGATGCCGATCACTTCGTGGCCGAGCGCGCCCAGGATTATCAGCAGCGCGCCGCCGATGGCTGCAGGCAGCCGGTCGCGCACGAGCAGCAGCAGCCCGCAGCAGCAGAGCGTGAACGGCATCTGGATGTTGGCGTAGCCGTCGATCCAGTAGAACGCGTAGGCGAGCTCGCTCGACATCAGCCAGCAGGTCAGCAGGCCGAACGACAAGAGCAGCATGTGAGGTGCGGCGCGCCAGCTGCGTGCCAGGATGGCTGCGTTGGCGTAGAGCAGCGCGCAGTACCCGAGCACGAACACGACGTAGATCAGATGGAAGCGCGCGAGGAAGGTCTCGACCGTGAAGTCGTGGGCCAGCGCCGGACGCGTGTTGGGCAGCGCGGCGATGCCCAGCAGCACTTCGCCGGTCGGGCGCACCACCCAGGTCTCGGCGTGCATCACGGTCCACTCCCAGACCGAGTGCGTGGCCAGGTAGTTCATGCGCAGCCACTCGTCGTTGAACGGCACCATGAAGGAGATCGGCGCGAGCAGCACCATGCCGAGCAGTACGATGACCACCAGTGCGTCCAGGCCGAAGCTGACTTTGGAGATCCCGCGCGGGACCGGCATCACGAGAGGTCCTTCCGTTGCCCGCGTATACCAAAAAAAGAGCTGCCCGCCCTCGACTATGCGATGCTTCTCGGCTTGTGTGGTTCGCTCGTTCGACGCCCGTGGCCTGCGTGGCCGCGATGCTGGGTGCACTGTGGTACTGGGGTACGATCCCGCGTCAGCTCGCGCACTTCGGCGACGATCAAGAGTACCTGAGCCTGACACAGTCGTTCGTGCGGCACGGCAGCCCCGAGTACCGAAAGGGTGATTCCGAGGCCATGCTCGAGGCGCTGCCCCGCCACTGGCGCCGCAGCCTGACGCAAAAGTTCAGCCCAGACGGGGTCCCGGGCGCGTACTTTGCGTCGCGCAGCGGCGAGTACTACGCGTTCCACTTCTTCAGCTATTCGGCCGCGGTCGCCCCGATGCGAGCCCTCCTGGACGGCCGACCCGACGCTGCGCGCGCGCACCAGTTCACGAACCTGCTCTTGCTGTCCTGCGCGCTGCTCTCGCTACTCGCGCTGCACGGCCAGCCTCGGGTGTTCTGGACGATCGCGCCGCTGGCGTTCTTTACCCCCGTGCTGTGGTTCACGACCTACGCCAACACCGAGACGTTCGTGTTCTCGCTCGGGCTGTTCGCGCTGGTTTGCTTCGCACGCCAGCGCACGATCCCGGCGATCCTGTTCAATTCCATCGCCGCCACGCAGTACCAACCGCTGGCGCTGCTCTCCTTGTACCTGTGCGCGGACTGGCTCTGGACCCGGCGCCGTGATCTTCGCAGCCAATGGCGGCAGGCCGCGGCTGCGCTCGCGAGCGCAGCGCCGGTGTTCGCGCCGGGGCTGTTTTACTTCGTGCACTTCGGCACGCCGAACCTGATCGCCCGCGAGGGCCTGGTCAGCACGCGCTACATGGGTTGGGACAAGTTCCTGGACCTGTTCACGGATCCGAACGGCGGCATGCTGGTCTACACCCCCGGCGTGCTGCTCATGTTGCTGGTGGCAGCGGGCTGGGCGGTCGCTCGGGCGCGCAACGACGCGCGCGGGGTGCTGCTCCTCGGTTGCGTGCTGTGCACGCTGCTCGGCAGTACGGTGCAGCGCAACTGGAACCACCCCACGTTCGGCGCCTCGCGCTACGTCGTGTACGCGATCGCGCCCGCGCTGCTGTTCATCGCCGGCGAGCTACACCAGCGCACGCCCGATCCGCGGCGGCTCGCTGCCCTGGTGGTCGTCGCGCTGTGTCTGTCGCTGCTCGTGCACCGCGCCGACGGCTTCATCGTCTATCGCAGCAACGACTCCTCGGAACATTCAGCCGCCGCGAAGTACGTGCTGGAGCGCTGGCCGTGGCTCTACGCGCCGCATCCCGAGACCTTCTGCGAGCGCACCACCCGCGGCTGTAGGCCGGATCCGGAGACCGGCGAGCCGCTGCCCGATGCCTTGCCCGCGATCTGGCGCGACTCGGGCGGCAAGGCCAGGAAGATCCTGGCCGCGCGCTGCGACGAGGCCAAGCTGCTCTCGGCGGCCGCCTGGAGCGAGGCCGAGCGAGCGCGGATCCACGCCGCGTTCGAGCGCTGCAGCGGAGCCGGGGTGTTCTACGTCAACCTGTGAGACTCAACGAAAATTCAGGTAGCGGGGGGCACCACTCCCGCAGCTGGCAGCTGCGGCGCGGATCTGCGCGGTTTGCTCCGGCGTCCAGGCGCGCGCCGCCAACGTGGCTTCCGGCTTGCACGGCTGCACCAGCGCCTTCAGCGGCGAGTCGGCCGCGTCGCTGAGGATCGCAGGCAAGTACTCGTCGGTCACGCGGCCGCTGTCCAGATCGATCCAGCAGCGCCGCTCGACGGTCCGGCTGCAGAAGATCTCCGGCGGCGGGTTGTACAGCGCGGGCCAGCGTTCGAGCACGAACAGCGCGACCCGGTTGTGGTGCAGGTTGTTGTTGCCGCGGTACTCGAACCAACCCCACTCGGCGTGTACCAGCGCTTGCAGGCCGAGCGCCACCGCGAACGCCGCGGCGAAGGGCCAGCGTAGCCGGGGCAGTGCCTCCAGCTCGCGCGCGATCACCAGCAAGAGCGCAGGCACGGTGTACAGCGCGTACCGCGAGATGCCCTGGGTGTGGTAGTTCCAGATGCGCGCGCTGGTGCTGATGTAGAGCGCCAGCACCACGCTCGCGGCCAGGAGCAGCGGGCCGAGCGAGCGCGCCTGCAGCGCACGCCACGCGGCGCTGCCGAGGCTCAGCGTCCAGAGCAGCAGCACGCCGGGCAGGTACACCAAGAGCCCGGTGTCCAGGTCCACGAACATCGACGCCAGCTTCTCGAAGCTGATCAGGCCGCTGTTCGCGTAGCCCTCTCGCGTGACCACGCTCGGCGTGCCGAAGTGCCAGGAGTAAAACACGTTCGGCACGAAGGCCAGCGCCGCACATGCGAGGCACGCGGCCATCAGCGCGTAGCGACCGCGGTACAGCCACAAGCTCTCCGCGCACAGGTACAGCGAGATCAGCGCCAGCGGCTGGAACTGCGTGGCAGCGAGCGAGCTGAACAGGATCGCCAGCACGCGCCGCTCGCTCATCGCGCACGCCAGCGACACCAGCCCGAGCGAGAACACGAACGGCTCCGTGTGCACCAGCGGCAAGAACCACAGGACCGGCGTGAAGAACGCCAGCGGCAGCAGCGTGAGCCACAAGCGGGGCCTCGTCGCCAGCTGCGCCAGCGTCAACAATGCGGCGCACAGGTAGAGCACGTTCGCGTAGTGGAAGGCGCGTGCGCCCAGCCCGTACGGCTCGAGTACGGCGGTGAACGGTGCGACCGCGGCCGGGTACGTCCAGAAGTGCCACGAGTAGAGCCGCCCGTTGCGCGCCTCGAAGTAGCCCGAGGGGCGCGGCGGCTGGTACTTGAGCGCCGCCGAGCCGCGCCACTTCCTGGGCAGCTGGGCGAGCGCGGCCTGATCGTCGCCGGGCCTGAAGTCGGGCGTGCCGTGGCGGACGAAGGACTGTGCGCCGAGCAGGTACTCGACGTCGTCGCCGAAGCGTGTGCGTTGCGGGTACTTGGGTGATTCCCAACACGTCCAGGCGATCAGGCCGAGCAGACACGCAGCCATCGCCAGCTGCGACCCCATCTGCCCGTGCCGGCCGAGCCATACCCTCAGGCCGTCGGATGTCATCGGCGCGCCACTCTAACAGAGGTGCTGTCGCTGACTATTCGAACCCCACCCCTCAAGCCGCTTTTCGGCTAGCTCGAAGGCCTTTCCCCGGGGCCGCAGTTGGCGGGCGGCCTCCGTCGCGGAGCACCGAGCTCTAAACCAGCCCGCCCGCGGCGGCGATCGGCGCAGCTCGGCGTGCTTCGGCTCCGCCGTCCTACAGCGTTCGCATCAGCGGTTTACCCAAAAGCGCGATACGCTGAGAGAGGATGGTGGGGCTGAACAGCAATATCTGCGAGCGATGAGTCTCGCGGGCGCTCGAACATCGTCTGCGCTGCAGAGCCCGGGGCTCGAGCCGAGCGCGCTGATCGCGGGGCGCTATCGCGTCTGCGAGCAGCTCGGCACGGGCGGCATGGGTGTCGTGTACCGCGTGAACGATGAAGCCGGCGGCGGCACGCTCGCGCTCAAGCAGCTGTCGTCCGCGCAACCCGGCGCGCGCCATCGCAAGCTCGAAGCGCTGTTCGAGCGCGAGTACCATACACTGGTCCGGCTCAAGCATCCGCGCATCATCGAGGTGTACGACTACGGGCTGAGCGAGCTCGGACCTTACTATACGATGGAGCTGCTGGAGGGCGGCGATCTGCAGCAGCAGGCGCCGCTGCCGTGGCGCGAGGTGTGCAGTCACCTGTGCGACGTGGCGTCCTCGCTCGCGCTGCTCCACGCACATCGCCTGGTGCACCGCGACATCTCTCCGCGCAACGTGCGCCTGACCGGTGACGGGCGCGCGAAACTGATCGATTTCGGCGCGCTCGGCGCGTTCGGTCCGGCGCTCGATGTGGTGGGCACGCCGTTGTGCATGGCGCCCGAGGTGTACCAGCGCGGCTCGCTCGATCAGCGCAGCGACTTGTTCGCGCTCGGCGTGGTCGGCTACTTCGCGCTCACCGGCCGGCATGCGTTTCCCGCGCGCAGTACGGAGGACCTACCGGCGTGCTGGGCGCGCGGCGCCGTGCCGCCCGCGCAGCTGCAGCCCGAGATCCCGGCCGAGCTCAACGAGCTGATCCTCTCACTGATCAGCAGCGATCCGCTGGCCCGGCCGCTGCACGCGGCGCAAGTGATCGATCAGCTGTGCGCGATCGCGGGCCTCGAAATCAGCGACTCCGAGCTCGCCGCCGAGAGCTATCTCGCGAGCGGGCGGCTGGTCGGGCGCGCGACGGAGCAGGAATGGCTGGATCGCCGCGTGCGTAGCCCGCTGACCAAGCAGGGCTCGGAGGTGTTCGTCTCGGGCGCATCGGGCATCGGCAAGACGCGCCTACTGCGCGAGCTCGCGCTCGATGCGCGTGTGCTCGGCATGCTGGTGCTGGAGCGCGATGCGCAGGCGACGTCAGGCTATTTCGGCCTTGCGGTCGCGCTCGCGCTCGACCTGTTGGAGCGCGGCGGCGCGCTGGCGCGCGAGTGCGCCGAGCGGTACGCGGGACTCTTGCAACAGCTCTCGCCGCAGCTGCGCGAGCGCTTCGCCGGCGTCGCGCCGGAGCTGCTGCCGCCGAATCCCGCCGAGCAGCGCGCGCGCTTTCAGACCGCGCTGCTCGGTTGGTTCAGCGCGGTCGCGGACACGCGTCCAATCTTGTTGTCGGTCGACAATCTGCACGCTGCGGACGAGAGCTCGGCTGCGTTTCTGGTCATGCTCGGCAACGAGGTCCGCAGCCGTGGGCTGCTGACGGTCTGCTCGCTGCGTGCGGGCGAGCCGATCGCGGCGCCGCAGCCGGTCGGGCTGCTGCGCTCGCGCAGCGCGCAGCTCAAGCTGGAAGCGCTGAGCCCGAGCGCCTGCGACGAGCTGGTCCAATCGTTGTTCGGAGACGTGGTCAACAGCGCCCGGCTCGCCAAGCTGTTGTTCGAGAAGAGCGCGGGCAATCCTCAACACTGCATGGAGCTCGCGCGCTTGCTCGCGCGCAAGCAGATCGCCAGGTACGCAGCGGGTACCTGGGTGTTGCCGATTCAGGTCTCGAGCGACGAGCTGCCCGATCGGCTCGAGGACTTGTTCGCCGCGAAGCTCGCGAGCCTGAGCCCGGATGCGCGCGCGCTCGCGGAGGCGCTCAGCTTGCATCCGCGACCGGTGTCGATCGAGCTGTGCATCGCGTTCGCGGAGGGCCTGAGCGACGCGCAGGCCCACGCGGCGCTGGACGAGCTGAGCTCGCAGCAGATCCTGCTGAGCGGCGGCGATAGCTATCAATTCGCGCAGCAGTCGCTACGGGTGTTCCTGATGGACGGCCTGCCGCCGGAGCGCGCTCGCGCGCTGCACCGCCGCGCCGCGAGCGTGTTCGAGGGCACGGAGGACCTCGAGTTGCGTATGCAGCGCGGCTGGCACCTGCTGCGCGCCGGCGAGGAGCTGGCCGGTGCCGAACTGCTCGCGAGCACGAGCCGCGCATTCATCAACACCGCGTCGGCGCGCGAGGAGAGCCGGAGCGTGATCGAGGCTCTGCGCGCGGCGCTGGATGTGTACGAGCGCCACGGCCGCTCGCCGCACGAACGAGCCGCGCTGCTGTTCCCGTTAGTCCTACTTTGCTATTACTGTCCTGATCGCAGCCTGATCCTGCACTATGCACCGCAAGCGTTGCGACTCGGGCTCGACATCACGGGTCTGGGCGCCGCGTACAAGATGCACCGGCTGGTCGGCAAAGAGCGCGCGCTGCGCTGGGGCATGCACCTCGCCGAGCGGCGCTTCGCGAAGGAGCGCGAGCAGCGCGGCCTCCAGCTCAGTTTACAGCAAGCGGTCGCCGCGTTCAGTTCGCTCGTGCCCGCATCGGTTGGGGCGTTCGCCTGCCACTACGACACAGCCGGCGCGTCCGAGATCGGACGGCTGGCCGAGCCGTTGTCGCTGTTCCCTGACGATCAGCTGCCTGCGCTGATGTACGCATGGAAGCAAGGTCAGGAATGCAACACGCACGGACTGGACGGCGACACGTTCATCAACATGTCGCGCGTGCTCGAGCACATCGATCGGCCGCACATGCGCCAAGCGCTTGGCGATGCGCACTGGCGCTCGTTGCGCGGCGGCGCGATGTTCATGGTCGGCCTCGCCAGTTGTTATCGCGGCCGGCAGAGCGCAGTTCAGATGGCGGACGACATGGATCGGCTCGGCGTGCGGTTGTGGGCGATGGTCGCGGATCAAGTGCGCTTGCTCCACCACACGTACCGCGGTGAAGCGTCGCACGCACAGCACTTCCGCGAGCGCGTGGAGCGCTTCGCGATGCTGGGCGGGCCGACCTGGCATACCGAGATGTTCTGGCCGGCCGCGATGCTGCACGGCGAGGTGTTGTGCGGAGACACGATCGCGGTGCGGCGGACGTTTCAACAGCTCGAACGCACCTCGCGTGAGGTGCCCTCGCTCGGTGTGTACGCGGACTGTGCGAAGGCGGCGTACCTGAGCTTGCGCGGCGACCACGCGCAAGCGATCGCGCTCTACGAGCGCATCATCGTTCAGCTCGCGCCACGGCGCTCGGTCTCCTGGTTGCCGACGCGCGGGCAGTTCGCGCAAGCGCTGAACCGCGCCGGCGAGCATGAGCGCGCGAAGCAGCTGCTGCTCGCGACGCTCGAACACGTGACCGAGACCGATCGCGGAGTGCGTGTGTTGTGTTTCGAAGTGCGCCGGCAGCTCGCTGTCGCGCAGGCCGCGCTCGGCGACACACGCGATGCGCTCGCTGCGCTCGAGGAGATGATCCAGGAGTACGAGGCCGACCACAATCCGCTCTTGCTCGGGCTGTTGCACGAGACGCGCGCGCAGTGTGCGCTGAGCGTCGCGGATCGCGATGGCTTCGACGCGCACCTCGCGCGCGCGCAGGTTTATTTCCTCAGCACGCACAACCCGGTGCTGGTGGCGCACGTGACCCTGCTCAAGCAGCTGTCGTTGCACGTCGAGCCGCAGGCCGCGGTCGTGCCGAGCGGCGTCACCAGGGAGCTGCTCTCCGAGCTGGGTCCGGCGCGCGGCAGCCATTCGGTCGGCGAGCTGCTGCTGGCCTCCGATCGCGAGCGCTACGCGCTCGAGCTGCTGATCGAGCGCACGCGCGCGAAGGGCGGCTGCCTGTATCTGTTGGACGGCGACGGCGGCTTGCAGCTTGCAGCGGCGAGTGCGATCGCCGAGCCGCCGCGCGAGCTCGAGCGCGAGCTGTCGCAGCAGCTCCAGCGCTCGCAGTCGCTGCTGGACGCGCTGGACGCGCCCGACGACGAGACGCGCCTGCTGGATTCGATGCGGAGCGCGGCCAGGAACAGCCTGCGCGTGCCGGCCGCGAGCGTACCTGCGAACGATCGGACCAGCAGCGCCGCGCCGCGAGGCTCACAGCCCGCCCATGTGTTCAGCGGCTCCCCGACGGCGCACACGGACCAGCACTACAGCATCGTGCTGCTCACCTCGCGCAGCGCAGGCCAGGCGACGATGATCGGCGGCGCGATCCTCACGCTGGAGCCAGGCACCAGCGTCACGCTCGACCCTCAACTCGTGCTCGCGATCGCCGACGCGATCGCCGCGCGGCGCTAGAGCGCAGGAACAACACCTACCAGCCGCCGGCACTACCTCCGCCCGAGCTGCTACTGCTGCTACTGCTGCTACTGGAGCTCGAGCTGCTCGACGGAGCCGAGACGCCGGATGCGAGCGAGCCCACGGCTGCGGCCCAGCTGCCGCTCGCGCCTGCGCCGCCAAAGGCACCGCCACCGGCGCCTCCGAACGAGCGCGCCTCCGAGCTGCTCGAGGTACTGGACCTCTCGTTCCAGCGGCGCGAGCGGTTCCAGTCGTCGTCGCGATCGGGCTCGGCCACCTCCCAGTCGCCCGCGTGCTTGATCAGCCCGTAGCCCAGCAGGTACGGAACGAGTACATCGGCAATGCGCTCGCGGCGGGCCAGTCGCGCGCGCAGCTCCTCGCGAATTGCAGTCAGGCGGCGCCGCAGCTCGAGGCCGGCGCGCGACTCGTTACCACAGGCGAATGCGAGCATGGCCGCGCAGAAGCCCAGCGCGATCAGCGCCACGCCCAACCCGGCCGATACCGCGAGCGACCCATCCACCCAGATGTACAGCGCAGCTCCGAGCGGCGGAATCAGCGCCAGCACCCAGAACATCGCCGTCGCTCGGATGCCCCAATCCGGCCGTGAGCGCCACTTGGCGGCGAGCATGGAGCCGAACACGGACAGGAAGAAGCTGACCGCCCCGACCACGGCCGCGCGCACTCCGCCCTCGCCGGGTGAGGTCAGCGAGCGGATCACGCCTGCGACGACCACGAGCAACGCAGGCGCGACCAGGACCCACCACGGCCGGAACGGCCCGAGTAGCTGCCGTCCTTGTTCGACGAGGGGCTGCAAGTACTTGTCAGGACTGAAGCCGGTACTGCGGTAATGCGCCTGCACGGCGGCCGTGCTCGTCGTGTTGCCGGCGAAGAAGAACCCGTCGACCAGCTCGCGCTCGTAGCCGTCCAGGCGGTTGCGATCGACCAGCAGCTCCATCTGCAGCTGTCCGTGCAGGACGCGCGTCGAGATCTTCTTCTCGAGCTCCATGCGCGCGAGGGTCGCAGCCACGGCGTCCTGGTCCGGCGAGCCCCACCAGTCCCAGAGCACGGCGACCAGCTCGGGTTTGAACGCCAGCAAGTGCGTCTCGAGCCAGCCCTCATCGCCGGGCACGTCCGGCAGCGTCGCGAGTCGGCCGCGCATGTGCTCGAACCACAACAGCGCGCAGAACAGCAATAGCGGAGCCCATCCGAGCAAGAGCAGCAGCCCCAAGTGTTGGAGCTTCCACTCCCTCGGAGGCGTGAGCTCGAGCTTCACCACGAACGCTTCACGTTCGCCGAGGTTCTGCCCCGTGTACTCGCCGGCGAATGACTGCGGCGCCTGCCAGCTCGGGTCGAGGCGCAGCAGCACGTGAACCTGGTCGATCGTTCCGGGCCGAGTGAACGCGAAGTCGTGCGCCAGCTCTCCGCTGGCGCTCAGCACGCCCGTGTACACGTAGTCGATGTCGTATACGAGCTCGGTCTGCGCGAACGGGGGATCGCTCGGCAGACGGCTGCGCCAGCGCAGGGTTTGACCGCTCAAGGCGTAGTGGTCGACGCGATCGAGGTCGCCTTCGATGAGCGCACGGCGCGTGCCGCTCACCGGATCGATGCGCATGACCCCCTTCAGCGTCAGCGACTGGTTCCCGCGCACCTCGAACACGCGCTCGCCGCCGTTCCAATCACCGGTGAACGAGATCTGGTGGCGCTCCCGGACGTGCAACGCGCCTTCGGCATCCAGGAAGGCATCGACATCCAGCGACTTCCAGTGCAACTGCTTGAACTGCGCCGCGCCCAAGCCGGGCATGCCTAGCCACACCAGCGCCGCGATCCACCAGACTCCACTCCGCATGCGCACGAGCTTACTCGCACCCGACAGCATGTAAAACCGACAGGCGCGACGGCTAGAGCGCAGTGCCCCCGGCGGCGAGGATCTGCATACTCGGCAGATCCTGTAGATACGCGATCAGCTTCGCGCCGCGGCCGAGTGCCGCTGGCAGCGGCAGGCTCGCCGAGCCGCTCGCGAGTTGCTCCGGACCCAGGCTGCGGAACACGCGCACGACGTTGACGTGGTGCAGCTCGCTGCCGAGGTTTTCGCCGCGCGTGACGCGGCTCGTGGCGTCCGCCTGGACCAGCGCCAGCTGGAGTACGGCGTGCGGTGGGCGCACTCCCGAGATCCCGAACTGGACCTGCACGCGATCGCCCGATGCGTGAGCGTCGACCTTCAAGGCAGTGCCCGGTTTCTGCGCCAGTGCGTCGCGGATGCTGCCGCGCGCGCGGGCTCGATCCGAGCCGACGAACGCCTCGTGCCCGTTGACCACGAGCTCGGGCGTGTACACGCGTCTGTCGCTGAGGGCGGCCGCGTATGTGCGCTGGCGCGACGATGCGTCAGGCAGGCTGAATGGGTCCTGCCAGCCCAGGTCGTTCCAGTAGTCCACGTGGAAGGACAGTGTGTAGACGGCTTGGCCCGAACTGGCCGCCTCGCGCGTGAGCTGGGCGAGCAACGCGTCCGCCGGCGGACAGCTCGAACAGCCCTCGGATGTGAACAATTCGAGGACGGCGAACCCGGCGTGCGCCGACTCGTCGCCGCGCGCGTGCGAACAGCCCGCGATCAAGACCAGACACAGCAAGAGTCCTCGCATACCCGAGCTACGCGCCAATCCGGGATTCCGTTACGCCGATCCGGGCGTACACTGCAGCCATGCAGCCATTTCCGAGCTTTCCTCACCCGATCGTGCAGGCTCCGATGGCTGGTGGGCCGTCGAATCCCGCGCTGACCGCAGCGGTTTCCAGCGCCGGGGGCTTCGGCTTTCTGGCGGCCGGGTACAAGGCCGTTGCGGCCGTCGAGGCGGACCTCGCGGCCGTGCGTGCGCTGACGGACAAGCCGTTCGGAGTAAACCTGTTCGTGCCCACGCAACCGAGCGCCGACCCGGGGCAGGTGGAGCGCTATCTGGCGCGCTTGCAGCCCGAGGCGGCACGCCATCGCGTGCAGCTTGCAGCGGCGGCCTACGACGATGACGCGTGGCAGGACAAGCTCGAGCTCATGCTGCGTGCCAGGCCGCAGGTGGTCTCGTTCGCGTTCGGCTGCCCGGACGCCGCGGTGTTGTCGCGGCTGCAAGCGGCGGGCATCGGCTGCTGGGTGACCGTGACCGAGCCCGACGAGGCAGCGCGCGCCGAACGCGCCGGAGCCGACGCGCTGGTCCTGCAGGGCATCGAGGCCGGCGGCCACCGCGGTTCATTCGAGGATCGCGACGGGGTCGGCGAGTTCGGGCTGTTGGCGTTGATCCGGCTGTGCGCGCGCCGCAGCAGCCTGCCGCTGGTGGCTACAGGTGGCATCGCCGACGGCGCCGCGATCGCTGCGGTTCTGGTCGCCGGCGCGCGTGCCGCGCAGCTCGGCACGGCGTTCCTGCGTTGCGCGGAGGCGACCACCAGCGCAGCCCATCGCGGC
>DATEOF010000260.1:0-4715 GCA_035274465.1 Polyangiales bacterium
GCGCCGGCGTGGAGCGTCCAGGTCGCGCGGCTCACGCTCTCCACGTTCAAGCTCTCACCGGCGCGCAGCGCGGGCAGCTTCAGCGAGCTCGCGCCCGCGATGCTGGGGCCGGGGATCGCGACCGGCGCGAACAGCGCAGCCACGCGCTCTTCGAGCTGCTCGGGCATGCCGCCGCGAGCTGCAGCGTCGGCCTCGGGACCGGCATCGATCAGCGTCCCGCCGGTGGCCTGCGCGCCTTGCGCGAGCGCGGGCGTGGTCGGTCGATCGGCCACGTTCACGACCGACACCTCGGCGCCGGCGCGGCGCGCGGCTTCGAACGGTCGCGCCTTGCCGCGGGTCAGACCGCCATCGCCCAAGATCACGACCAGGCGCCGGAGCTTTCCCTTGTTCTCGGCCACGCCCCAGCTGCGCAGCATGTCCCACGCGGCCTCGAAGCGCGTGGCCGAACCCAGCTCGGCCTCGAACGCCACGGACTTGAAGGCTGACAGCGACAAGGCTGCTGGATCTGCGCGCTTCGAGAGCAGCGCCTCGGACTTCGAGGCGAAGCGCAGCGCGCGGACCTGGCTGCCCTCGGGTGCGCGCGCGAGGATCGCGGCGATCGTGGGCAGCATGCGCGAACGCGTGACGCCCTCGGTGGAGGGCGAGGCGTCGATCGCGAGCAGTAGATCGACCGCTGCAGCCGTCCGCGGCGGAGCACTGGCGTAGGCGCGCGCACATTGCTGCGCGCCGCAGGCGAAGTGCCAGACGCTGCGCGCGCCCGTCTTCGGCCCGGCCGCGGCGCGGATCTCCACCGCTTGCCAGGGATCGATGCGCAAGGCGGGACCCCCGGGGCTCAGTGCTTGTCCGCCTGCTTGAACCTCGACCAGATCGCTGGCGCGCAGGCTGAGCTCCAGCGGCGCCGCGCGCGGATCCATGCCGCGCGGCGGCAAGCGCAGCCGCGCCACTCCGCCGTGCAGCGGCGCCTGGGTCAGGTAGCGCAGGCGCAAGGTCAGCGGGCGCTCTCGGACAGCGCCCGCGGCACGCACGATCAATGCGGCGCCGCGTGCGTCCCGCAGCTTGTAGGCGTGCGCGAGCGGCAGTTGCTCGGCGGCGGGTTTCGGTCCGCGCGCCAGGACTGCGTCGTCGTACGCGGCCGCGCGCTCTCCCGCCGGCGCGAGCTGGCCGGCTCGGCAACCGCGCGCGTTGCAGGCGTCCAGGCCCGCGAGCGCGGCGTCATCCGGCACGGCCAACCGGTATTCGATCTCGGCCAGTTTATCCGCGCTGTTCTCGAAGCTCAGCTCGGCCTCGATCAGCGCCAGGCCGGCGGAGAGCTCGAGGTTCACGCGGTGGCTGCTCTCGCGGACACTCGCCACGGCCGTCAGTGCCTCGCCGCTTTTAGCGGCAAGCGGGGGTGGTGTGGGGCCGAAGCGCGCTCGGTCCTCCGCTGTGATCCCTGCGCTGGCGGGCTTCTTCGGCCCAGCTGCCGCGGCCGCGCGCTCGAAGCTCGGATCGCGTTCGACACCAATCGGGTCGTTCGGGTCGTTGGCGAGTGGCAAGATGTCTTCGACGTTGCCGCTGTCGGCGACTGCGCTCGCGCCGCGCAGCAAGCACAGACTGATCAACACTGCAGACGTTCTACCGATCTTCATTCTGGGACTCGCAGCACTCGGCGCGAGTGCGTCGCACCGCTCGCGGCCGAAAGCAGGGTCATGACTCATGTCTGTCACGGATGCTAGAAGCGCGCACAAGTACTGGTCGATTGGGGGGTAGCGGAACGAGCATGCGGACGAAGCTCATCGTGTGGTTGACGCTTTGCTGGCTCGGGGGTTCCGGCTGCAGTTCGGATTTCGGCAACAAGACCTCGGGTCAAGCGTGTACGCGGTCGTCGCAATGCGCTGCCGGGCTGCGTTGTCGTGAGGGGCTGTGTCACGCGCGGCGGAGCGAGGCGCCCGACGAGCCGATCCGCGACGCCGGCGAGCCGGACGTGGACGCCGCCGGGGAGCAGCCGACCGACCTCCCGCAAATGTGATCGCGGGCGTGCCGGCCGCTACACTGCGCGCGTGAAACCCCGGCTTTGGCTGTCGTTGTGCCTGTGTGTGATCGGCTGCGTCCGCAGCGATGCCAACTCGGTGCGCGTCTGGCGCGCGCCCGGCACGCGCGCTCCCACCTATGAAGCGCTCGGTCCGGGTGAGCCGGCGTTCGTGGAGCGGGTGAAGAGCCCCGAGCTGCGGGCGGCAGTCGAGAGCGGCGCGCGCGCGCAGGGCGTGCGCCTCGACGGCGACGGTCGCCTGGCGAAGCTGGCAGTCTACGCGGCGGAGCATGCACCCGAGGGCCGCATGCCGTCGCGTCTGGTCGAGGAGCTGGCGCGCCACTTCGGGTTGTTCGATCCGATCGTGGAGGTCCTGCTGCTGGACGTGCCCCGCGAGTCGCCCGCCGAGCCGTTGATGGCTTCACTCGAGCAGACGCTGTCGGGTCGCGCGTTCACACACTACGGCGCGGCGCTCCACGCCGACGGCGATCACACCTGGCTGGCGGTCGCGCTCTCCGAACGCCAGCTGGCGCTCGATCCGGTGCCGAGCGTGCTCGCGGTCAACGCGCCACTGCGCTTGCGCGGTGTCTTGCCGGAGGGGTACGCGCAGCCGCGCATCGACGTGATGAGCGAAGACGCGCCGCGTTTGCTGTTGCCCGCGGGCTCGGAGCGCGAGTTCAATGTGGTGCTGCCGACCGCGAAAAAGGGCACGTACCGCGTGGAAGTGTTGGGCGACGGGCCCAGCGGCACCGTGGTGCTGGCCAAGCTGCCGATCTACGTCGGCACCAAGGCGCCCGCGGCCTTCGAGCAGCTGCGCAGCGAGCCCGCGCGTGACATGGCACAGCTGCGCAACCAGCTGGTGCAGTCGATCCAGGCGCAGCGCAGGGCGGCAGGTCTGCCCAGCCTGGTGCAACACGCGGCGCTGGACGCGATCGCCGAGCGGCACTGTTTGGACATGCGCGACCACGGCTTCGTCGCGCACGAATCGCTGCGCACCGGCAGCCCGGCCGATCGCGTTCGGAGCGCGGGCCTGACGTCCAGCCTGGTGCTCGAGAACATCCTGCGCGGGCAAGATCTGCGCGCACTGGAGCCGGGTCCGCAATCGGCCGAGCAACAGAACCTGATGCACCGCGACGTGACGCACATGGGCGTGGGCGTGGTGGAGGCGTCGGACGTGCACGGGCCGCTGCTGTTGGTGACCGAACTGTTCGCGCGGCTGGACCAGAGCCTGGACTCCAGCCTGGCCGAGCCGAATCTGTTATCCGAGCTGAATGCGGCGCGCGCGCAGCGGGGTTATCCCGCGCTGACGTTGGATCGCGACCTGTCGGACGTCGCACGCGGCGGGGCGCAGGAGTTCTTCTCGGACCCGCGCGCCACCGAGCAGAGCGTGGTCGATCACACGCACCAGCAGCTGGCGCGCTTCGCGGTGCTCTACTCGAACGTGAACGCGGTGCTGGCGGTGACGCGGGAGCTCACACAGGTGGCGACGCTGGAGCCGACGTTGGATCCGGCTGCGCGCAGCGTGGGGATCGGGATCGCGCAAGGCGAACGCGAGGGCGGAAGGGTGCTGGCAGTGATGGTGGTGATCGCCTATCCGCGCTAGCTCCGAACTCTACGTTCGCGCCCGTGCTCGTCTGACGATTGGTCGGATCCTTCGCCGCAGGCTGCCGCCGAGCGCGGAGCCACGAGGCCAGAACGAGCACGAGTACGAGTACGCGCTGTGGACGGTCACGCGGACAGCGCGGACGAGGGACTCGTGCGCGTCACATGGTTGTGTAGGTTCGAGCTGTTTCCGCCGATGATCTCGAGCACCGGCGCGCACGTCTCACCCGCGGTCCTCGTTCTGCCAGTCGTGCAGGTGCGCGTCCTCGTGCTCGTGCGCGTTCTTCGGCTACGAGGAACGTGCGCGTGACGCCGGCGCTTCTGGTTGCGCAATCGTGCGTGCACGCGACGCCCTCCCTCGGCGGCAGCCCGCCCGCGAAGAACCTACCGATCGCCAGACGGCCACGCGTACGGGACTTACCTGCGCTAGCGGACCATGCGCTTGCACTCGGCGACGTACGCCCCGCGGCCCAGGTCGACGCACTTGCGGTACGCGTCCTTCGCCGCTTTGCGATCGCCGAGCGTGTACTTTCCCGCTCCGAGCACGATCCAGCCCTCGGAGTTCGTAGGATCGATGTCCACCGCCCGCGCCGCGTAGTTCACCGCGTCGTTGTTACGCCCGCGGTTCAAGTAGCCGAACGCCAACCGGCTGAGCACGGTCGAGTTGCGCGGTAGCCGCTGGGCCGCCGATTCGTACAGCGCCAGGGCCTGCTTGGCCTTGCCCGCCTCGTCCAGCTTGCGCGCCTCTTCGAGCACTGCGGCTGCATCCAGCTCGTCGCCGCCGCCCTCAGCCACGGGCTCGCCGCTGGGAGCTGCAGGCTGCTCGGCGGCTGGTGCTTCGGCGTGTTGTGCCGGCTGCTCGGGAGCGCTCGGGTCCGCGGCAGCGGGTGTGGGGTCGGCCGGAGCTTCGGGCTCTGCCGCTCGTGGCTGCGCGGGCTCCTCGCCGGGCGCCGCCGCCGGGCGCAGCTGATTGATCTCGGGCTTCGGGGCTGGCGCGGGTGCTCGGCTGCCGTTCTGCGCCAGCACCAGGACGACGGCCGCAGCCGTCAGCAGCAACAAGCCGTACAGCCAGGCGCGCTGGCGCGGGGCCGGCGGCACGGTGCTC
>DATEOF010000261.1:0-3706 GCA_035274465.1 Polyangiales bacterium
GGATCTGCGGCTGGCAGTGGCGGTTCATCGGGCGCTGCGGCTGGCAGCGGTGGCGCGGCGGGCAGTGGTGGTGCGCCGGGAATGCACGAGGACCTCGGTAAGGGCACCGGCCAGGACGTGGTGTTGCTCGGCGACTCGTACATGGACAACACGCTGCAGTTCGAGGGCACCGGCGGTGGCATCGCGGCCTCGCTCTTGCGCCTGAGTGGCCAGCGGTATCGCAACTACGCCGTGCAAGGCACGATGCTGTTGATGGACAACACCTACGGTCGCGCGATCCCCACGCAGTGGGACCAGGCCAAGCGTGCGAACGCCGACATCGAGACCGTGGTGATGACCGGCGGTGGTAACGACATCATCCAGAGCGAAGCCATGAAGGCCTCCTGCAAGGAAGGCGGCTCGGAGTGCAAGCAGCTCCTGCTGAAGGAGACCATGCGCTACGACGAGCTGTGGACGCAGATGGCCGAGTCGGGAGTGAAGGACATCATCCGCGTCGCCTACGCGACCGACACCGGTACGGTGGATCCCAAGCTGCTGAGCGATCCCGAGGTCACTGCGCCGCCGCCGATCTGCACCACCGGCAAGGTGCGCTGCCACAACCTGATGACCAACGACCTGATCATGAAGCAGCTGGCGGCCGACAACATTCACCCCCTGCAGGCCGCGAATGACCGTGTGGCCAAGGCCCTCATCGATCTGATGGAAAAAGAAGGTATTCGGCGCTGAGGTCGGAGCGTGTCGTGTTGAAACACCCGTGACCCGCGGTTGACCATCGAGGGTATGGCGAGGGGGAACGGTCTTTCGGATCGCCCACCCGCGACCAGCCTGACGAGTGTGCCGCCAGGAGCGGCAACGGTGGCCGACCGCTATGTGCTGCTGCGCGAGCTGGGCGCCGGCGGCATGGGCAGCGTGTACCTCGCGCAAGATCGGCAGACCGGCGAATCGGTCGCGCTCAAGACCCTGACGCGCGTCGACGCCAAGAGCGTGCTGCGCTTCAAGCGCGAGTTCCGCTCGCTGGCGCACATCCAGCACCCGAACCTCGTGCGCCTGTACGACATGGAGCGCGAGCGGGACGGCATGTGGTTCCTGACGATGGAGTACGTGCCGGGCTGCGATCTGATCGACCACCTGCGGCCCGAGGGCGGGGTCGTCGATTCGGGTCGCGTGCTGGACTGCTTTCGACAGCTCGCGCGCGGCGTGAACGCGCTGCATGCCGCGGGCATGCTGCACCGCGACCTCAAGCCGAGCAACGTGCTGGTGGCCGAAGGGCGCGTGCTGGTGCTGGACTTCGGCCTGGTGCGCGACATCGCCGAGCGCGACGCGCGCGTGACCGAGGAAGGCATGGTGAGCGGGACGCCTGCGTACATGGCGCCGGAGCAAGCGTGCGCGCAGCCGCTGCGAGAGGCGGCGGACTGGTACGCGGTCGGAGTGATGCTCTACGAGGCGCTCGCGGGCGAGCTGCCGTTCGATGGTTCGGCGTTGCAGATCCTGCGGCAAAAGGTGGATGGAGAGCCGAGGCCGATCGCGGAGCTGGAGCCGGATGCACCGCGCGAGTTGACTGAGCTGTGCACAGCGCTCTTGCGGCGCGATCCTGCGCAGCGGCCGGGTGGGGCGGAGATCCTGGCGCGGCTGGGCGCGTCTCGACCGCCGGTCGCACGCAACAGCTTCGCAGACACGACGTCGCTGACTGACGTGCAACAGACCGCGAGCCAGTTCGTCGGGCGAGCCGAGTCGCTGGACGTGCTGCAGCGAGCATGGATCGACGTCGAGAGCGGCCAGACCGTGGCAGTGCACGTGCACGGTCTGTCTGGCGCAGGCAAGTCGGCGTTGCTCGAGCACTTCCTGAACGGAGTCGATGCTTCGGGTTCGAGCTTGAATCGGAACGACGCGTTGGTGCTACGCAGCCGCTGCTACGAACGCGAGGCCATGCCCTTCAAGGCGCTCGACAGCATCATGGATGCGCTGGTCGTGGACCTGGCAAAGCGCGACGACCTCAGCGTCGGGCACTTGTTGCCGAGTGATATCCAGGCGCTCGCGCAGTTGTTCCCGGCGCTCGAGCGCGTGCACGCAGTGAAGAAGCTGCTCGGTGCGCAACGCCTGCAGAGCCAGGCGCGCACGCATCGCCAGCGCGCCGAAGCGGCGCTGCGCGAGCTGTTCGGGCGACTGGCGAAGTCGCGGTCGCTGATCGTCTGGGTCGACGACTTACACTGGGGTGATCTCGACAGCGTGGCCATCCTGCGTGCGTGGCTCGAGCAGCGCGACGGCGCGGGGTTCTTGTTGTTGCTCAGCTATCGCAGCGACGAAGTCGAGACGAGTCCCGCCCTGCGTGCGCTGCTTGCGCCGGGTGAACCAGGCGGAAGTCGCGTGGTCGAGCGCCACCTCGAGGTCGGGCCGTTGGGTGGATCGGAAGTGCGCGCGCTCTGCCGCGAGCGCCTGGGCGCGGTCGCGCTCGGGCACGGCGCGTTGATCGACAAGATCATCGACGAGGCGGGCGGCAGCCCGTTCCTGGCCTCGCAGCTCGCGTCGCTGGCACTGGAGAAGATGCGGCGCGGCGACGGCGCGCTGCACTTGCCGTCGATCGACGACTTGGTCACTCAGACCCGCGAGCTGCTGCCGCAGGAAGCCAGCAACACACTGGCGGTGCTCGCGGTAGCGGGCCGACCCATGCCACCCAAGCTCGCGTTGCGGGTCGCGGGTGTCCGCCACGGTGGCCGGGCGGTCCTGCATGCGCTGCGCAACTTGAACCTGGTGCGCACGCGCGATGCGGACACCGAGCGCCTCGTCGAGATCTATCACGACCGCATCCGCGAGCACGTCTACGGCCAGTTGTCAGAGTCGCAGCTGCGTACCATCCACACCGAGCTCTTGCACGCGCTCGAGCACAGCGGGCGTGCCGATGCCAACTGGTTGTTCGCCCTTGCGTTAGGAGCCGGCGATCGGGTTCTGGCGCTACAGTATGGCCTGGCCGCTGCCGAGCGGGCTCACTCTACGCTTGCGTTCGAACGTGCCGCCGAGCTCTACGCGCAGTGCCTCGAGCTGTGTCCAGAGGATGCCGTCGCGGAGCGCGGCCAGCTCTCGCGCAAGCTGGGGCTCGTGCTCGGCTATGCGGGTCGCGGTCGGCGCGCGGCGGACGCCCTGCTCGAGGCTGTCAAGCGGAGCGAGAACGAGAGCGAGGTGCTCGAGCTGAAGCGAATCGCGGCGATGCATCTCGTCGCCGGCGGACGTTTCGAGGAAGCTGATGCGCTGTTCGAGGAGGTCATGGCCACAGCTGGGATCCGCGCGCCGCGAAGCGAGGGCAAGCTCGTGGCTGCCGTGATGTGGGAGCGCACGCGTTTGGCCATGCGCGGCTGGTCTTTTCAGCGACGGACAGCCGATCAGGTGTCTCCCGCCGTGCTCGCGCGCATCGATCTGCTCGCGACCCTGCGCCTCGCGACCCACAGTCACGATGCTCTGCGCTCGATGCTCTTCGCCAC
Organism: Polyangiales bacterium; assembly: GCA_035274465.1. Taxonomy (GTDB): domain Bacteria; phylum Myxococcota_A; class Polyangia; order Polyangiales; family JAFGIB01; genus JADGRF01. The sequence continues at coordinate 3,474 of DATEOF010000261.1, forward strand.
GCAGTCCCTGCGCCTGGCGCTCGACGCCGGTGAGCCCACGCGTATCGTCCGCGCGTTGTGTACAGCCGCATCGCTCGCAACAGGCGACGGCACGGAGCGTGGATCGGCCACATCACGCAAGTTGTTTGCGCGGGCGGAGGCGCTCGCGAACGAGCTCGGAACTTCGCGCGAGCGGATGGAGCTCAACGTGGCGCGAGTCGCGGCGAGCTTCTACGAGGGGCGCTTGTTGGATG
>DATEOF010000262.1:0-24055 GCA_035274465.1 Polyangiales bacterium
GCGGCCGGAGTTCGGCCACCTCGTCCGCGGTTTTCCTCGAGCTTCTCGCGCAACGCCTTGATGTCCATCCGGACCTCCCGGCGGCGACGATGCCCCGTCCGAGGCCCACTCGTCAGGACGGGTCACGGCGAGGTCATTCCCTGGATCGTCCGAGAACAATTCCAGCATGGAGTGCCACTGCCATTGGCCTGGCAGCCGTAGCTGTTCGGCGGGCACAGGCTGCATCGCCCGTTGGTACAGGTTTGGCCGGTCCCGCATGTATTCGGGCATGTGCCTCCGCAGCCGTCGCTCCCTCCGCACTTTCACCGCCGCCGATAGCGGCGCTGCATGCAAGCTGATCCGTCAGCAGCGTCGGACTCGGGTGCAATCGATGACGGCGTTTGGGCTAACGCCGTGAGCGCGCTGTGCGCCTCAGCTCGCGCCGCGCCATGCTTTTCCATTGATCGAACAGGCGTGCGCGATCGGTGTCCGCCGGTTGCAGGATGCGCTGCAGCGCCATGCCGCGCAGCAAGTGCTGCGTGAGCGCGACCAGATCGCGCAGCCTTTGCGCTCGTTCGGCGCCGGCCGGCTCACCGCGCAACAGCTCCTTCCACAGTGCGTGCATGCCGCGACCCATCGCACGCTCCATCGGGTGCAGGGCTCGGTGCAGCTTTTCATCGGAGCGCGCGGCCACCCACAGCTCGAGCGCGGCGTGAAACAGCGGACCGCTGAACGCGGACCACATCAGCGCGAGCACGCTCTCCAGATCGTCTTCGCCGCGCGCGAATGCAGCAGCGCGCGTGCGAATCTCTCGAGCTCGCTGCTCGGCCAGGTGCGCGATCGCACAGGTCACGAGTGCTTCGCGGGTCGGAAAGTGGTGGAGCATGGCTCCGCGCGACACCCGCGCGCGCCGGCATACCTGCGGCGTCGACGTCCCCGCGTAACCACGTTCGATCAGGCATGAGAGCGTGGCGTCCAGGATGGCGTTGCGCGTCGCACGGCTGCGCTCTTCTTGCGTGCGCCGGACGCGCGGCGCGTTCGCCCTCATGATGCGTCGTCCAGCGTCGCGACCATCTGGCGCGCCCACGTGTAGTCGGCCTTGCCGCTCGGACTGCGCTCGATCTGCTCGCAGAACGCGAACACGCGCGGCAGCTTGTAGCGCGCGAGCTCGCGGCCGGCGTGTGCGAGCAGATCGGCCTCGATGGTTGCTGGATCCTGCGCAGCTCGCAGCTGCACGACCGCGCAGACCTCTTGTCCCCAGCGCGGGCTGGGCCGGCTGCACACCAGCACGTCGTACACGGCTGGGTGCGTCTTCAAGACCGCTTCGACTTCCTCCGCGAAGATCTTCTCGCCCCCGGAGTTGATCGTGGTCGAGTCGCGGCCGACGACCTCGAGCTGTCCGTTCGCCAGAACGTACGCACGGTCGCCGGGGATCGCCCAGCGCACTCCCTCGAGCACAGGAAACGTCGCTCGCGTCCGCTCGGGATCGCCGAGGTAGCCGAGCGGCACGCGGCCCGACTGTGCCAGCCAACCGAGCTCGGGATCGCCGGGCTGCAAGATCCTGCTGCGATCGGCCGACAACACGCGCGTGCTCTCGGTGCGCTCGAAGCGCCCGGTTTGGGCCTTGGCATCGGTGCCGAGATCGACGCCATGGGTGCCGGACTCGGACGAGCCGATCGCGTCGACGATCACGCGGCCCGGCAGTCGAGCGAGCAGCGCGCGCTTGGTATCCGCTCCGAGCGGCGCGCCGCCGTTGACGATCGCGCGCAACGTCGGGAACTCCGCGCTGCTGCGCTGCAGAGCCTCGAGCAACGGTCGCCCGAACGCATCGCCGATCAGTGTCACGAAGCCGACACGCTCGCGCTCGATCGTCGCCAGCACCTCCTCGGGATCGAAGTGCCGCACTTGCTCCGCGAGCACCACCGTGTCACCCGAGAAGAGCGCGTGCAGCGAGGCCCAGTGCGCCGCACCGTGCATGAGCGGCGAGAGGGGCAGCGCGCGATTGCCGCCGCGGGCTGCACGAGCCCGTAGCTGGTCCAGGCTCGCGAACTCGCGACCCCCGCGATCCCTGCCGCCCAGGGCTGCGGCGAAGATATCGGCCTGACGCCAGAGCACACCCTTCGGGCGGCCGGTCGTGCCGCCGGTGTACAGCACGTACAAGTCATCCGCCGTGCCGCGTTGCGGTGGACCGGCCGGATCGCCGCTTGCGATCGCCGCGGCATACTCGTCGTCCGGCTCGCCGACGCGCAGCAATGCTTGCAGGTCCGGCAGCTGCGCGCGCACCGCGCTCACCTGTGCCTCGAAGGTGGCGTGGTAGATCAGGGCGCGCGCGCCCGCATCGCGCAACAGCGCCACCAGCTCGGGCACCGTGTAACGATAGTTGACGTTGAACGGCACGAGCCGCGCGCGGAAGCACGCCAGCATCGACTCGATGTACTCCGGACAGTTGTACATGTAGAGCGCGAGGTGGTCCTGCCCGGACTGCCAGGGCTCGATCTCGCCACGCTCGCGCGCCTGGCCCAGCCCCTGGCCGGTGAGCCAGCTAGCCAGCCGGCCCACGCGTTCGCTCAGCTCGCCGTAACGCAACCGGCGCTCGCCCTGAACGATGCACTCGCGGTCGGGCACCGCACGCGCGGTGGTCTCGAACAGGTCCGCGAGCGCGAACTCGGTCATGCCCGTGTACTAGCACAAAAAGGCAGCCTTGACTGTTTCTTGGAGCGGCGTACCGTGCATCCATGCTGGAGTGGAGCGAGCAGCACCTGGCGTTTCGCGACGCGCTCAGGCGTTTCATCGACGCCCAGATCAGACCCCGCATCGACGAGTTCGAGCACGAAGGTGTCCCGCCTTACGATGTGTTGCGCAAGCTGCTCGCGACGTTCGGCATCGCCGAGATGCAGCGCGCGCGCTTCGAGGCTCGCATCGCGCGCGATGAAGCCAGCGAGCGCGGCGAGAGCCCGGCCAAGGTAGAGCGCAAGAGCACCGGCCCCGACGACGGCGCCGCCGACATGGTCGCCCTGGGCATGATGCCTACGATCGAGCTCGCGCGCGTGGCACCGGGCATGGTCACCGCGATGGGCGTCAGCATCGGGCTCACCACCGGGACGATCAACTCGCGCGGGACGATCGCGCAGCGCAAGCGCTTCGTGCCGCCACTGCTCGGCATGGACAAGATTGGCGCGTGGGCGATCACCGAACCCGGCTCGGGCTCGGATGCGTTCGGCGCGATGCGCTCGACGGCTCGCCGCGACGGCGAAGGCTACGTGCTGAACGGCAGCAAGACCTTCATCACCAACGGCCCGTACGCGGACACGATCGTGTTCATCTGCAAGCTCGACGACGGCACGGCGCCTCCGGACAAGCGCCAGGTGTTGAGCTTCATCCTCGACAAGGGCATGCCCGGCCTGACTCAGAGCAAGCCCCTGCGCAAGATGGGCCAGCACTCGTCTCCCACCGGCGAGCTGTTCCTCGAAGACGTGCGGGTCGATCGCGATCGCTTGCTCGGCGAGAACGAGCAGAAGTCGTATCGCAGCGGCGCGCGCGACACGTTCTCGTCCGAGCGCAGCGGCACCAGCTCGATCGCGCTCGGCATCGTGGAGGAGTGCCTGAAGCTGAGCGTGGCCTACGCCAAGACGCGCGTGCAGTTCGGGCGGCCGATCGGCGAGTTCCAGCTGATCCAGCAGAAGCTCGCGAAGATGGAAGTCGCGCGCATGAACATCCAGAACATCGTGTTCCGCTCGATCGAGCTGGCTCGGCACGGCAAGAGCATGACCTTTGCCGAGGCATCCGCGTGCAAGCTGTACAGCGCGCAGGCTGCCATGGAGGTCGCGCTCGAGGCGGTGCAGCTCTTCGGCGGCAACGGCTACATGGCGGAGTTCCGCGTCGAGCAGCTGTGTCGCGACGCCAAGGTCTTGCAGATCTACGGCGGCACCGACGAGATCCAGACCTCTCAGGTCGCGCGCGATCTGCTGGCACGCTGACCGGCGTGCGCGCGCATGTTCAGCACCGCGCCGGCCAAGATCAACACCGAGCCGAGCATGCCGTAGCCATTCGGTAGCGCGTCGAAGAACAGCGCGCCCCACACGGCGGCGAACGGCACCTGCACGTAGGAATAGGCGGCGTTGCGGCCCGCCGCGTCGAGCGTCAGCGCTCGCGTGATCGACACCTGTCCGATCTGGGTCGAGATGCCGACCAGGAGCAGCCACAGCCACTCGATCCCACGCGGCCAGATCGCGCCGCCGAGCATCGCAGGGATCGAGGCCGGCAACGCGACCAGCGGGAAGTACAGCACGATCACCAGCGGATGCTCGCTCGCTCCGAGCTTGCGCACGGTCACGTACGCGCACGAGCTGAACACCGCGCCCGCGACTGCAGCCGCGAGCCCGAGCGGTGAGAGCGCCGCGCTCTCCGACCCGAACAGGGCGGCAGGCTGCGCGATCAGTACCATGCCAGTGAGCCCGAGCAGGAGGCTCCAGAACACGCTGCGGTCGAATGGTTCGCGCAAGACGAGCGCGGCGAGCAGGGCGGTCAGCGGTGGGTGCAGGTACTGCAGCACGGTGGCTTCGGCCAGCGGCAGGTGCGTCACGGCGTAGTACACCGAGGACAGTGCCAGGAAGCCGAATACGCCGCGCAGCCACAGCAATGGCCGCCCGCTGCCCAGCGTGGCGATGCCCGCGCGTCGCAGCGCGACGTAGCTGAACACCAGCGTGAGCAGCGCGCGTGCCGCGACGATTTCCTGCGCGGGCAAGCGCTGGCCGGCGAGCTTCACGAGCAGCGTCATCACGCTGAACGCGAAGGCAGCAACCAACATGTAGCGAGCGCCGGCCGGGAACATCACTCGGCGATCGCGACGCGCAGCGCGAGCGCGACGCCGCGCGCGGCGAGCGTGATCTCTTCGAGCGAAGGAAAGCTGGGTGCGATGCGGATGTGCCGGTCGTCCGGGTCCTGACCGTACGGAAACGCGGCGCCGGCCGGCGTGAGCGTGATGCCGAGCGCCTTGGCCAGCTCGACCGTGCGCCTGGCGCGCCCCGACGGCGTGACCAGGTCGATGAAGTAGCCGCCCTCCGGGTGCGTCCAGCTCACGCTCGGGATGCGTGACAGTTGCGCCGCCAGTTCACGCGCGACGGCATCGAACTTCGGCTTGAGCAGCGCGCGGTGCTGATCCATCAGCGCTTCGACGGTCGCGCGGTCCTTCAGGTAGCGCACGTGCCGCAGCTGATTGACCTTGTCCGGGCCGATCGTGCGGATCGAGACGTGCTTCTGCCACCACGCGACGTTCGCGGCAGAAGATGCGAGCGCCGCCATCCCGGCGCCTGCGAACGTGACCTTCGAGGTCGACGCGAACACGATCGCGCGATCCGGGTTGCCCGCCTGGGCGCATGCCTCGATCGGGTTTGCCACGCTCCACTTGCGTTCGGTCAAGTGATGCAGGCGGTACGCGTCGTCCCACATCAAGATGAAGTCGGGCGCTGCGCTCTTCATGCCGGCGAGTGCGCGCACCACGTCTTCGCCGTACACGACGCCGCCCGGGTTCGAGTATTTCGGCACGCACCACATGCCCTTGATGCCGGCGTCCTTCGCGAGGAGCTCCTCGACCTTCGCCAGGTCGGGCCCGCGCTCGTTCATCGGCACGGGGATCATCTCGATCCCGTACGCCTGACAGATCGAGAAGTGACGGTCATAACCCGGCACGGGGCACAAGAACGCGATGCGGCCTTGCTCGTTCCAGGGCTTGTGTCCGGCGATGCCGTGCAGCAGCGCGTAGACGATCACGTCGTGCATCAGCGCGAGGCTCGAATTGCCTTCCGCGACCACTTGTGCCGCGGGGACCTCGAGCAAGCTTCCGAACAGCGCGCGAGCTTCCGGCAGGCCGAGCACGAGCCCGTAGTTGCGCGCATCGCTGCCATCCGCGGCCGTGAACTGGTCGAGCGCTCCGAGCAGCGACTTCGACAAGTCGAGCTGCTCCGGCGCGGGCTTGCCGCGCGACATGTCGAGCTTCATCCCGCGTTGCTTGAACTGTTCGTACTCCTGCCGCACTGCGTCGTCGGTCACCCTGGGCCTCCTGTGGGTAGCGAGGGGACTGTACCCGGAGAACGGGCCGTGTCATGCCTGTTTTCAGATGATTCCAGCACCCGATGGCCTCGTGTTCGATCTGGATGGCACGCTCTGGGACACCTGTGCGGCTTGTGCGCGGGCCTGGAACGTCGTGCTCGAGCGCACCGGGATTCGATTTCGGGAGATCACCGCGGCCGACGTGCGCAGAGTCACCGGCAAGCCGCACGACCTGTGCATCCGCGAGACATTCACAGGCCTGAGTGAGCTCGAGCTCCAGACGCTGAGCGAGCAAACCGCCGTCGAAGACACGCGCGTGATCGAGCGCGAGGGTGGGGCGCTGTACGAGGGCGTGCGGGAGGGCTTGAGCTCGCTGGCCGGCGCCTATCCATTGGCCATCGTCAGCAACTGCCAGGCCGGCTACATCGAGCTGTTTCTGGCCCAGAGCGGGCTCGCGCGGGTGTTCCGAGACTTCGAGTGCTGGGGCAATACCGGTCGGCCGAAGGCGGAGAACCTGCAGCTCTTGATGACGCGCAATGGGTTCGAGAGACCCTGGTTGATCGGTGACACGGCGGGCGACCAGCAGGCGGCGCGGGCCTGCGGTATTCCGTTCGTCCATGCGGCCTACGGTTACGATGGCGCCTGCGAGCAGGTCGACCTGCGCCTGCAACGCTTCACCGACCTGCTGCCGCTGCTGCGTGGATCTCGCTAGACTCGGCCGTGCGCCTGCGAGTCGCGAGGCTCGCGCGGGGTCGGCAGCGGCAGGAGCATGCGCACGCGCGCCCGGTAGCGGCCATACGCCGCGCCGTAGCGCTGCATGAGGTCGCGCTCTTCGAACCGAATCGCGGTCAGCACGTAGATGGTCATGCCGCCGGCGAACACCAGGCGCCCCACGGTCATCACGGGGGTCGCCCAAAACGCGATCAGGAAGCCGAGGTAAATCGGATGGCGTACCGCGCGATACAGGCCGGGCGTCGCGAATCCGAGCGACGGGTAGGGGCGGCCGCGAAACGCGTACCAGACCTGGCGCAGGCCGAAGAGATCGAGGTGATCGAGCATGAAGGTCGAGGCGAACGCGATGCCCCAGCCGATCGCGGCCAGCACGGCCCAGGCGATCGCGAGGGGTCCGTGCGAGACGTGCCAGAGCTCGGCGCCGACCAGCGGTCGCCACTGCCAGAACAGCAGGGCGAGACAGGCGCTCGCGGCGAGGACGTAGGTGCTGCGTTCGATCTCTGCCGGCACGATGCGCGTCCACCAGGCTTTGAAGCGCGGGCGCGCCATGCAGCTGTGCTGCAGACCAAACAGCGCGATCAGCAGCGCGTCGATGGCGAGCGCGAGCCAGGTCGGCTCGGACGTGGCGCCCTGGTCCATGCTGCGCAGCGCGGAGTCATGGCCCAACACGCTCCACGAGTTTCCCACGAAGCCGATGGCGTACAGGATCGTGGCTTGAAAGGCGGTGTAGCAAGCCACGCCGAAGCTCAGATAGGCCGCGCGCAGCGGCAGGGACGCGGGTCGATACATGGTTTCTGCTCCTTCTCGTAATACGTCTCAAAAGGAAGAACGGAATCGCGTCCCGAGGTGCGCCAGGCGACGTGGGGGTTGGTAGGGGCTCAGGAATGCTGTTAGCCAGAAGTCGAGATCACCTCGGCTTCGGCGTTCGTTGGTGCCCGAAACTAAAGGAGAAGACGCCGCCACCTACACCGCAGCAGCTTGTCCGATACGGGCCAAGCGGCTTGATTCGTATGGGCTAGGCGTGAACAATTGGCTGGTGGGGCATGGCTGAGCGTCAGGCGCGACTATTGTCGAGCGATCTGGTTCCGCTCGTACATCCCTGGATCGACCAGTCGCGGGCGCCGCTCTACGAGATGACGTTTCCGTCCGAGACCAGCGACAACGAGCTGTCTCAGCTGTGCGTGGCGCGCGAGCGTTGGGCGCTACGCGCGGGCTATCAGGTGGTCTGGGTGGTGAACCTGGCGGGCATCCTGCAAGCGACCGCACAGCAACGAAAGATCTTCAGCGAGCACCTGAAGCGCTTCGAGCCGCACGACTTGGCTTACAACCTCGGCTCGGCGTTGTTGGTACCGAACCCACTCGTGCGCGGGATCGTGACCGCCATCTTCTGGTTGAAGCAGCCGCGCTTTCCCAACGAGTGTTTCGGCACGCTCGAGGAGGCGCGCGCCTGGGCCGAGCAGCAGTTGATAGCGGGCGGCGTGACCGCTCCGCCGCCGCGCACTTCGCCACCTCGACTTCGCTGAGCCAGCTCACTGTTGGTAGACGCGGACGTAGTCGACGTCCATCTGCGAGGGAAACGGCGTGGAGCTGTTGGGATCGCCCGGCCAATCGCCGCCGACTTGCAGCGAGAGGTTGAGCCAGAACGGATCGTTCGCACCCGCCGCTGCGTCGACCGCGAAGTGCTCGGTGAGCACTCCATCGACGTACCAGTACAGATCCGACGCGGTCCACTTGAACCCGTACACGTGGTAGACGCCGTACACGTTCGGGATCACGTAGGTCGAGTCCTTGCCGGCAGCGCCTTCGACGAACGAGCACTTGCCGCCAGACACCGGGTGCGTGTAGCCGAAGATCGTGCCGTCGACGATCTCGAAGATGTCCCACTCGGGCGGCCAGCGGCTGGAGCTCGTCAGCCAATAAGCAGGCCAGAGGCCCTTGCCAGCCGGTACTTTGACGCGCGCTTCGAAGTAGCCGTGTGTGAAGGTTCGATTGGTCGTGATGCTGCCGGAGCTGTAAGGCTGCTTGTTGGTATTGCTGCCGTTCGACTTGTTGGCGGTGAAGCTCACCACGCCGTCTTTCAGGCTGACGGCCTCCGGGATGAAGGCCTGCTTCTGGTGCGAGTCGCCGAAGAATTGCACGCCGAATGGTGCGAGCGTGTTCCACTTGGTCTTGTCGAGTGAGCTGCCGTCGAACTCGTCGCTGAAGATCAACTGGTAGCCCGCCGGCACGTAGCCCATGCCCGGCTCGGGCTGGCCGTCGCCGCCGCTGCTGGACGCGTCGCTGATCGTGAGATCCAACGTCACGCTGTCGGTGTGCTGGAACGACTGTCCGGGTGGACTGTCCCAGGCGTACACGGTCCAGGTGGTCGTGCCGCGCGAGAGCGAGCTGACGTCGATGGTCGTCGAGAACGCTCCGTCCGCCTTGGGCGTGACCTGCGCCAGCGGCGGTTTGCGGTGCGTCGCGTCCCACACCTCGACGTTCATGAAAGCGGGAGCGCGGCCGCTCAGCGTCACGCTGTCACCCAGGCGGTCGCCGTCCTTCGGGCTGTCGACCTCGAGCGTGTAGTCGGGCAGTGGCGGGCGCGTCGGGCCGGCGTCGTGCGGCGGATCGTCCTGCGTGGGCGGTTGTGCGTCCTTGCCAGCGGCAGCGCCTGCTCCGCCGGCCTCCTCGCCGGCCGCGCCACCCTTGCCGCCCTCAGCGGCAGCACCGGCTTCCGGCTTGGGCGTGCCGCTGTCGGATGCACGCCCGGCCGTACCGGCGTCGCGCTTGACGGGCGGCGTGCCCGAGTCGGTCGGCTCGGTGCTCGCATCCGGCTTGCAGCCACGGGCTGCGCAGTCCGGCGCTTCGACGGCGGTGGCATCCTTGCGCGAGCAAGCCGCCAGCAGCACCACGAAGATCAACCCGGTCGCGAGCTTGGGCATGGGTGTTCGTTCCTCGTAGTGCATGGGCGCAGCCACCGGCTTGTGCGGCTCAGAAAACGTCTACAATTCGACGACCACTCCCAGGGCCAGGGACACGGACGGCTGGCCGGCAATGCCTGCGTCCTCGTTTGCGATCACGACCACCGGGTAAGGAATCATCCAGGCCAGGCCGAGCTCGACCGTCGCGATCGTGCGCGCGCCGAGCCGCGCCATTGCGCCGATGCCGACGTTCGTCAACAGCGACACGACGTCATCCGTGGTCGCGTGATTCGGCTTTTGCGCGTAGCCCACCGTGCGCAAGTGGTAGACGCCCGCTCCCATCCAGCAGAACGCGCCGAACGTGGTCACCGAGCTGCTCAAGCCGAGATCGAGCGACGCGAATTCCTGGCGCACGCTGGCGCTGCCGCCGTCTGTCTTGGGCTCGGGACCGAACAGTGGGCCCGAGAGCGAGAGGCGTCCGAACCAGTGCTGGGCGAAACCCTGGGACAGGCGCAGGCTCGGCCCGAGCGCGAGGCCCAGGCCGCGCGTGCCGTGCAGCCCGAGCAGGCTCACGCCCAACGCGGTGCCGCCGAAGGGTCCGCGTGGATCGAGCGCCGGCTCCGGCAACACCGGCTCGATCCACTCGAGCACGTCGCGCGGTGCGCGCACCACGGGCTCTGCAGCTGGCCGCGGCGTGGCCAGCTCGAGCAGGCTGGCGCGCAGCAGCTCGAGTGCACGGATCGCCAGCACCGTGGCCGCGTTGCTCTCCTCGCCGACTTCAAGCCGGCGCACCAGGGTCTTGCCGGTGACGTGATCGCTGATCCAGATGTCTGCGAACGCGCCCGAGCCGGCGCGAGCCAGCGCGATGGTCGCGAAGCTGTTGCCGCCATCAGCCGCAGACTCCACGTCGGCGCGTGGGTCGCCAGGGGCGCTATTCACCTCGATCACCTCGAAGCCTGCGCCGAGCAGCTCCGCGCGCAGGCGTGTGCCGGCGTCGCGCAACAGGCGATCGTCGGACTCACTGCGCACCACGGCCACGCGCGAAGGCGCCTGGGCCTCCGCGAGCGAGCCAGCGGCCAACAACCCGCAGACTGCGAACTGCCACAGCTTCATGGACGCTGCAGCACCTCGCGTGCGTATGCGGCGTGCGCGCCCTGGGCGAAGCGCTGCAGGTAATGCCTTGCCAGTGCGTTCGCCGCGGCCGTGTCGCCGGAGCGCACCACCACCACCAGCTTGCGGCCGAGCGCCTCGGCGGCGAACGCACCGCGCGGCGACTCGTGCAAGTAGACCTCGTACCAGCGCAGCGCCTCGTCGGTTGCGCCCGTATCGTCGGCCATGCGGCCCAGCAGGAAGGCCGCCGCGCGTCCCTCGGCCGAGCTGGCGAAGCGATCGCGTTGCGCCAACAAGCCGCGCTGCGCGAGCGTGCGATCGCCGGAGTAGCGCGCGGCGTCGGACAGCGCGACCAGATCCGCCAGCGGCGCGCGGCGCAGCGTCGTGTCGATGCCGCGGCTGTGCGCCAGCGCGAGCACGGACTTGAAGTTCCCGTCGGTCAGCAGATCGGTCCAGCTCGGCGCGGGGTGAACGGGCCCGCGATGCTCGGGGGAACTTGTGGCTATCGGCGGCGGAGGTGCGGGCTCCGCGGGCTTGCTCGGAGGCTCGATCGTCGAGAGCTCGGCGTTGCCGGTCTCGGAGTGCGCGACCAGACGCTGTCCAGCAGAGACGCGGATGCCTTCGTGGAGCGACGGTCCGCGCACGACCACGCTGCCCTCGCGCAGGCGCACCTCGAGGCGTCCGCCGCGCCACTCGACGTCGAACGCGGTGCCCGTCACATCGATCGCGTACGGCCCGGCGCCCACCAGCCAGCGCGTGCGCGTGCGGTGCATCACGTGCGCCCGCAGCTTGCCCGTGCGCAGCACCACGTGAGCACCGTGCTCGGTCAGCTCCGCGACGCGACTCTGGCTGCCCGGCAAGAGCTCGATCTCGGTGCCCTCCGAGAAGTGCAGCATGCCCGCGTCGCGATCCTGCGCCACGCCCAGCCACTGGCCGTCCGCGCCGGCCGACGCGCCCCACACGCGATATTCGATCTGCGTCGAGTCGCGCATCAGGAAGAACGCCGCAGCTGCCAGCGCCAGCACCGCGCCGCCGCCGGCGGCCAGCAGCCAATGCCGCCGTGAGCTGCGCGGTGCATCCAGGGCCAGCAACAAACGGGCGCGAGCCGCGGCGTCGGCTTCGGCGCTGAGCGAGCCGTCGATCGCGTGCGCCAGCCGGCCAAGCTCGGCCGCGTTGCGTTCGCTATGGGCGTCCTCGCGTCGCATCTATTCCTCACCCGCGAGGTAGCTCGAGAGCACGGGGTCCTTGGCTGCCAGGCAGCTGACGCGCTGCGCTGCGTCCGAGACGCGGCGCTTGGTGGTCGCGAGCGAACAACCGAGCACGGCCGATAGCTCGCTCAGCTCGACGCCTTCGATGAAGCGCAGCACGAACACCAGACGTCGCCGCGGGTCCATGCGATCGAGCACACGGTACAGGCGCATGATCGCGTCGCGCTCTTCTACCGGCTGCACGTCCGTGAGCCATTCGTGCTCGGGGATCTGGCCGTCGTTCGAGAGCAGCAGCCAGCGCTTGGCTCGACGCCTGCGCAGCTCGCTGTACGCCACGTGCAGCGTGATCCCGATCAAGAAGCTGCGCAGCGCCGTGGTGTCGCGCAGCTTCGAGAGATCCCGGAACAGGCGCAAAAAAGTATCTTGCACGGCGTCCTCGACGTCCATCGATGGGCCGAGCGAGCGCCGGAGCAGTCGTCGCACGAGCTCCGAGTAGCGGCCCCACAGCCGCGCGGGAGCCAGCGGCGCACCCTCGAGAACCGCGGCTACAAGCGCGGAATCACTCAGTTCCGGCGCCGTCGCCACGGGCACCAGGTGCACGCTTGCGCGGCTGCGGCCGGATGAGCCCGTGGGAGCGTTAGCCATGCCAGTGCAGTCCTTATGATGCTAGGCGCCGCGACACAACCCGATGGCTCAGCAAACCGTCGGCCTAATTCTGCAACACTCTGGCCTGCTGGTGACTCCTAGGATAGGAGGGTGACCCATGGATCGATTCGGCCGCGCGTGGAGTGGGCTTCTGGCGCTGACCTGGGCTTCTTGCACGGTCGTATCGCAGCCCAGTTCGGTGACCAGCGACGATGCGGGCCCGGATGCAGCTGCTGCTGACGGCGGCGACTCGGGAGCGTCCGAAGACAGCGATGGGTCACTCGGCACCGGCATGCCGCCGGCGCGCGAAGCCTGCGACGGCTCGCAGTCGCTGCGCTGTGGCAGCGCGGGCCGGCAGCGCGAGCGTTGTCAGGATGGTTTCTGGACGCCGACCGTGGAGTGCGGCGAGGGCGAGGTTTGTACCGCCGATCCCGCTGCCGGCGCGCGCTGTCTGGGCGTGGCCAGCGTGTGCCGCGGCAGCCCGTCGGCGATCGTGTGCGACGGCAAGGGTGTGATGTACCACTGCGGTGCCGACGGCGTGATCGAGTCGAGCGAGACCTGCCCGAGTGCGCGTCACTGCCAGTTGGGTGTCGCAGCCAAGAGCTGCGCTGCGTGTCTGCCGGGTGAGTTCCGCTGCAGCGGAGACAAGCTCGAGCGCTGCGACGCGGACGCGCAAGGCTTCTCCAACACGCAGAGCTGCGCCGCAGGCAGCTGCGACGCTGCGGGAGGCCGTTGCCGCGGCACGGCGTGTGCCGAGACGCGCTCGATCTGCCACGGCGATGAACTGCAGACGTGCAAGCAAGGGGAGAGCGAGTTTCACGACGGGCCTCGTTGCGAGCCCGGGCTGTGCGACGCGACGACGGGCAGCTGCGATCGCTGCGTGCCGGGCCAGAGCACTTGCGAAGGCGACACGGCGCTGCGCTGTTCTGCCGACGGTTCGAGCCAGGAGCGCGTGAATTGCGGGGCCGAGGCCGGACACTGCGTGGGCGCGGGCCGCTGCGTGCGCTGCACGCGCGACGCGGACTGCGATGATCCGGGCGCCTGCATGCGCGCGTATTGCAACCTGGTCTCCGGCAGGTGCCAGCCGCAGGCACGAGCGTCCGGCACACCGTGTCCGCAGGGTGTGTGTTCGGCGGATGGCAAGTGTGTGGGCTGCGTGAGCGACGGCGACTGTCCGATGCCGGGCGATTGTCAGGTGCGGCACTGCGACACCGCCTCTGGCAGCTGTATGCCGCGGCCGGCGGCGAAGGGCATGGAGTGCGGCGTGGGAAAGTGCGACGGCGCAGGACAATGCGTGGGTTGCACGGCCGACAGCGATTGTCCGGAAGCGCCGGCCTGCCAGACGCGGCATTGCGACACCAAGACCGGTAGCTGCAAGCCGACGAATGCAATGCGAGGCACCAAGTGCGCGGCGGGCGTGTGCGACGGATCCGGCAAGTGCGCGGGTTGCAACGGCGACGCGGATTGTCCGGATCCGGTCGCGTGTCAGACCAGGCACTGCGATGCCGCAACGCACACCTGCGATCCGAAGCCGCAGGCCGATCGCACCACGTGCAGCGCCGCGTTCGGAGCGGGCGTCTGCCTGTCCGGCCGCTGCGTGCAGTGCGCGGACGACAAGACTTGCCGCAGCTCGGCGCTGTGCGACGAGCCGTTTTGTCGCACCTCGGACAATACCTGTCAGACGCGGCCGATCGCCAACGGTGTGAGCTGTGACGGCGACAGTGTGTGTGATGGCGCTTCGCGCTGCGTGGAGTGCACGTCGGACCTGCACTGCGGTGCCAACTCCAGCTGTCTATCCAACGTCTGCCACTGCAACGAGGGTTTTACGAAGAACCCCAGCGGCAAGGGCTGCAACTACGACGAGTGCGTCAAGTTCGACGACAACCGCTGCGGCCCGAGCGACGGGGGCAACTCCTGCGCGAACACGGTCAGCGGGTACGACTGCAGGTGTGTCGCTCCGTGGCAGAGCGGCTCGGGGCAATGCTTCCAGGCGGGGGTCGGTTCGAACGCGCGCACGGTCAAGAACGGTGCAGCGTGGAACGTGGTGCCGGACTTCAACGTCGTCTGCGACAACGCGTTCGACATGGAGCACCCGTGCGCCAACAAGGGCCAACTGGTCTTCCTCAATGTCTGCGGCCTGCCTGGTACGACGCCAGGCGCTTGTTCCGGCCTCTCTGCGTTCACGGACGGTCTCGCCGGTGTGAGCATCCGTCGGGTCGACTACAGTGGTCCGCTCGAACAGTACGGGCAGCCGCCGGCGGATGGCTTCACCGACAAGGCGGACATCAGCGTCGGGTCCGTGGTGCTGGTGCAGAGCCTGGCGTATCTGTACATCATGCGGATCACTGCGATCGACGGCGGCGGGATGAGCTACGAGTGGGCGGCGATCTGGCGCGACACCTGCTGGCGGCCCGGTGGTCCGCGCTGTACGGCTGCGTGCAACTGCCCGGGTGGGAACTAGTCTTGGACATGTGCTCATTCGCCGGTCTGGCTGAGTAGGAACGGATAGGTCACGACCACGAGGCCGCCGCCTTCGGGCGCGGGGAAGATCCAGCGGCGGACCGCCGCGGCGATGCATTGTTCGGCGGCGGCGTTGCCGAGCTGGGATTCGCTGATCAGCGCCGTCTGCACGGCGCCAGTCGGCGCGATGATGAACCTGGTCGACACGCGGCCCTGAAGGTCCGGGTGCGCGATGAGCTGCTGCTGGTAGCAGAATTTGATCTCGTTGGCGTGTCGGTTGATCACGCGGCGGATGATCTCCTTACTCAGCGAGCCGTGTGTGTCGACCGGCAAGGGGTGGATGCTCGGAACACGGGCTGAGCGATCTCGAAAGCTGCCTCCGACGCCCTGCCAGTCGCCCCAGTTGCGGCCGCGCGTGTTCGACGGGCCGGCCGCGATCGTGCCGTCCGCGTTGCCTCCGCCGCCGCGACCAATGCCGATCGGGCCGAGGCCGTTCGAGCCGAGGCTGTCGCCGATCTGTGCACCGAGCAGGTTTCCGAGCGCGTTCACCGCGTCGTAGCCCTGGGCCGCGGAGCGCGAGTACGGCGAGCTCGGGGCGAGCGTGCCCGCGCTGACGCGCAGCAGCGCGAGCAGGTCGGATTTGTCCACCAGCTCCTGTTGCTGTTCGCGCGAGACCCGCTCTTCCTGGGCGTCCCCCTTGATGGCCATGCGGCGATCGTGCTGGCGCGAGTCCTTGGCGCCGGCTGCGCCGCGCGGTCCGGCCGCGGGCTCGCCGCCGCCAGCTGCAGCTCCCGACTTGTTCTCCAGCCACTTGGGCTCTTCCTCGAGGCGGTTTTCGCGCGCTTCGATGGTGTACTTCACCAGCCGCGAGTCCGTGTCGACCGAGTCCAGCGATAACGCCGCGGACTTCGGCGGCAGGAAGTAGAAGCCGAAGAGCAGGAGCGCGTGCAACGCGGCGGAGGCCAGCGTCCAGCGCGAGTTTCGCACGTCGGGCTTGGCGCGCATCGCGGCGAGCCCGGGGCGCGCGGCGGCGATCGAGCGCACGATGAATGTGAAGTCGCCGTGTTGCACGCGCGCGCAGTCGCCACGCCGTAGCGGGTACTGCCGCGTGCCGGGGTCCAGCGCGAACCGCTCGCCGTCGCGCTCGATCTCGCCGCTCGAGCCGCGCGCGAGGACCAACGACGGCTCGCCGTTCGACTCGAGCACGATCGGCAGCCGCTCGCTGCCCAGCGTGTCCGCACCGACCACGAAGTCGTCGCGCTGGGTGTCGTCGCCCAGGTAGAAGGCGCGCGGCGGCGAGAGATGCGCGACGTGCAGCACCGACGCGCCGCCCCAGAGGATCACGATCTCGAGCGCGCTGTCGCTGCTGTCGAGCTCGTACTCGTCGAGTCGAGGTGTCTGCGGCACCAGCTGATAGACGTAGCGATCGGCCAGGCCATGTTCGTTTTCGGTGCGGCGGTTATTGGAGAAAGGAATGCGAGTCGGCACACAGCCTCCTGGACGTAGGGCGGTTGCGCGCGGCTGGATTGCGGTACGGGGCAGGCTGCGGCGCAGGAGCAAAGTGCTCCGCTCCGCGCGGCCCGGCGTAGCGGTCGCGCTGGTGATCTAGACCTGCGTACGAGCGAAAAGTTCCCGAGCGCGCCCGGTTCGAAGCGAGCTATGTTCTGCGGCGTGAGCTCCACCGCTGGGCGTCAGTGCTGTGTGTGGGCTTGCCTGTGGGCTGTGTTTTTCGGCGCGACCGGTGTCGGCGGCGGAGCTGGAGTGGGTTGCTCCCGCCGAGTGTCCGGGGCGGGAGAGCGTGGAGAAGCAGGTCGAGCGCTTGTTGGGGCGGCCGCTGTCTGCCGTGGAGGGCGTCGATTTCAGCGTGCGGGTGGAGAAGGTGGAGCGCCGCCGTTGGCGGCTGGCGCTGGTGAGCTCGGGGGGGAAGAGGTTGCCGCGGGAGAGGGAGTTGGTGGGGAAGAGTTGTGGGGAGGTGAGTGAGGCGGGGGCTGTGGCGATCGCCATGGCGGTGGGCTCGCAGGCGGAGGCGGGCGCGGACTCGGTCGCGGATGCGGATGCGGACTCGGACGCGGACACTGACAACGACAGGGACAGCGACAAGGATTCAGACAAGGACAAGGATTCAGACAAGGACAAGAGCGCAATGCTGGCCGGTGCGCGCCGCGCGTGGAGCGCGACGTCGGAGGACGCAGAGCGCGTGCTTCGCGCCACCGAGCTCTCGATCCTCGGGTTGCCAGCGGCAGCGGCCGAGACGAGCTCGAAGGCCGCAGCGGCACACTCCGGTGCGGGCAAGCTGGTTGCCAGCAAGTGGCTGGCAGGCACGCTGGTCGCCGTCCTGGGCGCGGGTAGCGGCGGCTATCTGCTCGGGTACCGGGCGGGCGAGCGCGCGTCGCGGCCGCCGAGCGCAGCGCCGGCGATCGTTCGCCCGGCGGAGACTCCGCCGACTGCTGCGCCGAGCCCGGATGTCGAACAGCCCGCAGCCGCGCGCGCTGTGCAGCCCATGGCGGCGACAGAGCCGGCTCCGACCGCAGGGCCTGCCCTGCGCCAAGACGACACGCCCTCCCTGCTGGCCGAGACGCGCGCCTTGAAGAAGATCGAACGCGCGCTGCGTGACGGCAAGCCGGAGCTCGCGCTGCGCCTGTTGGCCTCACTCGAGCGCACCAGCAAGGGCGGTCTGCTCGCCGAGGAGCGCCTGGCTGCTTCTGCGCTCGCGCATTGTGCGCAGCGTCCCGAGCCGGAGCGTAGCCGCGAGTTTTGCGCACGCTACCCCGGCAGCGTGTATCTCTCGCGCGTCGAGCAGGCGTGCCTTGCCGCTCTCGGCGGCAGAGAGAAGCTCGCGCCATGATGCGCAACGGATCCAACGCGCCGCGGACACACATAGCCAGCCTTTCGCGCGCGTCGCTGAACGCCGAGCGAAGGCCTGGAGGACAAGTCATGGGTGGACAGTCAGCAACGCGTCTAACACTAGTGCTCCTGCTCGCGGCCGGCTGCGGCGCCGATCGAGTCGACATTGGCCACAACGATCCACCTGGTGTGGTCGGTGCGAGCCTGACCGACTACGTCGGTTCCTGGGAGGGATACGCCGAAGCCTTCAAGTGGAGCGACCAGACCGATCTGGTGCGCTTGAGTCTGGACGAGAGCGGGAACGGCAGGATCCAGGTCGGGGCCGCCGATACAGAGGCGCCAGTGATTCGTGGCGGCGGCCCCGAGGAGTTCATCAAGCCGTTGCAGGGGTTGCTGCCTGGCTTCGACTACAGCGTTGCCGACGCCACGGTGACCGGGCGCCGCATCCGCATGTCCTCCAATAGCCAGCAACCCTACACGAGCTGGTGCAGCATGTTCGAGCCGGTGTTGAACGACGTCGGCCGCTACGCCTGCCTGCCGAACGTGGCCTGGAGTTACGATGCCGCCAGCGGCTGCAGGCTCCAGGATGCGCAGCGCACCGCCTTCGATTGCAACAAGGCAGACTGCGACAAGTATTGCGTGTGTGACGCCGATGGCTGCGGTGCAATGCTCGAGCACTCTGACGTACAGATCGACGCCGCGCTGTCCAGCGAGGGCGAGGAACTGGCCGGGACGTTCCTCGTGGGCAACGAGCGCATCTACGTGCGGATGATGCGCACACCCTGAGCGCGAGTACGGCCACGTGACATGCGGGCGGTTCGCGACAAAGCGAGCCGCCCGCGTGCGTTCTTGCGTGTGCGCATGCGCGAGCTACGCACCGAACACGTGCTTGGCGTTTGCGCGCTGACCAACCGACGCTATAGATTTTAACTCTAGCGTCAGGCAGTTGGAGTACACATGAAAGTGTTTGTAGTTCGTTCCGGTATGGTGGGGGTTCTGTCTGCAGTGTTGTTGGGTGCTTGTTCCGCGAGTGACTCGGAGCGAGACATACCTGCAGGTGGCAGTGGCGGAATGGGTGAAGCCGGTGAGGGGGCAGCCGGTGAAGTCTACGAGCCTGCCGGCTCGTACGCGGCGGGCACTGGTGGCATGGCCGGCGAGGAAGCAGGCACGGGAGGCGTCGGTCAGGGCGGCTCTGGTGCAGGCGGCTCCGGTGGTTCCGGCGCAGGCGGCTCTGGTAGCGGAGGCTCCGGCGGCGGCGGTAATGGTGGATCCGCAGCCAACGGCGGCAGCGGTGGTGCAGGTGGATCTGTCGCTGGTAGCGGCGGCGGTGGCTCGGGCGGTGCGATGGGCGGCGGAAACGGTTGCCCCACCGAGTATACGATGGCCACTCACATCGTGATGAACGTCAGCTGGGACGGCACGATCGCGATCAAGGGCAGCGTGGGCGGAGAAAAGGTGCACCTCTGGTCGCGAACCAAGTTCAGCGAGAGCGGCAGTAGCGCTACGCTCGTGAGCGTGTCGTGCGGCTCGGTCCTGCCGGATATCATCACCACCTCGCTCGGCGACGGCGGTAAGAGGGTCCTGCCCGAGATCCCGAACGCCTCGTGGGACAATCCGGCGATGCCCACGTTCCCGGGTACGGCGACCAAGTCGGGTAACACCTGGAACATCAACGCCGGCACCGCGTTGCTCGGCCTCAGCTTGTCTCCGGTCACCGCGGCGTGGCCCGCGGCATCAGCCATCACGAGCGTCGATCACGACGGCGACGGCAAGAAGGGCATAACCGCGATCCCCAAGACCGGTGGCAACTACAACATGCCGCCCACCAGCATCTCCAAGACCAACCGCGCGGACAAGCTGTACCTCGCGATCCGCAACGTCATGACCATGAGTGCGACGGTCACGGGCTGCCCGTCGACGTATAGCGGCACCGCGAACGTCACGAAGTTCGAGAACCACGTGATCGGCTGCCACGTGAGCGGCGGCGGCGAGTGCTCGGGCACGGAAGCGGACTTCGTCGACAGCAACCGTACGGTCTTCACCGTCGAGAGTGCCACGTTCTCGACCAAGCTGGTGGATGACGACACCACGTGCGCCGAAGTGCGCGCGGCCCTCCCGATCCAATGACAGAACACCGACGCTGGCCCGTCGTAGTAGTCCTCGCGATCCTGGTCTCACTGATCGCATCTGCTACGACTGTGCACGCGTCGGGCTTCAACATCGCGCGCTTCGGTGGCGAGCACGGTACGGTGAACAGCACCAACCCGACCGCGCTCTACTACAACCCCGCCGGCATCGGCTTCAGCACCGGGACACAACTGTTCGTGGACGGCCAGCTCGCGATGCGTAGCCTGGGCTGGACCCACGAGGCCTCGGTCGGCGACGTACCTGAGCCAGCCGGCTTCGAGGGCGCGAACTACGGCACCGCCACTGCCTTCAACCTGTTCGGCGGACCGATGTTGGGCGGCAGCATGCGCCTGGGCGACTTCGCGTTCGGCGCTGCCGCCTACGCGCCGTTCGGCGGCAACGTGCACTTCGATCGCAACTCGAGCTTCGAAGGCGGTGCAGCCGATGGCGTCGCGCGCTGGCATGCCTTCGACGCGGGCACCATGTCGATCTACGGCACGCTCGGCGCCGCCTATCGGCTCGGCCCGGTGAGCCTCGGTGTGACCGGAAACCTGATCTTCAGCTCGCTGGAGATCGAGCGTGCCCAGAACGTCGGCGGAGGCGCCGGCATCAACGACATCGAGCGGGAAGGTCGCAGCACCATCGACGTCAGCGGCATCCACGGTAGCTTCGGCCTGGGCGCGATGGTGGAAGCCATCCCGGACACGTTGTGGGTCAGCGCCTCGTATCAGGCGCAACCCGGCCTGGGCGAGATGCTGATGGACGGACAGATCGTGATCGACGCCACGGCGGACGTGGAGGATGAGACCCTTCCGCAGGACGTGACCTTTCACCAGGGCCTGCCCGACGTGTTCCGCCTGGGTGCGCGCTTCCAGCCGAGCTCGAGCCTCGAGCTGCGCTTGGCGGGTGATCTCACGCGCTGGAGTATGTTCCGCACGCAGTGCATCGCCGTGAAAGACGAGCCGTGCACCGTGATGTCGAACGGCGATGGGACTCCGGACAGCGGCGTGGTGGTGAACCTGCGGCGGTACTGGAAGGACACCGTCGGCGTGCGTGGTGGCGGCAGCTACTGGGTCATGCCCGAGCTCGAGCTGTTCGTCGGCCTGGGCTACGAGACCGGCGCCGTGCCGGACAGCACGCTCGACCCCGTGCTGGCCGACGCGAACAACATGTCCGCGGCGCTGGGCGCGCGCCTGCAATTCGCGGAGACCTGGTTCATCGCGGGGTCGTACACGCACCTGCAGTTCTTCTCGCGCGACAACACCGGCAAGAGCGAGCTCGCCGATCCGGACGTGGGCGTCATCACGCGGCGGCCGGACGGCGGCGGTGAGTATCGCCAGTGGGTGGGTGTACTCGACGTCAACTTGATGAAGACGTTCTAGTCGTGAGGCGGCAGAAGCGGGCCGTGCGTTTCAGCGAGAGCTTCGGGCTCGCCGCATAAGCGCTTTCACCGCTTTCGTTGCGGCTCGCGAACAGCCTGAAGCCGTGGTCTGACGGACGGAGCGGAAGGGCAGGTTTAGGGGCAAGGGTGCCCACCTTTTCATGCCCTTGGACGCGGGCGCGGGTCACGGAAACGGGCAAGGGCAAGGGCAGGTTTAAGGGTACGGGTAGGAGGCATGGGAACGGAGGCGGTTCATCGGCGCAATGACGGGGTGCGCGTTCGAAGAATCGGCACGGCCCTGGATCACCAAAAAGCTCGACGTCTACCGTGAAGCGTCGAGCCCCCGCTCCAACGCGCTCGGCATGAGGTAGAGATGGTGGTGCCCACGCTCGTCGAGCTCGTCCGAACCTACCAGCGCCAAGCCAACGCGCCCATTTCCGTGCCTCCACCCATACCCTTAAACCTGCCCTTGCCCCTGCCCTTTTCCGTGACCGCTGCCCTCGTCCAGGGGGATGAATTGGTGGACACCCTTGCCCGTAAACTTGCCCCTTCCGGTCGTCCGTCGGGCCACGGCTACAGGCTGTTCGCGAGCCGCAACGAAAGCGGTGAATACGCTTATGCGGCGAGCCCGAAGCTTGCGGCGAGCCCGAAGCTGTCGCTGAAGCGCACGGCCCGCTTCTGTCACCGGATTTCCGATTCAGGAGACTAGATCACCACGATCGTCTCGCAGCCGAAGGCGATGCCGAGCGTGCCGCCGCCATCGGCGACCTTCTTGCACGAGCTGGGACAGAGCAGGACCTGCTTGGGCTGCTGCGCGTTGTCGTAGTACCAGCCGAGTTGGTCGCCACACGCCGCTTGATCGCTGGCCTTGGGGAAGATCTGTTCGTCGGGCGCGTTCGGCGCTTTCCAGCCGACGTTGACCTTCATCGGATCGAGCGTCTCGCCGGCGGGCGGCGGCGGGATCGTGTAGCTGCAGGGGAGGGGTGCGCTGGCGATCACGGCCGCGCTCAGGCGGTCGAAGATCGGGCTGAAGTCGCTCTCGCACAGCGACGCAGTGAGGCCCTTGGTGTTGCGCGCCAGCGCGTAGTACGTCGCGCCCGGTGCTGCGGCGCCGCAGCCGAGCATCACGAACACGCACAGGCCTGTTGTCTCGTCCGGCATGCAGTTCGGGTCGTTGCAGGGCGTGGGGCCGTCGGACGAGATAGTGTGTTGGATGAAGTCGTGGCCGAGCAGCTGCTTCATGTCGGCGTAGAAGGCGTCTGCGCGAGCGGCCGGTGCGCCGAGCCCCTTGTACGTGCTCTCGTCGTCGCTGACGATCACGAAGTGCGTGGTCGCGTCGGGGCGCAGGAAGCTCGAGTACATCGGGAAATTGCGCGTGGCGACATCGAGCGCGTTGTGCGAATCGACGCCGCTCTCGATGAACTTGTAGCGCGGGTCGCCGGCCAGCGCGGTGCCCGTCAGTGGATCGGGCGGCACGATCGGACAGATCACCGGGATCGCCGCGGACGTGGTCATCATCACGATGCGCACGTCGAGGTTCGCCTTGCTGATCTTCTCGGCGAACGCGGCCATGTTCGCGCCGACCTTCTTTTGCTCGTCGAGCATGCTGCCCGAGGCGTCGATGACCCAGACGATGTCCACGCGCGGGTTGGCCGGCGGCGGTGCCGTCACCGACGTGGCGGCGCAGCCGGCCTTGGCATCCGCGGGAGGGCCGCTGTCGATGATCAGGCCGGTGCTGCCCGCGAGCCCGGGCTGATCGCTAGGTTGCGAGACCAGCGGCGGCTGCGAGCCCGGCATCGCGCCGCCCGCCGCACCGGCGCCGATCGCGCCGCTGCCAGCTGCACGATTGCCACTCTCTCGGCCAGTCGGAGTACCCGCGTCGGCCGCACACGCGCAGAGCGCTCCGACGAACAGCGCAGACCAGGCGCGGGCTACCGCGACGCGGTTGTTGGACACTTCGACTCCAGCCATCTCTAACGCTCCGGCGAGGAAAACTCAGCCTGTTCGGGCGAGGAGCAAGGTGTCAACCGAAAGCCTCGAAACGCGAGCGCTTGTGAGCCGCGCATTCAAGAAATTTCTTGGGGCCCGAAAATAGCTCGAAGCGTTTCACGCCGCCGTGTGAGCAGATCACGCCGTACGAACCAGGAGCGGCCGTTTGGGTGAATAGCGAACGACCGGCTCATGCAGCCATCAGCTGCAGGCCCGTGGGCCGCCGCGCGCGCGGCTGTGCGGGTGTCACAAAGCGGAGCGGTTTTCCAAAAAAAGGCACGCTCGCACGAACTCGTGCATCCACGGACGGGGGGTGATGGAAGTGCGGGGAATCGCGTGCTAAGCCGAGAAACGGTTTGGTACCTCAACCATTTTTTCCATGAGCGGATCGATGCGCTTTTTCCTCTCCTCCTGTGCAGCTTTGCTCTCGATCGCGGTCCACGGCTGCGGTGGGGGTTCGAACGCCGGGATGGACCCCGTGAACGCCCAGCCCCCCGGGGCGGGTACGACTGTGCCAGCGGCCGGTGGTAGCCCCACCGGGACCGGGGGGACCGGAGCGACCCCGGCGGGCGTTGGCGGCGCCGGCAGGCAGGCAGCGGGTACGGGGGCCGGGCCGGCCGGAGCGCCGGCAG